>NZ_CP011868.1:1817640-2423520 GCF_001294645.1 Pseudonocardia sp. HH130629-09
CGGCGTGTCCGGCGCGGGCCACCGGCTCGGCAGGCAGGATGGCCGGGACATGACCACATTCCTCGCCCTGCTGGCGGCCGCGGCCGCCATGGCCGGCAACACCGTCGCCGCCCTCTGGGAGGCCCGCGGGAGCCGGCTGGCGAAGTACGGGCGGCCGGTGTGGCTGCAGCCGTGGTTCCTCGCCGGGCTGTTCGCCGACATCCTGGCCTGGGTCCTCACCGTGGTCGCGCTGCGCTACCTGCCGGTCTTCGCGGTCCAGTCGATCCTCGCCGGCGCGATCGCCCTGACCACGCTGGCCGACCACGGCTGGAACCCGTGGAACCTGATCCGGCGCGACCGGTGGGCCGTCCTCGCGGTGCTCGCGGGCCTGGTCGTGGTGGCCGCGAGCGCCGAGCCGGACCGCCCGGACGCGCTGCCCCCCGTGGCCACCCCGGTCCTGCTCGTGTCGTTCGTGCTGATCCTCGCCGCCGCACCGTTCGTGTGGCGGGCCAGGCGGCCGATGCTGCTGGCGCTGCTGGCCGGGCTCGGGTTCGGCGGTACCGCGCTGGCCGTGCGGGCCATCCACCCCGGGCCGCTGCGCTGGGAGACCGCGGGCAGCCTGCTGCTCGACCCGCTGGTGTACGGCGTCGTCGCGATGGGTGTGCTCGGGGTGCTCGCCTTCGCCCGTGCCCTGCAGGACGGCGCCGTCGGCCCGGCGACGGCCGTGCTGTCGGTGACCGAGGTCGTGGTGCCGGGCGTCGTCGGGCTCGCGCTGCTCGGCGACCGGATCCGGCCGGGCTGGGAGGGCGCCGCGCTGGCCGGGGTACTGGTCGCGCTGGCCGGTGTGGTCGTGCTGACGCGTCCCGACCCGGAGTCGGTGCGCCGCCGGGTGCACTGAGCCGGCTCCCGAGCGGGGAACAGCCACGGCCCGAGCCGGTGTTGCCCCCACATGACGAGCACCTGGACCTCCGCGACGACCGAGAGCACCGAGCGCGCCACGCACGACACCTGGCGCGCCGACCGCGAGCGGATCCTGGCCGAGCCGCACGGCTGGCTGTCGCTGACCGCCCTGCACTGGCTCGACGACGGCGAGGGCGGGCTGCCGGGGCTGCCCGGCACCTGGCGGGTCGCCGGCCCGGACGCGGTCGCGGTCACCGCCGAGGCGGCCGACGGCGTCGTCCTGCCCGGCACCGACGCGCCGCTCGACGGCACGGCGCACCTGCACCCGGTGGACGGCGCACCCGGTGCGATGGTCACCGTGGGGGAGCGGGTCGTCGAGATCGCGCGGCGCACCGACTCCTACGCGCTGCGTGTGCGCGACCCGAGGGCGGTCACCCGGACCGCCTTCACCGGTGTCCCGGCCTGGGGTTACGACCCGGCCGCGGTCGTCGACGCGGTGTTCACCCCCTACGACGCGCCGCGCACCGTCGCCGTGGACGCCGTCGTCGCCGGCCTGCAGCACTTCCCGACCGCGGTCGGCGAGGTCGCCTTCACCTGGGCGGGCCGCCCGCAGCGACTGGTGGCGCTGGCGGGCAAGGACGTGGGCCTGTCCCTGCACTTCCGCGACGCCACCTCCGGGGACACCACCTACGGCGGCGGGCGCATCCTGCGCACCGACGACCCCGCCCCGGACGGGACCCTGCGCCTCGACCTGAACCGGGTGGTGAACCTGCCCTGCGCGTTCACCGCGTACGCCACCTGCCCGCTGCCGCCGGCCGGGAACACCTTGGACGTGCCGGTGGAGGCGGGTGAGCGGACCCCGTCGCGGCCCGACCAGGTCTGAGGCGACGGGCGGCCCGGCACACGGGGAGCGTGTGCCGAGCCGGGGGCGGCGAGCCCCCGTGCCGCGGCGGTTGCAACCTCCCCGCAACCGGTGTCGTGGGGCACGCGGGTGGTGTTCACTCCGGTCGTTGCCCCGACGACCGCGGCAGGACGGCGAGCGCCGCCACGGTCGTGGCGAACGGCTCGCTGGAGGTGCTAGTGAGGACCACGCAGGAGAAGACGGCGGCACGCACGACCGCGGAGGGCTGGCTCACCGCCTTCGCCGACGCCCTGTCCGCCCGCGACATCGACCGGGCCGTCGGGCTGTTCGCCGACGAGAGCTACTGGCGCGACCTGGTCGCGTTCACCTGGAACCTGAAGACCGTCGAGCATCACGACGGCATCCGTGACCTGCTGACCCACACCCTCGACCCGACCGACCCGTCGCACTGGGCGCTCTCCGCCGAGCCGACCGGGGCCGGCGGTGTCACCGAGGGGTGGTTCACGTTCGAGACCGCCGTCGGGCGCGGCTCCGGGCACGTCCGCATCGTCGACGGGAAGGCGTGGACCCTGCTCACCACCCTCGACGAGCTGAAAGGCCACGAGGAGCCCCGCGGGGAGAACCGGCCGCTCGGCACCGAACACGGCGCCAACCCCGCCCGGGTCACCTGGAAGGAACGCCGCGACGCCGAGCTGGCCGAGCTGGGCCACACCCGCGACCCCGAGGTCGTGATCATCGGCGGCGGGCAGGGCGGCATCGCGCTGGGCGCCCGGCTGCGCCAGCTCGGTGTCGACACGATCATCGTCGAGCGCAACGAGCGGCCCGGCGACTCCTGGCGCAAGCGCTACAAGAGCCTCGCCCTGCACGACCCGGTCTGGTACGACCACCTGCCGTACCTGAAGTTCCCGGACAACTGGCCGGTGTTCGCGCCGAAGGACAAGATCGGCGACTGGCTGGAGTTCTACACGCGGATCATGGAGCTGAACTACTGGGGCTCCACCACCGCGAACAGCGCCGAGTTCGACGAGGCGTCCGGGCGCTGGTGCGTCGTCGTCGACAGGGCGGGCGAGCAGATCACCCTGCGGCCGCGCCAGCTCGTGATCGCGCTGGGGGTCTCCGGCAAGCCGAACATCCCCGACTTCGCGGGCCGGGAGCAGTTCCGGGGCGAGGTGCAGCACTCGTCGCAGCACCCCGGCCCGGACGCCTACCGGGGCAAGAAGGTCGTGGTCATCGGCTCGAACAACTCCGCCTTCGACATCTGCGGGTCGCTGTGGGAGGTCGGCGCCGACGTCACCATGGTGCAGCGCTCGTCGACCCACATCATCAAGTCCGACACGCTGATGGAGTACGGGCTGGGTGATCTCTACTCCGAGCGCGCGGTCAAGGCGGGCGTCGACACCCACACCGGGGACATGATCTTCGCGTCGATCCCCTACCGGATCATGCACACCTTCCAGAAGCCCGCCTACGACAAGGCCCGCGAGGTCGACGCGGACTACTACCGGCGGCTGGCCGACGCCGGGTTCGAGCTGGACTTCGGCGACGACGACTCCGGCCTGTTCATGAAGTACCTGCGCCGCGGCTCGGGCTACTACATCGATGTCGGCGCCGCCGAGCTCGTCGCCGACGGCGAGGTGAAGCTGGTCCGCGGCCAGATGCACGAGTTCACCGAGAAGGGCGTGAAGCTCGCCGACGGCACCGAGCTCGTCGCCGACCTCGTCGTCTTCGCGACCGGCTACCGGTCGATGAACGGCCTGGCCGCCGACATCGTCGGCCAGGCCGTCGCGGACAAGGTCGGCAAGGTGTGGGGCCTGGGCTCGGACACGACCAAGGACCCGGGGCCCTGGGAGGGCGAGCAGCGCAACATGTGGAAGCCCACCCAGCAGCAGAACCTGTGGTTCCACGGCGGGAACCTGCACCAGAGCCGGTTCTACTCGCTGTACCTGGCGCTGCAGCTCAAGGCGCGGGAGGCGGGCATCGACACCCGCGTCTACGGGCTGCAGGAGCGGCACCACCTCTCCTGACCGCCGAGCAGGAGAGCCACCGGGGTGGCCGCGCGCCGGGATCGCGCGCGGCCACCCCGTACTAGCGTTGCGCCGGTGACCACCTCCGACGGCGCGGTGCCGTCCAGCCGGGCGCTCTGGGCCGAGCTCGAGCCGGTCCACGACGTCGTCTACTTCGCCCCCGAGGCTCAGGCCGCCGCCGGGGCCGCCGGGTTCCGCGGGTTCTGGCGTGGCTACTTCGCGATGCGCGCCGCGGCACTGGGGCCGGTGGGCGCAGCACCCGTGACGGTCGCGTTCCACGGCTTCCACCCGTCGATGGTCGCCCGCGCACTGCCCGCGGTCTGGTCGCTCGGCACCCCCGCCGCGGCGCTCGCGGCCCGCCTCGCCGGTGCCACCGCCGCACTGCGCCGATCCGGGCTCGACGGTGCCGGCCCGGCCGCCGACCCGGCCGCGCTGCGCCGGGCCGCGGAGCTGGCCTGGGCGGCCGCCGGGGAGGTCGACGTCGACGGCCGCGTCCTCGCCGCCGCGAACGCCGCGCTGCCCCGCCCCGACGGCGACCTCGAGACCCTCTGGCAGGCGACGACGACGCTGCGCGAGCACCGCGGGGACGGCCACGTCGCCGTCCTGGTCGCGCGTGGCGTCGGCCCGGTCGCCGCGCACCACCTCAAGATCGCCGCCGGGGAGACCGACGGCGAGTGGCTGCGCACCGCCCGCGGGTTCGACCACGAGACCTGGGCGGCCGGTGCGCAGGACCTGCGTGCCCGCGGCTGGGTCGACGCCACCGGTACGCTCACCGCCGCGGGCGCGCAGGAGCACGACGAGATCGAACGGCTCACCGACCGGGCCGCCGCCCGCCCGTGGGCCGCCCTCGGCGCGGACCGGACCGCCGAGCTCGCCGCGCTGCTGGCGCCGATGGCGTCGGCGTTGCTCGCGGCCGGGGACGTGCCCGCGCACGGCCCGGTCGGGCTCGTCCGGGACGCCCGATGAGGACCGCCACGACCGTCGAGGCCTCCGGCGGCGACTGGCGCGAGACCGTCGAGTTCGTCGTCGAGGCCGAACGGCTCGGTCTCGACGACTGCTGGGTCGCCGAGGCGTGGGGGTCGGACGCGCCGTCGGCGTTGGGCTACCTCGCCGCCCGCACCGAGCGGATCCGGCTCGGCTCCGGGGTGATCCAGGTCGGCACCCGCTCGGCGGTGGCGGTCGCCCAGGCGGCCCTGACCCTGCACGACATGTCGCAGGGCCGGTTCCTGCTCGGCCTCGGCGCGTCCGGCCCACAGGTGATCGAGGGCCTGCACGGGGTGCCGTTCGCGCGCCCGTTCACCCGGCTGCGCGAGACGATCGAGGTGGTCCGGGCCGCCTGCGCGGGGGAGCGCATCGACTACGACGGCGAGACCGTCGCGATCCCCCTGCCCGGCGGCGAGGGCCGCCCGATGCGGCTGTCGACGACACCCGTGCCGGACCTGCCGGTGTTCGTCGCGGCGTTGTCCCCGCGGATGCTGGAGCTCACCGGGCGGGTCGCCGACGGCTGGCTGGGCACGAGCTTCGTCCCGGAGGGCGCCGAGGCCTACCTCGCCCACCTCGACACCGGTCTGCGCGCGGCCGGACGGGCCCGGTCCGCGATCGAGGTCTGCCAGGGCGCCGAGGTCGCCTTCGCCGCCGACGAGGCCGAGCAGGCGGCGATGGTCGACGACCGCCGCCCCGGCATCGCGTTCAGCCTCGGCGGGATGGGCACCGCCGAGCGGAACTTCTACTACGACGCCTACCGGCGCCAGGGCTGGGGCGAGCGCGCCGACGCCGTCCGCGCCGCCTGGCAGCGCGGGGACCGGGCCGGCGCCGCGGCCCTGGTCACCGACGAGATGGTGCTGGGGACGACGCTGATCGGCACCCACGAGCGGGTCGGCGCGCGGCTGCGGGACTGGGCCGCCGCCGGCGTCGACACCGTCCGGCTCTACCCCGCGGGCGAGACGCTCGACGAGCGACTCGGCACCCTGGCACGGGCAGTGGAGCTGGCCCGCGCCGCGGGGTGAGCACACGGCGGCGGCGCGCCGCTGCTCGGACGACCCACGCGGGGCTCGTAGGCTCGACTCTCCCCAGGCCAGGCACGCCTCACCGGTTGTCGGACGGATCACGAACGGGTGTGGGCGCCCTACGGTCGGGGCACTCCCGGTACGTCCCGAACCGACATCGGAAGGAGCGGTGAGCACCATGGCCACCCCGATCACCAGCCCGCTCGACGGCGGCGCCACCGACATCACCGGCCGCGTGCTGCAGGAGACCCTCGTCGACCTCGTCGACCTGTCCCTGGTCGCCAAGCAGGCACACTGGAACCTCGTCGGCAAGCAGTTCCGTGACATCCACCTGCACCTCGACGAGCTCGTCGACCTGGCGCGCGAGCACGGCGACTCGGTCGCCGAGCGTGCCGCCGCCATCGGCGTCGCCCCCGACGGTCGCGCGAGGACGGTCGGCCGCGACACCGGGCTGCCCGAGTACCCGGCGGGCTACGTGTCCGACCAGGACACCGTGCTGACCATCTCGGCGACCGTCGACGCCGTCGTCGACCGGCTGCGTCCGCGGATCGAGCAGGCCGGCAAGGCCGACCCGCTCACCGAGGACCTGCTCATCGAGCTGGGTCGTGCGCTGGAGGAGGCCCGCTGGATGTGGCAGGCCCAGGCCGCCGGCTACCGCGGCGAGGTCTGAGCAGCACCCACCACACCGGCCCCGGACGTCCCCACCACGGCGTCCGGGGCCGTCGTGCGTCCGCAGGCGTGAGGCCCGCAGCGTGAGATCTGCGGTGGGTCACTGCACTGCCGTCGCGGCCGCGGTGACCGTCGCCCGCCAGATCGCCATCGCCGCCCACAGCACGAACACCCCGACCGGCAGCGGCAGCGCATCGGGCAGGTCCGCGCCGTACCGCGGCCGCAGCGCGCCGGCCCGCCACACCCGGCCCGCCTCGTTGACCGCGTCGGCCGTGGTGAGCAGCGCGAACCGGTGCCCGACCCCCGAGCCGCTGAGCCGGTAGGCCAGGTCGCCGACCTCGACCGACCACCGCGGGCGCGACAGCGGCCCGTCCGGATGGTCGACCGAGCGCTGGATGCGGGCGCGGACGTCGCCCTCCAGCGCGAACCGGGCGATCCCCTCCGAGCGCAGCGCGTAGGGATGCCCGTCGATGACGAGGTCCCGGTGGGCCTGCCAGGCCCGTGCGCTCCACCCGGTCACGGCCCGACCGTCGGCGGTGACCTCGTAGCGCACGCGGAGCAGCCCGGCCGGAACGGAGGTGGCACGCAGCTGCACCCGCCCAGCGTGCCACCTCCGGTGGCCGCCGCGGGAGGGTCATCCGGTGAACCGTGTGATCGTCCTCGCGTTGCTGGCCGCCTGCGCCGGGGTGGTGGACGTCTGGGCGGTGGTCGCCCTGGGTGGCGCCTTCGCCGGCGTCGTCACCGGCAACCTCGTGACGGCGGGGCATGCCGTCGCCGTCGCCGACCCGGTCGAGCTGCTCCCACCGGCGGTCGCGGTGGCGGGCTTCGTCGCCGGGGTCGGTCTGTGGTCGCTGCACCGGCGGTGGCGGCGGGACGCGGTGTCCGCGCCGCTGCTGGCCGAGCTGGTCGTGCTGGTCGCACTCGCCGTCGCGTGGCTGCTCGCGCCCACCACGACGCTGCCGCTGCTGGCCGGGGCCGCGGTCGCGATGGGTGGACAGAGCAGCGTCGCCCGGCTGCTCGGGGAGTCCACGACCTACATGACCGGCACCCTGACCGGTGCGGTCGCCGACCTGGTCACCGGCGACGGGCGGCGGTGGTCGGCGCTGCGCCAGCTCGGCGCGCTGGTGCTCGGGGCCGTCGCGGGCGGACTCCTGCTGGAGCACCTGCGGCCCGCCGTGCCCGCGGTGGCGGTGCTGCTCGCCGGGGCGGCCGTCGTCGTCCACGCCGTCGGCGCCCGGCGGGTGCAGGATGGTCCGGTGGGGCCGGCCGCCCCGTAGGACCCGCCGCCCGTAGGACCCCGCCACTCGTGGGACGACGTAGAAGGAGTACCGACCGTGCCGCTGCACCCGCAGGTGGAAGCCCTCCTGACGCTCTTGGCCGAGCAGGGCGGTGACCCGCCGGAGACCATGACCGTCGAGCAGAACCGGGCCATGATCCGGGGGATGGCCGCGGTGTCCGGCCCGCCCGAGCCGGTCGCGGCGGTCCGCGACGACCGCGCCGGCGACGTACCGGTCCGCATCTACACGCCCGAGGGCACCGGCCCGTTCCCGATCCTGGTCTTCTACCACGGCGGCGGCTGGGTGATCGGCGACCTCGACAGCCACGACCCGGTGTGCCGGTCGCTGGCCAACCGCTCCGGCGCCGTCGTCGTCTCGGTCGACTACCGGCTCGCGCCCGAGCACCGGTTCCCCGCGGCCGTCGACGACGCCGTCGCCGCCCTGGACTGGGTGCACGCCCACGCCGGGGAGTTCGACGGCGACCCGTCCCGCATCGCCGTCGGCGGCGACTCCGCGGGCGGGAACCTGTCGTCGCCCAGCACGCCCGCGACCACGGCCCCGCCCTGCGGTTCCAGCTGCTGGTCTACCCGCCGTCGACGGCGCCGACGAGAGCCCGTCGATGACCGAGAACGCGCAGGGCCCGCTGCTGACCCGGGCCATGATGGAGTGGTTCATGGGCCACTACCTCACCGACGAGAAGGACCTGCGCGACCCGCGGATGTCTCCGGCCCGTGCCACCGACCTGTCCGGGCTGCCGCCCGCGCTGGTCGTCACCGCGGAGTTCGACCCGCTCCGTGACCAGGGCACTGCCTACGCCGCGGCGCTGAACGCCGCGGGGGTGAAGGCGGAGCTGCGCGAGTCGCCGGGCATGATCCACGGGTTCCTGCAGTTCGGCGCCGCGGTCGACGACAGCCGTGCCCTGCTCGACGAGGCGGGCGCCGCCCTGCGCACCGCTCTGGCCTGACCCGCCCCTCCCCGCGCGCCGAGCCCGCGGCGCCGTCGTGCAGGGCGGGGTGGGGCGGGGGCGCCGCGGAGGTCGGGGAATGCCGGCCCCGGGCCGGTCGTTGCGGATGCTCAGAAGGCCGTCCGACCCGAGGAGCACCGTGCCCCGCCTGTCCCCGCCGGTGGCGTTCGCCGTCGTCGCCGCGACGTTCGTCTGGTTCCTCGCCGCGTCGTCCGCGCCGTCCCCGCTCTACGTCGTGTACCAGGAGAGCTTCGCCTTCAGCGAGTTCACGCTGACCACGGTGTTCGCGGTCTACGTCCTCGCGCTGATCGCCGCCCTGCTCGTCGCCGGGTCGCTGTCGGACCACATCGGGCGCAAGCCGGTGCTGCTCGGTGCGATCGCGCTGGAAGCCGTGTCCCTGGTGCTGTTCCTGCTGGCCGACGGTGTCGGCTGGCTCCTGGTCGCGCGCGTCGTCCAGGGCGTCGCGACCGGCGCGGCGACGGCGACGCTGCCCGCGACGCTGGTCGATCTCGCCGCCCGCGGTGACCGACCCGAGCGCGCCGGCGTGGTCAACGGCACCGCGCCGCTCTCCGGTCTCGCCGTCGGGGCGCTGGGCTGCGGCCTGCTCGTCGAGTACGCGCCCGCGCCGACCCGCCTGGTCTGGGCGCTGCTGCTCGCCGGCCTGGTCCTGGCCGCCGTGCTGGTCGCCCTGATCCCGGAGACCATCGACCGTCGGCCCGGGGCGCTCGCGTCGCTGCGTCCGCGGGTCGGGGTGCCGCCGCGGGTGCGGTCCGGGTTCGCCGTGATCGTGCCGATCCTGCTGGCGAGCTGGGCGCTCGCCGGGCTCTACCTCTCGCTCGGGGGCTCGGTGGTCGCGCAGGTGTTCGGCGTGCGCGACCACCTGGTCGGCGGGCTCACCGTCGTCGCGCTCGTCGGGACCGGCGCGGTGACGGCCTTCGCGCTGCGCGGGCGCGTCCCGGTGACGCTGCTCGTCCCGGCGGCCTGGCTGCTCGCCGCCGGCACCGTCGTCACGCTGGCCGGGGTGCTCACCGGAGTGCTCGCGCTCGCCGCCGTCGGCGCGGTCGTCGCCGGGCTGGGTTTCGGCTCGGCCGCCTACGCCACGTTCGGGACGATGTCCGCGCTCGCTGCCCCGCACGAGCGCGGCGAGCTCTTCGCGGCCCTCTACACGCTGGCCTACCTGGCGTTCTCGGTGCCGGCGATGGTCGCGGGCGTCGCCGCGACACTGGGGGAGCTGCGGCCCACGGCGCTGGTGTACGGCGGCGTCGTCGCGGCGCTCGCCGTCGTCGCGGCGGTGCTGGGCCGTCGCGTCCCCGTTCCCGCGACGGGCGGACCGGTCCCCGCGCCGACCCGCTGCGGCTGATCGGCGGACGGACCGACGGGTATGCGTTACTCCGTCCGTCGGTGAACGCGGCCAGGCGACCACTCGTCGCCTACCCCGTGTCGACGGGTGTCACGGGTTGTGACGAGTGGTCTCGGCGTGGTTACGGTGTCGGCCGCTCCGGGCCCTCCCCGCACTCCGGCCCGGGCGGCACCTGCTCCCCGAGGTAGAGGAACGACGATGGCTGGACGACACCGCAAGCCCACCGAGACCGGCTGGAAGGTCGCCCGGATCAGCGCGTTCGCCGCGGTGGCGGCGGCTCCGCTGGGCGTCGTCGGGACCGCGGCGGCGGCCGAGTCGACGTCGTCGGCCGCGCCGTCGGTCGAGCGGACCGCCGCCTGGGAGAAGCTCGCGCACTGCGAGAGCACCGGGAACTGGGACGCCGACACCGGCAACGGGTTCAAGGGCGGACTGCAGTTCACGCCGTCGACCTGGAAGGAGTTCGGCGGCCGGAAGTACGCGCCGAGCGCCGAGCAGGCGACCAAGGCCCAGCAGATCGAGATCGCGAAGAAGGTGCAGGACGAGCAGGGCTGGACGGCCTGGCCCGCGTGCACCGAGAAGCTCGGCTGGCGCTGAGCGGCCACACTGGTCGCATGGATCTGGACGCGGTACGGCGGATCGTCGCCGAGGACTCCGGGCTGTGCACCGTCGCGGTCGTCCGTGCCGACGGACGCCCGCACACCTCGCTGGTCAACGCGGGCGTGCTCGACCACCCCGTGACCGGCACCCCGGTGGCCGCCTACGTCACCTACGGCCCGGTCAAGCTGACGGCGTTGCGCGCGCGACCCGCGACGTCGCTGCACTGGCGGGCCAGGTGGCGCTGGGTGGCCGTCGAGGGCGACTCGGAGATCATCGGGCCGGACGACCCGCGCGACGGCGTCGACGTCCCGCAGCTTCTCCGGGACGTGTTCGTCGCCTGCGGCGGCACCCACGACGACTGGGCCGAGTACGACCGGGTGATGGCCGAGCAGCGGCGGGCGGCGGTGCTCGTGGCGCCGGAGCGGGTGGTCGGGAACCGCTGAGGTCAGCCGGCGTGGGCTGTACGCAGATTCGCAATCATCCGCGAGGCCTCGCCACGGAGACGGTCACAGATCGACCTGCTGGTGTACGCCCCGTCCGTCTCGGCCAGCGGTGTGACCTGGGCCTGAGCACGGAGCGACGCGGTGTCGGCGACGTCGAGCACGAGCTGCCAGAGCCGTAGACCCGTCCCCGGGGCCGCCAGCGATCGCTGGACGGCGCCGAACCGCGCGACCCCGACGATCTCGGAGCTGCCGGGCTCGAACGCCTGAGCTGCACCGACGTGGAAGGTCTGGAGTGTGTGCCGAGACCGTCGCGGGTGCTCCATGTGCAGTCGTTCGACGTGGCGTCCTGGCTCGTGCCAGGTTTCGTCGTCCGGACGCCGAGGCGATCGCGATCCGATGGAGAGAGGCCGTCGCACGGATCCACCGTCGTGACGTCCAGTTCGAACGGCCGAGGCGGGAACGACACCGGCCGGTCCTGCTCATCGTGGCGGGCAGCGCCTCGCAGCCGGTGAGGAGCACGGTGACGGCCAGCCCGATGACCAGCCGGGTGCGCATCACGAGTCGTCCCCGAACTCACCTGCAAGATCGGTGTCGGTGACGCCGTACTCCAGAGCCGTCGCGCGCAGGGCCGTGTGTGCTGCCCGGAGCTCGGCACAGTGGGCCCAGTGGCCGGCCAGGATGTGGTCGATCTTCCGCTGGAAGAGGTTGCGGGCGTCGAGGGGCACAGGATCCCTCGGCCACGGATACCCACCCACCACGGGCGCGGCCACCGGTGCCCGATCGCGGACCCGGCGGAACCGCGGTGCACCCGGCGTCGTCCAAGCCGCATGACCACCTACGCCCACGACCCGGTCGCCTCGACGATCGTCGCCTGCTGGCCTACCGGCGACGGCGCCGTCGCCCACCGGGCCGCCCGCGTCCCGCGGACCCTCGACCACTCCCTGGCCCGCCGCACCGCGACCGCGCTGAGCGCCCTGTCGAGGCACCTGTGGGCCGCCTACGCCGACCAGGCCGCGCACGAGATCGACCCGGCGGAGCTGGCCGCGGCGGTCCGCCACCCGAACCAGCCGGTCGGAGACCTGCTGCGCGTCATGGAGGACGGCTGTGTCGAGACCGCGCACCTGCTCGGCCGGATCGTGGCGCGGGCACCGGGGCGGGCCTTCCGCGACGCCGTCGTCGCCGACGTCCGCGCCGAGACCGACGCCGTCCTCGACGCCGACGACGGCGTCCTCACCGGCCGCTCCGCCCAGGCCGTCGTCCACCCGCGGTGCGACGCCCCGGCCGAGCAGCTCCTCCTCGCCCACTCGCTGTTGCACGACGACCCGCTCGGGCCGCCCGCGCTCGTGACGTCGGTCGAGCCGAACGCGGCCGCCGTCGCGACCCTGCGCTGGCTGCGGGCCTCCGCCGCGCTCGTCGCGGAGCGGGTCGGGCATGCGGTGCCCGACGTCGTCGCGCTCGCCGAGGCCATCGGACACGAGGACCTCGCGGTGGTCCGGCACGTGCTGTGCACCCTCGCCGGGGCCGCCGAGGAGGAGGTGGTCCTCGACCTGTTCCAGGAGGCCGTCCTGGCCCGGCAGGGGTGGTTCGTCGTGTGCCCGGAGCAGGCCCCGCACCCCGAGCAGGGCCACCGGGCGCTCTCGACCGTGCTGGACCCGCTCGAGCCGGCGTCGTGCCTGCTCGACGGGCTGGTCCGCGGGCTGCACGGCTGCTTCCGGGTGTGGCTCGACGACGTCGTCACCCGGGAGGGCCCCGGCACCGACCCGCGGCTGGTCGGGGCCACGCGGATCGTGGAGCTGCGCCGGCTCTACGCCGAGGAGGTCCGGCGCTCGATCGGGGCGGGTCGCTGAGCGCGCTGGTGGGTCGCGCCGCCGATCGCCGAGCTGGGCGTCGGTGACGCTCAGCCGATGACGGTCGGGCCGCGCACCTCGTTCGGGGTGCAGGCCCAGCCGCCGACCCGCGTCCGCTCGGTGCTGCCCCGCACGACGACCGGCCCGGTCACCCGGGCCCCGCACACCTCGACGACGCGGGCCCGGGTCGCGGTCACCGGGCCGGTCACGTCGGACCCGCGCAGCACCAGGCTCGCGCCGCCGGTCACCGTGACCGGCCCGCGGACCCGCGCCCGATCCAGGCAGAGCACCCCCGAGCCGACGGTCAGCGGACCGGTGTACGCCCCGGTCACGGTGCGGGTGCACGCCGGCGTGGCCGGGACCCGGTTGCGGGAGTCGACGGCGTAGGCGACCTTGCCGGGCTTCGGGTCGGTGATCGGGCGGGACAGGTCGCCGAACTCGCCCTTGTCGGCGGCCTTGCCGCCGTTCCAGCGGGCCATCCGGCCGAGCTGGTCCGCGGTCCGGCCGGGCGCGATCTCGGTGTCGCCCGGCGTCGAGGACATCAGCTGCGACGCGTCCTTCACCGCGCGCAGGTGCGAGGCCGGGTCGTGCAGGTCGTAGCGGCCCAGGTCGATCCGGGTGCGCAGCCAGGAGGCCCAGAAGAACTCCAGGTACTCCGGGGCGTCGGCGGTCGGGGCGTAGCCGATGTCGCGGGTGAAGTAGACGAGCCCGCGGTAGGGGTCGTCGGGCAGCAGCGCCAGCCCGATCCGCTCGGGGAGCTGCTGCGGGGTGATGGTGGTGCCGTCTGCGGTGCGCGACCACACCCAGGACCGGGCCTGCATCTGTGCCCGGAACGCGGCCGGCGTCAGCCGGGACAGGTTCGCCTGCACCCGCATCCGGACCCGCACGTCGGGTCCGCCGTCGGCGGTCTCCAGCAGTGACGTCGTCGTGTGGTGGCCGTCGGTCAGGTACAGCGCGTTCCCGGGCCCGACGACGACGGTCTTCATCGCCGCGAGCGACTCCGGTGTCTCCGCACCGGTCGCGATCGTGCACCGGAACGACGACGGGTCGCGCAGCGTGGCGCCCGGTCCGGCCTCGGCGGCCTCGCCCCGCCCGTCGGCCTCGCACCAGTCGTCGAACCGCTTGTTCGGCGTGCCGCGGTCGGTGTCCTTCGTGCCCGCGTAGCGGCCCAGCTTGTAGTGGATCTGGTCGTGGCCGATGTTCGGCCGGGTGGGCAGCAGGTCGCGCAGCCGCACCTCCAGCAGGTCGCCCTCGCGGGCCTGCGCTGCGGACGGGGCGGTCGGTGGCGCTGCGGACGGCACGGCGGTCTGCGCCGCGGACGGCACTGCTGCCTGCGCTGCGGCGGCGCCGGTCGTCGCACCCACGACGAGCGCGGCGACGGTCGCGACGAGCACGGTGCGGACGGCGGTTCGGGACACGGGCACTCCTCGTTCGGGCCCGGCCGGTCCGACACGGTGATCACCCGAACGGGGACGATCGCGGCCGGAGCGGACACCCCGGCGACCACCCGGCGTCGTCGGGGTGGCGCGCGGGTGAACGATCACGCCGTCCCGGGCCGGCGCCCCGCGACCAGCTGCACCGCGGTCCCGGCGACGGGCAGCACCAGCAGCAGCGCGAGTGCCGCGCTCAGCCCGAGGACGGCGGCGAACCCGCCGATCACCGCCGCCCCGATCCCGGCGCCGGTGAGGAAGCACAGCGTCGCGACCCCGATCGCGCCGCTGCGCCGGTCCTGCGGCACCGCGGCACCGACCGAGGCGATCATCGCGGGCTGGCCGGTGCCGAACGCCAGCGTCACCAGCATCGGGGCGAGCGCCAGCACCCAGGGCAGGTGGGTCGCCACCCCGGCCACGCCGAGCACCAGCCCGACGACGGTCGTCGCGCACGCCAGAGTGAGTGTCCGGTGTGATCCGATCCGGGTCTGCAGGAACGCCGACGCCGCCGGGCACGCCAGCGCCACCACCGCCGAGGGCACCAGCACCAGCCCGGTGGACAGCGGGCTCCAGCCGCGCTCGGCGAGTTCCAGCGGGATGCCCAGCAGCAGCGCGAACCAGCTGGCCGGCACCACCGACGCGCACAGCGAGCTGCGCACCACCGTCGCGTTCCCGACCACCCCGCGTGGCAGGAACCCGTCGGGCCGGGCCCGCACCCACAGCGCCGTCATGGGCACGCCGACGGCGAGCAGCACCCCACCGGTGACGGCCGCGACCGCACCGGCGCCGGGCGACTGCACCAGCAGCACCAGGCCGGTCACCGCAGTCGCGACGATCACCGCGCCCGCCAGGTCCACCCGGGTGCCGTCGCCACGGACCACCGAGTGCCGCCAGAGGTAGGGGAGGGCGAGCAGCGCCAGTGCGGGCAGTGCGACCGCGGCCCGCCATCCGCCCACGGTCGTCAGCGCCCCGCCGATCAGTGGCCCGAGGGCGGACAACGCGGCGGAGGTCCCGGCCAGCCGTCCCAGCGCGCCGCCGCGTCGCTCCGGTGGGATCCGGGCCGAGAGCAGCGCCGAGGCCAGCACCGGGATCGCCGCGGCTCCGATCCCCTGCACGATCCGGGCGGTCATCAGCAGCCCGAAGTTCGGCGCCGCCGCGGCGGCGAGCGCCCCCAGCCCGAGCAGGCCCGCTCCGATGCACAGCGGGGCCCGGATCCCGACGGCGTCGGCGAGCCGTCCGTGCACCGGCGTCGCCACGGCCAGCGCGACGGCGTACCCGCTGACCATCCAGGTCGCGGTCGCGGTCCCGACCCCGAGGTCGGCGGCCAGGTGCGGGAGCGCGACCGTCACCCCCGACGTCGACGTGCCGGCGAGGCCGAAGAGGAGTCCGAGAACGATCGACAGGAGCACACCGGCGATCCTCACCCGCGACGGCCACCGATGCACCGTGATTCCCTGTGTCCCGTGTCGACCCCACCCCTCGTCCGTCCGGCGACCGCCGAGGACGCCGACGCCTGCGCCGGTGTCTACGCCCCCTACGTCCGCGACACCGCGATCAGCTTCGAGGTCGAGCCGCCCGGTCCGGTCGAGATGGCCGAGCGGATCGCGGCCGCCCAGGAGCGTCACGCCTGGCTGGTCGCGGTCGGTCCCGGCGGTGCGGTGCTCGGCTACGCCTACGGCGGGCCCTGGAAGTCCCGCGCAGCCTACGGGCGGACCTGCGAGGTCTCTGTCTACCTGGCCCCCGAGGCCCGCGGCCGGGGTGTGGGCCGGGCGCTGTACGAGGCGCTGTTCACCGAGCTCGCCGCGCGCGGCATGGTCGTCGCCGTCGCCGGGATGACCGAGCCGAACGAGGCGAGCGCCGCCCTGCACCGCGCGCTGGGCTTCACCGAGGTCGGCACGTTCCGCGGGGTCGGCTGGAAGCTCGGCGCGTGGCGCGACGTGACCTGGTTCCGGCGGGCGCTGGCCGAGGCCCCGCCGGACGGCCCCCGGGACTGAGCCCGTCGGGGTCCGTGCGAGGATCACCGCCCGTTGCGCCACGCACCGCACCGGGCCCAGCCGGGCCGGCGCCGTGCCGGCGCGCCCCGCCCGTCGCCCCGGGCCGGGGGAGCGGTACAGCACGGGGAGCACCATGGACGGCCTGCGCCGCGAACTCGACGGGCGCCAGATCGGCATGATCGCCGTGGGCGGCGCGATCGGCACCGGGCTGTTCCTCGGCTCCGGGCTCGCGATCTCCCTCGCCGGTCCCGCGGTGATCGTCGCCTACGTCGTCGCCGCGGTCGTCGCGCTGGTCCTGGCCTACGCGCTGGCCGAGATGGTGGTACGCCACCCCGAGGCCGGCGGGTTCGGGCCCATCACCCAGCGCTACCTCGGGCCCGGCGCCGGGTTCGTGCAGCGGTGGATGTACTGGGCCGCGCAGGTCGTGAACATCGGCAGCGAGGTCGTCGCCGCCGGGCTCTACCTGACGTTCTGGTACCCCGACCTGCCGCTGTGGATCCCGGTCGTCGGGTTCTCCGTGGTGATGCTGGCGGTCAACGCGGGCGCGGTCCGCTTCTTCGGCGAGACCGAGTACTGGTTCGCGATGATCAAGGTCGTGACGATCGTGGCGTTCATCGCCGTCGGTCTCGTCGCGATCGTGTTCGGGCTGCCCGGGCAGGAACCGGTCGGACTCGGGGCGCTCACCGCGCACGGCGGGTTCGCCCCGAACGGGATCGGCGCGATCTGGCTCGCGCTGACCGTGGTGACCTTCTCGTTCCTCGGCACCGAGGCCGTCGCCGTCACCGCGGCCGAGTCGTCGGACCCGGTGCGCGACATCCCACGGGCCGCCTGGCGCACCGTCCTGCGGCTCGCGATCTTCTACGTCGGCGCCATGCTGGTGGTGGTGACCCTGGTGCCCTGGAACACCGTGACCACCGGCGACGACGTCGGCGAGTCGCCGTTCGTGCGGCTCTTCGCCCAGGCCGGGGTGCCCGCCGCGGCCACGGTGATGAACCTCGTCGTGCTGACCGCGGCGCTGTCGGCGATGAACACCAACCTCTACGTGACCGCGCGGATGACCTACTCGCTGGCCCGCGACGGCTACGCGCCCCGCTCGCTGGCCCGGGTCAACCGGCACGGCGCCCCGCAGCGGGCGCTCGCGCTGTCCGCGGTCGGGCTGGCCCTCGCGTCCCTGGTCTCGGTGTTCGCCGAGGCCACCGCGTTCCCGTTGCTCGTCGGGCTGGCCCTGTTCGGGGCGCTGGTGACCTGGCTGCTGATCTTCGCCGCGCACCTCGCGTTCCGCCGGTCGGGCGCCGGTGAGGCGTCCCCGGTCCGCCTCTGGGGCGCGCCCTACACGACGGTCGCGGCAATGCTGTTCGTCGCCGCGGTGCTCGCGACGACGCCGTTCACCACCCAGTTCGCGACGGCGGCGCAGGCGGGTGTGCCCTTCCTGGTCCTGCTCGTCGTGGTCTACCTGGTGGTGCGGCGCCGTCGCCGGCGGGTCACGCCTTCCTCAGCTCCGAGTGGAGCTTGAGCACGGTCTGGCCGTCCTCCTGCTCCAGCACGTAGGCCGGGTTGTCCTCGGTCCCGTTCCGGGACTGCGTCGACCCGTTGATCGTCTTCTCGATCCGGTCGGTGGAGTGGTCCACCACCTTGCCGGTCGGGGTGCCGTTGCCCCAGTTCCAGGCCACCCACGTGCCCTTGGCGAACGTCTGCGTCATGGGGACGGATACCCCGCGCCGGCCGGTCAACCCGGCGCGGGGGACCGTGTCACCAGATCCGGACGCGCCGGTCCGGGTCGGTGTAGAGCCCGTCGGACTCGGTCACCCCGAACGCCTCGTGGAAGGTGTCGAGGTTCGTGACGACCGCGTTGCACCGCAGGTCCGGCGGCGAGTGCGGGTCGGTGGTGAGCCGCCGGATCGCCTCCGCGTCGCGGGTCACCGCCCGCCACACCTGCGCCCACCCGAACAGCACCCGCTGCTCACCCGTCAGACCGTCGATCACCGGCGGCTCGAAGCCCTCGTGCGCGATCGCGTACGCCTTCAGCGCGATTGTCAGCCCGCCCAGGTCGCCGATGTTCTCGCCGACCGTCAGCGAGCCGTTGACCTTGTGGTCGGGCAGCCCGGCGGGGGACAGGCCGTCGTACTGGTCGATCAGCATCTGCGCGCGGGACTCGAACTCGGTCCGGTCGGCGGACTCCCACCAGTCGGTGAGGTTGCCGTCGCCGTCGTAGCGGGAGCCCTGGTCGTCGAAGCCGTGTCCGATCTCGTGGCCGATGACCGCGCCGATGCCGCCGTAGTTCGCGGCGTCGTCGGCGTCGGCGTCGAAGAACGGCGGCTGCAGGATCGCTGCGGGGAACACGATCTCGTTGAGCCGCGGGTGGTAGTAGGCGTTGACCGTCTGCGGGGTCATCAGCCACTCGCCGTGGTCGACCGGGCCGCCGAGCTTGGCGTACTCGAAGTCATGGCGCCACTGGGCCGCGCGACCCGCGTTGCCGAGCAGGTCGGCCGGGTCGATCTGCAGGTCGGAGTAGTCCTTCCAGGAGTCCGGGTAGCCGACCTTCGGTGTGAACCTGCCGAGCTTGTCCAGCGCCCGCTCCCGGGTGGCTGGGCTCATCCAGTCCAGGGTGGAGATCGACCGGCGGTAGGCCTCGACGATGTTGTCGACCAGCTCGGTGATGCGCTCCTTTGCCCGCGGCGGGAAGTGTCGCTCGACGTAGATCTTCGCGACGGCCTCGCCCAGCGCGCCCTCCACCAGCGACACCCCGCGCTTCCAGCGCTCGCGCAGCTCCGGGGTGCCGGACAGGGTGCGGCCGAAGAAGTCGAATTCGGCCTCGACCAGGTCCGCGGAGAGGAACTCCGCGCACGACCCGGCGACGGTCAGCGCGAGCCACGCCTGCCACTGCTCGAGCGGGCGCCCGGCCCACAGCTCACCGGCGGCGGTGACGAAGCTCGGCTGGCGGACGATCACCTCGTCGTAGGCGTGCGCGGGCACCCCCAGCGCGGACTCCCACTCGGCCCAGTCGAAGCCGGGGGCAGCGGCGCGCAGCTCCTCGCGGGTCATCAGGGTGTAGGTCTTCTCGGCGTCGCGGTTGAGGACCCGGTCCCAGGACGCGTCGGCCAGCGCGGTCTCCAGGTCCATGACCTGCTCGGCGACGCGCTCCGGCTCGGCCAGCCCGACCAGCTCGGCGAGGCGCCGCAGGTGCTCGACGTACTCGGCCCGGATCTCGGGGTCGCCCTCGTCGCCGTAGTACGACTCGTCGGGCAGGCCCAACCCGGCCTGGTTGAGGTTCACCAGGTAACGGGAGGAGTCCTTGAGGTCGGTCGCGATGAACTCGCCGAACAGCGCCGCCCGGCCCTCGCGCTGACGCCGGCCGAGCACGGTCGCGAGCGCGGCCCGGTCGGTGGCGTCGTAGATCTCGTCGAGCAGCGGGCGCAGCGGCGCGGTGCCGAGCTCCTCGACCCGGTCGACGTCCATGAACGAGCGGTACAGGTCGCCGATCTTGCGGGCCTCGTTGCCGGGCTCCGACGACGCCGCGCACTCCTCCACGATCTCGTGGACCTGGTCCTCGGCCCGGTCGCGCAGGACGCGGAACGCACCGTCCTGCGAGCGGTCGTCGGGGATCTCGTGGGTCGCCAGCCACCGGCCGTTCACGTGGGCGAACAGGTCGTCCTGGGGACGGACGTCCGGGTCGACCCAGCTGAGGTCGAGACCGGAGCGCTTCTCGGTCGGGGACTCGGTGGTCGTCATGGGTCCATCCTGCCTGCCGGGCGCGACGGTTTCGAGCAACCGACGCCGGCACGCCCGCGCCGCCCGGTCCGTCGCGGACGTGGGTGCTGCGAATCCGCTTACCCGGTAAGCGAGTTCACAACCGTCACATCCTTGGGACGGACGGGGCGGATCGGCGGCACCGAGCGGCGGCACCGAGCGGTGGCGGCACCGGGTACGAGTGCGACGAGCCGGTGCCGGCTCGTCGACTCCACCGACTCCGGGGCGGTGCGCGCCGAAGTTGACCGGACAGGTCACCGCGCAGTGGACGCCCGGTTGTCCACCACCGGACGGCGGACGCACCATCGCGGACGTGACGATCCACCTCGATGCGCCGGTCACCCGGCCCCGTTCCACGCCCGCCGTCGACCTCCTGGAGGGTGAGCGCCTGCTGGCCCGCCTCCCGGGCGACGGGGCGGACCGATGTGGTGCGGACTTCGAGGCCTTCACCGTCACCCCGCTCGGGCGCACCCTGGGCGCCGAGATCACCGGCATCGACCTGCGTGACCGCGTCGACGAGGACCTGCGGGCCGCGCTGCACCGGGCACTGCTGGAGTGGAAGGTCCTGTTCTTCCCCGGCCAGCACCTCACCAGCGACCGGCAGCGCGAGCTCGCGCTGCTCTGGGGCGACCTGGAGACCAACCCGATGCTCGACACCGGCGACGCCGCCGACGTCGTCCGCTTCGGCACCGGCAGGCGCACCTACGAGAACATCTGGCACGCCGACACCACGTTCCGTCCCGCACCGGCCATGGGCGCCATGCTGCGGATGGTGCAGACGCCACCGTTCGGCGGGGACACGATGTGGGCCGACATGGCCGTCGCCTACGACAACCTCACCGACGAGGTGCGGGCGCGCATCGACGACGCCGTCGCGGTGCACGACATGGTGCCCGGCTTCGCCCGGTTCCTGGACCCGGAGCGGCTGGCCCGTGGCCGCGACCTGTTCCCGCCGGTGACCCACCCCGTCGTCCGGACCCATCCGGAGACCGGGCGCCGCACGCTGTTCGTGAACGCCTCGTTCACGACGGAGATCGTCGGGCTCCCGCGCGAGGAGTCCGACGCGCTGCTGCGGCACCTGTTCGCCCAGGCACACGTGCCCGAGTTCCAGGTCCGCTACCGCTGGTCCGAGGGGACGCTCGCGTTCTGGGACAACCGGGCGACCCAGCACTACGCCGTCGGCGACTACCACCCGCACACCCGGGTCGCGGAGCGCGTCGCGATCGCGGGAGACCGACCCTTCTGACGGTCAGGAGGCCGCGCCGCCCCACCGGCGGCGGCGCGGCCGGTCGGTCGGCTCGTCCTCCATCGGGGCGGCGATCGCCAGCCGCCCGACCTGCTCGTTGAGGACCTTCAGGTGCACCCGGACGTCGTCGTGGGTCGGGTCCAGCACCGCCTGCTCGGCGATCTCCGCGGCCTGGTCGACCGACTGCTTCAGCGACGCCTTGGCCTTGTTCAGTCGGGCGGCGATCCGCTTGGCGGGCGGTTCGGTGAGCCGGAACCGGGCGGGCTCGATCGAGTCGCCGACGGCGGCCAGGCGCTGCACCGCCTCCAGCTCCGAGTCCAGCCGCTTGCCGATCTCGGTGAGCCACGTCCGCACCTGCATCGCCGAGATCACCGTGGTGATCCGGTGGAAGCGCTGCACCTGCTCGGTGCACTCGGCCACGTAGGTCCGCCAGTACCGCGACAGCGGTGCGGGGGAGGGCTCGGATCCGGGGCGCAGGAGTGACACGCCCGCAGGCTACCGGTGCTCACCCGGCCAGCCGGATCGTCGTCCCCGGGCCGAGCGGCAGCCCCAGCAGGACGAACACGCAGAGGATGACCACCCACACCACGAACACCGGCACGACGAACATCGCCATCCGCGAGAACACCGAGCCCAGGGTGAACGAGCGGTCGTAGCGACGGCAGGTCAGCTGCAGCACGTACAGGTAGGGGTTCAGCGGTGAGATCGGGTTGGTGATCGCGTCACCGATCCGGTAGGTCGCCTGGATGACCGCCGGGTGCAGGCCCAGCCCGACGAACACCGGCACCAGTACCGGCGCCAGCACCGTCCACAGCGACGCCCCGGAGAACACCACCATCGCCAGCACCGAGCACAGCACCAGCGCGAGCAGCAACGCGCCGAGCCCGGTCAGGCCGATCGCGCGCAGCCCGGCCGACCCCTCCACCGCCAGCCACGTCCCGACCCCGCTCCAGGTGAACATCGCGATGAACTGGCCCGCGGAGAAGGCGATGACGACGAACCCGAGCATCCCCTTCAGCGACTCGGCCATCATCTCCGGCACGTCCGACGGGCGGGTCACCACGCCCGCGGCGATGCCGTAGGCCAGGCCGGTGACGAGGAAGGTCAGGAACAGCAGAGGGACGATCCCGTCGAGGAACGGGGAGTCGATCAGGGACCCGTCGTCGCCCTGCAGCGGGCCGCCGGGCACGAGCCAGGCCGCCAGCGCACAGACCAGCCACACCGCGAGGGCGACGCCCGCCACCCGCAGCGCGCGCCGCTCCCGCGCGGTGACCGTCGTGTCCGGCTCACCCGCCGCGTCCAGCTCCGGGCCGACCGGGGGCAGCCCCGGCTCGACGCGGTGCACCAGGATCCAGCCGAGCACCGCGGGCAGCACGAGCGCCGACACCGCCTGGAACCAGTAGTTCATGAGCACCCCGACGCCGATGTCCGGCGGCGTCCCCGGCGGCAGCACCGACTCGGTCAGCGCGGCCAGGTTCGCGTCCAGCGCACCGACGATCAGCCCGGAGCCGTAGCCGACGGCCGTCGCCGCGAACGCGCCGAGCGCCCCGGCGACCGGATGCCGCCCCACCGAGGCGAACGCGAGCGCCGCCAGCGGCGGGAGGACCACCATCGCCGCGTCGCCCATGAAGTGGCCCTGCACGCACAGGTACGCCACCGCATACGGCATGAAGCGCCGCGGCACCCGGGTCAGAGCGATGTTCACCAGCGACCGCAGCAGCCCGGTGCGCTCGCAGATCCCGACGCCCAGCAGCATCGTGAGCACCACGCCCAGCGGCGGGAAGCCGATGAAGTTGTCCACCATGGTGGTGAGCAGCTGCCGCAGGCCCCGCCACGGACAGGATGTCGCGGACCGGTTGTGCCTGCGGGGCGCCCGGCAGCTGCGCGGTCGCCCCGTTCGCGGCCAGCACCGCCGAGCCGACCCCGAGCAGCAGCAGGAGGATCCAGAACAGGAAGAACGGGTGCGGCACCCGGTTCCCGACCCGCTCGATGCCCCGGATCACCGGTCCGGGCCGGTACGCCGCGGTCACGGGATGCGCCCGTCGGTCGCCAGCACCGGCGCGTCGGCGGGCACGGTGTCGGGGTAGATCAGCCCGCTGCCGGTGTTCAGCACGACGACCGTCTCCGACCCGTCGAGCCAGCCCGACTCCCGCAGCCGGCCCGCCGCGGCGACGCAGGCCGCGCCCTCCGGGCAGATCCAGGTGCCCTCGTCGCGGGCGAGGGCGTGCTCGGCGGCGAGCAGCTCGTCGTCGGAGACGGCGACGGCGGTCCCGCCGGTGTCGTACACGGCGTCGAGGACGAGGAAGTCGCCCAGCGCCTTGGGCACGGTGATGCCGAACGCGACCGTGTGCGGGTCGGCCGGGGCGGTCGACTCGCGCAGCCCGGCCTCGAACGCGTCGACGATCGGGGCGCACCCGGTGGCCTGCACCGCGACCAGCCGCGGCAGTGGACCGGAGATCCAGCCCAGCTCCCGCATCTCCGCCAGGGCCTTGTGGATCGCGATGATCCCGACGCCGCCGCCGGTCGGGTAGAGGATCACGTCCGGACAGCGCCAGCCGAGCTGTTCGACGATCTCGTAGCCCATCGTCTTCTTGCCCTCGATGCGGTACGGCTCGCGCAGCGTCGAAGTGTCCTGGTACCCGGCCCCGTCGGAGTTGCGGCGGGCGACGGCGTCGGCGACGTGCCTCCCTGCGTCGCCGATCAGGCCGTCGACCAGGTACAGCTCCCCGCCGGAGACGACGACCTCGCGCCGGGTGATCTCCGGCGCGTCGACCGGCATCGCGATCAGCGCGCCGAGCCCGGCCCGCGCGGCGTAGCAGGCCCAGGCGGCACCGGCGTTGCCGTTGGTGGGCATCGCGACCGCGCGGACGCCGAGCTCGGCGGCACGGGAGACGCCGACGGCGGCACCGCGGGCCTTGAACGCCCCAGTCGGGACCAGGCCCTCGTCCTTCATCCGCAGGCCCGGCAGCCCGAGGCGGGCACCGGCCCGGGGGAGCGGCAGCAGCGGGGTCATGCCCTCGCCCATCGTCACCACGTGCGCGGGGTCCCGCACGGGCAGCACCTCGTGGTAGTGCCACAGATCCGGCGGGCGGGCGGCGATGTCGGCCGGGGTCACCAGGGTGCGGGCGCGGTCCAGGTCGTAGCGGGCGAGCAGCGGGGCGCCGGAGCCCGAGGTGCCCTGCACGGTGTCGGCGTCGAGGATCTCGCCGGTGCGGGAGCACTCCAGGTGGGACAACGTCGAGAAGTCGGGCACGGGCCCACCTGATCGCCAGTCGTGCCGCGGCGCAACCCGGAGGGCGACAGCCCCCCGCGGGAAGTGACCGCGGACACGACTACGCCTTTCGGGCGATCCGGTAGCCTCGGACAGCGAAAGCGTGAAAGTTCAACGATCGAGAGGGATCCATGCGCCCGCTTCCCACGCCGTTCTCCGACATCGCACTCCTACTGGTCCGGCTGCTCGTCGGCGTCGTCCTCGTCGCCCACGGTCTGCAGAAGCTCTCGAACGGAGTCGGCGGTGTCGCGTCGGGCTTCGCCGGCATGGGCATCCCGCTGCCGACCGTGTCCGCGCTGTTCGTGATCGCGGTCGAGCTCGGTGGCGGCCTGCTGCTGCTCGCCGGTGCCGCGACGACCGTCGCCGGGCTCGCCGTCGTCGTCGCGATGGCGGGGGCCTACCTGTTCGCGCACGTCGGTCTGAACCCGTTCGTCGACTCGGGCGGCTGGGAGCTGGTCGGCGTGATCGCCGCGGGCGGGCTCGCGCTGGCCGCGGCCGGACCGGGCCGGTTCTCGGTCGACGCGCTCGTCGCCGGACGCGGCCGCACCCCGGCCCGGCACGCGGTGGGTGTCTCCTCGGGGGAGTAGGACCCACCCCCGCGGGGGATCCCGCCGCATGCCCGAGGGACACACCGTGCACCGGCTGGCGCGGCTCCAGCGCCGCCGCTACGCGGGCCGGCCGGTGGCGGTGTCCAGTCCGCAGCGCCGGTTCAGCACCGGAGCCGAGATCGTCGACGGGCGCGTGCTGGTCGACGTGCAGGCCCACGGCAAGCACCTGTTCCAGCACTACGGTCCGGACACCACCGTGCACGTCCACCTCGGGCTGTGGGGCCGGTTCCCGAACCGGGAGCTGCCCCGGGAGCCGCTGCGCGGTCAGGTCCGGATGCGGATCGTCGGCGAGACCCACTACGCCGACCTGCGCGGTCCGGCCGCCTGCGAGCTGCTCGACGACGCCGGGGTGGCGCAGCTTCGGGCCCGGCTCGGCGAGGACCCGCTGCGCGACGACGCGGACCCGGCCCGTGTCCGGGAGCGGTTCGCCCGCTCCAGGGCCCCGCTGGCAGCGGTGCTCATGGACCAGTCGGTGATCGCGGGCATCGGCAACGTCTTCCGCGCCGAGACGCTGTTCCGTACCGGTCTGGACCCGATGACCCCGGCCCGTGACCTCGACGACCGGTCCTTCGCGCTGCTCTGGGACGACCTGACCGCGATGCTCCACGACGGCGAGCGGCGCGGCCGGATCGAGACGCTGCGTCCCGAGCACGACTCGGCCCTGCTGGAGCCGCCCGACCGCGGCGCGGTCTGCGCCAGCGTCGTCTACGCCTACCGCCGCACCGGGCAGCCCTGCCTGGTCTGCGGCGCCCCGATCGCGCACGCCGAGGTCCGCACGCGGAACCTGTTCTGGTGCCCCGCCTGCCAGTCGGGATCCTCCGCGCGGCCGCTCACCGAACGGTGACGACCGATGTCCGATCTGTCCTGTACCGGCCGGTAGCGGTACCGTTGGCGCCATGCCGTCGACCGGTCCGGTGCGTCGGGAGACGCGGCGCCGGCCGATCGTCCGGTGGGACGCGGCGCTGTCCGGGGCCGCGCTCGTCGTGACCGGGATGCTGGTCGCGCTCGGGATCTTCGGGGCCGTCTTCCTGGTCGCCTTCTTCGAGTACTGCCCGCCGCGCACCTGCAGCTCGTCGGCGGTGCTCGTGTCGGTCGGCGGCTCGCTGGTGGTGGCCGCGGCCGCCGGCGTGGCCGGTCTCGCCATGACCGTGCTGCGGGTCGTCGAACGTCGTCCGGCCTGGCCGTTCGCGCTGGCCACCCTCGCCGTGGCCGCGTCCGCCGTCGCCTTCGGCGCGGTCCACTACGCGAGCGCGATCGGGTACTGACCTCCTCGGGGATCGATCCCCCGATCGCGTGCGCCGGGCCGGACCTCGCGGCCCGACCGGTGCGCGCTCCGCGGTGTCGCCGCGACCGGGTGTCACCGTCGAGGATCGACCGGCCGGCCGTCCGCCGCCGATGCCTCCGCCGCCGCGGCGCGCTGCGCGGTCCGGCGGAAGCCGATCGCGATCGCCGCCGACATCAGCATCATCACCGCGACCACCCACATCCCGGCCCGCGAGTCACCGGTCAGGTCCTTGAGCCATCCCGCGACGAACGGCCCGACGAACCCGGACAGGTTGCCGAAGGAGTTGATCAACCCGATCCCGGCGCCGGTGAGGAAGGCGTTCGGCAGCGACCAGAACGGCGGGATCGCGGCGAAGACCCCGATCGCGCAGACGGTCACACAGGCCATGACCAGCAACGGCGAGTCCATGTACAGGGCGCCCGCGATCGCCACCGCCCCCACGACCGCGGGGACGGCCACGTGCAGCGGCCGCTCCCCGCTGCGGTCGGAGCGCCGGGCCCACAGCACCATCGTCACCGACGCGATCGCGTACGGCACCGCGGTGATCAGGCCGACCTCGACCAGCGAGTAGTCGGCGCCGAACTGCTGCTCGAACCCGGCGACGATCTGGGGAGGAAGAACGCCAGGACGTAGAGCCCGAACACGATCCCGAAGTAGACGACCGACAGGGCCACCACCCGGCCGTCGCGCAGGGCGGCAGCGACCCCGCGGTCCTGCCCGGCCGCCGCCGCGTCCTCGGCGGCGATCCGCTCCTCCAGCGCGACCGCCTGGTCGGTGGGCAGCCACCGGGCCCGGGTCGGGCGGTCCGGCAGCAGCCACAACACCGCGATGCCCAGCAGCACCGCCGGGATGCCCTCGACGAAGAACATGAAGCGCCAGCCGGCGTCGAAGCCCAGGGCGCCGTCGCCGACCGAGATCAGCCACGTCGACAGCGGCCCGCCGACCACCGAGGACAGCGGCACGGCCAGGAAGAACAGGGCGACGATCCGCGCCCGCTCGACCCTCGGGAACCAGTAGGTCAGGTACAGGATGATGCCCGGGAAGAACCCGGCCTCGGCGATGCCGAGCAGCACCCGCACGACGTAGAAGCCGATCTCGCCTTGGATGAACGCCGTCGACGACGCGACGACGCCCCAGGTCACCATGATCCGGGCGATCCAGATCCGCGCCCCGACCCGGTGCAGGATCACGTTGGACGGGACCTCGAAGAAGAAGTACCCGACGAAGAACAGCCCGGCGCCCAGACCGTAGGCGGCCGCGGACAGGCCCAGGTCGGCGTTCATCGTCAGGGACGCGAACCCGACGTTGACCCGGTCGATGTAGTTCAGTAGATAGGCCAGGGCGAGCAGCGGGATGAGCCGCTTCGTCGCCGTCCGTACGGCCGTCGAGACCAGCACGCCGTCCCCCTCCGTTGCGGTGCGCACGCCAGCGCAGTCTCGCCGCCGGAGGTCAGTCCTTCAACCAGGCGTAGGCGGTGTGCCGGGACACACCGAGCGCCGCCGCCATCGCGCTGACCTCGCAGCCGGCCTCGCGCCCGGCCCGCAGCAGCTCACGGCGACGCTCGCGCGGGGCGTCCGCGGCGGCCCGCAGCTGTTCGAGCACGGCCGCGGACTCGGCGGACCCCCGGCGTCGGCCCACCCCGGGCCGGGAGAACGCGCGCACCGCGTCGGCGTCCCAGACCTTGCGGCCGTCCGGGCCGTGGTCGGGCAGCGGGGGCGGTGCCTGGCCGCGGGAGACATAGGAGTTCCAGGTGCCCACCTGCACGCCCCAGTGGGCGGCGCACTCGTCGCTGGTCCAGGTCGTCACGACAGGAGGGTGCCACGGTCCGGCCGGGCCGCCCGTGGGGGTCGGCGACCGCGTTCATCGCCCCGAACAGCAGATCGCGGACGAGCCGGGGATCGGGCCCGGCGGCGATCGCCCCCGCGCGTTGCGCGTCGTCGACCAGCTCGGTCCACCGGCTCCGGTAGCGTTGCAGGAGCACGCGGTAGGTCGCGAGCGACGCGTCCCGGCCCGGCTCGGGCATGGTGAGCACGACCGCGGCGTAGTCGCTCAGCTCCACCAAGGCGTCGAGGTGCGCCCGGACAGCGGGCCACAGGCGGGCCCCGGCATCGGCGGCCACGAGCGGGGCCAGGGCGTCGTCGAGGTGGCGCAGCGACTCGCGCAGGCCCTCCTCGAGCACCGTCGCGATCAGCTCGTCCTTCGAGCCGAAGTGGAAGTAGACGCTCCCTGTCCGCAGTCCCGCGGCCTCGGCGATCCCGCTGAGGCTGACCCCGACCCGCCCGTCGCGGGCCAGCAGGGACGCGGCCGCGTCGAGCAATCGGCGTCGGGTCCGGTCCCCCTTGGACGGACGGTCCGGCGCGGCGGGCACGGTCGCCATTCTCCTCTCCCACCGCCACGACGACGTCGGAGCACCCCGGAGGCCGGCGCTGCCGGAGTGCTGCCCCAGCATTCTATGCTCGCTTAAAAACTAACGACCTTCAGTTGCTGGAGGAGCCATGACGACCCCCTCGCCCCGGCCGCCCGGGATCCCCGGGACCGGCCTCCCGTTCGACCTCGTTGGCCTGGAGGTCTTCGACTTCCGGGACGGCCGCGCCGACCGGCTGCACGCCAGCTACGACCTGATGGGGCTGCTGCGCCAGACCGGGGTCCTGCGCAGTGGCTCGGGGCGCCGCTGACCCGCCCGTTCGACGGCGGGGCGGCCGACGGTCTCACGGCCGCAGCGCGGCGACCACCCAGTGCAGCGACGTCCGGTCGGTGCAGGTCGCGAGCAGCTCGGCCTGCTCGATGCTCTCGGCGTCGCGGCGACGGGCGTCGAACAGGTCCTCGACCAGGCCGGGCACGTCGCGGTGCTCCCCGGGCAACGGCTCGTCCCCGCCGGGCAGCCCGAGGCGGGCCACGACCAGCCGCAGCGTGCGGTGCCCGATCAGCCGCATGCCCGGGGACAGCAGCGCCGAGTTCCGCGGGGGAGTGGTGCCGGCGGCGGACTCCTGTCCGGGCAGCGGGACCGCGCCGGGCGGGACGCCGGGCAGGCTCACCGCGGACACCGCGATCACGCCGCCGTCGAGCAGGGCCCACGCGTCGATCGCGGGGCGGTGCGTCTCCCGGCCCGACGCGGTGGCCAGATCGTGCTCGGACAGCCAGCGACGCAGCCGCGGACGCAGGTCCCAGCGCACGTCGAACACGCCCTCGGCCAGGTCGGACGGGGTGAACACCTCGTCCCACCGCGGGCCGCCGGACGCCCCGTTCCCGACACCCGTCTCGGGCTGGATCGCCATCTTCGTCCCCCGACCCGGGGCACGCGCGGTCCCGGGGGATCAGGATAGGACGGTCCGCACGGGCGTACAGGCTGGTGCACACGGCCGTACCCACAGGTGTGACGGCACGACCGACGCGGCGACGAGCGGCGTCCCCGACGCGCCGATCAGCAGGCGATGTCACGTAGCGTGAGCGAGTCTGGCGATATCTGCGTGACAGATGACACGATCGAGCGAGTCCGCCGCAGGCGGTAACGAGGCAGGATGAGTCGAGCGATCCACAAGTGACGGCGACGTGGAGGCGACATGGACGGGCAGCTCGACAGGGTTCCGGCGGTGCACCCGGGGATGATCCCCGCGGCACGGCGGTCGGTGGAGAACCTGCCGTCCGGACGAGGCGTGGTCGACGGCGAGCGGGGCCGCGTGCTGGCCCGCTACGCGCGGCTCATGCGGTCCGGCCGGCCGGAGGTCTGCCTGCCCGGGCGGCGCGAGATCGAGGACCGCGAGCGGTTCGGCGCCTCCGCGACCGGCAGCGACGGCAAGGTCATCTACCCGGACCGCGACGCGGCCGAGTGCGCCGCCCGTGAGCTGGAGGTCCTCGGTGGGCGCCCGCAGCGGGCCTACTTGTGCCGGCGGTCCCGCCGCGGGCACTACCACCTGACCACCGACGCCGTCGCCCAGCGCCGTCGCGACCCGGCGCAGCTCATCCCGCAGCCGCGCCGCGGCGACTGAGCCGGACCCGACCCGATCCACGACGACCCCCGGCGCCGACGGCGCCGGGGGTCATCGTGCGTCCGCGGCCGGTTCGCGGCGGATGTCACACCGATGTGATGCGCAGCACACGCTGATCGTCTAGCGTGGGGTGTGGCGGCGGTCACGTCACCGCCGAGCCGACGTCCCACCACCACGCATCGGAGGGCCCCGTGAACCCGCACCTGCTGGAGGAACGTGTCGCCACCGTCAACGGCGGCCGCGACCTCGCCGACCCCGCCCGCGCCCGGCTGCGCGCCCACAAGGCCACCGCCGACGCCTGCCGTCGGCGCGCCGCCGAGCGTCGCGCCGAGCTGGAGCGCGCCCTGGCCGGGGCACCACCGGCGACGCCCTGGACCTCATGCTGGAGCTCGACGCGCTCGAGCGGGTGCAGGACCGCATCGACAACCGGCTCTCCGAGCTCTGCGACGCGCTCACCGAGGCGCGCACCCCGCGCTACGGCGACGCCCAGCCCGTGTAGCCGTACCCGCGGCCCGTGTGGATCACCCGGTCCCGTGGTTCGATGACCGGCGGACACCGCCGTCGGACCACGAGGGAGAGCACACGTGCGTGCAGTGCAGGTCAGCGAGCTTGACGGGCCGTCCGCGGTCCGCGTCGCCGAGGTCGAGCCGCCGGTCCGCGGTGACGGCGAGGTCCTGATCGACGTCGCCGCGGCCGGGGTGAACTTCCCGGACGTCCTGCTGACCAAGGGGATGTACCAGTACAAGCCGGAGCCGCCGTTCACCCTGGGCTCCGAGTGCGCCGGCACGGTGCGCGAGGTGGGCCCGGACAGCCGGTTCACCGCCGGGGACCGGGTCGTCGCGTTCACCATGTCCGGGGTGTTCGCCGAGACCGTCTCCGCTCCCGAGCAGCACGTCTTCCCGCTGCCCGACGAGGTGGAGTTCGCCGCGGGCGCCTGCCTGCCGATGAACTACCTGACCGCGCACTTCACCCTCGACACCCGCGGTGGCCTGCGGGCGGGGGAGACGGTGCTCGTCCAGGGCGCCGCGGGCGGCGTCGGGACCGCGGTCGTCCAGCTGGCCGCCGCGATGGGGGCCACCGTCATCGGTGTCACGTCCACCGAGGCCAAGGCCGAGGTCGCGCGGCGCGCGGGCGCGGCCCACACCGTCGGCGTCGACGGGTTCAAGGATGCGGTCAAGGAGCTGACCGGCGGCGCGGGCGTCGACATGGTCGTCGACCCGGTCGGTGGCGACCGCTTCACCGACTCGGTCCGCTGCCTCGGCCCGCTCGGCCGCCTCATGGTCGTCGGGTTCACCGCGGGTGACATCCCGACGGTGAAGGTGAACCGGCTGCTGCTGAACAACGTCGACGTCCGCGGCGTCGGCTGGGGGGCCTACGCGCTGGGCCGCCCGGACTTCATCCGCGCCGAGTGGGACGCCCTGCTCCCGCACCTGCGCTCCGGCGCGCTCACCCCGCTGATCAGCGAGCGCTTCGGCCTCGACGACGCCGCGACCGCCCTGTCCCGGATCGACGACCGCACCGTCACCGGCAAGGTCGTGCTGCTGACCTGAGTCGGGTCAGCCGGCCGGCTCCAGGTTGTGCCGGACCGCGGCGCGCGGCGACGGCGCCGTGGTCTCGGCGGCCGCGGTGCGCGGCGCCGGGGTGGGGCCGGCGTGCCGGTGCGGCGCCGGCACCGCCACGGACTCGGCGACGTGCAGCCGGTGCCGGGCGGCCACAGCCCGCCCGGCCGGGCCGGTCACGGACAGCGCGTGCAGCACCAGGGCCCGGTGCGCCGGCACCTCGCAGCGGCGCAGGAAGCGGTCCAGCTCGCGTACGGCGTCGCCGGGGTGGCGGGCCAGCGCCCACGCCGCCAACTCGGCCTCGGCGACGTCGGTCCGCACCCCGCTCATCCGCACGCACACGTACTCGACGTCCTCGTCGGCCAGCTCGCCCGGCGCGGGCAGGTGCATGCCCTGCTCGGTCAGGTACTCGTGCACCGCCCACAGCCCCATCGGGGTGAGCGCGACCACCGTGGGGTCCGGGTCGTCGCGGTGCGCGACCCGGGACAGCTCGTCGAGCTCGTCGGCGTCGAGGGTCTCGGTCAGCTCGATCGCGCCGAGCAGCTCGCAGGCGTCCAGCAGGGCGGTGACGTCGCGGCGCCACAGCCGCTGCTCGACGTCGCCGGCGAGGTCGTCGACCACGCAGCCCGCCTCGTCGTTGACGGCGTCGCGGACCTGGCGGTGGAAGTGCTCGAGCGGGACCGGCCCGCCGCCGGTGGCGTACAGGCCGACCCACAGCATCGGGAACGCCTGCGACATCGACATCCCGAACAGCGACGGCGCGCCGAACACGTCGGTCCCGCCCAGGCTGTCGCCGAGGCGGCCGACCGACTCGAACACCCTGCGCCACAGCTCGATCGGCCGGTTCAGCAGCGGGCCCGCGCTCTTGACCGGGAGCAGCCGCCCGCGCACCACACGGACCAGACGCGCCGAGCGGGCCCAGCGCAGCAGCAGCGACACCTCGGGCAGGTCGTCGCTGGTGCGGGCGGTCTCGCGGTAGATGTGGTCGAGCTGCAGGTGCGCGGCGAGGTCGAGCGCGTCGGTGCGGTCGAGGCGGCCGTCGGAGGTGAGCCGGCGCCCGGCCCGTACCCACAGGGTCAGCTTGCGGAGCAGCTCGAGTGCCTCGGAGTGCTCCGCGGCCTCGACGAGCGCCGCTGCGCCGGGCATCGGCACCGGCGGCAGCTCGGGGTTCCACTCGGTGCGGGTGGGCCGCTGCGCCTCCCGCCGCATGATCTCGGCGAGCGCGTGCCGGTCGACATCGGTCTCCCCGGCGCCGGCGCGGTCGAGGAACCGCTGCACGGCGGCCGGGTCGGCCGGGTCGACGCCGTGGCGGTGCAGCTGCACGCCCCAGAACTTGCCCAGGTCGTAGTTGCGCTCGTCGGCGAGACCGTCGTGCAGTGCGGGGGTGGAGTCGAGGACCTGACGGTGCAGTGCGTCCGCCGGGTGCGACTGCGGGTCGAACCAGTCGTGCTCGTCGAGGAAGTCGATGAGCGCGTGGAAGGCGGGGGCGACGTCGTCGGGCTCGAGCACGGTCACCTTGCGCGGGAACCACATGCCCAGCGCGTCGGCGATGTGCGAGCGGGTCCAGCGGCCCAGCCTGCGGTCGCGCGCGTACTTGTAGTCCAGCACGGCGGCGACGAGCGTGGTGTCGACCTCGACGCGACGGCGGCGGGCCCAGAGGGAGAACTGCTCCAGCAGGCGGCTGCGGGCCTCGGCGTACCCCTGGTCGTCTCCCGGGGTGAAGACGAGACGCATCCGGCCCACTGTGTCAGGTCCCTCCCATCCGCTCCGGCGGCGGCGCAGCACTTTCCGATGATCGTCGGTGCGCGCGGGGGCCGTGCACCGGGTGGTCGCAGGAGGTCCAACGAGCGCGGTCGGCCCGGGTCACTTCCCGACCGTTCACCATCGGTGGGCGGTCGGTCACGGATCGTCCGATCGTCCGGCCGCCCCCCGCGACCGTGAGCCCTCGACTCTGCCACGGACGACGACGGCCGGACACCCCGGGGAGGGGGTCCGGCCGCCATCGTGTGCGACGAGAGGCGCTCAGTCGCCGCCGACCGGGCTGTCGCGCCGTTCGGCGGTCGCCCGCGTCGACCCGTCGCCGGTCGATCCGTCCGGTCCGTCGGTCCCGGTCGCGACGGCACCGTTGCCGTTGCCACTGCCGGGGGCGTTCTCGTCGTCCGGGTCGAACGCGCCGACCTTGACGTAGAAGTGCTCGCCGTGGTTGACGGTGGCCCAGTCGACCGCCTGCTCCAGCACCTGTGCGCCCTTCTCGTCCCGCAGCACGACCTTGTCGCGACGCAGGTCCTTGAACAGCGCGAAGCACAGCAGCACCATGATCACGACGAATGGTGCCGCGACCAGGATGGTCAGGTTCTGGATGCCGTCCAGGGCGTTCTCCCCGCCGGTGACCAGCATCAGCACGGCGACCGCGCCCATGACCGAACCCCAGAAGACCACGACCCACTTGCTGGGCTCGATGGTGCCGCGCTGGGACAGGGTGCCCATCACGATCGACGCGGCGTCGGCGCCGGAGACGAAGAAGATCGCGACCAGGACCATGACGAGCAGGCCAGTGACGGTCGCCCACGGGTAGGCGGCCAGCATCTGGAACAGCTGGACGTTGGAGTCGTCGGAGAACTGTGCGCCCTGCTGGGCCTGGGTGATGGCGGTGCCGCCGAAGATGCAGAACCAGACCAGCGAGACCAGGCTGGGTGCGAGGATGACGCCGCCGACGAACTCGCGGATGGTGCGCCCGCGCGAGATCCGGGCCAGGAACATGCCGACGAACGGCGTCCAGGAGATCCACCACGCCCAGTAGAAGATCGTCCAGCCGGAGAGCCATTCGAGCATCGGCTCGCCGCCGACGGCCTCGGTGCGCCCGACCATCTCGAAGAACTGGGAGAAGTAGGCGCCGATCGAGGTCGGTACCAGGTCGAGGATGATCACCGTCGGGCCGACGACGAACACGAAGAACGCGAGCACCGCCGCCAGCACCATGTTGGTGTTGGACAGCCACTGGATGCCCTTCTCGACGCCGGAGACGGCGGAGAGGATGAACGCGGCGGTCAGGACGATGATGATCGCGGCGAGCAGCCAGGGGCTCACCGGGCCGTCGACCCAGCCGACGGTCTGCATGCCGCCGCCGATCTGGAAGGCGCCCAGGCCGAGCGAGGCGGCGGAGCCGAACAGCGTCGCGAAGATCGCGAGGATGTCGATGGCCCGGCCGATGGAGCCCTCGGCGGCCTTGCGGCCGATCAGCGGGACGAAGGCCTGGCTGATGAGCTGCCGGCGGCCCCGGCGGAAGGTGGAGTAGGCGATGGCGAGGCCGACGACGGCGTAGATCGCCCACGGGTGCAGCGTCCAGTGGAACAGCGAGGTCGCCATCGAGGTCTGCAGCGCGTCGACGGTGCCGGGCTCGGCGGAGCCGGGGGGCGGTGACCGGAAGAAGGTCAGCGGCTCGTTCACGCCGAAGAACATCAGTCCGATGCCCATGCCGGCGGAGAACATCATCGCGATCCAGGAGACCGTGCGGAACTCGGGTTCCTCGTCGTCGGCGCCGAGCTTGATGCGTCCGAACCGGCTGAAGGCCAGGAACAGTGCGAAGGCGACGAAGGCGGTCGCGGCGAGGATGAAGCCCCAGCCACCGCCGCGCATCAGCCCGCCGAGCATCGCCTCGGCTGTGGCACCGAGGGTGTCGGCGCTGAGCAGCCCCCACAGCACGAACAGCAGCGCGAGCGCGGCTCCGACGCCGAACACGATCCAGTCGGTGCGGGGACGGCCGTCCCCGGTCGTGCCCGGACGGTCGTCCGGTGGTGATTGGGCCTGTGTCATACGTGGTCACGCCCGCGTGCCGGGCGCATCCCCCCTCCGCTCTCGTTCGTGCAGGAATGGTGCACAAGTCGTTTTGTGTGCCGAAAGTGTAGGTACTCGGCCCTCCCCGTGTCGCAGTGCGAGCCGAACCGTGATGTCGGCCGGTGACGTCGGTGACGTCAGGCCGTGGTCCAGCCCTCGTCCGAGACGCCGCCCGGGACCGGCGCGGCCGGGTCGTAGGGGGTGCGGGTGAAGACGAACGTCGCCAGCCACAGGTGGTCGCGGGCGATCCGCAGGGTCTCCCCGGCGAAGTAGCCGTCCAGGCCGACCCAGGTGCCGTCCGGGCCCGGCCGGAACCGCGACGCGCGCCCGGGCCTGCCGAGCCCGCCCAGGTGCAGCATACCGCCGCCGACCGAGCGCAGCACGTACGGCGACGGCCCCCAGAACCACGGGCCGAGCAGCTCCCGAGCGACCGGGCAGGGCTGCGGGGTCCACGGCTCGACGACGCGGGGCTCTGCGACGCGCAGGTCGTTCAGCAGCCCGGCGGGCAGCCCGCCGTCCATCCCGGAGGTGGTGTTGCCCATCGCCAGCGCGCCGGTGCCCTCCTCGCGGTCCACCCAGAGCCCGGCGAGGAAGCCGGGCATGGAGCCGCCGTGCCCGACCAGCGTCGTCGTGCCGCCTCCGGGCCGTTCGTGCCGCTGGACCTGCACGCCCAGTCCGTAGCCCGCCCAGATCGGCGACGACGGGTCGACGCCGGCGGGCAGCGTCATCTCCTCGACCGTCGCCGGCGAGAGCACCCCGCCGGTGTCGCCGAGCAGCAGCGCGCCGAGCCGGGCCAGGTCCGCCGCGGTGCACCACAGCTGCCCGGCGGCGGCCATCACCCCGGCGTCGTGCTCGGGCTCGGCCAGGACGAGGTCGGCCCACGGGTGCACCGCCCGGCCCGCGGCGGCGGGCTGCTGCGGCCGGGTCGAGGTGCGGGTCATGCCGAGCGGGAGCAGGACCTCGTCGCGGGCGACGTCGGTCCAGGCGCGGCCGCGCAGGCGGGCGACGACCTCGCCGAGCAGCCCGAACCCGAGGTTGGAGTAGTGGAAGCGGCGCGCCGCGGGCAGCACCCGGTCGGCGTCGCCGAGACCCAGCTCGTCCAGGGTGCCGCCGGGGGTGCGCTCCCACCACTGGCCGGGGCTCTCCGAGCCGGCGCCGGCGAGGTGGGACAGCAGCTGACCCACGGTGCGGTCGCCGAGCGGGGTCCCGGGCACGTGCCGGTCCAGCGGGTCGTCGAGGTCGAGCAGGCCCTCGTCGCGCAGCCGCAGGACGGTGACCGCGCAGACGGTCTTGGAGATGGATCCGATCCGGTACTGGACGTCGTCCGCGGCGGCCCCGTCCGGCAGCGCGCCGCGGCCGGCGTGCCAGACCAGGGCGCCGTCGCGGACCACCCCGGCGACGAGCGAGGGGACGCGGCCGTCGCGCTGGGCGCGGGCGACGCGGGCGAGCAGGGTGCGCTGGGTGCTGGGGAGCAGCTCGGTCACGCGGGCGAGCCTAGATCCCCCGGATGTCGGCGAACGACCGCAGCCGGACCGCCCGCTCCGACAGCGCGGCGGGCACCGGCTCGGGTACCGGCATCCGGTCCGCGGCGGTCAGCAGGCCCAGGTCGAGCCCGGTGAGTTCGCCGATCCGGGCCACCGGCACCTGGAAGGTGCGGTAGGGGCCCAGCGGCGGCGGGCCCCCGGCCGGCGGCTCGGCGAGGTCGCCGAGCTCGGGCGTCTGGTCGAGCAGGTAGGCGGTGGTGCCCAGGGCACCGCCGGTGACGAAGGCGCCGATCTTCCAGAACAGCCGCGGGATCAGCACACCGCGGTACTCCGGGTCGTCGTCGGCGAGCACCGGGCCGGTGAGCACCACCAGCCGGCGGTCGTTGTCGCCCGCGTTGTCGAGCAGGTAGTCCTCCAGGCCGCCCCAGGTCTGCTTGTCCTGGTTGAAGGCGGCGGCCTGCGGGGCGGCGTTGGTGTAGTGGAACGTGTCGGACTCGGCGGTCGCGGCCTCGGCCGGCTCGCCCCACACCGGGTCCTGGCGGCGCACCAGGTGGCCGCGGTCGAGGTCGTTGTCGGCGTAGAGCTCGGGGCCGGCCTGCTGCTCGGCGGGCAGCCGGTCGTCGAGGCGCCAGTCGTCGGAGCGCTCCAGCTGCCGCAGGGTCGCCCCGTCGATCGCGACGGCGGTGGCCGCGGCCAGCCGCCGGTCGGGCCGGTGCAGCGTCGAGAAGTGGGTGTAGGGGAGCAGGACCGTGTCGATCCCGGGGAGCGTCGGCATCGGCGTCGCGACGCCGAGGAAGTCCTGGTCGAAGCCGGGGGAGGCGGGGGCGCTCATCGCCGTGACGCTAGCGGTGCGGGGTGAACGACGGGTGCGGCTGCGCCGCCGTCGGCGAGGCGGCGCAGCAGCGGCGCGGTGCGGAACCCGACCAGCGAGCGCATGACCAGCGACGTCGAGGTCCGTTCCACCCCGTCGATCGCGAGCAGGTGCCCGGCGATCCGGTAGAGGTCGTCGGCGTCGCGGGCGACCAGGTGCACCATCAGGTCCTCGGGGCCGGAGATGCCGTGCACCTCCAGCACCTCCGGTACCCGGTCCAGTGCGTCGGCGACGGCGGCGAGCTCGCGCTGCACCACCCGCACCGTCACGAAGGCGGTCAGCGGGTAGCCCAGTGCCGCCGGGTCGACGCGCCGCTCGAACGTGTCCAGCGCACCCAGCCGGTCCAGCTTCGCCAGCCGGGCCTGCACCGTGTTGCGGGACAGGCCGACCCGCTCGGCGAGGGCGAGCACCGTCGCGCGCGGGTCCTGCGCCAGGGCCAGCAGCAGCCGGGCGTCGTGGCCGTCGAGCGTGGCGCGGCCGTCGCCGGTCGTTCCCGTCACGTGGTGCCTCCGTCGTGTCCGTGGGTGCGCAGTATGCCGTGCCCGCACCGATCCAGCCCCGCCCTGTCCGTGCGTTCTGCTCAGTATCCACCGTTCCGGTTGTGCACTCGTCCGATCTGATGGTGGGCTCACGGAGCAGGCTGCATGGAGCGACGAGGCTGGAGTGGTGTGCGATGGGCACGCGGACGGTGGCGACGGACACGCTCGTCGAGATCGAGAAGCGGGTGTTGTGGCTGGCGACCGCGATCGTCGACGCGGCCAACCGGCGCGGTGACCCGAGCGGGCTGAAGGTGGGCGGGCACCAGGCGTCGTCGGCGTCGATGACGACGATCATGACCTCGCTGTGGTTCGAGCACCTGCGGGCAGGGGACCGGGTCTCGGTCAAGCCGCACGCGTCCCCGGTGCTGCACGCGATCAACTACCTGCTCGGCGAGCTCGACGAGCGCCACCTGAGCACGCTGCGCGCGTTCGGCGGGCTGCAGTCCTACCCGTCGCGGTCCAAGGACCCCGACCCGGTCGACTACTCGACCGGGTCGGTGGGGATCGGCGCGACCGCCCCGATCTGGGGTGCGCTGGCCCGCCGTTACGTCGACACCCACTTCGGGGGTGCCGGGCAGGGCAGGCAGTACTCCCTGGTCGGCGACGCCGAGCTCGACGAGGGCGCGGTCTGGGAGGCCATCCTCGACCCGATGGTCGGCGAGCTCGGCGAGGTGGTGTGGATCGTCGACCTCAACCGCCAGTCCCTGGACCGGGTCGTCCCCGCAATCGGCGCGCCGCGGATCGAGGGCATGTTCTCCGCGGCCGGCTGGCAGGTCCTCACCGTCAAGTACGGCAGGCTGCTGCACGAGCTGTTCGACCGGCGCGGCGGCGACGCGCTGCGCGCCCGGATCGACACCATGCAGAACGCGGAGTACCAGCGCCTGCTGCGCTGCGACGCCGACGAGGTCCGCACCCGGCTCCCCGACGGACACGCGGACCTCGCCTCGCTCGTCGCCGACCTCGACGACGACACCCTGCTCGCCGCGGTGCGCAACCTCGGCGGGCACGACACCGCCGCGCTGCGCGACGCGTTCGCCGCGATCGACGACACCCGGCCCACGGTGATCCTCGCCTACACCGTGAAGGGGCACGGCCTCGCGACCGCGGGCCACCCGCAGAACCACGGCTCGATCCTGGGCGCCGACCAGATCCGCGAGCTGGCCGACGCGGTCGGCGTCGACCCCGAGGACCCCTGGCAGCGCTTCGCCCCGGCGTCCCCGGCGGGCGAGGCCGTGGCGCGCGCGGCGGCGCGGCTGCGTCGCGACCCGGTCGACGAGCAGCCGGTCCCGCCGCTGCCGACCGACATCGGGCGCACCCCGACCGGGCGCGCCACCACCCAGGCCGCGCTCGGCCGGGCCCTGCTCGACCTCACCCGCGAGGCCCCCGACGCGGCGAAGCGGGTCGTGACGCTGTGCCCGGACGTGTCGTCGTCGACGAACCTGGGCGGCTGGGTGAACAAGGTCGGCGTCTGGTCCACCGCGGAGCGCAAGGACTGGTTCGACGACGACCCCGAGACGATCCTGCACTGGCGCGAGCGGCCCACCGGTCAGCACCTGGAGCTGGGGATCGCCGAGGGGAACCTGGTCGGGGCGCTGGGGGAGCTGGGCGCCACATGGTCGCGCTGGGGCCGTCCGGTGCTGCCGATCGGGGTGCTCTACGACCCGTTCGTCGAGCGCGCGCTGGAGCCGTGGTCGTTCGGGATCTACGCCGGCGGGCAGTCGATCCTGGTCGGCACCCCGTCCGGGGTGTCGCTGGCCCCCGAGGGCGGCGCCCACCAGTCGGTGACGACGCCGTCGGTCGGGCTGGAGCAGCCCGGCTGCGTGACCTACGAGCCGGCGTTCGCGATCGACACCGAGTGGACGCTGCTGGCGTCGCTGGCCCGGCTCGGTCGCCCGGACGGCACCAGCTCCTACCTGCGCCTGTCGACGCGGCCGGTGGACCAGAGCCTCGCGGCGGTCCCGGCCGACCCGGCCGCGCGCGAGCGGCGCCGCCGCCAGGTGGTCGCCGGGGCCTACCCGCTGCGCCGCGCCGCGGGCACACCCGCGCTGACCATCGCGGTGGCCGGGGCGCCGACGACCGAGGCGCTCGCCGCCGCCGACCGGCTCGCCGGGCTCGGCCACGACGTCGACGTCGTCGTGGTGACCAGCCCGGGTCTGCTGTTCGACGCGCTGCAGGCCCGCTCCGGGCGCCCCGCCCGACCGCAGGTCGAGCCGTGGATCCTGGAGTCGGCGTTCCCGGCGCGCCGGGCCGCGCCGCTGGTCACCCTGCTCGACGGGCACCCGCACACCCTCGCGTTCCTCGCCGGGGTCAACCGGGTCCCGGCGACGCACCTGGGCGTGCACCGCTTCGGGCAGTCCGGCGATCTGGCCTCGGTCTACGCCCACCACGGGCTCGACGCGGACACGGTCGTGGTGGCCGGGCTGGACCTGCTCTAGGTGTGATGTCCAGGCAGGTTGGTCAGGCGACTGATCGGCGGTAGGCCGTTGGTTGCGCTGTGGGGCCGGTGGTGATTGTAGAAGTGCAGCCAGCCGGGGAGCGCGTCTCGCCGAGCCGTTTCGCAGGGGTGGAAGCGGGCGTATGCCCACCCGTCGGCGAGGGTGCGGTGGAAACGTTCGATCTTGCCGTTGGTCTGAGGCCGGTAGGGCCGGGTTCGCTTGTGGGTGATGCCCAGTTCGCTGCAGGTGTCACGCCAGGCGTGTGAGCGGTAGCAGCTGCCGTTGTCGGACAGGACCCGTTCGACGGTCACGCCGCGGGCGTTCAACCAGTCCACGGCCCGGCGTAGCACACCGGTGGCGGTGTCGGCTTTCTCGTCGCTGTGGATCTCGGCGTAGGCGACGCGGGAGTGGTCGTCGATGACGGTGTGGACGAACGCTCTGCCGGTGCGCGGCTTGTAGTCGGTTCCCCTGGGCAGTCCGGGAGTGGACCGCTTGTTCAGGGCGCCTTGTCGGCGTCCGACGAAGCGGTGTCCGCCTCCGTCGGGGATGTTGCCGAACTTGGTGACGTCGACGTGGATCAACGAGCCGGGGTGTGGGTGTTCGTAGCGGCGTAGGGGCTCGCCGGTGACCCGGTCGATGTGGGAGAGCCGGTTGATCCGGCAGCGGCGCAGGACCGCGTGCACGGTCGAGGCGGCGAGAGCGAGTCGGCCGCCGATCTGTACTGGTCCGAGTCGGTGGTGCCACCGCAGTCGCACGATCTGCTTCACCAGCCTCGGCGGGGTCTTGGCCGGCATCGACCGTGGTCGGGAGCTGCGGTCGACCATCCCGGGCGGGCCCTCGGCGCGGTAGCGGTCAGCCCACTTTCGGGCGGTGCGAGGGGCGACCATGAACATTCTGGCCGCGGTGGAGCAGGTCCAGTCCTGGTCGACGATCAGACGGGCCAGCCGTAGCCGGGCACGCGGAGTCAGCGCAGCGTTAGCGTGGGTCACAAGTGTCGACGACGGGCTCAGACTGACCCCCTAGCGTCGGCTTGGGATTGACCCCCTCTGCACGACGCTGAGGGGGTGTTGTCGGTGGAGGACTGGGCCGAGATCCGTCGTCTGCATCGGGCCGAGGGTGTCCCGATCAAGGAGATCGCCCGCCGGCTGGGGGTGGCCCGCAACACGGTGCGCTCCGCGTTGCGGGCGCCGGGCCCGCCGAAGCGGGAACGGGGCCCGCGGGGATCGCTGGCGGATGCGGTCGAGCCGCAGGTGCGGGCATTGCTGGCGCAGTTCCCACGCATGCCGGCCACGGTGATCGCAGAGCGGATCGGGTGGGAGCACTCGCTGACCGTGCTCAAGGACCGGATCCGCCAGATCCGCCCCGAGTATGTCGGGATCGACCCGGTCGACCGGGTCGCCTACGCACCGGGCGAGATCACCCAGTGCGACCTGTGGTTCCCCGAGACCACGATCCCCGTCGGCCCAGGCCAGGAACGGGTCCTACCGGTGCTGGTGATGACGCTGGGCTACTCGCGGTTCTTGTCCGCGACGATGATCCCCTCGCGCCAGGCCGGGGACATCCTGTCCGGGATGTGGCAGCTGATCAGCGACGTCGGGCGGGTGACCCGCACGCTGGTCTGGGACCGGGAGTCTGCGATCGGCGGGACCGGGCGGGTCTCGGCACCGGCCGCTGCGTTCGCCGGCACTCTGGCCACCCGGATCCGGCTTGCCCCACCGCGGGATCCGGAGTTCAAGGGGCTGGTCGAACGCAACAACGGCTACTTCGAGACCTCGTTCCTGCCCGGACGTCGCTTCGCCTCCCCAGCCGACTTCAACCACCAGATCGACGACTGGCTGGCCCGGGCCAACACCCGCACCGTCCGAGCGATCGGCGGCCGCCCGGTGGACGTGCTCGCCCACGACTACGCGGCGATGACTCCGCTGCCGCCGCTGGACCCGCCGATCGGGCTGGCCCAGCGGATCCGGCTGGCACGGGACTACTACGTCCGCGTCGATGCCAACGACTACTCCGTGGATCCGCAGATGATCGGCCGGTTCGTCGATGTCGCCGCCTCACCGCGCGAGGTCGTCGTCTACTGCGCCGGCCAGGTCGTCGCCCGTCACGACCGCAGCTGGGCCCGCCACGCGGTGATCACCGACCCGGCGCACCAGCACACCGCCGCGGCGATGCGCCGCGCCCTGGCCCACGACCGCAACACCCGACAGGCCGCAGCACGCCGTCACCTCGACGGCCACCCGGTGACCCTGCGCGCACTGCCCGACTACGACGCCCTGTTCGGTGTCGACTTCGTCTCCACTGCCGAGGAAGCGAGCAGCTCATGACAACCACACCACCGAAGATCACCACCGACCCCGCTGGGAGCTCGGGGCCGGCCGGTCCGGTGCTGGCCGCGGTCCCCGACGGACTGCCGGCGATGATCGCCTACCTGACCCGGGTCCTGAAGACCCCGACCATCGCGGCCAGCTGGGAACAGCTTGCCGCCCAGGCCCGTGAGGAGAACTGGTCGCACGAGGAGTATCTGGGCGCGCTGCTGCAGCGCCAGGTCGCCGACCGCGAGTCCAAGGGCACGGTCATGCGGATCCGCACCGCGCACTTCCCCCAGGTCAAGACCTTGGAGGACTTCAACCTCGACCATCTGCCCTCGCTGCGCCGCGACATCCTGGCCCACCTGGCCACGAGCACGTTCGTCGCCAAGTGCGAGAACGTGATCCTGCTCGGCCCGCCCGGGATCGGGAAGACCCACCTCGCGATCGGGCTCGGCGTCAAAGCCGCCCACGCCGGCTACTCGGTCCTGTTCGACACCGCCAGCAACTGGATCACCAGACTCGCCGCCGCGCACCAGAGCGGCCGGCTCGAGGCCGAGCTGAAGAAGATCCGCCGCTACAAACTGATCATCATCGACGAGGTCGGCTACATCCCGTTCGACCAGGACGCAGCGAACCTGTTCTTCCAGCTCATCGCTTCCCGCTATGAACAAGGCAGCGTCATGGTCACCAGCAATCTGCCCTTCGGCCGCTGGGGCGAGACCTTCTCCGACGACGTCGTCGCCGCAGCCATGATCGACCGCCTCGTCCACCACGCCGAAGTCCTGACCCTGTCCGGGGACTCCTACCGCACCCGCGCCCGACGCGAGCTCCTGGCCAAACACAACCGCGCCAGCAACGACTGACCATCACCACACCACGCCGGGGGTCAGTTCCAATCCGTCGCTACGGGGTCACTCCTCGCTCGCACCGCAGGAGATCCGCGCGGACTTCGAGCGGGTGGACCAGCTCGTCGAGCGTCAGCTGGCGCTGCTGGAGGCCAACGGCGGGGACACCCTCGCCGTCGCCCGCGCCCCGGGGATCGCCCAGGAACGGACGGACCCGGAGTACCAGGCCGCCGCACAGCGGATCCGGGACTACGTCCGGTCGACCTGTACCTGACCGTCGACGACCGCCGGTGCGGTCCGCCGCCACCCGAGGTAGCAGTCGGCCTCGACCAGCAGCGCCCCACCCAGCCACATCGCGACGATCGCGTCGTCGCCGAGGCCGAACACGGTCAGGAACGCCTCGGGCACCAGGTCGACCGGCGACACCAGGTAGGCCAGCGCGGCCAGGAACAGGGCGACCCGGCCCCTGCCCAGGTGCGGATAGGTGCCGCGCCAGGCGTCGCCGACCATGGCGGGCAGCGCCCGGAACCGTTCGACGGGTCCGGGCTCGCCGGGGCGGCCACGACGGGTGAGGGCACGGAAGAGCGTCGCGAACGCGGCCGTGCGGCCGGCGCGGCGACCTGCGGTGGCACTCGCTGCAGTCATGTCCGGTTCAACGCACGGCTCGCCCCGGTCGTTCCCGGCGAAACGGTCACGTCACACCGGGGACGACCGGGGCGGTCGTGCGGTCCAGGGCCAGTGCGGGTCAGCGCGGGTCAGCGCGGGTCAGCGCGGGTCAGTGCGGGTCAGCGCGGGTCAGTGCGGGTCAGTGCGGGTCAGTGCGGGTCAGTGCGGGTCAGTGCGGGTCAGTGCGAGGCCAGGTAGATGTCGCGCAGCACCCCGGCCTCGGTGCTCATCTCGGCCAGCCGCTGCTTGACGACGTCACCGATGCTGATCATCCCGACGAGCCGTCCGCCGTCGACGACGGGCAGGTGGCGGTGCCGCCAGCGGTTCATCAGCCCCATGGCGTCGGCGAGCGAGTCCTCCGGCGAGCAGGTCACGACGTGCCGGCTCATGATGTCGCCGACGGTGAGGTCGAGCAGGCCGGCGCCGTCGGTGGCGAGCCGGCGCACGATGTCGCGTTCGGAGACGATGCCGTCGACGCGTTCCCGACGGCCGTCGTCGGAGACGACGAGCGCGCCGATCGCCGGCGGTCCGGCGAGGCGGGTCGCGGCCTCGGCGATGGTGTTCCACGACAACACGGTCTGCACCGTGTCGCCCTTGATCCGCAGGATGTCCGACACCTTCATGGAACTCTCCCTTCGACGGCCCCTATTGTTGCGCTTGCGCAGTAGTTGTGCAATGACAAAGATTGATCGACGCAACGGTCAGCGCGGAGTAAAGATCGCTGGTGAGGGAGGTGGACGGGGATGATCGACACGGACGACCGAGATCGGGATCACCTGGACGGCGCGGCGGTGGAGGCGGGCCTGGCGCTCGCGCGCGCGTTCACCGGCATCAGCGTGCGCGCAGTGGCGGCGGCCGGGGATGCCGTGACCGTGCCCCAGCTGCGGGTCCTCATGCTGATCGCCGAGGCGGGGCAGACCAACGTCGCCGCGGTCGGGCGCGAGCTCGACGTCCACCCGTCGAACGCCACCCGCGTCCTCGTCCGTCTCGGCCGGGCCGGTCTGGTCGACCGTCGGCCCGACCCGGAGGATCGGCGACACCTGCTCGTCGAGCTCACCCCGGCCGGACGGGAGCTGATCGGCGAGATCGACGCCCACCGTCGCGCCGCGGTCGCCGACCTGCTGGACCGGGTGCCGCCCGAGCGACGGGCGGGTGCGGCGGAGCTGCTGAGCGCGCTGGCCGACGCGACAGGCCCGACGACGCCCCCGACCTCGGCGCACCGGACCGCCGGCCAGCGCTGAGCCTGCCGGGCTTCGCCCCGTTGCGGGTGTGCGCCGAGCTCGGCCGCCGCCACCCCGCAGCGGCCCGGGTCGGACCGCGCCGCACTACCCGACTGCGACCTACCGACTGCGGCGCGGACGGCGGACCCGGCGCACCACCAGCACCGTCCCCACCCCGGTCGCGACGGCGCCGCCGACATAGGGGACGGCAGCCCTGGCGATCTCCCCCGCCCGTCCGACGAGCGCCGCCCGCCGCGCCGCCAGCCCGTCACCGAGCCGGTCCAGACTGGCCCGCAGCTCGCGCGCGGCCGCGACGACCTGGTCGTCGCGGCCGTCGGACCGCGCGGAGAGCCGGTCCCGCAGCTGCTCGGCGGAGACCTCGCTGAGGTCGATCTCCTCGGCAGTGTCCTCCGGCGCCTCGCCGTCCTCCGGCGCCTCGCCGTCCTCCGGCGCCTCGCCGTCCTCCGGTGCCTCGCCGGCCGGACCGGCCCCTGCGTCGTGACGGCCCACGACTCCTCCTCACGTCCGGCGGGCCGCCCGCCGGCCCGCCGGGACAGTGAACCCGCCACGGTCCGCCGCGCGCACCCTCAGGAGATTCGCGGGCAATCCATGTTGCATCGGCGAGCAGTCGCGATATATCGTTATGGCACACGAGCCGATCGAAGAGGGAGGCTCACGACGAGAGGACGACGCGTCATGACCACGCGCGACATGTTCCGGAGCCCGTTCGGGCCCCGCACCCACCGACACCCCCGGGGCCACCGCGGCGCCGGGTTCCCCTGCAGCCCGGAGGAGGCAGCCATGCACGACACCCCCGACTTCCACGGCGACGACCGTGACGACACCCGCCACGAAGGCGGACCCGGCCACCGCCGGGGCCGCACCCGCGGCCGAGGACGTGGCCCTGACGGGCGGGGCTTCGGCCCCGGCCGCGGGTTCGGCCCCGGTGGGCCGTTCGGCCCCGGTGGGCCGTTCGGCCCCGGCGGCCCCTTCGGCCCGGGCGGGTTCGGGCCCGGCGCCTTCGGCCCCGGGTTCGGCCCGAGTGGGCATCGCGGCCGCCGCGGCAAGCGTGCCCGCGGCGACGTGCGCACCGCGGTACTCGCGGTCGTCGCCGACGGCCCGCGACACGGTTACGAGATCATCCAGGAGATCACCGGCCGCTCCGGCGGGCAGTGGAAGCCGAGCCCCGGCTCGGTCTACCCGATGCTGTCCCAGCTGGAGGACGAGGGTCTGGTGCGTTCCGAGCAGACCGAGGGCCGCAGGGTCGTGCACCTGACCGAGGAGGGCACTCGGCACGTCGAGGAGCACCGCGCGGAGCTCGACGCGGTGTGGGCGCCGTTCGCCGAGGACGCCGAGGACGCCGAGTCCGACCCGGCGAGCGGTCTGGTCACCGAGCTCGGCCGGCTCGCCGCCGCCGCGCGGCAGGTCGCCGAGGCCGGCTCCGAGGCGCAGGTGGCGTCCGCGACCGAGGCGCTGACCGAAGCGCGCAAGGCGCTGTACCGGCTTCTGGCCGAGTGAGCAGACCGCCAGGCGGGGACGGGGCGGGGCCGATCGGGTCCCGCCCCCGTCGTCGTCTACCGGACCCGTCTCCGGCGCCGGTTGCGGCGCAGCGCCTCCCGGAGTGGCGGGACGACAGTGCCCTCGGCGGCCATGACCCGGCGGGCCTTGCGTCGCGCGAGGACGACCGCGACGGCGGTCAGCGCCCAGATCGGGAACTGCACGAGCCAGGCCAGCCGGAACGCCTCGGGGGTGTAGCCGCCGGACATGCTGAGCACGAGCCCGACCAGCAGCGTGGTGGTGAGCGAGGCGGTGAACCCGCCGACGTTGACGATCCCGACGGCGGTGCCGCGCCGGTGCGCGGGGTTGGACGTCCGGGCGTAGTCGAAGCCGACCGCGGAGCAGGGGCCGTTCGCGGCGAGCACCACCACGAGCAGCACGAGGAGCCACAGCGGCGCGGGCGGCGGGACGAGCAGCACGACCGTCCACACCAGCGCGGTCGCGCCGATGACCGACAGCACGAGCCAGGACCGGCGCAGCGGGTGGCGGGCGGTGAACTCGCCGAACACCGGCCCGACGACGGCACCGACGAGGACGAGCAGGGTCAGCATCACCGACGCACCGGCAGGGCTCATCCCCTGCCCGGCGACGAGGTAGGGCACGCCCCAGAGCAGCGCGAACACCAGGCCGGAGAACTGGGTGCCGGCGTGCGACCAGAGCCCGAGCCGGGTGCCCGGGTGGGCCCAGGCGCCCGTGAGGCCGTCGAGGACCTCGCGGGGGCTGCTCGCGGGCGCCGGGGCGGGGCTGCCGGGCGGGCGGTCGCGGAACACGGCGAGCACCGCGACCGCGGCGACGACACCGATCCCGGCGGCGGACAGGAACGCCGTCGTCCAGCCGTAGGCGTGCAGGACGGTGGCGAGCGGGATCGCGGAGAGCACCTGGCCGAACTGGCCGAGCAGGGCGGTGACCTGTGTCATCAGCGGTACCCGGCGCGGCGGGAACCAGGTGGACAGCACCGACAGCACCGAGATGAAGGTCAGGGCGTCGCCGACGCCGACGAGCACCCGAGCGGCGACGGCCAGCGGCAGCGAGGTGGCGACGGCGACGAGCACCTGCGCCGCGGTCATGGTGACGGCGCCGGCGAGCACCATGGTGCGGGCGCCGAAGCGGTCGAGGAGCAGCCCGACCGGCACCTGGAGGGCGGCGTAGACGAGCAGCTGCAGGACGAGGAAGCCGGCGAGCACGGTCGGGGACGCGTCGAACCGGTCGGCCGCCTCCAGCCCGGAGACACCGAACGAGCTGCGGTGCAGCACCGCCACGACGTAGGCGAACAGACCGACGGACCAGACGAGGTAAGCGCGACGTGACGAGTGCATGACGGACGGCCATTCTGGTCCATCCCGGCGGTCCGGGGTGTCCTGGCGGGGTCGTGTCACACGGGGTCGGTGGTCACATGGTGACCGGGCAGCCGGTAGGGGGCTCCGGATAGGGTCGCGGTGCACGCCACGACTCGGAGGACGCCGGTGCTCGATCCCGCTCAGCTGTACCAGGTCGACCCGGCCGCGCCGGCTCTCGACGAGCCGGTCCTGATCGTCGTGCTGGACGGGTTCGTCGACGCCGGCAACGCCGGTGCGCTCGCGGTCGGCGCGCTGACCGACGAGCGCGAGGCGGTCCGGGTGGCCCGGTTCGACGTCGACCAGCTCGTGGACTACCGGTCGCGACGCCCGCCGCTGCGGTTCGAGACCGACCGCTGGGCCGACTACGACCCGCCGGAGCTCGACGTCGTCGCGCTGACCGACACCGGGGACACGCAGTACCTGCTGCTCGCCGGTCCGGAGCCGGACATGCAGTGGGAGCGGTTCGTCGCCGCGGTCGGGCTGCTGGTCGAGCAGCTCGGGGTCCGGCTGGTGATCACGTTGCAGGGCATCCCGATGGCCGTGCCGCACACCCGTCCGATCGGGGTGACCGCGCACGGCACCCGCCCGGAGCTGGTGGAGGGCCACACCCCGTGGTTCGCGACCGCCGACGTCCCGGGCAGCGCGGCCGCGTTGCTGGAGTACCGCCTCGGGCAGGCCGGGCAGGACGTGGTGGGCTACGCCGTGCACGTGCCGCACTACCTGTCACGCTCGGCGTACCCGCAGGCCGCGCGGGTGCTGCTGGACCACGCGGGGCTGTCGGCGGGGCTCTACCTGCCGACCGAGACGCTGACCCGTGCCGCCGAGCAGGCGGAGTCCGAGATCGCCGAGCAGATGGCGGGGTCGGAGGAGGTCGGGCAGGTCGTGTCGGCGCTGGAGGAGCAGTACGACCAGGTCGTCGCGGCTCGGGAGTCCGGTGACCTGCGGGACGGTCTGGAGGGCGGCGAGCTGCCCAGTGGCGACGAGCTGGCAGCGGAGTTCGAGCGGTTCCTCGCCGGCGGGGGCGACGACAAGCCCGGCGGGAAGTCCGGCGACGACGAGCCGCCGCACGAGCCGCCCGCTCCCCCGCTGCCGCCCGCGACCTGACCGGTCCGCCCCCGGCGGTTCAGCCGCCGAGCGCGAGGGCGTGCTGCACCCGGCCCCGGCCGCCGGGACCGCGCAGCACCGCCTCGACCCAGCAGCCGACCGGGCGGGCCGCGAGCCCGGCCGCGGTCGCGGCCAGCCAGGCGTCGTGGACGGCGAGCCCGGCCCGGACGTGCTGGGCGACGGTGTCCGGGCCGGGGTCGACGTCCCCGGTGACGACGAGCAGCCCGCCGACGCCGGTGAGGTCCGGCAGGCCGCAGGCCCGCCGGGTCAGCGCGGCCAGCAGGGGGTGGCCCGCGCCGAGCACGGCGGCATACTGTCCCGCGCCGAGCCGGGTCCGGGCGACCCGGTCGAGTCCGGGGTCGGCGACCGGGGGGCGCAGGTTCTCGAACGGCGCCGACCGGCGCGCGCGGAGCACCGCCGCCGGGTGCGGGTCCGCGCTGGTGCCCAGCCCGACGGCGTCGTCGGGGCCGGGGCCGGTCGTGAGCACGATGCGGGAGCGGGCGCCGTCGGGGACGAGGTGGGCCGTGCGCGGCCGGCGCAGGGTCGCCGCGGCGGCGAGGACGGCGGCGGCCGCGTGGCCGAGGTCGAGCAGCAGCACCGGCAGCGAGCGGGGGCCGTAGCGCCACACGGTCCGCTCGGGGACGAGGTGGAGGACGACGTCGGTGTGGCCGCCCGGTTCGGCACGGTCCGGTCCGGTCCGGTCCGGGGTCGCGGGTCCGCCGTCGAGGGCGTGCGCGAGCGGGTCGTGGACACGTCCGCCGACCCGCGCGTCGACCGGGTAGCGGCCGCCCGCCGAGGGCACCCGGCGCAGCCGCACCCCGCCGACGACCCGGTCGGGGTCGGCGGCGAGCGACAGCGCGAGCAGTGCACCGGTGCCGTCACCGTCGCGGGCCAGGGGCACCGGCCGGGTCGCGGTGGCCGCCTCGGCGGGGCGGGTGGTGTGGTCGGTGGGGCCCGGGTCGGCACCGGACCAGGCGAGCCGGAACGCCGCGGCGGTGTCCTGGGTCGGCGCCGTCACAGGAACGGCGGCGGGCAGTGCACCAGCCCGTCGGGCCCGGTGGCCGGGTCGAGGTCGAGGCCGTGGGCGCGGGCGGTGTCGCGCCAGCGGGGCAGCCCCCAGTACCGGAACGCGGCGGGCGCGTTCGGGACGAGCCCGGTGGCGCAGGTGCGGACCACCCGCCACGGGGTCTCGGCGACGTCGGGTGTGGTGAGGTCGACACGGGCGATGCGGTGGCCGCCGGCGAGCAGCGCCGAGGTCAGCGACGCGAGGTCCCCGGCGGGGCCGGTGCGCAGCGGGCCGTGGGTCGCGGGCGCGGTGAACCGGGGCAGGTGCTCCTCCTGGACGCGGGGGTCGAGCCACACCTGTACCTGGGCGCCGAGGTCGCGGACGGCGGCGTAGCGCTCGCCCGCGTCGTCGCGGTAGTGGCGGTCGGCGCGGTGGTCGAGGTAGAGGCCGCGGGCGAGGACCCCGGCGTCGATCGAGGCGTACACCCAGCCGTCGAGGTCGAGCAGGCCGCGGGTGAAGACCCAGGTGTGCACGGCCTCCAGCACCGCCTTGGTGGCGGCCTCGGCGGCGTCGAAGCGGGCGGCGCCGCCCCCGGCGACGATCCCGGTCTCCGGGTCGACGACGACGGCCCCGACCACGGCGGCCGGGTACTCGGTGGGCAGCTCGACGAGGTGGACGTCGAACGCGGCTCCGGCCAGCGCGGCGTCGAGCCCGGGGACCGAGGCCCGGTCGATGCCGTGGGAGGGCAGGCCGAGGTGCCACCAGCGTTCCAGCGCGTCGCGTTCGACGAGCTCGAGCAGGCCGCGGCGGTGGGCGTCGGTGGCGCCGTCGCCGGTGGCGATGCCGGCGTAGTTGAGGTGGTGGAAGCGGGGCTCGTCGCGGCGGGCGCCGCTGTGGTGGTTGAGCAGCGCCCAGGAGGCGGGCAGCCAGGTCGGTTGCCCGTCGGCCTCGACGCCGGCGATCCAGCGGATCGGCAGGTCGTCGGTGAGGCGCCGGTAGGGGCGTCCGTCCTGCCAGGGCGCGAGCAGCGGAAGTTCCTCGGGCCCCCAGCACCGGTCTCCCGCGGCGCGCAGCTCCGCGGCCGTGGTGAGCGGCAGGTCGCGCGGGACGCGGTTGCCGCAGTAGCGCTCGACCGCCTCGCCGAGCGCGGCGGTGCGGGCACCGTCGCGGTCGCCGAAGGTGGTGCCGAGGCTGACCCGGTCCGCGGGCCAGGCGCCGAGCCGACGCGCGTCGGACACCTCCGCGGTGACGGCGGTGTAGGCCGCGGGCAGCCCCGGGACGGGGGCGACGTCGACCAGCCGGCGGACGATCCCGCTCAGCGGGTCGACCAGCGCCTCCACCGGCAGTACGGGAACGGTCGGTGCCGTCACAGGGTGACCTCCTCGGGGATGGCGGCCGCGGCGACCTCGTCGCGGCCGGGTCGGACGTGCGGCAGGTCCAGCCGCAGTGCGTGCACGGTGCGGTGGTCGGCGCGCAGTTCCGTCGCGTGCGCCGGGTCCTGCCCGGTGTGCGGGTTGCGGGCGTGCGCGGGCCAGTGGTGCCCGGCGATCTCGACGCGCAGCCGGTCGCCCTCGTCGAGCGCGGCACCGACCGGCGGGGTGGTGACGACGACCTCCCGCGTCGCCGGGCCGCGGTGCCGGTGCACGGCGGTGACCAGGTCGTGGCCGCGCAGCCCGATCCGCACGACCCAGTCGGCGTCGGGGGCGTCGGTGTCACCGGTGACGGTCACGACCAGCGGCCCGGCGAGTGCCCCTGCCGGCAGCGGTGGGGTGTGGGCGAGGACCCGGTCGCCGGGATGGGCGTCCGGCCCGGGATCCGGGGCGGCGGGGAGCGGCGCGCCCGGCGGCCGGGACCGCACCGGCCGACCCGGGTCGGCGACGAACGCGACCGGGAACCCACCGGGCTGGACGGCGTCGACCGCGAGAGTCGGCCCGTCACCGGCGCGCACCCACCGCCCGCTCTCCCCCACCGCGACGAGTGCGCCGCGCCCCCGCGGCGGTCTGCCGACCGCGGCGCGGGCCCAGGCGGCGTAGACCGCGCCGATCCGCCGGCCGGCCAGGACGGCGCCGGGCGCGGAGGCGTCGAGCTCGTGCCCCCACGGCCCGAGGACGAGCCGGGACGGTCCGCCCCAGCGTCGGGCGAGCTCCCGGGTGCGGGCGGCGAACGGGTCCGCGGTACCCCCGACGGCGAGCAGCGGCATCGCGGCCCGCGCGATCCCGTCCCACAGCCAGGGCGTCTCCTCGGGCACGTCCCACAGCTCGGGCCAGCCGGTGGGGGCCGGCGCCAGCGCCGCGGTGACCGGCAGCGTCGCGGTCGCCGACGGGGCGACGCGCGGAGCGCCCGCACCGTGTCCGGGATCACCGTGTTCGGACCACCAGCCGATCCGGCAGGCCAGCCGGGCGGCGCCGCCGGGTTCGCGGGCGGTCTCCCCGGGCCCGAGCGCGGGGACCGCGGCGAGCACCCCGCACACGTCGGGGTCGGCGAGGGCGCCTGCGACCGCGCAGTGCGCCCCGTAGCTCGCACCGGCCAGCACGATCCGCCCGTCGCAGCCGGGGATCGCGCGCAGCGCGGCGAGGACGGCGACGCCGTCGTCGGTCTCGTGGGTGTAGGGCCGGAACTCCCCCGTCGAGCCGCCGCGGCCCCGGACGTCGACGACGAGGCAGCCGAACCCGTGCGCGGCCCAGCCGCGGGCCTCGGGCAGCAGGCGTTCGCGGCCGTAGGGGGTGCGGACGAGCACGGCGGGCCAGGTCGCGGCGGCGGGGCGGACGAGGGTCGCGGCGAGCCGGACCCCGTCCGCGCCGGGCAGGTCGAGCTCGGTCAGGTGAGGCTGGGTCAGGCCGGTGTCGGTCAGGCCGGTCTCGGTCACGACGCGCTGTCGGGCACCGGCAGCAGTGCGTGGTCGGCGATCGCGGCGGTGTCGAGGTCGACCACCCGCAGACGGCGTCGTGCCGGCAGGGCTGCCGGCACGAGGTCGCCGGTCGCGGGGGTGTCGTGGCCCGCGATCCACGCGTGGACGTCGGCGGCGAGCAGCGCGGCCAGCAGGGCGTGGTCACCGGGGCCGGTCGGGGCGGCGGGGGCGGCGTCCCAGTAGGCGAGCAGGTGCGGGTGCCCGGATCCGGCCGCGGCGAGGCGGCGGGCGCGGACGTCGGCGTGCCCGGCGTCGCCGGGGTGCACGGCGGGGGGTTCGAGGATGCCGTGCCGTCCTTCGACGGCGAGCCGGAACCAGGCGGTCCCGCGCGCGGGCAGGATGTCCAGCTCGGTCCAGGCGACCGGTGCGGGTCCGTCCGCGACGGCGCACACCGCATCGGTGCCGGTCCCGGTCGCGGTGTCGGTCGGGGTGCCGGTGCCCGTGCCGGTGGCGGCGCCGGTCCCGGCCTCGCCGGCGAGCGCGGCGGCGAGGGAGTCCAGGTCCCGGCGCCGGACCTGCATCCCCGGCCCGGCGAGCGCGGCGGCGACCGCGTCGGCCAGCGCCCCCCGCCCGGCGACGGTCACGGTGGCAGTCCGCGGCGGCGGGGTCTCGTCCAGGTAGCCGGCCGCGGCGAACGCGCCCCGCTCGGGGTCGAGCCCCGGCGGCGGCACCGGGTCGACGCCGTCGAACCAGCGGGTCAGTGCCTCGACCGTGTCGCGCGGCAGGTCGACCCCGCGCAGCCGGCCGGACGCCTCCCGCAGCGCCGAGCCCCGTCCGGGGACCTCGAAGACGCTCACGCCCGGTCGCAGTCGTTCCACTGGCACTCCCTGGTCCGTCGGTCGGTCACGGCAGACCGCGGGCCCGGCACCGTCACCGGTGCCGGGCCCGCGGCGTGTGTCACTCCTGCTCGGCAGCCTGCTCGGTCGAGAACGGGTTCTCGACGAGGGCGTTGGAGTGGCTCGCGGAGTTGTGCGGCAGGGCGCGCTCGGCCTCGAGCTCGGTGAAGATGTCCTTCATCGTTTTCTCCTCCAGTGGGTGACATCGTCCGGTTCCGGACCGTCACATCCTGACCACAATCGACATCGGTTCTCAACAGTGGCACATCTCTCGTCGTTACTATTGGAGATGACTCTCGTTTCACACTATGGTTCGCGCAACCCTGACGGAAGGACCTCGTGAGCGAGACGGCCCCGACCGCCCCCGCGCAGGAACGCACCGATCTCCGCCGCTACCTCACCGCCCGCGTCGTCGCGGTCGCCGGGTCGCTGGTCGCGGCGGTCGCGCTCCCCGTGCTCGTCTACCGGCTGACCGGCTCACCCGCCTGGACCGCGGCGATCGCGACCGCGGAGGCGCTGCCCTACCTGCTGTTCGGGCTGTTCGCGGGTGCGCTGGCCGACCGGGTCGACCGCAGGCGGCTGATGGTCGGCGTCGACCTGGCGTGCGGGCTGGTGCTGGCGGGGATCCCGCTCGCGTGGTGGGCGGGGGTGCTCACCCCGTGGCAGGTGCTCGGCACGGCGGTCGCGGTGCAGACCGGCTTCGTCTTCTTCGACGCCGCGAACTTCGGCGCCCTGCCCACGCTGGTCGGCCCGGACCGGATCACCGCGGCGTTCTCCACGCTCTACGGCGCGACGACCGTCGTCGAGCTGCTCGTGCCGCCGCTGGCCGGGCTCGCGGTCGCGACACTGGCCCCGGCCGGGCTGCTGTCGGTCACCGCGCTCACCGCGGTCGCCTCCGCGCTGCTGATCCGCTCGATCGCCGGGAGCCTGTCCCCCGGGCCCGGCACCCGCGCACCGACCCGGATCCTCGCCGACGTCCGCGAGGGCCTGGGCCTGTTGTGGGGCAACCCGGTCGTGCGCACGCTGACCCTCGTCGGCACCACCCAGGCCGTCGCGGGCGGCGCCTGGCTCGCGATGACCGTCCCGTGGGCGGACCGGGTGCTCGGCATCCGCGCCGACGGCGACGCCCGGCTCGGCCTGCTGTTCGCCTGCTGGGGCGTCGGCGGGCTGGCCGCGGCCCGGCTGGTCCCACGACTGTCGGAGCGCTGGGGCGGGGCCCGGCTGGCGCTGGCCGGGCTGCCGGTGTCACTGGCCTGCGCGGTCGCCGTGGTCTCGGCGACGCACTGGGTCCCCGCGCTGCTCGCCGCCACCGCGTTCGGGGCGGCCTACTCGACGGTCGTGCTCAACGCCGTCACCTACCGGCTGCAGGTCACCCCCGAGCACGCCCGCGCCCGGGTCTCGACGACCGCGCGGATGCTGTCCTGGGGCCTCGGCACCCCCGCCGGCGCGGCGCTGGCCGGAGTGGTGGCGACGACGCAGGCCGGCCCGCGCGGTGGGCTGGGGGCCGGGGCCGCGGTGCTGGCCGCCGGGGTCGCGCTGGCCTGGCTCACCCCGCCGCTGCGCCGAGCCGCCCGCGGCTGACCGGACGACCCCGTCCGGGACACCCCGCCCCGTGGCCTGCAGCACCGATCCCGACGCGCGCCCGACCGGCGAGATGCACTTTTCCGCCCTCGCAGGGGCGAAAACGTGCACGTCGCTGCACCGGCGACCCGCCCGGGGGTGGCGCGCCACGCCCGGCGAGGTGGGTGGGCCGTCAGGCGCTGACGGGCCGGGCCGGGGTGGAGTCCAGGTAGCTGCAGGTCAGGCGACCCTCGTGGGTCGAGACGACCCCGCGCACCTCGAACACCTCGGCCAGCAGCCGCTCGTCGACGACGTCGCCGGGCGGCCCGTCGGCGTGCACCCGCCCGTCGCGCAGCGCGACGATCCGGTCCGCGCACCGCGCGGCCTGGGCCAGGTCGTGCAGCACCGCGACGACGGTCAGCCCGCGCTGCACCTGCAGCTCCCGGACGAGGTCGAGCACCTCCAGCTGGTGACGCACGTCGAGGTAGGTGGTGGGCTCGTCGAGCAGCAGCACCGGGGCGTCCTGGGCCAGGGCGAGCGCGATCCGCACCCGCTGACGCTCCCCGCCCGACAACAGCTCGACCGGGGTGTCGGCCCACGCCCGGGTGCCGGTGGCCGCCAGCGCCTCGGAGACCGCCGCGTCGGCACCGCCGCCGAGCATGCCCAGCGGCCCGCGGACCGCGTAGCGGCCCTGGGCGACGAGTGCCCGCACGGTGACCCCGCCCAGCGGCGGCAGTGCCTGCGGGAGCACCGCGACCCGCTTCGCCACCTCCCGGCGCGGGGTCCCGGCCAGCGGCCGGTCGACCAGGTGCACGGAGCCCGCATCGGGCCGGTGCAGCCCGGCGAGCACCCGCAGCAGCGTCGTCTTGCCGCAGCCATTGCGTCCCACCAGCGACAGCCACTGTCCGCGGTCCACCGCCAGGTCGACGCCGTCGAGCACGGTGCGCCCGTCGAAGCACACCGTCACCCCCTCGGCCCTGAGCACCGTCACAGCGCACCTCCCACCGTCGTGCGGGACCGTCGGCGGACGATCCCGATGAGCACCACGGCGCCGGCGACCGCCGTCACCGCTCCCGCGGGGACCCCGATCGGCCGGTCACCGGCCGGGGCGAGCGCGGTCAGCAGCTGGGCGACGACGTCGGCCGCGGCGACCGTCCCGGCCCCGGCCAGCGCCGCCGCGGGCACCAGCAGCCGCGGATCGCCCGCGCCCCGCGACCCGAGCACTGCGCGGGCCAGGTGCGGGGCGAGCAGCCCGACGAACGCGAGCGCCCCGACCGCCGCGACCGCGCCGCCGGTGGCGAGCACGGCCAGCAGCACCGCGGCCGAGCGCCACCCGGACACCGCGAGGCCGACGCCGCGGGCGTGGTCGTCGTCGACGCCGAGCACGGCGAGCACCGGGCCGAGCAGCACCGCGAGGACCACCGCGGTGAGCGCGACCGGCCACAGCGCGTCCCAGTGCTCCCAACCGCGGCCGTTGAGCGAGCCGACCAGCCACCGCACCATCGACCCCGCCAGCTGCGGGCGGGCGGTGAGCAGCAGCAACGTCGTCCCGCCGAGCACCGCCGACACGAGCACCCCGACGACGGCGAGCCGCAGCGGGTCCGCGGTGCCCGGCCCGGCCGCCCGGCCGGCGAGCAGCCACAGCACACCGCCGCCGAGGGTCCCGCCGAGCAGCGCCACGACGAGCACACCCAGCGGGGTGCCGACCGGGCCGCCGAGCACCGTCCCCAGCACCGCACCGAGCACCGCACCGGACCCCACCCCGGTCACCTCCGGTGAGGCGAGCGGGTTGCGCAGGACCGCCTGCAGGACCGTGCCGGCCACGCCGAGGCAGGCACCGGCCGCGAGCCCGACCAGCACCCGCGGCATCCGCAGACCCACGACGAGGTCGGTGGCCAGCGGGTCCGCGGTCCCGGCGAGCGCCGCGAGGGCGGTGCCGGGCCCGACCGCGGTGCCGACCAGCAGCCCGGCCAGGGCCGCGGCCGCGGCGGCCGTCCCGAGGAGGGCGAACCGGGACGCGACCGTCGCGACCCGGCCGACCGTCGCCCGCCCGGCCGGCCGGTTCACCGGGCCACCACCGCGCCGGTACGGGCCGTGCGGACGGCCCGCGGACGTCGCCACGCCAGCAGCAGTCCGCCCGCGACGACCGCGACCCCGGCGGTGAACCCGCCCACCGGCAGCTCGACCGGGTACAGCACGGTACGGGCCAGCAGGTCCGCGGCGACGACCACCGCCGCGCCCGCCGCGGCGCAGCCCACCGCCCGCGGCAGCGGCCGGGCCACCGGGTGCAGTGCCCGCACCAGCTGCGGGGCGAGGAAGCCGACCCAGGCGACCGGCCCGGCCGGGCCGACGACGGCGGCGACGAGCAGGCAGGCCACCCCCAGCACCGCGGCCCGGGCCGCACCGGTGCGCAGCCCGAGTGCCGCGGCGGCGTCGTCGCCGAGCCGCAGCGGCCCCAGCAGCGGCAGCACCGCGACGGCCGCGACGAACGCGACCGCCAGCGCGGGCAGCACCGGGGTCACGGTGGCCCAGGTGGTGCCGGTGAGCGAGCCGAGCAGGTAGCGCACGAGCACGCCCTGCTCGGTGGACCCGGTCATCGCGACCGCGGCGAGCAGCAACGCCTGCAGCGCCGCGCCGACCCCGGCGCCGATGAGCAGCACCGCGGCCGGGCCGACGGCGCCGCGGATCGCGAGCAGGGTGAGCCCGCCCCCGACGACGGCCCCGACGACCGCGGGCAGCAGCGGCGCGTAGGGCACCGCGAGCCCGGTGACGATCGTGATCGCCACCGCCGCGGCCGCCCCGGAGGAGACCCCGAGCAGCTCGGGGACGGCGAGCGGGTTGCGCAGGCCGTCCTGCAGGAGCAGCCCGGCCAGCCCGAGCGCCGCGCCGGTGAGCACGCCGAGCACGAGCCTCGGCACCCGCAGCTCGGTGACCACGACGTGCTCGACCCCGCCCGCCGCCCCCAGCACGGCCGGGAGCCGGTGCGGTGCGACGGTCGGGGTGCCGGTCCCGAGGACCAGCGCGGTGAGCAGAACCGCCCCGAGCGCGGCGGCGAGCAGGACCAGGAGCCGTCTCACCGCCCGGGGACCACGGCCAGCGACTGCTCGACCATCGCACCGAGGCTGCGGGTGCCACGCCCGCTGCCCCACAGCCGCGGGTCCATCTCGTGCACCTGGCGTGCCTGCACGGCCGGGACCTGCTGCCAGACCGGGTTGTCGGCGAGCTGGTCGGTGAGGGTGCGGTCGGCGGAGGAGAACAGCAGCGAGAACGCGAACACGACGTCCGGGGCCTGGGCGAGGATCTCCTCGACGCTGTAGGTGCTGGCGGTCTCGACGTCGGCGCCACGCGGGACGAACGGGTAGTCGTAGAGCGTCGCGAGCAGGTTCCCGTTGACGGTGTCGGTGGTGTCGACGCCGATCGTGTCGGCGCTGCCGTACATCAGCAGCACCTTCCGGTCGGCCTGGCCGGTGGCGCGGGCCTGCTCGACGCCGTCGGCCAGGCTGGTGCGGAAGCGCTGCTCCCCGGCGGTGGCCTCGGCGGTGCGGCCGGTCAGCGACCCCAGGTTCCTCAGGTAGCCGACCGACTCCTCCCAGGTGGTGGGCTGCACCAGCCAGAGCGGGGCGAACCGCTCGATCGCCGCGCGCAGCGGCTCGTGCACACCGCCGAGCCCGATCACGAGGTCGGGACGCAGCGCGGCGATGGACTCGACGTCCTCGCTGCCGAAGCTGCCCTTCACCGTCGGGACCTGCGCGGCGCGGTCACCGAGCAGCACGGGGTTCTCCAGCAGGGCCGGGGTGGAGGTCCCGGCCGGGGTGAGGCCCAGCTCGACGACCATGTCGTCGCACAGGCCGGTCAGACAGACGATGCGCTTCGGCGGGGCCGGCACCGTGACGGTGGTGCCGCGGGGGTCGGTCACCGACAGCGCGGGCTCCAGCGGAGCGACGTCGCGGCTGACGGCGGGCCGGTCGGCGGGCGTCTGCGGGGCGGGCGCGGCCGACCCGCCGCAGCCGGCGAGCAGCAGCGCGACCACCGCGACCGGCAGCACCGCGGCGACGCGGGAGACCCGGGCCGCGGTGGACCGGGCGGATCGGCGCGAGGCGGCGGATCGGGCCGCGGCGGGCTGGTCGCCCGCACCGGCGGGCACGGGACGGGGGTCCGGGCGGCGGCTCATCGCGCACCGGCCAGGTCGCGTCCGGCCCGCAGGTCGCGCAGCGCGGCGGCGTCGCGGAGCAGGGAGGCGGCGGTGTCGCCGGGGACGAACTCCAGCAGCACCTCGGTGTCGGTGCCGTCCTCGCGGGACTGCGCGGAGAGCTCGGTGAGCACCGGGGCCCACAGGTCGGCTCGGTCGGCGAGCGGCAGCCGCTCGGTGTAGCCGTCGGCCCCCCAGGAGAACGCGTGCACGGTCCGCGGGCGCAGCGCGCGGACCTCGGCCAGGCAGGCGTCGGTGTCGGGCAGCTCGCGCGGCTGCCAGTGGGTCACCAGGGCGGGGTGGTCGACCTCGGCACGCAGCGCCAGCGCGGTGTCGAGCCCGTCGGTGAGGGACTCGACGTGGTGCTCCACGAGCAGCCCCATCCCCTGCTCGGCGACGGCGTCGGCACAGCGCCGCAGCGCGTCCACCGTCGCGGCGCGCTCGACGGGCGACACGTCGGCCGAGGCCGCGGTCCCGGCCCAGACCCGCACCCGCGGGGCGCCGAGCTCGGTCGCCGTCGCGACGACGGCGGCGAACGCCTCGGGGTCCGACGCCCCGGCCTTGTGGTAGCTGCCGTAGGTCCCGATCCGCAGCCCGGCGCCCGCGCACGCACCGCGGGCCGCGGACGCCGCGGCCCGGTCACCGGGACGGACGTGCCGGTCCCCGGCCCACTCCACGACCTCGGACCCGGCGTCGACCGCCAGGCGCACGACGTCCGGTACGGATCTCTCACGGAAGGTGACCGACGCCAACCCCAGAAGCACCATGGTCGGTAACCGTAGTCATTGTCGTTTGCGCGATCCAGCGACGTACGTCACCCGTTGTCCGATTTCTCCTAGATGTGATGTCCATGGACGTTGTTCCAGGTTGAGCTGATGACGGCCTGTCGCTGAGACAGGCGAGGACCCCCGGTTGTGAAGTGGAGCTGTCTAGGAACCGCTTCACCAACCGGAGGCCCTTGTTGTCAACGGCGGGTTGGGAGTGACCCCGTAGCGACGGATTGGAACTGACCCCCGGCGTGGTGTGGTGATGGTCAGTCGTTGCTGGCGCGGTTGTGTTTGGCCAGGAGCTCGCGTCGGGCGCGGGTGCGGTAGGAGTCCCCGGACAGGGTCAGGACTTCGGCGTGGTGGACGAGGCGGTCGATCATGGCTGCGGCGACGACGTCGTCGGAGAAGGTCTCGCCCCAGCGGCCGAAGGGCAGATTGCTGGTGACCATGACGCTGCCTTGTTCATAGCGGGAAGCGATGAGCTGGAAGAACAGGTTCGCTGCGTCCTGGTCGAACGGGATGTAGCCGACCTCGTCGATGATGATCAGTTTGTAGCGGCGGATCTTCTTCAGCTCGGCCTCGAGCCGGCCGCTCTGGTGCGCGGCGGCGAGTCTGGTGATCCAGTTGCTGGCGGTGTCGAACAGGACCGAGTAGCCGGCGTGGGCGGCTTTGACGCCGAGCCCGATCGCGAGGTGGGTCTTCCCGATCCCGGGCGGGCCGAGCAGGATCACGTTCTCGCACTTGGCGACGAACGTGCTCGTGGCCAGGTGGGCCAGGATGTCGCGGCGCAGCGAGGGCAGATGGTCGAGGTTGAAGTCCTCCAAGGTCTTGACCTGGGGGAAGTGCGCGGTGCGGATCCGCATGACCGTGCCCTTGGACTCGCGGTCGGCGACCTGGCGCTGCAGCAGCGCGCCCAGATACTCCTCGTGCGACCAGTTCTCCTCACGGGCCTGGGCGGCAAGCTGTTCCCAGCTGGCCGCGATGGTCGGGGTCTTCAGGACCCGGGTCAGGTAGGCGATCATCGCCGGCAGTCCGTCGGGGACCGCGGCCAGCACCGGACCGGCCGGCCCCGAGCTCCCAGCGGGGTCGGTGGTGATCTTCGGTGGTGTGGTTGTCATGAGCTGCTCGCTTCCTCGGCAGTGGAGACGAAGTCGACACCGAACAGGGCGTCGTAGTCGGGCAGTGCGCGCAGGGTCACCGGGTGGCCGTCGAGGTGACGGCGTGCTGCGGCCTGTCGGGTGTTGCGGTCGTGGGCCAGGGCGCGGCGCATCGCCGCGGCGGTGTGCTGGTGCGCCGGGTCGGTGATCACCGCGTGGCGGGCCCAGCTGCGGTCGTGACGGGCGACGACCTGGCCGGCGCAGTAGACGACGACCTCGCGCGGTGAGGCGGCGACATCGACGAACCGGCCGATCATCTGCGGATCCACGGAGTAGTCGTTGGCATCGACGCGGACGTAGTAGTCCCGTGCCAGCCGGATCCGCTGGGCCAGCCCGATCGGCGGGTCCAGCGGCGGCAGCGGAGTCATCGCCGCGTAGTCGTGGGCGAGCACGTCCACCGGGCGGCCGCCGATCGCTCGGACGGTGCGGGTGTTGGCCCGGGCCAGCCAGTCGTCGATCTGGTGGTTGAAGTCGGCTGGGGAGGCGAAGCGACGTCCGGGCAGGAACGAGGTCTCGAAGTAGCCGTTGTTGCGTTCGACCAGCCCCTTGAACTCCGGATCCCGCGGTGGGGCAAGCCGGATCCGGGTGGCCAGAGTGCCGGCGAACGCAGCGGCCGGTGCCGAGACCCGCCCGGTCCCGCCGATCGCAGACTCCCGGTCCCAGACCAGCGTGCGGGTCACCCGCCCGACGTCGCTGATCAGCTGCCACATCCCGGACAGGATGTCCCCGGCCTGGCGCGAGGGGATCATCGTCGCGGACAAGAACCGCGAGTAGCCCAGCGTCATCACCAGCACCGGTAGGACCCGTTCCTGGCCTGGGCCGACGGGGATCGTGGTCTCGGGGAACCACAGGTCGCACTGGGTGATCTCGCCCGGTGCGTAGGCGACCCGGTCGACCGGGTCGATCCCGACATACTCGGGGCGGATCTGGCGGATCCGGTCCTTGAGCACGGTCAGCGAGTGCTCCCACCCGATCCGCTCTGCGATCACCGTGGCCGGCATGCGTGGGAACTGCGCCAGCAATGCCCGCACCTGCGGCTCGACCGCATCCGCCAGCGATCCCCGCGGGCCCCGTTCCCGCTTCGGCGGGCCCGGCGCCCGCAACGCGGAGCGCACCGTGTTGCGGGCCACCCCCAGCCGGCGGGCGATCTCCTTGATCGGGACACCCTCGGCCCGATGCAGACGACGGATCTCGGCCCAGTCCTCCACCGACAACACCCCCTCAGCGTCGTGCAGAGGGGGTCAATCCCAAGCCGACGCTAGGGGGTCAGTCTGAGCCCGTCGTCGACACCGTCATCCCCGATCCTCCGCTCACCGGCCGGAACGGTGCCCGATCCGTGAGTGAAGTCTAGGTGTGAGGTGGATGTCGGCGGTGGGTGGGGCTCCTCCCGTTGTCCCGCCCTGGTCAGCCGCCACCGGCGCATCGACACCGACGAGAGGGTTCTGCCCAGCTGGGCAGCGGCGTCCGTCGGCGGGAGACTCAGGACGACCTGGTCCTCCGCTTCGGTCCACCGACGAGGTGAGCTCCGTGCCCGCATTCCCTCGGGACGGCGCCACCGCGCGACGGTCTCCGCTGCATCGTCGCCGCTCCACGGTTCCGGTCGGCGGCGCTGAGGTGACCATCGGTCTGGAAGAGGCCGAGGAAGTAGGCATGATCCTCAACGGTGGGGTCCAGGTGCACCATGCCGTCACCGTCGCGCGTTGCCCCGACAGTGAGCGAGGCTCCGCCACGTGTCTCCGACGATCCGGACCGGGTCAGCCGGAGAGCACCTTCCGCAGCACCCGGGGCCGGTCGGTGATGATCCTGTCCACCCCGGTGGCCGCGACCCGCCGCATGTCGTTGGTGTCGTTGACCGTGTAGACGCCGGTCTGCATCCCGCGCGCCCGGACCTCGGCGACCAGGGCGGCGTCGACGACCCGGAACGACGGGTTGATCTGGGTGACCCCGTGGGCGGCGGCGTCGTCGAGCTGTGCCGTGGTCGGGCGCCCGCCGAACAGCCATCCGGCCGGGATCTCCGGGGCGGCCTCGGCGAAGCGGCGCATCGCGTCGTGGTCGAAGGACTGCACGACGACACCCGAGCGGAGGCCGTCGACCTCGTAGGCGACCTCCTTCTCCACGCCCGGGTACCGCGCCGGGTCCTTCAGCTCGACCAGCAGGTCCGCGCGGCCGCGGAGCCGGTCGGCGAACTCGGCGAGGGTCGGGACGCGCTCCCCGGCGAAGGCGGGGGAGAACCACGACCCGGCGTCGAGGCGGCGCAGCTCGGCGAGGGTGAACGTGCCGACGGGCGCCAGGGCGCGGGTGGGGAAGACCCGTTCGACGTCGGTGGTGCGGGCGAGCGTGGCGTCGTGCACGAGCACGAGGTGGCCGTCGGCGGTGCGCTGGACGTCAACCTCGACGGCGTCGGCCCGCTGGGCCAGCGCCTCGTCGGCGGCGGCGAGGGTGTTCTCCGGGGCGTCGGCGGAGGCGCCGCGGTGCGCGACGACCTCCGGGCCGGTCCGGGGACGGTCGGTGTCGGCGAGGGCGACCGTGGCCGTCGCGAGGAGGGCAGCGGGGACAAGAAGGGTACCGAGCAGGCGTCGCACGAGGTGAGTCCTCAGGATCGGGGGCGGTACCTGGGAACCATCGTGGCGCGGCCGGTCTGGCCGGTGTCGCGCGGGTGTCCTCCGGTGGACGACCCGGCGAGGACCTGGTGGTCAGGGTCGGGTGACGGCTGCCTCGAACGCGGGCAGGTAACCGTCGCGGTAACCCTGGGGGGTCGGGTGGTAAACGGCCGGGGCCGACGCCGGCGGGGGAGTGATCCACGGGTCGGCGGAGCAGACCCCGTGTCCGGCGAACGCGGCGCGGACGTCGACGAACTGGCCCCGGAAGCGTCCGGCTGCGTCGGCGAGGGCGGCGTCGAGGGTGTCGGCGGCCCGGTTCAGCGCCTCCCGGCGGACGGCGTTCGGGACGCCGGGGACGTCGCAGTCGGGGCCCGGCTCGAACAGTCGCGGGTAGCCCAGGACCAGGATCTTCGCCCCGGGGGCCTGCAGCCGGACCCCGACGATCGTCGAGATCAGCCCGCCGGGAGCGATCCAGCGGGCGGCGCGCTCCCCGCCTCGGATGGCGCGCAGGCAGGTCTCGTCGTCGCGGGCGGTGCTGCAGACGGCCAGGACCGGCCCGAACCCGGTGTCGTTGCCGCCGACGGTGATCGTCACCAGGGTGGTGTCGGCGGAGACGGTGCGCACCTGCCGGGCGATCACCTCGCCACTGGTGGCGCCGCTGCACGCGACGCTGACGAACGACGCCGGGTCGTGGCGGGCCGCCCACAGTGCCGGGTAGGACGCGGCGCTGCGGCGGCAGTCGCCGGTGGCCGGGTCCGGCCGGGCCCCGACGCCCGCGGCGTAGGAATCGCCGAGCGCGACGTACCGGACGGCGGCCGCGGCCGCGACGGCCGGTGCCGGGTCGGCGAGTGCCGCCGGCGCCAGGACGACCAGCAACGCGCACGTCAGCAGGGGGACCAGGAGGCGGCGCACCCGTTCAGACAACCCTGGCGGCACCGCTGCGGCAATCCGGGCACCGGGTGAGGGGGTGCACGCGCCGTCGACGACGAGGTGCGCCGAACGGGTCCCGGCCGGGCCGCGTCCGCGGACGACATGCCGCGGAGCTGCCGCGCACGCGTCATCACTGTGGGTGAGTGCGCCGAAGGCGATCTGCCCGGCCACGACCACTCGACCCCGGCGCGCTACAGGCGGAAAGCCCAGCTCAGGGCCCTGTCCGAGGTGGACCGAGCGGATCGGCGGCACGGTGAACGGCAGGTGGCCGGGGCGAGTGGCAGGCCTCGTCCGCCCACCGCCCGCAACGTCCCGTCGGTCTCGTGATCACCCGTTCGGGTTTGTCCGTCCGGTGCGTCCGGCTAGCGTCGGAATCAGATCACGGAACGGTCACGAACCGGACGCGGCTTCTCCCCAGGGGGCCGCCCGCTCCCCACGGGTTGTCCGCCGTTCCGCGATCCGGAAGGAATCGTCGTGGCACGGCATCGCTCCCCCCGGAGCCGTCGGACGAGCCTCGCGATCCCGGCCCCGCAGCTCGCGGTGGCCGGGATCGGGGCCCCGGTCGGCTCGTTCCCCGCAGGTCCGTACGTCCGGCGCGCCCGTGACATCCGGACCGAGGACGGTTCGCGCTGGTCGGCGTCCACCCGGATCGCCGCCGCCGTCGTCGCGGTGGGCGGCATCGCGGCCACCGCCCATGCGACCGTCGGCTCCGGCGACCTGTCCGCGGCCGTGACGTCCTGGTTCGACACGGCGGGATCGTCGTCCGTGTCGAACCAGAACGCCGCCCTTCCCGCCACCGTGCCCGCGCCCCGGTCCGCCGCGGACACCGCGACCTCCCCGATCGCGGACCCGGCCACCATCGCCTCGCTCGCCGCCCCGGCCGCCGCCCCCTCCGCGGCCGCGCGCACCGTCGCCGCCGCGGACACCGGCCGTGCCAGGGCCGCCTCCGCGGTCCAGGCCGCCACCGCCTCGGTCGACCAGGTCCGCAAGGCCGCCGAGGAGCGCGCCCGGGCGGTGGAGGCCGCCCGCGCCGCGGGCGCCACCGGCGCGCTGCAGTCCGCGTCCGCGGGCGGTGCGGTGTCGATCGTGACCGGCCGGGTCACCTCGGGCTTCGGATCCCGCTGGGGCACCCAGCACATGGGGCTCGACATCGCCGCGCCGATCGGTACCCCGATCCACGTGCCGCTCGCCGGCACCGTCATCAGCTCCGGCCCGGCCAGCGGGTTCGGCATGTGGGTCCGGGTCCGGCACTCCGACGGCACGGTCACCGTCTACGGCCACATCAACCGCTCGCTGGTCTCGGTCGGCCAGAAGGTGGCGGCGGGCCAGCAGATCGCCGAGGTCGGCAACCGCGGCCAGTCCACCGGCCCGCACCTGCACATCGAGGTCGTGGACCCGAGCGGAACCAAGATCAACCCGAAGCCGTGGCTCGACGCGAACGGGTTCCGCTACACCTGAGTCAGGAGCTCTGGACCGCCTCCAGCGCCCGGATCTTGTTCGTCGCGTCCAGCGCGGCGACCTTGTAGGCCTCCGACAGCGTCGGGTAGTTCAGGACGGTGTCGACGAGGTAGTCCACCGTCCCGCCGCAGCCCATGATGGCCTGCCCGATGTGCACGAGGTCGGTGGCGTTGGTGCCGAACACGTGCACCCCGAGCAGCCGGCGGTCCTCGGGCGACACCAGCAGCTTGAGCATGCCGTAGGAGTCGCCGACGATCGCGCCGCGGGCGAGCTCGCGGTAGCGGGACAGCCCGGTCTCGTACGGGATCGCCGCCGCGGTCAGCTCCGCCTCGGTCCGCCCGCAGAACGAGATCTCCGGCATCGTGTAGATGCCGATCGGCTGCAGCTCGTGCAGCTCGCGGACCGGCTCGTCGAACAGGTGGTAGGCCGCCAGGCGGCCCTGGTCCATGCTCGTCGACGCCAGCGCCGGGAGCCCGATCACGTCGCCGACCGCCGCGATGTGCTCGACCGAGGTCCGGTACTGCTTGTCGACCTCGATGCGACCCGGTCGTCGGCCTGGATGCCAGCCGCGTCCAGGCCCAGCTCCTCGGTCATGCCCTGCCGGCCCGCCGAGTACATGACCATGTCGGCCGGGATCTTCTTGCCGCTGGCCAGGCTGGTCACCGTGCCGCGGCCGTTCACCTCGACCGAGGACACCTCCTCGCCGAACCGGAAGGTGACCGCCGAGTCCCGCAGGTGGAACTTCAGCGACTCCACGACCTCCGGGTCGCAGAAGCCGAGCATCGAGTCCCGCTTCTCCACCACGGTCACCCGGGTGCCGAGCGCGGCGAACATCGAGGCGTACTCGATGCCGATGACCCCCGCCCCGACGACGACCATCGAGCCCGGCACCCGGCCGAGCTGCAGCACCTGGTCGGAGTCGACGACCCGCTCGCCGTCGAACGCGACGGTGTCCGGCCGGGCCGGGCGGGTCCCGGTCGCGACCACGAAGTGCGAGGCGGTGACCTGGTTGTGGTCACCCCGCCCCGACCCCTCGACGACGACGGTGTGCGGGTCGGTGAAGCGCGCCGTCCCGGTCAGGATGTCGACGTGGTTGCGCAGCAGCTGGTTGCGGACGATCTCGGTCTCCCGGCCGATCACGTGCCGGGTGCGGGCCAGCAGGTCGTCGATGGTGATCTCGGACTTGACCCGGTAGCTGGCGCCGTACATCTCGCGCTGGCTGAACCCGTACAGGTACAGCACCGCCTCGCGCAGCGTCTTCGACGGGATGGTGCCGGTGTTGACGCAGACGCCACCCATCATGTGGCCGCGGTCGGCGATCGCCACCCGCTTCCCCAGCTTCGCCGCGGCGATCGCGGCCTTCTGCCCGCCGGGACCGGAGCCGATCACCAGCAGGTCGTAGTCGTGGGCGGGTGACCCGTCGGCACTCACCCGCACAGCGTGGTGGTCGGGGTGCCGCGCGGCAACCGTGCGGGTGTGAACAGCGTGTCACGGCCGGTAGGAGCGTCTCCGCTCGTCGGCGAGGAAGTGCGCGGTCTCCCGGGTGGCGGTGTAGAGCGAGCGGTAGTGCGGGTGGAAGCGGTCGTACACCTCGCGGGCCGCCGGGTCCGGCTCGATCGTGCGGACGACCGGGTTCCAGTCGCGCAGCCGCGGCTCGGCCCCGGTCGCGACGGCGGCCAGCCACGCGTCGCCGAGCGCGGCGCCGACGGTCTGCTCCGGCACGTCCTGCGGGACCCCGGTCACGTCGGTGACGATCCGGGTCCACAGCCCGCCCTGTACCCCGCCGCCCACGGCGACCAGGCGCTTCGTGCCGCCGCCCGCGGACCGCATGACCTCCAGGTTGTGCCGCACGCCGTGCGCGATGCCCTCCAGCGCGGCCCGGTAGACCTCGCCGCGGGTGTGCCCGGTGGTCAGCCCGGCGAGGACGCCGCGGGCATCCGGGTCGAACAGCGGGGTCCGTTCCCCGGCGAAGTAGGGGAGCAGCAGCAGCCCGCCGCTGCCCGGCGGCACCTCGGCGGCCTCGGCGACGAGCTCGGTGAACCCCTCCCCGGTGAGATCGCGCAGCCAGTTCGTGATCGCCCCGGAGGTCGCCATCCCGGCGGCCAGGGTGAACGAACCCGGTTCGACGCCGCGGGTCGTCCACATCGCCGGGTGCGGGTGCGGACGGTCGATGACCTCGATGAGGAACATCGTCGTCCCGTACATGACCATCACCTCCCCGGCGCCGGTGACGCCGGCGCTGGTGGCCTCGGCCCACGCGTCGACGGTGCCGGCGGTGACCGGCAGCCCCTCCGGCAGACCGGTCGCGGCGGCCGCCGCCGCGGTCACCCGCCCGGCGACCTCGGTCGGCCACAGCAGCCGGGGCAGCGTGATGCCCGGGGCGGTGCGCTCGGCCCAGTCGGGCGCCCAGTCCGCGGCGGTCAGGTCGTACATCGGGTCGCACTGGCTGGCCGAGTGGTGGTCGAGCACGTACTCGCCGGTGAGCCGGTGCACCAGGTACGACGAGCACATCAGGAACATCTCGGTGCGCGCGAACACCTCCGGTTCGTGCCGGGCCAGCCACCGCCACTTCGGCCCCACCGCCTGCGACGAGAGCGGTGTCCCTGCCCGGGCCAGGATCGCGTCGACGCCCAGCTCCGCGTTCAGCTCGTCGATCTCGGCGCCGGCGCGGGTGTCGACGCCGTAGAGGATGGCCGGGCGCAGCGGGCGGCCGTCGCCGTCGGCGGGGAGCAGGGTCGGCCCGATCCCCGACACCCCCAGCCCGGCGAGCCCGGCGCCGTCGTCGAGGGCGGGCAGCAGCTCCCGCACGATCGCGACGAAGTCGCCCCACCAGACGGCCTCGGCGTCGTGCTCGACGTGGCCGGGCACCGGCTGCGCGGTGTCGTGTGCCCGGTCGGTCCGGGCCAGCACCCGGCCGCCGGCGTCGACGAGGACGCCCTTCGAACCCGACGTGCCGATGTCGACGCCCATATACACGCGCATGGGACCTTCCTACCTCCCCCGGCCCGTGGTGCACACAGTGCGGGTGCAGAACGTTCGTGCAGGTCGACCTGCCGACCGCCGCGCCGCCCCGAACCATCCACGACACCCCCTCAGGAAGGGGTGTGACGCCCGGCTGTCCACAGCCGGGCGGGTGACGGTGTTCCGCACGCCCCGGCCCGGGCCGACCGTGGTGCCATGACCGCCTGCACCCAGCCCGAACCCGCCCCGCCGCCGCCCGGGACGGCGGACCCGCCCGACCCCGGTCCACCGGAGCCGTTCGGCCCGCCGCCGCGGCTGGAGAGCCCCGCCGAGCTGATCGCCGCGATCCCGGTGCTGCTCGGGTTCCACCCCCGGGACTCGCTGGTCCTCGTCTCGCTCACCGGCTCGCGTCACGGGGACGGGGTCGGGCTCACCGTGCGGGTCGACCTCCCGCGCTCGTCGGCCTCGGCACGCCGGGTGTGCCAGGAGGCGGTCGGGGTGCTCACCGGCGAACGGCCGGCCCGGGCACTGGCACTGGTCGTGCGCGACCCGGGCCCGGGCGGGCCGAGCCCGCGCCGGAGCCGCCGGGACATGGGGTCCGCCGCGCGGCGGGCGCTGCTCGACGCCGGGATCGAGCCCGTCGCGGTGCTCTGGGCGACGGGCACCGGGGCGGGGGACCGCTGGGGCTGTTTCGACCAGCCCTGCGCCTGCGGCGGCATCCTGCCCGACCCGGCGTCGACCGCCCTGGGGGTCACGGCCGCGGTCCGCGACGGCCGGGCCGTCCTGCCCGACCGCGCTGCGGTGCTCGCCCCGCTCGACGGCGACGCCGGCGCCCGCCGCCGCCGGGCCCGACTGCGCGACACCGGCGCCGCGCCCGCCAGGGTCTCCGCCGCGGTCGGCACCGCGCTGCTCGACGCCTGCCTGGACGAGGCCGCCGCGAGCCGGCTCGTCGTCGACGACCGGCTGGCGTTGGCGCTGTGCGGCGCCCTCGACGTCGGTGACGTGCGTGACGAGGCACTGCGCCGCTGCCTGGGCGGCCGCGCGGCGGACGCCGAACAGCTGTGGGCGGTACTGGCCGCGGCCCTGCCGTCACCGCAGCGGGCCCACCCGCTGGCGCTGCTCGCGGTGTGCGCCCTGCTGCGCGGTGACGGTGCGCTCGCGACCGGGGCGGTGCAGCGTGCGCTGGCCGAGCGGCCCGACCACGTGCTCGCCGGGGTGGTGGCGAGCAGCCTGCACGGCACGCGTGACCCGCGCTCACCCGCCGCGCGGTGGGCGGGCCCGCGCGGACTGCGGCGGCTGCTCACCGCGATGCTCGACCCGGACGCGACCGACGACCCGGCCGCCCGGTGAGCCCGTCGGTCGAGGCGGCGGGCCGTTGCTCGCCGACCGGCACCCCGACCGACCGGCACCTCCGCCGGTCAACAGCCCGGCCGGGACACCGACGGCGGTCCGGGTCACCGGGACCGGGCGAACTCCCAGGCGTCGGCGACGATCTCGGCGATCGCGGTGCGCGACGGCTTCCAGCCCAGCTGCTGCGCGGCCTGCTCGCTCGATGCCACCAGCACCGCCGGGTCCCCGGCCCGGCGCGGCGCGACGACGGCCGGGATCGGGTGCCCGGTCACCGTGCGGCAGGCCTGCACGACCTCGAGCACGGAGAACCCCTGACCGCTGCCGAGGTTGTAGATGTCGTGCCGGCCCGCGACGGCATGGGTCAGGGCGAGCAGGTGGGCCTCGGCGAGGTCGTCGACGTGGATGTAGTCGCGCACACAGGAGCCGTCGGGGGTGGGCCAGTCGTCGCCGTAGACCGAGATCGACTCCCGGGTGCCCGCGGCGACCTGCAGGACCAGCGGGATCAGATGGGTCTCGACCGCGTGCCGCTCCCCGAGCGGGGTGTCACCGGACAGGTGCGCCCCGGCCACGTTGAAGTACCGCAGGCTCGTCGCGGCCAGGCCGTGCGCCCGCGCATAGGAGGTGATCATGTGGTCGATCGCGAGCTTGCTCGCCCCGTAGGGGTTGGTCGGCCGGGTCGGCGCGGTCTCCGGGATCGGGACCTGCTCCGGCTCGCCGTAGGTGGCCGCGGTGGAGGAGAACACCAGCCGCGGCACCGCGTGCTCCCGGACGGCCTCCAGCAGCCGGAACGAGGCCACGACGTTGCCGTCCCAGTACTTCTCGGGTTGCTCGACGGACTCCCCGACCAGCGAGCGGGCGGCGTAGTGCAGCACGCCGTCGAACCCGCCGCGGCCCAGGACCTCCCCGGCGCGGGCGCCGAGCTCACCCTCGACGAACTCCGCCCCCGCGGGCACGGCGTCGCGGTGGCCGGTGGACAGGTCGTCGAGCACGACGACCTCGTGGCCGGCGTCGAGCAGGTGTGCGGCGCACACGCTGCCCACGTAACCCGCGCCGCCGGTGACGAGCAGCTTCACGTGTCCGGATCCTCCTCAGATCGCGCGGACGAGCACGGCGTGCGCGACCGGCGGAGCGACGGTCGACTTCTCGTCGTCCGAGCTCACCGGCACCGGGTCGCCGAAGCGGGAGATCGGGCCCACCTCGACCGCGTTGCCGGGCACGATCCCCGCGAGCTTCAGCTCGCCCATGAGGTCGGAGTCCAGCTGCACGTGCTCGGCGATCCGCCGGATCTCCACGCGACCGCCGCCGCGGCGGGCCAGCTCGTCGAGCCGCTGCAGGCCGACCTCGAGGGTGGGCGGCACCGACGACGGCGCCGAGGTGTCGTCACCGCGCTCCAGCTCCTCCAGACCCGGGATCGGGTTGCCGTAGGGCGAGACGGTCGGCTTGTCGAGCAGGTGCAGCAGCTTGCGCTCGACGTCCTCGCTCATCACGTGCTCCCAGCGGCACGCCTCGGCGTGGACGAGCTCCCACTCGAGCCCGATCACGTCGATCAGCAGCCGCTCGGCGAGCCGGTGCTTGCGCATGACGGCGACGGCGCGGCCGCGACCCTCGTCGGTCAGCTCGAGGTGGCGGTCCCCGGCCACGACGACGAGTCCGTCGCGTTCCATACGGGCCACCGTCTGGCTGACGGTCGGCCCGCTCTGTCCGAGGCGTTCGGCGATCCGCGCGCGCAGCGGGACGACGCCTTCCTCCTCGAGTTCGTAGATGGTGCGGAGGTACATCTCCGTGGTGTCGATGAGGTCGTTCACATGGGGCCCCTTCGTTCGACGTCCAGTCTACCCAGGGCGGCTCCCGCGCATGGCGAGCCCGTCCGGGGCAGGATGGGGCGCGTGTCCGGATCCATGATCCCCCCTTCGGAACTCGCCGGCCTGCTGGGGCCCGCCCCGGCCGCCGACACCGCACGACCGGTGGTGCTGGACGTCCGGTGGCGTCTGGTCGGCCCGCCCGGCCGCGCGGACCACGAGGCGCACCGGATCCCCGGAGCGGTGTTCGTCGACCTCGACACCGAGCTGTCCGCCGGCCCCGCGCGCCCGGGGCCCGGCGGGCGCCACCCGCTGCCCGACACCGGTGCGCTGCAGGAGGTCCTGCGCCGGGCCGGGGTCCGTGACGACACCGGCGACCAGCTCGTTGTCGCCTACGACGACCTCGACGGCTCGGTCGCCGCCCGCGCCTGGTGGCTGCTGCGCTGGGCCGGCGTCGCGCCCGGCCGGGTCCGGGTGCTCGACGGCGGGTTCGCCGGCTGGCAGGCCGCACGCCTGCCCGTTGCCGGGAGCGCCCCGAGTGCCGGGGCACCGGAGCCGGAGCCCCTGCCACCCGGCGACCTGGTGGTCCGGCCGGGCGGGATGCCCGTCGTCGACGCCGACGGGGCCGCCGCGCTGGCCCGCGACGGGGTACTCCTCGACGCCCGCGCCGCCGTCCGCTTCCGTGGCGAGACCGAGCCGGTCGACCCGCGTGCCGGGCACGTCCCGGGTGCCCGCAACACCCCGGCCGCGGCGAACACCGGCCCGGACGGGCGCTGGCACCGCGCCGACGCGCTGGCCGAGCGCTTCCGCGCCGCCGGCGTCGCACCGGGCGTCGCGACCGGCGCCTACTGCGGGTCCGGTGTCAACGCCTGCGCCCTGGTGCTGGCGCTGGAGGAGTCCGGCCTCACCACGCCGGACGCCCCGGCCGCGCTGTACCCCGGGTCGTGGTCGGAGTGGAGCGCCGACCCGGACCGCCCGGCGGAGATCGGGGACCGGCCGTGGGCCGCGCGGGAGTGACCGCGCCCGCCGGCCTGGCATACGGTTCCGGCCCATGAGCGCTCGCACGTCGGTGGTGTGGACTCCGGAGTTCCTGACCTACCAGCTGTCCGAGGACCACCCCCTCAACCCGGTGCGGCTGGAGCTGATGATGGAGCTCTCCCGCGGGCTGGGCGTGCTCGACGGCGTCGACCTGGTCGTCCCGGAGTCCGCGGGCGAGGTGGACCTGACCCGGGTCCACACCCCCGGCTTCCAGACGGCGGTCAAGTCCGCCCCCGAGTCGCCGTTCGGTGTCGGCCACGGGCTGGGCACCGCCGACAACCCGATCTTCTTCGGCATGCACGAGGCGTCCGCGCTGATCGCGGGCGGCTCGGTCGCCGCAGCCCGGGAGATCGCCGAGGGCCGCGCGGACCGCGCGGTGAACATGGCGGGCGGGCTGCACCACGCGATGCGCGACCGCGCCGCGGGCTTCTGCGTCTACAACGACTGCTCGGTCGCGATCGCCTGGCTGCTGGAGCAGGGCTACGAGCGGATCGCCTACGTCGACGTCGATGTCCACCACGGCGACGGCGTGCAGGACTGCTTCTACGACGACCCCCGGGTGCTGACGATCTCGATGCACCAGCACCCGCTCACCCTGTGGCCGGGCACCGGCTGGGCGGGGGAGACCGGCCGCGGTGCCGGCGAGGGGTACGCCGTCAACGTCTCGCTGCCCCCCGGCACCGGCGACGCGGGCTGGCTGCGGGCCTTCCACGGTGTCGTCCCGTCGCTGCTGGAGTCCTTCTGCCCGCAGGTGCTGGTCACCGAGTGCGGCGCGGACACCCATGCCGAGGACCCGTTGGCGAACCTGGAGCTGTCGGTCGACGGCCACCGGACGATCTACCACGCGCTGCGCGAGATGGCCGAGACCACCGCGGGCGGCAAGTGGCTGGTCCTCGGCGGCGGCGGGTACGCGCTCTACCGGGTGGTCCCGCGCTCGTGGACACACCTGATGGCGGTGGCGCTGGACCGCGACCTGGACCCGGACACCTCGATCCCCGCGGACTGGACGGCGCTCGCCGCGACCCGGACCCGGTCGCCGCTGCCGGTGTCGATGTCCGACGGCGCCGACCCGGCGTTCGAGCGGTGGGGCGGCTCGTTCGGCGAGCGCGTCGACTCCGCGATCCTGGAGACCCGTCGTGCGGTGTTCCCGCTGCACGGCCTCGACCCCGACGACCCGCGGGACTGAGACCGACCATGACCGAGACGACCGACGAGACCCCGGCCACCACCCCCGAGCATCCCTACCCGCGGCACTGGGAGGCCGACGTCGTCGCCTCCGACGGCGGGATCGTGCACCTGCGCCCCATCCTGCCCAGCGACGCCGACGCGCTGCTCGACTTCCACTCCAAGCTGTCCGACCGCACCCGCTACCTGCGTTACTTCGGGCCGTACCCGCGGATCTCGGCGCGGGACCTCGAGCGGTTCACCGTCGTCGACCACCGGACTCGGGTCGCGTTCCTGGCGCTGCTCGGTGACGAGATCATCGCCGTCGGCCGCTACGAGGGGCTGACCCCCGGCGGGGGAGCAGCCGCGCAGGACGGGGCCGGCACCGACAAGCCGGTCACCTCCGCGGAGGTCGCGTTCGTCGTCCGTGACGACCACCAGTCCCGCGGGCTCGGCTCGATCCTGCTGGAACACCTCGCCGCCGCCGCCCGGGAGAACGGGCTGTCCCGGTTCGAGGCCGAGGTGCTGGTGGAGAACCACGCCATGGTGCGGGTGTTCCGCGAGGCCGGCTACGGCGTCACGCGGGCCTTCGCCGAGGGCGTGCTGCACCTCGAGTTCGACATCGACCCGACCGAGAAGTCGATCGCGGTCCGCTACGCGCGCGAGCAGGCTGCCGAGGCCCGCAGCGTCGCGAACCTGCTGCACCCGACCTCGGTCGCGGTGATCGGCGCGTCCGCGGACGAGACCAAGATCGGGCACGCCGTCCTGCTGAACCTGCTGCGCGCCGGGTTCACCGGCCCGGTGTACCCGGTCAACCCCGACGCCCGCTCGGTGCGGGGCGTGCGTGCCTACCCGTCGGTGATCGACATCCCGGACGAGGTGGATCTCGCGGTCGTCGCCGTCCCGGCCGCGAACATCGACGAGGTCATGGACTCCTGCCTGGCCAAGGGCGTGAAGGTGCTGGTCGTCATCAGCTCCGGCTTCGCCGACGCCGGTGACGCCGGCGGCACCGTCGCCGAGCGTCGTCTGGTGGCCGAGGCGCGGGCGCACGGGATGCGGGTGGTCGGGCCGAACGCGCTCGGCGTCGCCAACCCCGACCCGGCGGTGCGGCTCAACGCCACCCTCGCGCCGCGGATGCCCGGTCACGGGCGCACCGGGTTCTTCTGCCAGTCCGGCGCGCTCGGCAGCGCCATCCTCGCCAACGCCCGCACCCGCGGGCTGGGGCTGTCGTCGTTCGTGTCGGCGGGCAACCGCGCCGACGTGTCGGGCAACGACCTGATGCAGTACTGGCAGACCGACCCGAACACCGAACAGGTGCTGCTGTACCTGGAGACCTTCGGCAACCCGCGCAAGTTCGCGCGCGTCGCCCGCAGGCTCGCCCGCACCAAGCCGGTCATCGCGGTGAAGTCCGGGCGGCACACCGGGACGTTGCCGTCGCTGGCCTCGGTCGCGGCGCCGATCGACGAGTCCAGCGTGCAGGCGCTGTTCGAGCAGGCCGGCGTCATCCGCGTGCAGACCCTGCCGCAGATGTTCGACACCGCGCTGCTCATCGCCCACCAGCCGCTGCCGAAGGGGCGCCGGGTCGCCGTCGTCGGCAACTCCACCGCGGTCAACCTGCTGGTCCTCGACGGGCTGCTCGACGAGGGCCTGGAGCTGGCGGGGGACCCGGTCGACGTCGGGACCCAGGCCTCACCGGAGGCCTTCGCCGGCGCGGTCCGCGCGACCCTGGACGGCGACGTCCGCCCGGACGCACTCATCGCGGTGTTCGTCCCGCCGGTCGCGGTGGCGGGCCGGGACCACGCGCGCGCCCTGCGTGACGCGGCGGCCGGCGCCGGGGTCCCGGTCGTCGCGGTGTTCCTGGCCGCGGAGGGCATCCCGGCCGAGCTGTCGGTCCCCGGAACCGACGGCACCCCCGGCCGCGGGTCGGTGCCGAGCTTCGCCAGTCCCGAACGGGCGACGTCGGCGCTGGGCCGGGTCAGCCGCTACGCGCAGTGGCGCGACACCGCCGTCGGGGAGTTCGTCGTGCCCGATGGCATCGACGCCGACCGGGCGCGCGAGCTCGTGGCGTCGTTCGGCCCGGACGTCACGCCCCTCACCGACGACGAGGCGGTCGACCTGCTCGCCTGCTACGGCCTGGAGGTGATCACCTTCCGTCGGGCGAAGGGCGCCGACGACGCCGTCGCCGCCGCCGGGGAGCTCGGCTACCCGGTCGTCATCAAGTCGACCGCGGACCAGTGGCGTCACCGCGGCGACTTCGTCGGGGTGCGCCTGGACCTGGTCTCGGAGGAGGCGCTGCGCGCCGCGCACGCGGAGCTGTCACGGGTCACCGGCTCCGACGAGGTCTACGTGCAGCGGATGGCGCCGAAGGGCACCTCGTGCACGGTGGAGGTCGTCGACGACCCGTCGTTCGGGTCGCTGGTCGCGTTCGGGCTGTCCGGGATGGCGACCGAGCTGCTCGACGACCGTGCCTACCGCGTCCTGCCGGTCTCGACCGAGGACGCGGCCCGGCTGGTGCGGGCCCCGAGGGCGGCGCCGCTGCTCACCGGCTACCGCGGCACCGACCCGGTCGACCTCGCCGCGCTGGAGGACGTCGTGCTGCGGATCGGGCGGCTCGTCGAGGACCTGCCGCAGGTCCGCTCGCTCGCACTCGACCCGGTACTGGCCTCGCCGCAGGGCGCGTTCGTCGCCGGCGCCCGGGTGACGATCGGCCCGGTGCCCGACCGCCGCGACGCGGGCCCCCGCCGCCTGCGCTGACCGGCCCGCGCCCCTGCGCCCGGACCGCGAGCCGCGGCCCCGGGGACGCCGCGCCCGGGGCCCCGCGCCACGGAGAACGCCGCGCCCGGGACGCCGCGCCGTGCCGCGCCAGAGGACACCGTCGCACCCCGTGACCGCGCGTGGCACCCCGCGCGGGGGGGGGGGGGCGACACGACGTCCCGGGGTGCGACGGCGCGGCGCCACGGCGCGGTGCCGGAGCGCCCGGCGGGGGCGCACCGGGCAGCGTCGGGCTCAGGTGCGGAAGGTGACCTGCAGGGTCGGCGCGCTGGTGTCGGCGAAGAAGTCGTTGCCCTTGTCGTCCATCACGACGAATGCCGGGAAGTCCTCGACCTCGATCTTCCAGACCGCCTCCATGCCGAGCTCCGGGTACTCGAGCACGTCGACCTTGCGGATGCAGTCCTGCGCCAGGCGGGCGGCCGGGCCGCCGATGGAGCCCAGGTAGAAGCCGCCGTTCGCGGCGCAGGAGTCCACGACCTGCTTCGACCGGTTCCCCTTCGCCAGCATCACCAGGGACCCACCGGCCTCCTGGAACTGCTTCACGTAGGAGTCCATCCGCCCGGCCGTCGTCGGCCCGAACGAGCCGGACGCGTAGCCCTCGGGGGTCTTGGCCGGCCCGGCGTAGTAGACGGCGTGGTCGCGCAGGTACTGCGGCATCGGCTCGCCCGCGTCGAGCCGCTCGGCGATCTTGGCGTGTGCGATGTCGCGGGCGACGACCAGCGGCCCGGTCAGCGACAGCCGGGTCCGCACCGGCAGCTGCGAGAGCTGGGCGCGGATCTCGTCCATCGGCCGGTTCAGGTCGATGCGCACGACCTCGTCGGACAGGTCGCCGTCGGTGGTCTCGGGCAGGTACCGCGCCGGGTCGCGCTCCAGCTGCTCCAGGTACACCCCGGACGGGGTGATCTTGGCCTTGGCCTGGCGGTCCGCCGAGCAGGACACCGCGACGCCGACCGGCAGCGAGGCACCGTGCCGGGGCAGCCGGATGACGCGCACGTCGTGGCAGAAGTACTTGCCGCCGAACTGCGCGCCGATCCCGAAGTTGCGGGTCAGCTCCAGTACCTGCTGCTCCAGGTCGGTGTCGCGGATGGCGTGCCCGAGCGGCGAGCCCTCGGTCGGCAGGGTGTCCAGGTAGCGGGCCGAGGCGAGCTTGGCGACCTTGAGGTTGAACTCCGCCGACATGCCGCCGACGACGATCGCCAGGTGGTAGGGCGGGCAGGCCGCGGTGCCGAGGCTGCGCAGCTTCTCGTCCAGGAACGCGGCGAGCCGCTTGGGATTCAGCAGCGCCTTCGTCTCCTGGTAGAGGAAGGTCTTGTTGGCCGAGCCGCCACCCTTGGCCATGACCAGGAACTCGTAGTAGGGGTCCCGGCCCGGCTTGGCGTACAGCTCGACCTGCGCGGGCAGGTTGGTGCCGGTGTTCTTCTCGTCCCAGAAGCTGATCGGCGCCATCTGGCTGTAGCGCAGGTTCAGCTCCTGGTAGGCCTCGAAGACCCCGCGCGACACCGCGGCCTCGTCGTCGCCGCCGGTCAGCACGGTCTCGGTCTTCTTGCCGACGACGATCGCGGTGCCGGTGTCCTGGCACATCGGCAGCACCCCGCCCGCGGACACGCAGGCGTTGCGCAGCAGGTCGGTGGCGACGAACCGGTCGTTTCCGGAGGCCTCGGGGTCGTCGATGATGGCGCGCAGCTGCTTCAGGTGCGAGGGTCGCAGCAGGTGCTGGATGTCGGAGACGGCCGCGCGGACGAGACCGGTGATCGTCTCCGGCGGGACCTCGAGGAAGGTGCGGCCCGCGGCCTCGGTCACGGTTCCCGCGGGCAGGTCGAGCTCGCGGTACTCGCTGTCGTCCGGGCCGAGCGGGAGCACGTCGGTGTGGTGGAACTCGGGCATGGCGGCGACGCTACCGGCCGTCGCCGGGCGGGCACCGCAGGTGGAGACGCAGGCGACGTGTGAGACGCATTAAACGGATGACCCTCCGTTTAGTGCTGTAGTGTGGACCACATGCCTGGCTCGATCCTGGGAACCTCCGTCCGCCGCGTCGAGGACGCCGACCTGATCACCGGTGCGAGCACCTTCGTCGGGAACCTGGTCCTCGGTGCCGACGCACCGGCGGGCCTCGCCCACGTCGCGTTCGTCCGCTCGCCGGTGGCGCACGCGCTGCTCACCGGCATCGACACCACCGCCGCCGCGGCCGCGCCCGGCGTCCTCGCCGTGTACACCGCGGTCGACCTCGACCTGCCCGCCCACCACGGCCTGATGGTCCTCAACCCCGCGCTGCCGCGCCCGCCGCTGGCGACCGACCGGGTCCGGTTCGTCGGCGAGGCGGTGGCACTGGTCGTCGCCGAGAGCCGCGCCGCCGCCGTCGACGCCACCGAGCTCGTCGAGGTCGACTACGACCCGCTGCCCGCGGTCACCGACATCGAGGCCGCGCTCGCCGACGACGCCCCGCTGCAGTTCCCCGAGCAGGGCAGCAACCTCGCCGCGGGTGAGCGGGGGACCGGCGACCCGCTGCAGGGCGCCGAGGTCGTCGTCCGCGCGCGGATGGTGAACCAGCGCGTCGCGGCCGTCCCGATGGAGGGCAACGCGATCGTCGCCGACCCGACGACCGCCGACTTCCCGCTGACCGTGCACGTCTCCACCCAGATGCCGCACGGCTTCCGCACCCAGCTCGCCGGGCTGACCGGGCTGGAACCCGAGCAGGTCCGGGTGATCGCCCCGCACGTCGGCGGCGGGTTCGGCGCGAAGGCCGGTGTGCTCGCCGAGCACACCGCGACCGTCGCCGCCGCCCGGGCGCTCGGGCGGCCGCTGGCCTGGATCGAGACCCGCTCGGAGAACCTCGTCTCGATGCCGCACGGCCGCGGACAGGTCGGCTACTACGAGCTCGGCCTCACCCGCGACGGCCGGATGACCGGCTTGCGCGTGCGGGTCGTCGGCGACTCGGGGGCCTACGCCGGGTTCGGCGGCGCGCTCCCGCTGCACACGACCTACCTCATGGCGACCGGCGTCTACGACGTCACGAACCTGCGCTACGACGCCGTGTCCGCGCTGACCAACACCACCCCGATGGGTGCCTTCCGCGGCGCGGGGCGCCCCGAGGCCGCCGCGCACCTGGAGCGCCTGGTCGACCTCGCCGCCGTCGAGCTGGGCATCGACCCGGTCGAGCTGCGCCGGCGCAACCTGCTCGCGCCCGACGTCTTCCCCTACACCACCCCGACCGGCGCCCGGTACGACGTCGGCGACTACGACCTGCCGCTGCGCGAGGCCCTGCGCATCGCCGGCTACGACGAGCTGCGCGCCGAGCAGGCCCGCCGCCGCGAGGCGGGCGTCCCGGTGCGCCTGGGCATCGGCATCGCGGTCTACGTCGAGGTCACCGCCGGTGGCGGGGGCGGCGAGTACGGCTCGGTGACCGTGCACGCCGACGGCTCGGCGACGGTGTCGGCGGGCACCTCGGCGCACGGTCAGGGACACGCGACCTCGTTCGCGATGCTGGTGTCGGACCGGCTCGGCATCCCGATGGACCGGATCCGCTACGTCCAGTCCGACACCGCGCTCGTCCCGCGCGGCGCCGGGACCGGCGGTTCGCGGTCGCTGCAGCTCGGTGGGACCGCGGTGTCCGAGGCCGCGCACGAGCTCCACGAGCGGGCCCGCAAGCTCGCCGCGCACCTGCTGGAGGCCGCCGCGGAGGACGTCGAGATCACCGACGACGGCACCTTCGGGGTCGCCGGGGTGCCCGGCGGGCCGACCGTGAGCTGGAGCGACGTGCACCGGCAGGCCGAGGCCACGGGGGAGGAGCTGCACGTCGGCCTTGACTCCGCGCAGGACGGCGCGACCTTCCCGTTCGGGGCGCACCTGTCGGTCGTCGAGGTCGACACCGAGACCGGGCGGGTCACGCCGCTCCGGCACGTCGCCGTCGACGACTGCGGGCGGATCCTGAACCCGCTGCTCGTCGAGGGCCAGCAGCACGGCGGACTCGCCCAGGGCGTCGCGCAGGCGCTGCACGAGGAGGTCCTGTTCGACGGCGAGGGCCAGCCGCTGACCTCCAGCCTCGCCGCCTACACGATCCCGACCGCGGCCGACCTGTTCTCCTTCGAGACCTCGACGACCGAGACCCCGACCCCGCTCAACTCGCTCGGCGCCAAGGGCATCGGCGAGTCCGCGACGATCGGGTCGACGCCCGCGGTGCAGAACGCCGTGGTCGACGCGCTGTCGGACCTGGGTGTGCGGCACATCGACCTGCCCTGCACCCCCGAGCGGGTGTGGCGGGCGGTCAGCGCGGCCCGCGCCGGGGAGCCGGAGCAGGCATGGCGGGAGCCGCCCGCGGTCTTCGACGACCTGCCGGTGCGCGGCGGTGGCGCCGAGGACGATGCCGCGATCTGACCCGGCACCGGCCCGGGCCGGTGACGCCGTGGCGGATCCACACCTGCTGTCCGGCATCCACACCTGCTGCAACGGGTGTGGGCACCGGACTGCGGGTGTGGTTGCGGAGCGCCACGCCGGCGGGTGGCGCCGTGCCGGCAGGGCGGTTCCCGGACGGGGCCGTCCCCGTCGCCGGGCCGGCGGAACGGGCGTCGCGCTCCGTCGCGGAATCGCCCGTGCGGGTGAGTTCGGCGTGTCCACCGGCCGGGACGCGCGCTAACCCACCCCCCGACTGTTCCGCGGCTCCCCGGTGGCGCAGACTCTCGCCGGACGGCAACCGATACCGGGAGGCACCCGCACGATGAGGCTCGCGACGATCCGGACCGCGACCGGGCACCGGGCGGTGCGCGTCGACGGCGACACCGCCGTCGAGACGGGGGAGACGGACGTGCGGGCGCTGCTGGAGCGTCCCGACTGGGCCGAGCACGCCGCGGGCGCCGCCGGCCCGGTGCACGAGACCGCGGGCCTGGACTACGCGCCGCTGGTACCGTCGCCCGAGAAGATCATCTGCATCGGGCTGAACTACCGCGACCACGTGCTCGAGATGGGCAACGAGCTGCCCGAGTACCCCACGGTCTTCGGCAAGTACGCGCCCGCCCTGATCGGCGCGTACGACGAGATCGAGCTGCCCGAGCAGTCCGACCGCGTGGACTACGAGGCCGAGCTGGCCGTCGTCATCGGGCGTTCGGTCCGCCGCGCCGACCGCGAGGCTGCGGCCGCCGCCATCGCCGGGTACACGGTGCTCAACGACGTGTCGATGCGCGACTACCAGCGGCGCACCAAGCAGTTCCTGCAGGGCAAGACCTGGGAGCACTCGACGCCGCTCGGGCCGGTGCTGGTCACGCCCGACGAGCTGCCCGCCGACCCGGCTGCCGGCGGCGCGCTGCGGATCTCCTCGGAGCTGGCCGGGGAGACCATGCAGGACTCCACGACCGACCAGCTCGTGTTCGGCGCGGTGGACCTGGTGGTCTACCTGTCGGAGATCCTCACCCTCAACCCCGGTGACGTCATCGCCACCGGCACCCCGGGCGGTGTCGGCGACGCACGCACGCCTCCGCGCTACCTCACCGACGGCGCCGAGATCGTCACCGCGGTGGAGGGGATCGGCGAGTGCCGCAACGTGTGCCGGGCCGTGCGGTGACGTCCGAACACCTACCCGGGGACGGCCGCGCCGTCGTGCCGCCGCCGGTGAGTGACGCACTGGCCTGGGCCGGCGACGGTCAGGCCCACCTGCGCGGGCTGATGAACCGGATGGCGGGCGAGGCGTTCCGCGCCCCGTCGGCGCTGCCGGGCTGGACCCGCGCGCACGTGCTCACCCACCTCGCCCGCAACGCGGACGCCATGGTCAACCTGCTGACCTGGGCGCGGACCGGTGTCGAGACCCCGGCCTACCCCGACCTCGCGTCCCGCGACGCCGACATCGAGGCCGGGGCCGGGCGCAGCTCCGACGAGATCCGCGCCGACGTCATCGTCTCCTCCGACCGGCTCGCCGACGCGGTCCGCGCGATGCCGGAGAAGGCGTGGTCGGCGACCGTGCGCAACCCGCAGGGCGTCGACATGCCGGTGACGGCGGTGCCCTGGAACCGGGCTCGCGAGGTGTGGATCCACGCCGTCGACCTCGACGTCGGCGCCTCGTTCAAGGACCTGCCGATCCCCATGCGGGAGGTGCTGGTCGCCGACGTGGTCGCGCGGCTGGAGCGCAAGTCCGGCTGCCCGCACGTGCGGCTGGAGGAGGTCCGCACCGGCGCGACGCTGGAGTTCGGTCCGGGGCCCGCCGGGCCGGACGGGGCCGAACCGCGTGATCTCGGCACGGTCCGCGGCAAGGCGCACGACATCATGGCCTGGCTGCTGGGCCGCCCGTTCGACAAGGGGCTGCGCGACGCCGACGGGAAGATCCCGCCGCCGCTACCGGTCTGGCTCTGACCCCGGCTCCGCCGCGGGCCGGTCGCGGCCCTCGAGCTCGTCCAGGCGCGCGCTGGCCCGGCCGAGCTGGCGGGCCATCTCGTCGAGCCGGGCCTGCAACAGCGCCATCTCCGCGGTGAGCACGGCGACCGCACCCGCGGCGGCGACCGGGTCGCCGATCACCCCGTCGGCCGCCTCGTCCCCGTGCGGGTCGGGGCGCTCGCCGAACCCCGCCGTGTCGGGTGTCGTCAGCGGGCCCGCCGCGACGTCGTCGGGCAGCAGGGTGAGCTCGGCCAGCTCGGCGAAGCGCTGCGCCGACAGCACCGGACGCGCCCCGGCGCAGCGCAGGCACACCGGTTCCAGCCGGCGCCAGCCGTGCTGCCCGGAGCCGGTGTCGGCCAGCACCGCGACCCGCGCCCCGCAGCGGCACGGCCGCATCCGGATCGTGCGCACCCGCTGCCGGGCGTAACGCAGGCCCAGCTCGTAGCGGCGGAACCGGCCGGAGGCGGCCACCTCGAGCAGGACCGCGCCCTGGTGCTCGGGCGCACACGCCAGCTCGCGGGCGTCGTCGGCGGTGTGGAAGCAGTAGAACCCGCAGTCGCACCACCGCGACGGGCAGGCGTGCCGGCAACCGTGCGCGCACACCGCGTCGTCGACGGTGCGGTAGACGTGCGCCCGCCCGAGTGTCACACCGCTGAAGCCCGCCGTCGTGCCGTCCGCGGACAGCATGGGGAAGGCCAGCTTGTGGCCCTCCAGCGGGCCGGTCGGGTACTCCAGCGGGGTTCGGCGGAACAGCCCGCGCACCCGGTCAGTCCTCGCGGGACCCCGAGTGCGCCGGCTGCTCGAGCGCCGGCGTCCACTCGGTGAACTCGGGCTCGACGGTGCGCCCCGGACGCGGGCGCTCCTGGGCGTCGGCCACCCGGTCGGCCTCGTGGTCCACGGCGAATCCCTCGGAGATCTTGCGGCCCAGCCTCATGACGCCTCCCGTGTGCTCCGGGTCCCGGCCACCTGGTGGACGTGGCCTCCATCACCAGGCTGACCGTTCGTCGCGGGGTTGTCCAGGGCGGAACGGGTGAGGAGCAGACGGGACGGATCACAGCCGGCGCCCGGTCCGGCGTCGGTAACGTCGTGTGCCGGAACGGGGACCGGGGGTCAGCGATGCGGGGCGAGGCGCGCTACGGGCTCGAGCACGAGCTCGCGCTGCTGCAGGACGACGGGACGGTCGCCGACCACCGGTCGCTGACCCACGCGGAGGTCGCGGCCGTCGTCGACGAGCTGCCGGAGCTGCCCGACGACCAGTCGGACCTGCGGATCGGCGACGCCGGCATCCGCTGCAAGCGCTGGTACGCCGAGGGCTACGAGCGTCTCGACCCCGACGGCGAGCTGCTCCGGTTCGATCCCAAGGGCATCGAGATCCGGACCTGCGTGCACGACTCGGTCGAGGCCGCCGTGGACGCGCTGGCCGCCGACGCCGTCACCCTGGCCGGGGTGGCCGCCCGGCACGGGCTGCGACCGGTCGCGTTCGGCCACCACCCGGAGCTGTCGGCCTACCGGCTGGACCCGCCGCCCAACGCCCACGAGCGGGCCCTGATGGCGGCCTCGCCGGAGGAGCGGACCTCCCACCTGCACATGGTCACCTGGGGCCCGGACCTGAACCTGTCGTTCCCGGAGTCGGGGACCGATCCCCGTGTGCTGGCCGACGCGGCGGCGAAGCTGACCTTCTACAGCCCGTACCTGGTGCCGTGGTCGTTCTCCTCACCGTTCCGCGACGGCCGCCCGTGGGGCGGGCTGTCGGCGCGCACCGCACGCCGCACCGGCCCGCGCCCCGCCGCGCTGGCCTACCTGCCGCCCGGCACCCCGCTGCTGGCGACCGACCCCAGCCTGGTGCGGCACGCGGGCATCCCCGGCGAGGTGGGGCGGATCGAGTTCAAGGCGTTCGACGCCGTGCCGGTGGTCGTGGGGGAGGAGCCCGCCGAGGGTGTGGGCACCGAGCTGCCGGCGGCGCTGCTGAGCCTGCTGACCGGCCTGCTGCGCGACGACACGCTGCCCGGCCGTCGCCGCACCCCGGACGCGGCGGCGCACCGCCGCTCGGCGCTGCGGGGCTGGTCGGACGCGGCGGTCCGGGTGGGGTCCCACGCCGTCCTCGACGCCGCGACCGCGGCGCTGGCCGGCGACGACGCCCACCTCGCGCGGCTGGCGTCGCTGGCCCGGCGGCTGGCGCGCCGGGAGACCCCCGCGGACCGGATGCTGGCCCGCCACCGCGCGGGCGGCGGCATCCCGGGGCTCGGGCACCCGGTGCCACGCGGGACCGGCTGACCCGCGGACCGGCCGACCGTGGGCGGGGCGGACCGTCTGACCCGCGGGCCGGCGCGGACCGGCGGAGCCGCGGGCCGGCGCGGACCGGCGGAGCCGCGGGCCGGCGCGGACCGGCGGAGCCGCGGGCCGGCGCGGACCGGCGGAGCCGCGGGCCGGAGCGGGTCGACGCGGACCGGAGCGGGCCGGCGGACCGGCGGGGCCCCGGCGACGCGCGCCGGGGCCCCGGCACGGCTCAGCGGTAGCTGTGCTCCTCGGCGGGGTACTCGCCGTGCGCCACGTCGGCGGCGAACGCGGCCGCGGCGTCGTGCAGCGCCGAGCCCAGCTCCGCGTACTTCTTGACGAAGCGCGGCACCTTCCCGCGGTTCATCCCGGCCATGTCCGACCAGACGAGCACCTGGGCGTCGCAGTCGGGCCCCGCGCCGATCCCCACGGTCGGGATCCGCAGCTCCCCGGTCACCCGCTTGGCGACGTCGGCGGGCACCATCTCCAGCACGACGGCGAACGCGCCCGCCTCCTGCACGGCCAGCGCGTCCTCGACGAGCCGGTCGGCGGCGTCGCCGCGGCCCTGGATGCGGAACCCGCCCAGCGCGTGCTCGCTCTGCGGGGTGAACCCGAGGTGGCCCATCACCGGCACACCGGAGGCGGTGAGCGCCTCGACCTGCGGCGCGAACCGCGCACCGCCCTCGAGCTTGACCGCGTGCGCCCCGCCCTCCTTCATGAACCGGAACGCCGTCTCCTGCGCCTGCGAGGGGGAGATCTGGTAGCTCCCGAACGGCAGGTCGGCGACGACGAGCGCGCTGCGGGCGCCGCGCACCACGGCCCGGGTCAGCGGGATCAGGTCGTCGACCGTGACCGGGATGGTGTTGTCGTGGCCGAACACGTTGTTGCCCGCGGAGTCGCCGACGAGCAGCACCGGGATGCCGGCGTCGTCGAAGATCTCGGCGGAGTAGACGTCGTAGGCGGTCAGCATCGGCCAGCGCCGACCCTCCTGCTTCCACTGCAGCAGGTGGTGGACGCGGGTCCGTTTCGGCGGGGTCGCGGGCGCCCGGTACGGGGCCGCCACCTCTCCGCTCTCCTGTGTGCTCACCGGTGAGCTCCTTCCGTGCCTCGAGGCCCACGCTGGTCGTGGGTCCCCGGGTTCGCCGTCGATGGCGGACGCCAGGGTGGCAGCGCACGGCCCGGACCGCCCCGTGGTGTGGGCACCCTCACCCGCGCCGCGACCCGCGACCGGTCACCGTCGGAGGTCGGTGGCATGCTCACGGTCATGCTCCGTCGGCTGTTGCGACCACGTGCCCACCGACCAGAGGCACCGGCCCCGGCCGGCCGGCGGATGCGCCCGGCCGCGCTCGCCGTGCTCGGCGCGGCGACCCTCGTGCTGGTCGGCGCCTGCGCCGACGCGGGCACCGGTGACCGGTCGCAGGCCGCGCAGAACCCGCCGGAGCTCGCGCAGTTCTACGACCAGCAGCTGCAGTGGGGCCCCTGCGCGGACTACGCCCCCACCGCGGCCGACGCGCAGACCTACGCCGACCCGCAGTTCGACTGCACCCGGGTGACCGTGCCGCAGGACTACGCGCAGCCCGGCGACGGGAAGACGATGCAGATCGCGCTGCTGCGCAAGAAGGCGACCGGAGCGAAGATCGGCTCGCTGTTCGCCGACCCGGGCGGCCCCGGCGCCTCGGGCACCTCCTTCGTCGCGCGCCAGGCCTCCACCTGGGCCACCAACGGCCTGGGCGACCGGTTCGACCTGGTCGGGTTCGACCCGCGCGGCACCGGCGCCAGCCAGCCGCGGATCCAGTGCCTCACCGACGCCGAGAACGACGAGGAGCGCACGAAGGTCTTCGCCGACCCCTCGCCCGCCGGGATCGCCGCCGCCGAGGCCGACAGCCGTCAGTTCGCCGAGCGCTGCACCCAGCGCACCGGCGCCGACGTGCTGGCCAACGTGGGCACCCGCGACGTCGCGAAGGACATGGACGTCATGCGGGCCGCCGTCGGCGACCAGAAGATGACCTACGCCGGATTCTCCTACGGCACCGAGCTCGGCACCGCCTACGCCGAGGCGTTCCCGCAGAACGTCCGCGCGCTGCTGCTCGACGGCGCGATCGACCCCACGCAGTCGACCATCGACTCCACGGTGAAGCAGAACGCCGGGTTCCAGCTCGCGTTCGACAACTTCGCCAAGGACTGCACCAGCCGCCCCGGCTGCCCGCTGGGCACCGACCCCGCGAAGGCGACCCAGGCGTTCCAGGCGATCATGCGCCCGTTGATCGACCGGCCCGCGCGGGTGGGCGACGGGCGCATCCTGAGCTTCTCCGACGCCCAGACCGGGGTCAGCCAGGCGCTGTACGTGTCCCAGCTGTGGCCGGCGCTGCAGCAGGGGATCTCGCAGGTCGCGAACGGCAACGGCGACCTGCTGATGCGCCTGGCCGACCTCTACTACGAGCGCGACGAGCAGGGCCGCTACTCCAACATGCTGCAGGCCTTCCAGGCGATCAGCTGTGTCAACCAGCCGGCGATCACGGAGCCGTCGGAGGCACTGGAGCTGGCGAAGCGGGCCGACGAGGCCGCCCCGTTCCGCTCCACCGGCCGCGGCCCGGTCGGCGCCCGCGACGCGTGTGCGTTCTGGCCGGTCCCGCCCACCAGCGAGCCGCACACGCCGAAGGTCGACGGGCTCCCGCCGGTCGTCGTGGTGTCGGTCACCGGTGACCCGGCCACGCCGTACCAGGCCGGGGTCGACCTGGCGCAGCAGCTGAACGGCAGCCTGATCAAGGTCAACGGCAACCAGCACACCGCATCGCTGCAGGGTGACGCGTGCACCGACAAGCTCGCGATCGACTATCTGGTGAACCTCACGCTCCCGCCGCAGGGCGCGGAGTGCACGCTCGCGCCCAGCTGAGGGCCGTGGCCGGGGGTGTGCGGGCGACCACGACCGGGTCGGCCGCACACCCCCGAAACATCCGTGTAACACGGGCTTCCTAGGCTCCGCCGCATGGACCGCCAGCAGGAGTTCGTGCTCCGCACACTCGAGGAACGCGACATCCGTTTCGTCCGTCTCTGGTTCACGGACGTGCTCGGCTACCTCAAGTCGGTGGCGGTGGCCCCGGCCGAGCTGGAGGGCGCCTTCGCCGAGGGCATCGGCTTCGACGGCTCGGCCATCGAGGGTTTCGCGCGCGTCTACGAGTCCGACATGGTCGCCAAGCCCGACCCGTCGACGTTCCAGGTCCTGCCCTGGGAGACCGCCTCGGGCGAGCACTACTCGGCGCGGATGTTCTGCGACATCGCCATGCCCGACGGGTCGCCGTCCTGGGCCGACCCGCGGCACGTGCTGACCCGCGCGCTGAACAAGGCCGGTGAGGCCGGGTTCACCTGCTACGTGCACCCGGAGATCGAGTTCTACCTGCTCCGCGACCTGCCCGGCGACGGCAGCCGGCCCGTCCCGGCGGACTCCGGCGGCTACTTCGACCAGGCCAGCCACGACGTCGCCCCGCACTTCCGGCGCAACACCATCGAGACGCTGGAGTCGATGGGCATCTCGGTGGAGTTCTCCCACCACGAGGGCGGCCCCGGCCAGCAGGAGATCGACCTGCGCTACGCCGACGCGCTGACCATGGCCGACAACCTCATGACTTTCCGCTACGTCGTGAAGGAGGTCGCGCTCACCCAGGACGTGCGGGCCTCGTTCATGCCCAAGCCGTTCTCCGAGCACCCCGGCTCGGCGATGCACACGCACTTCTCGCTCTTCGAGGGCGACCACAACGCCTTCCACGACCCGGACGACCCCTACGAGCTGTCCGCGACCGGCAAGGCGTTCGTCGCCGGGGTGCTCAAGCACGCCCGGGAGATCACCGCCGTCACCAACCAGTGGGTCAACTCCTACAAGCGCCTCATCACCGGCGGCGAGGCCCCGACCGCGGTCTCCTGGGGCCACGCGAACCGCTCCGCGCTGGTCCGGGTCCCGATGTACTCGCCGGGCAAGTCGTCGTCGCGCCGGGTGGAGGTCCGTACCCTGGACTCCGCGTGCAACCCCTACCTCGCCTACGCGGTCATCCTGGGCGCCGGCCTCACCGGCATCCAGAAGGGCTACGAGCTGCCCCCGCCCACCGAGGACGACGTGTGGGCCCTGACCGACACCGAGCGCCGGGCGCTGGGCTACGAGCTGCTCCCGCAGAACCTCACCGAGGCGCTCGACGTCATGGAGAAGAGCGAGCTCGTCGCCGAGTACCTCGGCGAGCACGTGTTCGACTTCTTCCTGCGCAACAAGCGGTCCGAGTGGGACGCCTACCGCCGGAACGTGACACCGCACGAGCTCGCCACGTACCTTCCGGTCCTGTGAGCGGCTTCGACGAAGAAGAGATCATCCTGGGCCCGTTGCCGTAGGGCATCACGCGGGCCGGCGAGGGCCAGTACAAACGGGTGTGGAACGTGCTGGGCCACACCTACTGGGCGAAGGCGGTCAGCGAGACCAGCTTCGCCTTCGAGACCCTCGACCCGCCGGGCACCGGGGTGCCGCCGCACGTGCACACCACCCAGGACGAGCACATCCACGTCCTGGACGGCGTGTTCACGCTCTGCCTGGACGGGCAGTGGGAGAAGGCCGGGTCGGGCGACACCGTCCTCATGCCCAAGGGTCTGCCGCACGCCTACTACAACAAGGAGCGGGGCGACGCGCGCGCCCTGTTCTGGGTGAGCCCGGCCGGCTGGCCCACCTGTTCGACCGGCTGGACCACCTGACCGACCCGGCCGAGGTCGTCCGGCAGTCGGCCCTGCACGACGTCGACTTCCTGCCCCCGGGCAGCGTCCCGGGCGCCGACTAGTTGTGATGTCCAGGGAGGTTGTACCGCCCGGGATCGGTGAGTCTGTCTGACAGACGAAGGCCTCCGGTTGTGAAGTGGAGCTGTCTAGGAACCGCTTCACTGACCGGAGGCCTCCGTGTCCCACGCTAACGCCGCCCTGACCCCGCGCGCCCGGCTGCGGCTCGCTCAACTCGTCGTCGAGCACGGCTGGACCCACACCGCAGCGGCGAAGATGTTCATGGTCTCGCCACGGACAGTGTCGAAATGGTCCGACCGCTACCGGACCGAGGGGCCGGCCGGGATGGTCGACCGCAGCTCACGGCCGCAGCTCTCACCGAGCAGGACCAGTGCTCGTGCGGTCCGGCGGATCGTGCGTCTGCGCTGGCGGCACCGGCTGGGCCCGATCCAGATCGCCGGGCGCCTGGGCATGGCCGCCTCGACCGTGCACGCAGTCCTGGTGCGCTGCCGGATCAACCGGCTCTCCCGCATCGACCGGGTCACCGGCGAACCGCTACGCCGCTACGAGCACCCCCACCCCGGCTCGCTGATCCACGTCGACGTCACCAAATTCGCCAACATCCCCGACGGCGGGGGCTGGCGCTACCTGGGCAGACAGCAAGGCCTCCGCAATCAGGCGGCCACCGCTCGGCGCACCGGTCAACGAGGCAAGTACTACCGCCCGGCCATCGGGACCGCCTACGTCCACACCGTGATCGACGACCACTCCCGCACCGCCTACGCCGAGATCTGCGCCGATGAGAAGGCGGCCACCGCAATCGGCGTACTCGGGCGCGCGGTCGCCTGGTTCGCCGAGCGCGGCGTCACCGTCGAGCGAGTCCTGTCCGACAACGGTTCGGCCTACAAGTCCCACGCCTGGCGCGACGCCTGCGCCGAGCTCGCCATCACCCACAAGCGAACCCGCCCCTACCGACCGCAGACCAACGGCAAGATCGAAAGATTCCATCGGACCCTGGCCGACGGCTGGGCCTACGCCCGACTCTATGAGTCGACCCGCCAACGCAACGACGCCCTACCCGACTGGATGCACTTCTACAATCACCACCGCGCTCACTCCGCCATCGGCGGCCAGCCACCGATCAACAGGCTGACCAACCTCCCTGGACATCACAGGGCCTGTCTCGTGATCGGTGTTTCGGCGTCGTTGCTCAGTAGGTCTCGGCTCCCGGCCAGCGGTCACCGAACGTGATGGCGAACGCGTTGATCACGGGCTTCCAACGCATCGTCCACCTCGTGCGGCCCGTCCCGGTCGGGTCCAGGCTGCGAGTCACAAGATACAAGCATTTCATCGTAGCCTGCTCAGTGGGGAAATGACCACGCGCCCGCACCGCGCGCCGGTAGCGGGCGTTAAGCGATTCGATCGCATTCGTAGAGCAGATCACCCTTCGAATCTCGACGTCGTAGTCCAAGAACGGCACGAACTCTTCCCACGCGTTGCGCCATAGCCGGATCATCGCCGCGTACTTACGGCCCCATTTCTCGTCGAGCTCATCCATAGCGATAAGTGCTGCATTCGGGTTGGGCGCGGCATAGATTGGTTTGATGTCGCGCTTCACCGCGTCCCAGTCCTGTCGACCCACCAGCCGGAAAGTGTTTCGGATCAGGTGCACGACGCAGGTTTGGACAATGGTTTGCGGCCACACGTTGGCCACGACCTCCGGGAGTCCTTTGAGGCCGTCGCAGACCAGGAACAGCACGTCACGCACGCCGCGGTTCTTCAGGTCGACCAGCACGCTCATCCAGAACTTCGCGCCCTCACTGCCGACGCCCATCCACAGCCCCAGCACGTCCTTGCAGCCGTCCACGGTGACGCCGATGGCTGCGTAGACCGGCCGGTTGGCGACCTGCCCGTCCCGGACCTTGACGTGGACAGCGTCGATGAACACCGCGGCGTACACCGAATCCAACGGCCGACCAACCCAGTCATTCATCTCGGCGACGACCTTGTCGGTGATCCGCGAGACCGTCTCCTTCGATACTGACGCCCCATAGATGTCAGCGAAATGTGCGGAAACCTCCCCGGTCGTCATCCCTTTCGCATACAGCGACAGTACGACCTCGTCGACATCTGTGAGGCGCCGCTGACGCTTCTTCACGATCTGCGGCTCGAAAGTGCTGGCCCTGTCTCTCGGAACGTCGATCTCCACGTCACCCGCGGCATCCGAGAGAACCGTCTTCGAGCGGGACCCGTTCCGCACGTTGGTGGATTCCCGGCCGGGGTCGGCCCGGTTCTTGTCGTGCCCGAGGTGCTCGGTCATCTCCTCGTTCAGCGCCGTTTCCAGAACATTCTTGGTAAAGAGCTTCAACAGGCCGTCCGGGCCGGTCAACGCCAGCCCGCGCGCCTTCGCCTCGGCCACCATCGCCGCCGCAGCGGCCCGCTCCGCCGACGCCTGCCGAGCAGGCTTCGGGTCACCCTCGCTTGGATCCACAAGGTCCGATGTCATCACTGTCCGTGCCCATCTCGCCGGACCTCAGCCCGGCGTGTCGGGCCGAAAACACCGATCTTGAAACAGTCCCACATCACACCTAGTTGTACCCGGCCAGGAGGTTGGTGACGGTGGCCGACGGCGTGGCTGCTTGAACGGGGAAGGCCCTTCGGGCGAGGTGGGAGGTGTCTGAAGCCGTCCATCTCGCCACGAAGGGCCTTCCACCGTGCACGCTAACGCTCGCCTGACCCTGCATGGGCGTCAGTGGCGTCCACCAAGGTGGTGTGCGACCGGCCCGGTGACGAGCTGGTCGAGCTGTAGGGCGGCCACCGCGTGATCTTCTGAACGCCTCTCACAGCCCACAGAAGATGGATCACGCGATGACCGCACCCTCCAGTATCGACCCCACCGAGTTCCTGCACGAGCAGCTGTCCCAGGCGAGCCCGGATCTGCTGTGCCACATGTTGACCACGTTCATCAACACCCTGATGTCCGCCGACGCCGACTCGGTGTGCGGCGCGGCCTGGGGCGAGCGTTCCGAGGCTCGCACGAACACCCGCAACGGCTACCGCCACCGCGACTTCGACACCCGCGCTGGCACGATCGACGTGGCGATCCCCAAGCTGCGCAACGGCTCCTACTTCCCCGACTGGTTGCTGGAGCGTCGTCGCCGGGCGGAGCGGGCCCTGACCACGGTGGTCGCGACCTGCTACCTGCTCGGGGTCTCGACGCGGCGGATGGAGAAACTCGTCGACTCCCTGGGCATCACGAGGTTGTCGAAGTCGCAGGTCTCAGAGATGGCCCGGGACCTCGACGGCCAAGTCGAGCAGTTCCGGACGCGTCCGCTCGACCAGGGCCCCTACACCTTCGTCGCCGCCGACGCGCTCGTGCTCAAAGTCCGCGAGGGCGGCCGGGTCGTGGCAGTCCACGCCCTGCTCGCCACCGGGGTCAACGGCGACGGACACCGGGAGATCCTCGGCCTGCAGGTCAGCTCCGCCGAGGACGGCGCCGGCTGGCTGGGGTTCTTCCGCGACCTCACCGCCCGCGGTCTGACCGGCGTCGCGCTGGTCACCAGCGACGCCCACGCCGGCTTGGTGTCCGCGATCGGGGCGACCCTGCCCGGCGCCGCCTGGCAGAGGTGCAGGACGCACTACGCGGCGAACCTGATGGCTGCGACCCCGAAGCAGTCCTGGCCGTGGGTGCGGGCGTTGCTGCACTCGGTCTATGACCAGCCCGACGCCGCATCGGTGCACGCCCAGTTCGACCGGGTCCTCGACGCCTTGGCCGACAAGCTCCCGAAGGTCGCCGAGCACCTCGACGCCGCCCGAGCCGACGTCCTGGCCTTCACCGGCTTCCCGAAAGAACTGTGGCGCCAGATCTGGTCGAACAACCCCTCCGAGCGCCTGAACCGTGAGATCCGGCGCCGCACCGACGTCGTCGGGATCTTCCCCGACCGCGACTCCCTGATCCGCCTCGTCGGCGCGGTCCTGGCCGAGCAACACGACGAATGGGCCGAAGGACGCCGCTACCTCGGCCTCGACGTCCTCGCCCGCTCCCGCGTCACCACGATCCCCGACACCGCCACCAGCGCTGAGGAGGCGACCTCGACCACCACCATCCCGGCGCTCAGCGCCTGACCGAACAAGAAGATCACGCGGTCGTCGTCACACACCACGCCAGCGGACTTGACCTGGGCGTCGACTGCTCGTCGCGCGAGTCCGCGACCATGGCCGCCCGCAGTCCCACGTCGCCCGCGAGCTCGGGGTCTCCCGCCAGTGCGTGTCCCGGTGGGTCACCCGCTACGACCGGGAAGGAGATCCCGGTCTGCGCGACCGGTCCTCCCGCCCACACCACAGCCCGACCCGTCACAGCGCCGACACCGAACAGGCGGTCCTGGCCGCGCGGCGTGAGCAGCGCTGCGGTCCGGCCGCGATCGCGGCCACCACCGGAGTCGCGGCGCGCTCGGTATCGCGGATCCTGGCCCGCCACGGCGTGGCTCGGCTGGCGGCCTGTGATCCCATCACCGGCGCCCCGATCCGCGCCACCCGCGCCTCAGCCCACCGCTACGAACACGCCGCACCCGGTGAGCTGGTCCATGTTGATGTGAAGAAACTCGGCCGGATCCCCGACGGCGGGGGCTGGCGGATCCACGGCCGCGGCCCCCGTCCGGGCGCGACCCGCCGCATCGGGTTCGACTACGTCCACGCCATGGTCGACGACCACTCCCGCTTCGCCTACGCCGAGGTCCTGCCCGATGAGAAGGGCGCCACCTGCGCCGGTTTCGTTCAGCGCGCCGCGGCCGCGTTCGCCGCAGCCGGCATCGGCCGCATCGAGCGTGTGATCACCGACAACGCCCGCAACTACCGCGGCTGCCGGGTATTCGCCGAGGCCGTGACCGGTCTCGGAGCACGCCAGAAGTTCATCCGGCCGCACTGCCCGTGGATCAACGGCAAGGTGGAGAGGTTCAACCGGACCCTGGCCATCGAATGGGCCTACCGGCGTCCCTACGCCACCAACGACGACCGCACACTGGCACTCAGCGCCTGGCTCGAGTACTACAATCAGCGACGCCCTCACACCGCTTGCGCGGGCCGCTCCCCAATCAGCCGCCTGTCACCAACGTGATGGCCGGCTACAACTAGTCAGCGGGTGTTGCCCGACGCCCGGTGGCAGCCGGCGAAGGTCTCCTCCAGCTCCCCGGTCGTGATCACCGCGTCGAGGTCGTCGAAGCCGTCGGGCGCGCGGCGCTCGACCTCGTCGATGACCCGCTCCGGGCCACCCGCCCGGTTGCGGAGCACGACGTCGGCGGTCATCGGCAGCCGCTCGGCCTCGTAGGCGGCCAGCGCCGCCACCGGGTCGACGCCCGCGGCCAGGTGCCGGGCGAGGGACTCGGCGTCGAGGATCGCCTGCCCGGCGCCGTCGGAGCCCATCGGGACCATCGGGTGCGCGGCGTCGCCGAGCAGCGTGACCCGGCCGTGCGACCAGCGCGAGGTGGTCGACGGCGTCGAGGTGGAAGCGGCGGGCGTGGGCGAGGGTCTCGTCGCGGTCGGCGGGCCGTGACCAGTCCTGACGCTGGGGGGCGGGGTCGCCGTCGGCCCCGGTCGCGATGCACACCGCCCAGTTCGTGAGGACCGTCCCCGGGGCGCTGCCGGCGCCGACCGGGTAGACCACCAGCTTCGCCGCGTTCCCGCCTGCGACGACCATCGAGCGGCCGCCGCGGAACGCCGGCCAGTCGGTCGCGCCGCGCCACATCGACACCCCGTTCCAGTGCGGCGGTCCCTCGTCGGGGAACTGGCCCGCGCGCACCGCGGAGTGGATGCCGTCCGCGCCGACCAGCACGTCGCCGGTCACGGTGGGCAGCGCGTCGTCGGTGAACCGGCCCCGGACGCCGTCCGCGGACCGCTCGACGCCGTCGACCCGGTGCCGGGTACGGATCGCGTCGGGCCCCAGCCGTGCGCGCACGGCGTCGGCGAGCATCCGGTGCACCCGGCCGCGGTGCCCGGCGACCTGCGGGAACGCGAACCCGGCCGCCACCCCGCAGGGCCTGCGCAGGATCGGCCGGCCGAGCCGGTGGGCGTAGGTGAGGTCGGTGGTCGCGACCCGACCTCGGCCGGCTCCGCGGACAGGCCGAGCCCGTCGAGGACCCGCACGGCGTGCGGCAGCAGGTTGAACCCGACACCGAGCTCGCCCGCACCGGAGCCCTGCTCGAGGACCGTGGACCCGATCCCGGCCCGCTCCAGCGCGAGGGCCGTGGTCAGTCCTCCGATACCCCCACCGACGATCAGGACGTGCATTCCCCGAGCCTGACCGCTGAGCGCCCCTGAGGGAAGGGCCGCCCGCGATGGGGCAGGATCACCGGTCATGGACCGTCGCACGGGGACCTCGCTCGCCCGGCTCGGCCTCACCGGTGAGGACGCGGCCACGACCCTGCGTGGTCTGGGCTGGTGGGCGACCGACGGACCGGTGCCCGGCTGCGAGGAGATCATGTGGGCGCTGGCCCGCAGCCCCGACCAGTCCCTCGCGCTGCGCGCGGTCGAGCGGCTGGCGCAGACCGCGCCGTGGCCCGCGATCGACCGGGCGCTGCGCACCGACCGGGGGCTGCGCGGGCGGCTGTTCGCGACCCTGGGATCGTCGACGGCGCTGGGCGACCACCTCGTACGCCACCCGGACCGCTGGCCGCTGCTGGCCGACACCGCCGAGCGCGGGGACCCGCCGCCGGACCTGGCCCGGCGCACCGCGAACCTGCTGCGCGCGGTCGGCGCCGACCCGGATGCGCCGACGCCGGGGACGGTCGGGGGAGCGCGGGCGTCGCTGACCGGGGCCGAGGCCGTCGCCGCGCTGCGTACGGCCTACCGCGACGAGCTGCTCGGCCTCGCCTCGGCCGACCTGGCCGCCGTCGGGGCCCCGGAGCTGCCGGTGATGGAGGTCGACGACGTCGCGGCCCAGCTCGCCGACCTCGCCGAGGCTGCGCTGGCGGCGTCTCTGGCGGTGGCCGCGGCCGAGCAGGACCCGTCGGACGAGCTGCGGCTCGCGATCATCGGCATGGGCAAGTGCGGCGGCAGGGAGCTCAACTACGTCTCCGACGTCGACGTCGTGTTCGTCGCCGAGCCCGGCGGGGACCTCACCCCGGCCGCGACGAAGCTCGCGTCGCGGGTCATGCGCATCGCGGGGGAGGCCTGCTTCGAGGTCGACGCGAACCTGCGCCCCGAGGGCCGTCAGGGTGCGCTGGTGCGGACCCTGGACGGGCACGTGTCCTACTACCGGCGGTGGGCCAAGACCTGGGAGTTCCAGGCGCTGCTCAAGGCCCGTCCGATCGCCGGGGACCCCGAGCTGGGCCGCTCCTACGTCGAGGCCCTCGACCCGATGGTGTGGCAGGCGTGCACCCGCGACGACTTCGTCGGCGAGGTACAGGCCATGCGTGCCCGGGTCATCGAGAACATCCCCTCCGATCAGCGCGAACGCGAGCTGAAGCTCGGCCGCGGCGGGCTGCGCGACGTCGAGTTCGCCGTCCAGCTGCTGCAGCTGGTGCACGGCCGGACCGACGACACCCTGCACTCGGGCAACACCCTGGTCGCGCTGGCCGCCCTGTCCGAGCGCGGCTACGTCGGCCGCGACGACGGCGCCAACCTCGCCGCGTCCTACCGGTTCCTGCGCCTGCTGGAGCACCGGCTGCAGCTGCAGAAGCTGCGTCGCACCCACCTGCTCCCGGCCATCGACGACACCGACGGCCTGCGCTGGCTCGCCAGGGCCGCACGGATCCGCCCGGACGGGCGCCGCGACGTCGTCGGGGTGCTGGTCGACGAGTGGCAGCGCAACGCCCGCCGGGTGACCCGGCTGCACGAGAAGCTGTTCTACCGGCCGCTGCTGTCGGCGGTGTCCCGGCTGGCCGCCGACGGCGCCGACGCCGTGCTGACCCCTGAGGCGGCGAAGGCACGGATGAAGGCGCTGGGCTGGGCGTCGCCGGAGGGGGCGCTGGGGCACCTGCGGGCGCTCACCGGCGGGGTGTCGCGGGCCGCGTCGATCCAGCGCGCCCTGCTGCCGGTGCTGCTGGACTCGCTCTCGACCAGCCCCGACCCCGACCGCGGCCTGCTCGCCTACCGGCGGGTGTCCGAGGCACTCGCCGACACCCCCTGGTACCTGCGGCTGCTGCGCGACGAGGGCGCGGTCGCGCAGCGCCTGATGACCCTGCTCGGCACCTCGGCGCTGGTCCCGGACCTGCTGGCCCGCGCTCCGGAGGTGCTGCGGATGCTCGCCACCTCCTCCGGGGTGCAGAGCCCGGAGCTGACCCGGGACCCGGCCGAGGTGTCGATGGCGCTGCGCACCACCGTGGCCCGGCAGAGCACACCGGAGATCGCGGTGGCGTCGGCGCGGTCCTACCGCCGGCACGAGATGCTGCGGGTCGCCTGCGCCGACCTGCTCGGCCTGCTGCCGGTCGACGCCGTCTGCACGGCGCTGAACTCGGTGAACGAGGCGGTGCTGGCCGCGACCCTGGACGCGGTGCTCCGCGCCGAGACCGAGCGCCCGGCCGCCCTGGCGGTGATCGGGATGGGCCGTCTCGGCGGTGGGGAGTCGAGCTACGGCAGCGACGCCGACGTCATGTTCGTCTGCGCGCCGGCCGAGGGGGTCGACGACCACACCGCGGTGCGGTGGGCGACCCGCGTCGTCGAACGGGTGCGACGGCTGCTGGGCTCGCCGAGCCCGGACCCCGCGCTGCCGGTCGACGCGGACCTGCGTCCGGAGGGCCGTTCCGGGCCGATGGTGCGCACCCTGGCCTCCTACCGCGAGTACTACGCCCGCTGGGGCGAGGTGTGGGAGGCCCAGGCGCTGCTGCGGGCCCGGCCGATCGCGGGGGACCGGACGCTGGGCCGCGAGTTCACCGCGCTGGTCGACCCGATCCGTTACCCGGCGGACGGGCTGTCGGCGGCGTCGGTGTCGGAGATCCGGCGGATCAAGGCCAGGGTCGACGCCGAGCGGCTGCCCCGTGGCGCGGACCGCTCCACCCACACGAAGCTGGGCCTGGGCGGGCTCGCCGACGTCGAGTGGACGGTGCAGCTGCTGCAGCTCCAGTACGCGGGCGACGTCCCCGAGCTGCGCACCCCCTCGACGCTGGAGGGGCTGCACGAGGCGGCGGAGGCCGGTCTGATCGGCGCCGAGGACGCCGCCGAGCTGGAGGAGGGCTGGCGCACCGCCACCGCGGCCCGCAACGCGATCATGCTGGTGAAGGGCAAGCCCGGCGACCAGCTCCCGCGTTCGGGGCGGGAGCTGGCCGCCGTCGCCGTCGCGCTCGGGTACCCCGCCGGCGGCGACCCGGGGGAGTTCCTCGACGACTACAAGCGCGTCACCCGGCGCGCCCGCGCGGTCGTCGAGCGGGTGTTCTACGGCTGGTCCGAGGACTGACCGACCGGTGCGGCGCGCAGGGCGGCGGCGAACCACTCGAACGCGGGGATCGTCGGCTCCCGGGCCGGCCACCCGTTGAGGACACCGAGCAGCGTCCAGTAGCGCTCGACGCGGCGGTCGGCGAACAGGTCGACCGTGTCCGCCCAGGCGGCCCGGTCGGCCACCGAGAGCCCGGCGACGCCGGGGATCCGCTCCAGTGCCGCGGCCGCCGCGGGTGAGGCCGGGTCGACCTCCGCGGCGAGCGCGCCGCCGGCGTGTTCGGCCACCGCGGCCGGGTCGGCCTGCCGCTCGCGGTGCTCGGAGACGGTGGCGCCGGCGACGGCCATCTCCCGGCAGCGGGCCCGGAAGCCCGGGTCGCCGACCAGCTCGGCCAGCTCCACCCAGGCCCCGACCTGCTCGGGGGTCGGGTCGTCGGGCAGCTCGGCCGGCATCGACCGCATCGCGGTGGCGATGCCCGCGCCGGGCGCGTCGGCGTCGATGCCGGCGAAGGCCTCGTTCACGAAGTCGTCGATCAGGTGCTGCCGCTGGGCCGCGGACAGCCGGGCGAGGTCGTTCATCAGCGTCACGCTCCGTTCGTCGGGTGGGGTGTCGCCGTCTCCGGTGCGGGCCAGCAACGTGCACACCGCGCGTTGCGCCCGCAGCTCCCGGATCCGGTCGTCCAGGGCCCGGACGTGTGCCGCCGCGATCTCGCCGACCCCCCGTCGGCGGGACAGCACGGCGCGCACGTCGTCCAGGCCCAGCCCGAGCTCGCGCAGGGTGCGCACGAGGTCGAGCCGTGCGACCGCGGCCGGTCCGTAGACCCGGTGGCCCGCGCCGTTGCGGTCGGCGGGGACGAGTCCCTCGTCGGACCAGAAGCGGAGCGTGCGCACGGGAACCTCGCTGCGCCGGGCGAGCTGCCCGATCGTCAGCGTGACAAGATGGTCATCGGTACGTGGTGCGGTCACGGGGTACAGCCTCGGGGGTTCCAGCGACTGGAGGTCAAGTGCGAATCGGTTTCGGGATCCCGCAGTTCGGTGCGGCCGCTGCCCACGTGGACGGGACCATGCGGTTCGCCGCGGGCGCCGAGGAGCGCGGCGCGGCGAGCCTGTGGGCCGGCGACCGGCTGCTGGTGGCCGTCGACCCGACGGTCGGTTACGGCGGCGGGCCCGGCGGCCCGGGCAGCGTGCCCGAGCAGTTCACCGCCGCGCACGACCCGCTGGCGCTGCTGACCGCTGCGGCCGCGGTCACCGCGCGGGTCCAGCTCGGTACCAGCACGCTCAACGCACCCTGGTACCCGGCGGCGCTGCTGGCCCGGCAGGCGGCGACGATCGACAACCTGTCCGGCGGCCGGCTGCTGCTGGGTCTTGGCACCGGCTGGTCACCCGAGGAGTACGACGCCGTGGGTGTCCCGATGCGCGAGCGCGGCGCCCGGCTCGACGAGACCCTCGACCTGTTCGACGCCTGGTGGCACGACGACCCGGTGGAGTTCACCGGCCGCTTCGCGAGCGTCGCACCGTCGCACGTGCACGCCAGGCCGCAGCACGTGCCGGTCTACCTCGCCGGGTTCAGCCCCCGGGCGCGGCGGCGGATCGCCGAACGGGCCGACGGGTTCCTGCCGGTCGTCACCTCCGACGTCACCGACCTCGACGCCGCGGTCTCCGCGCCCTGGGCGGACCTGCGCGCCGCGGCGGCCGCGGCGGGCCGCCCCGCCGACGCGGTCGGCGCGGTGCTGCGGGTGAACCCGAAGCCGGGGGAGACCGCCGCCGACGCGGCCGCGCTGGTGCGCCGGGTCGGCACCGACACCGACGTCGACCACGCCTTCGTCGACCTCATGTACCTGGCCGACGACACCGACTCGGCGCTGGCGGCGGTCGAGGAGATCCTCGGCGCGGTCTGACCGGACCCCGCTGGTTCACTGGGGCCGTGGCAGACCTGGACGTGATCACCCGCGGGTACGAGCTCGTCGCGGCCCGGCCGGCGTCGCTGCTGGCCGCGCTGCTGGCGCTGGTGGTCGTCGCGTGGCGGCCGACCTGGCGGCTGACGCGGACCGCGGTCACGATCGCCCACGAGGGCGGGCACGCGCTCGTCGCGGTGCTGGTCGGGCGCGGCCTGGCCGGGATCCGGCTGCACGCCGACTCCTCCGGGGTCACGCACTCCACCGGCGCGGGGCGTGGGCCGGGCGTGGTCGCGATGTTCTTCGCCGGGTACGTCTTCCCGCCGCTGCTCGGCCTCGGCGGCGCGGTGCTGGTCGCTGCCGACGCCGCGCAGGCGATGCTGTGGATCGCCGTGGTGCTGCTCGCGGCGACGCTGCTGCAGATCCGCAACCTCTACGGCGGGCTGGCCGTCGTCGCCACCGGGGCGGTGCTCGTGCTCGTCGCGCTCCGCGCCCCGGCCGACCTGCGTACCGGGTTCGCCGCCGCACTGACCTGGTTCCTGCTGTTCGGCGGGGTGAAGGCCTGCCTGGAGCTGCGCCGGGGTCGTCGCGGGGGCAGGCTGCGGCACTCCGACGCCGACCGCCTCGCCGAGCTCACCCCGCTCGGCGGCGGAACATGGGCGGCACTGTTCGTCCTCCTCGCGGTCGCCGCCACGCTCGCCGCGTGCTGGGTCGTGTTCGCCCCCGGCGGGGCGCCGGCCTGACAGCATGGGGCCATGGCAGAGGACTTCAACACCAGGGTGATCCGCGAGTTCCGCGAGAACGACGGCCGGGTCGGCGAGCCGTTCACCGGGCTCCCGATGATCCTGCTCCACCACATCGGCGCGAAGAGCGGTACCGAGCGCATCGCGCCGCTGCGCTGGTTCGCCGACGGCGACCGCTGGGTCGTCGTCGCCTCCGCGGCGGGCGCACCGAAGCACCCCGCGTGGTTCCACAACCTGCTCGCCCACCCCGACGTGACCGCAGAGATCGCCGACGGTCACGGCGGGGTCGAGGCCGTCCAGGTGCACGCGGCCGAGCTCGACGACGCCGACCGCGACCGCGTCTGGACGTGGATCAAGGAGAACAACGGCGGCTTCGCCGACTACGAGCGCCGGACCGACCGCAGGATCCCGCTGGTCGGCCTCACCCGGCGCTGACCGCCGCCCCGACCGGTGCGTGGGGCCGGAGTGGGCGTGCCCGCGGGGGTGATGGCAGGGTTCCCGGCATGACCATCTCCCTCGAGCAGGCCCAGACCATCACCGCCGCTGCCCTGGCCCACGGCACCGAGCAGGGCTTCAACCCGCTCACGGTCGCCGTGCTCGACCCGGGCGGCGCGATCGTCGTGCTGGCCCGCCAGGACGGCTCGGGATTCCTGCGTCCCGACCTCGCCGTCGGCAAGGCCAGCGGGGTGCTCGCCCTCGGCATGACCAACCGCGCGATCGCCGCGCGCGCCGCGGACTCCCCGGAGTTCTTCACCTCGGTGGCGAACCTCGCCGGCGGCAAGATCCTCTCCGTGCCGGGTGGGGTCTTCGTCAAGGACGCCGACGGCACGCTGCTGGGTGCCGTCGGCGTGACCGGTGACGCCTCGCTGAACGACGAGGCGGCGGCTGTCGCGGGGATCGAGGCCGCCGGTCTGGTCGCGGTCACCGGCGCCGAGTAGTCCCACCATCCCGGAACGTGCCGCGCCCCCGGGCGACGAGGTCAGCCCGGGGGCACGGAGGGGACACGATCCTGCCGCCGAGGAAGAATCGTGCACGTGCGTGGTCGCCCCGGAGGGCGCGGAGCGAGGCTGCGGTGCGTGCGTGGCCGGTGCCGTTCCTTGACACCCGGTCGATGTCATCGAACGGAGCGGGTGGGCCGGTGTGACCCGCACTCCGTGTGATCTGGAACACGGTAGGTCTGAGTTAAGCATCCGAGTTCCGCTCCTGTCAACGAGTCCGCGGACGCGGTCGGTGAGAGGATCGCTGCACCGATTCCGCGTTTGGGATGCTCCGAGCGGCCCTGACCACGAGCGGGTGTCGCCGGCTCGGTCGTGCCGGTCGCGTGACGCGTGCGCATCGGGGAGGACCCCGACCGTGGGAACTCCGGCACCTGATGGTGGGTCAGGGGTGTTCCGCGATGTTCCCGTGACCGGCGGTCGTTAGCGTCGTCGACGTCCTACACGACATCGGGAACTGCGTGGTGGCGACGGGTGTACACCGGCGGCACCGGGCGTCTCCACGGTGCCGTTCGGAGCGGGCCGACGTCCTGTCGTCGCCTGATCGCATCCGAACGGTGACCACCGGGACGTTTCGCCACGACCCCCACGGGTCACTCGATGCCGACCGGTCAGATTCGGTTCGTCACGAACGGACCGTAAGCGAGGGAGACAGACATGGGCATCATCGCGTGGATCGTGCTGGGGCTGGTTGCGGGCGCCATCGCCAAGGCCATCATGCCGGGCAAGGACCCGGGCGGAATCATCGTCACCCTGATCCTGGGTGTCGTCGGAGCGCTGCTCGGCGGCTGGATCGGCAGCGCCGTGTTCGGCGTCGGTCTCGGCGGGTTCTTCAACATCTCCACCTGGCTGCTCGCCATCGTGGGTGCGCTGATCCTGCTGGCGATCTACCGCGTGATCGTGGGCCGCAAGGTCCGCGCCTGACACGCGCGTAACACCCTCGTCGGAGCCCGCCCGGAACTCTTCGGGCGGGCTCCGACGTATGTGCGGGCCCGATCCTGCGAGCGAGGCGGGTAGCGGTCCGGTCCATCGAGGAGGACGTGCCGTGCTGTCATGGTGAGAACGTCCTCCAGTTCTCTGTGCTTGCTGTGTCGGGGGAGAAGCGTTGTCGACCACGTCGGAGTTCTGGCTCGATGTTCACTCTGAGATCTCGCGTGTCGCAGGAATGGAGCTCTCGACGAAGGATGCGGCGGACGGCGACTGGTTGCGCCGGTCGACGTACAACCGGGTGATCGACTCTGCTGTGGCGCGGGTGGCGCGACGGAGGGAATTGAGCCTTTTTCAACCTGACCAGCGAGCTTCTGCGTCAGGAGATCGCGAAGGTTGCAGCGCAACTGCTCTGACCACAGCTGCACAGGTCACCGGCTCGCTAGCTCGGCGTCTGCACCCACACAACCAGGCCCCTGAGCTGCCGGAACGGCAGGTTGAAAAAGGCTCATTGACCGGGTCCTGGTCCAGGGGCAACGGTGTCGCACGTACAAGGATGCGCTCCGCAGTCTGGGGGACGCTCTCGAGCTGCCGGGCTACTAGGGCCAGAACTACGACGCGCTCGACGAGTGCCTCAGGGAGCTGCTGGAAATCGACGATGGTCACCTGGGGCCGTCCTCGGGGATCGAGTGGGGCGCCCGGCCTCCGGATTGTTGGTGGTGATCGACTACGTCGAGAATCTGCTGGCCGAGGAGTCCTCGCAGGAACTTGCCACGCTGATGTCGGCACTTGAACGGGCCGCGCATCCATTGCCGGATCCTCTGGGTCGACCTGAGCCGCGGACCGGTTCGTTCGACGTCCTGCTGTTCAGTCGAGGGTCGGAGAGGAACAGCTGAGGGGCATTCGTCGACCGGTCCTCGGTGGTCCCCCGCTTGCTCTGTGCGGTCGCGCTCGCGTTGATGAGCGTGCTGCCCGATATCTCCCGCGGCCTCTCGGTGCCGGGTGTCGGCGGCCGGCTCGCCCCGGCCGTCGTGGGCCCGGCCCGTCGCACCGCGAGGGCCGTCGGGGAGACTGGGGCGGTATCCGACCTTCCGATCTGGAGTTCTTCATGCCGCACGGGACCGTCCGCTGGTTCGACGCCGAACGGGGTTTCGGCTTCCTCGCCCCCGAGGACGGTTCACCGGACGTGTTCGTGCACGCCTCGGAGATCGTCGGGGGCGGCGGCGCACCCGTGCTCCGCGAGGGCCAGGCCGTGGAGTTCGAGCTCGGCGAGAACGACCGCGGCCCGCAGGCGCTGCGCGTCCGGGTCACCGCCGACGCGGCAGCCGGCAGCGCCGTGGGCCTGCTCGGCACCGTCAGCTGGTACGAGCCGGCCAAGGGCTACGGCTTCGCGACGCCGGACGGCGGCGGCGCCGACATCTTCGTGCACAGCTCCACCATCGTGACCGGCGGTGTGGTCGCCGAGGGCCAGCGCGTGGCCTTCCTGATCGTCGAGGGCGAGCGCGGCCCGCAGGCCGGGCACGTGATCCCGCTGGGGGAGGGGGCGGGCCTGCCCGCCGCGAACGGCGAGGCGGACGGCGACGACGGAGCCGACGGAACGGTGACCTGGTACGACGAGGGCAAGGGCTTCGGCTTCGTCACCCCCGACTCCGGCGACGAGGACGTCTTCGTCCACGCCAGGGCACTGGCCGAGGGACTGACGTGGCTCGCGGAGGGCGACCGCATCGCCTTCGAGGTGGCCCAGGCGGAGAAGGGCCCCCAGGCCCGTGACGTGCACCTGGTCCGCAGCGGCGAGCCCTCGACGCCGCGCCGGCCCGCTCCCGCCGCCGGACCGGCGTCGCGGGACGTCCCGGCACGGGGCGGCGAGGGCGTCGTCGTGCGCTACGACGAGGACCGCGGCTTCGGGTTCATCTCCCCGGACGCCGGCGGGGACGACCTGTTCGTCCACGTGTCCGTGATCCGGGACGCCGAGGCGCTGCAGAAGGGCGACCGGGTCCGGTACGCGGTGCGCCAGAGCGACCGGGGCCCGCAGGCCGACCGCGTCGAACGTCTCTGACGTCTCGAACACCTCCGACGAGGCGGCCCGCCCACCGGTCGCACACCGGGCAGGATGCGCCGAGGCCCGGCTCCCTCGCGGGGGCCGGGCCTCGGTGTGACGTGGGTCAGGTGTGGATCACACGTCGTAGTACAGGGCGAACTCGTACGGGTGCGGGCGCAGCCGCAGCGGGTCGATCTCGTTCTCCCGCTTGTAGGAGATCCAGGTCTCGATCAGGTCCGGGGTGAACACGCCGCCCTCGAGCAGGTAGTCGTGGTCGGCCTCGAGCTTGTCGATGACCGCACCCAGCGAGGACGGGACCTGCGCGATGTCCTTGGCCTCCTCGGGCGGCAGCTCGTAGAGGTCCTTGTCGACCGGGGCCGGCGGCTCGATCTTGTTCTTGATGCCGTCGAGCCCGGCCATGAGCATCGCCGAGAAGGCGAGGTACGGGTTGCCGGACGAGTCGGGGCAACGGAACTCGATGCGCTTGGCCTTCGGGCTGTCACCGGAGAGCGGGATCCGGATGCAGGCCGAGCGGTTGCGCGCGGAGTAGACCAGGTTGACCGGAGCCTCGAAGCCCGGGACCAGGCGGTGGTAGGAGTTCACCGTCGGGTTGGTGAACGCCAGCAGCGACGGTGCGTGGTGCAGCAGGCCACCGATGTAGTAGCGGGCGGTGTCGGACAGGCCGCCGTACCCGGACTCGTCGTGGAAGAGCGGCTGGCCGTCCTTCCAGAGCGACTGGTGGACGTGCATGCCCGAGCCGTTGTCGCCGAACAGCGGCTTCGGCATGAAGGTCGCGGTCTTGCCGTTCTGCCAGGCCACGTTCTTCACCAGGTACTTGAAGAGCATGACGTCGTCGGCGGCGCTGAGCAGCGTGTCGAACTTGTAGTTGATCTCCGCCTGGCCGGCGGTGCCGACCTCGTGGTGCTCGCGCTCCACCTCGAATCCCGACGCCTGCATGGCGGTCACGATGTCGGCGCGCAGGTCGGCGTAGTGATCGACCGGCGGGACGGGGAAGTAGCCGCCCTTGTAGTTGACCTTGTAGCCCAGGTTGCCCCCGACCTCCTCGCGGCCGGTGTTCCACCAGCCCTCCGCGGAGTCGATGTGGTGGTAGGCCTGGTGCGGGTCGGTGCCGAACCGGATCGAGTCGAAGACGTAGAACTCCGCCTCGGGCGCCATGTAGGCGGTGTCGGCGATGCCGGACGCGGCCAGGTACTCCTGCGCCTTGCGGGCCACGTTCCGCGGGTCCCGGGAGTACGGCTCACCGGTGATCGGGTCGTGGACGAAGAAGTTGATGTTCAGCGTCTTGTGCTTGCGGAACGGGTCGACGCGCGCGGTGGTGGTGTCCGGGAACAGCGCCATGTCGGACTCGTTGATCGCCTGGAAACCGCGGACGGAGGAGCCGTCGAAGGCGGCGCCGTTCTCCAGGAGGTCGCCGGCCGTCTTGGCGGGGACGGTGAGGTGCTGCATGACGCCGGGCAGGTCGCAGAACCTGATGTCGACGTACTCGACCTTCTCGTCCGAGATGTACTTGAGTACCTCTTCGGCGTTGCTGAACACTCTCTCGGGCTCCTTCGTTCGCTGGTGGAGATCGTGGGTGACGGTAGGAGCGACGTGTTGCTCACCCGTCACTCATCTGTTTCACCGACGTTAACTGACCCGACCGCGAGATCGATCACGTTCGTCATCGGTGTCCGGTCCGGTCCCGCTCGGTGCTGCGGTTACGCCGCCTACGCTAGAGAGCATGGCCCGTTGGATCGAGTCCTGGCTCCCCGGTTCATCCGCAGGAGGTTCCGCCCCTGCCGGACACCCCGGAGAGCGCTTCGGGCTGCCCGCGACCGGCCACTACTCGGTCGCCGGGTTCGGCCGCCGGATCGCCGGCGTCGTCCTCGACTGGTTCCTGGCCTACCTGCTGGTGCTGCTGGTCGCCGGGGTCGACGCGCTCGGCTCCTCGGAGTTCGGCTGGTGGGTCCTCGGGACCTGGTTCGTGATCACCGCGCTGACCGTGTCGGTGCTCGGGACCGCGCCGGGGCACCTCGCACTGGGCATGCGCGTCGCGCGCACCGACATGGCGACCCACGTCGGCGTGCCGCGAGCGCTGCTGCGCACCGCGATGATCGCGGTGGTGCTGCCGCCGTTCCTGCGCGACGCCGACGGTCGCGGCTGGCACGACCGCGCCAGCCGGACGGTCGTCGTGCGGGTGCTGCGGGGCTGAGCCCGCCGGGCCGCGCGGCCGGGCCCGGAGCGGCCCGGCCGGCGATGCGACCGGCGGCCGGGTCAGCAGCGGGAGGGTCAGCGGCGGCGGACGGTGCGCTGGATGCTGCGCATCTTCGCGCCCTGGGGCATCGGCCCCTTGGGCATCGCCGCGGCGCGGCTGCCGAGGGCGTTGAGCTTGCCCTCCAGGGAGTCCATCTCGGCGGCGGAGATGTTGCGGGGCAGCTTCATGAGGTGGCGCTGCAGCCCCTTGAGCGGGACCTGACCCTCCTCGTTGCCCACGATCACGTCGTAGATCGGGGTGGTGCCGGCGACCCGCGCGGTGCGCTTCTTCTCCTGCGCGAGCAGGGTCTTCACCCGGTGCGGGGCCCCTTCGGCGACGAAGATGATCCCGGGCCGCCCGATGACCCGGTGCACCGCGTCGAGGTGGGTGGTGCCCGCGACGCCCTGGGTGATCCGCCACTGCCCGCGCATGTTGTCCAGCGCCCAGCCCGCCGCGCCCGGTTGCCCGTCGGCCTTCACGTAGATCGAGCGCTGGACGCGGCGGCCGAAGATGCTGAACGCCGCCAGCGCGCCGATCAGGATGCCGAAGGGCACGAAGAACCAGACCATGCCCAGCAGCCACCCGATGAGCGTGACGACAACGATCGACCCGACGAACACGCCGATCATGATCGGGAGGAGCTTGGAGTCCTCCTTGCGCTGCATCTGGAACGCCTGCCAGATCTGCTGGCGGCGTTGCTTCGACGCGGCCTTCTTCTGGGCCTTGAGCGCCTTCTTCTCGTCGGGCGAGGGCTTACGGGGCTTGCCGGGCATGTGACCAGCCTACGTCCGACCGGTGATCGACGGTGCGAGCAGGTGTCAGCTGCGTGCCAGCAGGGAGCTTGCCTCCTGCGCGGCCGGGCCGGAGTCGGCCAGGTGCGCCAGAGCGGGGGAGAGCTCCTCGCCGCGGTGGGCCACGGTCTGCGCGTAGAGCCTGCCGGCCCGGTAGGACGAGCGGACCAGCGGACCGGCCATGACACCGGCGAAGCCGATCTCCTCGGCGGCCTTCGAGTGCTCCACGAACTCCTCGGGCTTGACCCAGCGCTCCACCGGGTGGTGGCGCTTGGTCGGGCGCAGGTACTGGGTGATCGTGATGATCTCGCAGCCCGCGTCGTGCAGGTCCTGCAGCGCCGAGGTGACCTCCTCGGGGGTCTCGCCCATGCCCAGGATCAGGTTCGACTTGGTGACCAGACCGAACGCGCGCGCCTTGCCGATGACCTCCAGCGACCGGTCGTACCGGAACGCCGGACGGATCCGCTTGAAGATCCGCGGGACGGTCTCGAGGTTGTGCGCGAACACCTCGGGGCGGGACTCGAAGATCGGGACGAGCTGGTCGTCGATCGAGTTGAAGTCGGGGGCCAGCAGCTCGACGCCGGTCCCCGGGTTCAGCTCGTGGATCTTGCGGACGGTCTCGGCGTAGAGCCACGAGCCGCCGTCGTCCAGGTCGTCGCGGGCGACACCGGTGACGGTGGAGTAGCGCAGCCCCATCTGCTGCACCGACTCCGCCACCCGGCGCGGCTCGTCGGTGTCCAGGTCGGCCGGCTTGCCGGTGTCGATCTGGCAGAAGTCGCAGCGACGGGTGCACTGCTCCCCGCCGATGAGGAACGTCGCCTCCCGGTCCTCCCAGCACTCGTAGATGTTGGGGCAACCGGCCTCCTCGCACACCGTGTGCAGGCCGCCCGAGCGGACGAGACCCTTCAGCTCGGTGTACTGCGGACCGGTCTTGGCGCGGGTGCGGATCCAGGACGGCTTGCGCTCGATCGGGGTCTCGCTGTTGCGGACCTCGAGGCGGAGGAGCTTGCGGCCTTCGGGTGCGATGGTCACGCGCCCAGCCTACGCCCGGGGTCGGGTGTGATGCCGGTCGCAGCAGCCGTGACCGGCCACAACCGGGCGGCGAGCACCGGGTCCTGCGCGGCAGCGGACCGGCGGGCCGGACCGGCCGGTCCGTGCGCCTCCAGGGGACCGGACGGGCCCAGGTAGTCCCCACCGTGCACCGGCCCGGTCGCGGCGGCCCACTGCGCGGCGATGCCGTCCTCCACCGGCTGCACGACCAGCCGTTCGGCGGCGAGCAGCACCCGGGCCCGCAGGCCGCCGCCGCCCGCACGCCGGTAGGAGTTCGCCAGCAGCTGCGACGCCGTCATCCCCGGGTGGGCCGCCACCGACAGCACCGGCTGCCCGGACAGCCGCAGCCGCCGGTCCAGCTCGGCGGCGAACAGCAGGTTCGCCAGTTTCGAGGCGCCGTAGGCGAACACCGGGGAGTACCGGCGCCGCCGCCAGTCCAGGTCGTCGAGGTCGAGACGGGCGCTGCGGTGCCCGATGCTGGAGGTCGACACCACCCGCGACGGGCGCTCCGGGTCCCCGGCGCCGCACAGCGCGGGCATCAGCAGCCAGGTCAGCGCGGCCGGGCCCAGATGGTTGGTGCCGATCTGGAGCTCGAACCCGTCCGCGGTCTCGCTGCGCGGCCCCACCGCGACGCCCGCGTTGTTCACGAGCACGTCCAGCCGGTCCCCGGTGCGCTCGCGGATCCGGGCCGCCGCGGCCCGCACCGAGGCGAGGTCGGCCAGGTCGAGCAGCACGAGCTCGCCGCCCACCTCGCGGGCCGCGGCCCGGCCCCGCGCGTCGTCGCGGGCGGTCATCAGCACCCGCGCCCCGGCGCGGACGAAGCGCGCCGCCAGCGCGCGGCCGAGGCCGGAGGTCGTGCCGGTGACGACGACGGTACGGCCGCTCAGGTCGGGGAAGGACTGCACGGCGGCACCGTAGCGGCAGACCCCGACAGCGATACGACGGCGGCCGGGCGGACGCCGGGCCGGGCAGCTAGCGTCGGCGTCCGTGGACTTCCGGATCTTCACCGAGCCCCAGCAGGGCGCCCGATACACCGACCTCCTGCGGGTCGCCCGCACCACGCAGGACGCCGGGTACGACGCGTTCTTCCGCTCCGACCACTTCCTCGCGATGGGCGACGGCAGCGGCCTGCCCGGCCCGACCGACGCCTGGGTGACCCTGGCCGCGCTCGGCCGTGAGACCGAGCGCATCCGGCTCGGCACCCTGGTGACCAGCGCGACGTTCCGGCTGCCCGGCCCGCTCGCCGTCGCCGTCGCGCAGGCCGACGAGATGTCCGGCGGCCGCATCGAGGTCGGGCTCGGCTCGGGCTGGTTCGAGGCCGAGCACCGGGCACTGGGCATCCCGTTCCCGCCGCTGGCCGAGCGCTTCGAGATCCTCACCGAGCAGCTGGAGATCCTCACCGGGCTGTGGGCGACCCCGCTCGGCGGGCGCTTCACCCACCAGGGGCAGCACTACACGATCACCGACTCCCCGGCGCTGCCGCGCCCGGTGCAGGACGCGCCGCCGGTGATCGTCGGCGGGATGGGGAAGAAGAAGACCCCGGCGCTGGCCGCCCGGTTCGCCACCGAGTTCAACGTGCCGTTCCAGCAGCCCGAGGCCGTCGCCGAGCAGTTCGGGCGGGTCCGCGAGGCCTGCACCGCGGCCGGGCGTGACCCGGGCACGCTGACCTGGTCGACGGCGCAGATGCTGTGCCTGGGCAAGGACGACGCCGAGGTCGAGCGTCGCGCCGCCTCGGTCGGCCGCGACGCCGCCGAGGTCCGGGAGAACTGCCTGGCCGGCACACCCGGCCAGGTCGTCGACCAGCTCGGCCGGTGGTCGGAGGTCACCGGGACGACCCGGTTCTACCTGCAGATCCTCGACCTGGCCGACCTCGCCCACATCGAGGACTTCGCCGCGACGGTGATGCCGCAGCTGACCTGAGGCACCGGGGCCGGGGTCAGCCCAGGCCGGACATCAGGTCGACCTGGCGGACGACCGGGTGCTCGGTCACCGGCAGCCGCCCGTCGAGCGCGTCCAGCACGGCGGCGGCCGCCGGGCCGGCGACCTCGTCGACGGTCACTGCACGGTCCAGCTCCGCGCTCAGCGTGGTCACACCGGCGTCGGCGATCCCGCACGGCACAATCCTGCCGAAGTCGCCCAGGTCGGCGTCGCAGTTGATCGCGAAGCCGTGCTGGGTGACCCCGCCGGCGATCCGGACGCCGATCGCGGCGACCTTGCGCTCGGGGGTGAAGCCCTGCGCGGGCAGCCACACGCCGGAACGCCCCTCGACGCGGCCGGCGTCGGTGACGCCGAGGTCGTGGCAGACCTGGATGAGGGCCTCCTCCAGACGGCGGACGTAGTCCACGACGTCCATCGGCTCGCCGAGGGCGACGATCGGGTAGCCGACGAGCTGCCCCGGCCCGTGCCAGGTGATGCGCCCGCCCCGGTCGACGTCGACGACCGGCGTGCCGTCGGTGGGCCGGTCCTCCGGCCGAGTGCGCCGGCCCGCGGTGTAGACGGGCGGGTGCTCCAGCAGCATCAGCACGTCCGGCCCGCCGTTCTTGCGGGCCTCGGCGTGCGCCTTCTGGGTGTCCCACGCCGCCCGGTACTCCACCCGCCCGAGCCGGTCGACCCGGACGTCGTCGGTGCGGGCGCGGCAGGACAGGTGCGGAGCGGCCATGGCGGCGAGCCTACGCCGCACCCAGCCGGGCGAGGACGGCCTGCGCGGCCCGGCGACCGCTCACCAGCGCCCCCTGGGTGGACGGGGTGTCGCGGTGGTCGCCCGCGACGAACATGTTCTCCCCGAGGTCGACGTCGCGGCGGACCGGGCGACCCGCCTCGAACAGCGGCAGCGCCTCGTCGACCTGGGCGGTGTGCAGGTGCAGCCAGTCGTCGGTGCCGACCCCCCAGATCCGGGCCAGCTCGCGCCGCACCGCGGGCTCGTCGAGCCCGGTGGATCCCGGGGTCCCGACGATCGACGACGCCACCAGCGGGCGCCCGTCGGCGGAGTAGCCCGGCGCGGCCGCGGTCAGCACCATCGTGTTGACGACCGGCCCGCCGGTGCCGTCCAGGTGCAGCAGCGCAGCGGCCGTCGGGGCCTGTGGCGGGACGTGGAAGAACGTGGTCAGCGCGTTCATCCACGGCTCGGCGACCCCGGGCAGCAGCGCGGCGGCCGTCCGCGGGTCCGCCGCGACGACGACCGCGCGCGCCGACAGGGTGCCGCCGTCGGTGTCCAGCTCGGGCGCGGGCCCGCCGCGGACGGCGTGCACCCGGGTCCCGAGCGTCACCGTGCCCTCGGGCAGGGCCGCGGCGAGGCGCCGGGGGAGTGCCTCCATGCCGTCGTCGGGGACGACGATCGTGCCCAGGGCGAAGCTGCGCCACACCAGCCGCACGAACGCGGTCGAGGTCTCCAGCGCCGTCTCGGCGAGCACCCCGGACAGGAAGGGGCGCAGGAACCGGTCGGTGACCGCACCGCCGAGGCCCGCGGCGTCGAGGTCCTGGGCGGCGGAGGAGCCGACCAGCGTCGCGGTCCGCGACGGCGGCGAGGCCAGCACCTTCGCCGTCCACGCGACGAGCTTGGCCTTGTCGATCGGGCCGAACAGGTCGTCCAGCGCGGTGGCCGGGGCGGACGCGGGCCGGCGCAGCGGGTTGACGAAGCGGTGCAGCTCGCCGTCGCCGGCCCGGACGGCGGCCCCGGACTCGAACGCCCGCGCGCCCAGGGTGTCGAGCCCGTGCGGGGCGAGTGCGGCGTGCAGCGCGGGGTAGGAGCTGTTCAGCACCTGGAACCCGCGGTCGCAGCGGAACCCGTCGACGACGTCGGTCGCCATCCGGCCGCCGACCCGGTCGGCGGCCTCCAGCACGCGCACGGTCAGCCCGCTCCGGTGCAGGACGGTGGCCGCGCGCAGGCCGGCGAGGCCCGCCCCGACCACCAGGACGTCGACCCCGGACGGGGTCATGACCCGACCGCGGCAGAGAGCGCGTCGCCGATGGTGTGGTGGCGGAACTGGAACCCGGCGTCGAGCAGCGCCGCCGGCACCGCCCGCTGACCGCCGAGCAGCATCTCGCGGCCCATCTCGCCGAGCACGGTGGAGATGACCGGGCCGGGGACCGGGAACGGCGCGGGACGCCCGACGGCGGCGGCCATCTCCTTGGTGAACTCGGCGTTGGTGACCGGTACCGGGCCGGTCACGTTCGCCGGGCCGGACAGCGACTCGGTCTCGACGGCGAACCGGATCGCGGCGACCTGGTCGTCGAGCGAGACCCAGGGCATGTACTGGGTGCCCTTGCCGATCCGCCCGCCGAGGAAGCCCTTGAACAGCGGGCGCAGCATCGCGAGCAGGCCACCGGACGGGGACAGGACCAGACCGGTGCGGACGAGCACCACCCGGGCGCCGGCGTCCCCGGCGGGGGCGGTGGCGGCCTCCCAGTCGCGGCAGACGTCGGCGAGGAACCCCGAGCCCGACGGGGCGGACTCGTCGACGACGACCTGGCCGGTGTCGCCGTAGTAGCCGACGGCCGAGCCGCTGACCAGCACCGGGACCCGGTGCCGGGCCACGGCCTCGGCGAGGACCTCGGTGGGGACGTTGCGCGAGTCGCGGATCAGCTGCTTGCGGGCGCCGGTCCACGGCCGGTCGGCGATGCCGGCGCCATTGAGGTTCACGACCGCGTCGACACCGTCGAGGGTGCCGTCCTGGAGGGTGCCGGCCGGTGGGTCCCAGCCGCGCTCGTCGGGGGCGGCGGGGGTGCGCCGCACCAGGCGCAGCACCTCGTGCCCCGCGCCCCTCAGGTGGGCGACCAGGGCTGTTCCGATGAGTCCGGACGAACCGGCCACGACGACTCGCACGGCGGAGATCCTTCCCGGTCCCGGGCGGACGCGCGAGCCGGACATACCGCGACCGTCGTCACCGGTCACCCGGAACGGTGACGACGGCGGCCCGCCCCGGGGGAACCGGGACGGGCCGCCGTGTGTCGTACGGGGTGCCTACAGGCCGAGCTCGGCCTCGAAGGCGCCCTCCTCCAGACGGGCCTTGACCGCGGACAGGAAGCGGCCGGCGTCGGCGCCGTCGACCAGGCGGTGGTCGTAGGTCATCGGCAGGAAGCACACCGAGCGGACGGCGATGACGTCGTCGCCCTCGGGGCCGGTGACGACCTTCGGCTCCTTCGAGATCGCGCCGGTGCCCAGGATGGCGACCTGGGGCTGGTTGATGATCGGCGTGTCGAACAGCGCGCCGGCGGACCCGATGTTCGTGATCGTGAAGGTGCCGCCTGACAGCTCGTCCGGGCCGATCTTCGAGGCCCGGGTGCGGGCCGCGACGTCGGCGATCTTCTTGGCGATCCCGGCCAGCGACAGGTCGTCGGCGTCCTTGATCACCGGGACGAGCAGGCCGCGCGGGGTGTCCACGGCGATGCCCATGTGGACCGAGCCGTGGTAGGTGACCTGCTTGTTGTCCTCGGAGATGGAGGCGTTCAGCGACGGGTACGCCTTGAGTGCCTCGATGGTCGCCTTGGCGATGAAGGCCAGGAAGGTGAGGTTGGCGCCCTCGCGGCGCTTGAAGTCCTCCTTGACCCGGTTCCGCAGCTTGACGATGCGGGTGAGGTCGACCTCCTGGACGGTGGTCAGCTGCGCCGAGGTGGCGAGCGACTCGTTCATCCGCTGCGCGATGACCTGACGCAGGCGCGGGAGCTTGACCGTGGTGCCCGGCTCCGGCGCGTCGTCCGCGCGGGTCGGGACGGCCTGGGGCGTCGTCGGCGCGCCTCCGGAGGCGGACTGCCCCGCCGGGGCGGACGCGGCGGCCGGCGTCTCCTTCGCGGGGGCCTTCGCCTGCTCGGCGGCGGCGAGGACGTCCTGCTTGCGGATGCGTCCGCCGACGCCGGAGCCGGTGACCGAGTCGAGGTCGACGCCGTGCTCCTGGGCCAGCTTGCGCACCAGCGGGGTCACGTAGGGCTTCTCGCCCGAACCCGAGCCGTTCGAGGAGGGTTCGATGCTCCCGGTGGGGGAGTCCTCGGAGCCGGCCGGGGCCTTCTCCTGCTTCTCCTCGGCCTTGGGGTGCTCGGCCTTCGGCGCAGCGGCCTTCGGAGCCTCCTTCGTCGGCTCCTCCTTCTTCTCGGGCGCCTTCTCCTGCTCGGGCGCCTCGTCCTGCGCCGGGGCGGCGGAGCCGTCGCCGACCAGCGCGAGCTGCGCGCCGACCTCGACGGTCTCGTCCTCGGCGACGGTGTGCTCGAGCACGGTGCCCGCGACCGGCGAGGGGATCTCGGTGTCGACCTTGTCGGTGGAGACCTCGAGCAGCGGCTCGTCGACCTCGACGGCGTCGCCGACCTGCTTGAGCCAGCGGGTCACGGTGCCCTCGGTGACCGACTCACCGAGCTCGGGCATCGTCACCGGGGTGCCGGAACCCCCACCGGACGACGAGCCACCGGAGGACGGCGTCGGGGCCTCCTCCTCGGCCGGCTCGGGCTCCGGCTCGGGCTCGGTCTCCGCGGGCTCCTCGGAGGAAGCCTTCTCGGAGGACGAGTCGGAACCGGCGGCGTCGGCCTCGTCGGCGTCGCCGATCACGGCGAGCTCGCCGCCGACCTCGACGGTGTCGTCCTCGCCCGCGATGATGCGCTTCAGCACGCCCGCGGCGGGCGACGGGATCTCCGTGTCGACCTTGTCGGTCGAGACCTCGAGCAACGGCTCGTCGACCTCGACGGTGTCGCCCTCGGCCTTGAGCCAGCGGGTGACGGTGCCCTCGGTGACACTCTCGCCCAGGGCGGGCATCTCAACGGTGACGGCCATGTCGGGTGGAGCTCCTCTTGTTCCGCGTGGGTGTTCGGGTCGTGGGGGCCGGGATCAGCCGTGGGTGTGCAGCGGTCTCCCGGCCAGTGCGAGGTGGGCCTCTCCGAGGGCCTCGCTCTGCGTGGGATGGGCGTGGATCAGGGCGGCGACGTCGGTGGGCAGAGCCTCCCAGTTGTAGACCAGTTGCGCTTCCCCGACGAGCTCCCCGATCCGGGAGCCCACCATGTGTACGCCGAGGATGCGTCCGCCCTGTCCGGCGGGCCCCTCGGCGACGAGCTTGACCGCCCCGGAGGTCTTCAGGATCTGCGACTTCCCGTTGCCCGCCAGGTCGTAGGTCAGGGTGTGCACCTCGCCGTGGCGGTCCCGCGCGGCCTGCTCGGTCAGCCCGACCGAGGCGACCTCGGGGTCGCAGTAGGTGACGCGCGGGATGCCGTCGTCGGTGACCGGGCGGGGCGCCAGCCCCGCGACGTCCTCGGCGACGAAGATCCCGTGGGCGAAGCCGCGGTGGGCGAGCTGCAGGCCGGGGGTGACGTCCCCGACGGCGTACACGCCGTCGAGGTTGGTGCGCAGCCGCTCGTCGACGGTCACGAACCCGCCGTCCATAGCGACGCCGGCCTCGGCGAAGCCGTGACCGGTGGTGTTGGGGCCGCGGCCGACCGCGACCAGCAGCAGGTCGGCCTCGATCTCCTCGCCGGACTCCAGCGACACGGTGACGGTGTCGCCGCTGCGGGTCGCCGTCGCGAGCCGCACCCCGGTGCGGGTGGTGATCCGGCGACGCCGGAACGCCCGCGCGAGCTGGGTCGAGCAGAACTCGTCCTCGTTGGGCACGAGCCGCGGCAGCGCCTCGACGACCGTGACCTCGGCCCCGAACGAGCGCCAGACGCTGGCGAACTCGACGCCGATCACGCCGCCGCCGAGCACCACGACCCGGCGCGGGGCCTCGTCGAGGGAGATCGCGGCGTCGGAGGTGACGATGCGGTCGTCGAGCTCCAGGGCGGGCAGCGACCGGGCGTAGGAGCCGGTGGCGAGCACGACGTGGCGGCCGGTGATCCGCTCGTCGCCCACCCGGACGGTGCCGGGGCCCTCCAGGGTGCCCGCGCCGGGCACCACGGTGATCCCGCGGGAGGTGACCAGGCCCTGCAGGCCCGTGTACAGCCGGGAGACCACGCCGTCCTTGTAGGCGTTCACCCCGGCCATGTCGACGCCGTCGAAGGTGGACCGGACGCCGACCTGCGCGCCGTCCCGGGCGTGGTCGGCCACCTCGGCCGCGTGCAGCAGCGCCTTGGTCGGGATGCAGCCGCGGTGCAGACAGGTGCCGCCGAGCTTGTCCTTCTCGACCAGGACCACCGACAGGCCCAGCTCCGCGGCCCGCAGCGCGCAGGCGTAGCCACCGGAGCCGCCACCCAGGATCACCAGGTCGGCGGAACGAGCGCCCGGGTCGGACACCGATCAGCTCCCTCCGGGGGTCACCGCCGGTGGACCGGCTCCGCCGGACGGGACCCCGCTACGCGGCGACCATCTTGTCATCCGGTCGCGGCTGCGCCACTGGGGTGTCGGGAGCAAAACGCTGATCCCGTTCGTTGGGCACCTGGAGCTACCGTGTCCGGTTCGTAGGGGTGGGACCGGATCGAGGAGAGGATGACGCGCATGGGTCTGCTCGACCTGTTCCGGTCACGGGGACCGTCGGGTGCCAGGTCCGGCCGGGGATCCGGCTCCGGGGGGAGGCGTGGCGCGTACGCGGAGGGGGAGGCGCACCTGCGTGTGTGGTCGGCCGCCCGGATCGGGGTCGAGGCCTTCGTCGAGCCCCGCACCACGGTGACGGAGACGACCGTGGTCTTCGTCGCGCACGACGGCGAGTGGACCCGCAGGCGGGTCGCGAGCCCGAACGCGGCGAAGAAGCTGGCCCGGTCGCTGCAGATGCCGATCTACGACGTGCAGCTCGTCGGCTACCCGAACCGGATGCGCGAGCACGACGCCCGCGACCGCGCCCTGCGCAAGCGCGAGCGCGAGCGCGAGGAGCGGATCCTGCGCGAGCTGCGGGCCAAGGACCGCGACGCCTGACCCGGCCCCGGGTCAGGGACGCAGTGAGCGGGCGCGGCGCTCGCCGAGCGCGCGCATCGCGGGCTCCAGGCGCAGCGCGGGCCCGGGCGCCAGCGCGGTGAGCCGCAGCAGCGCACCCCGCCAGGCGGGCAGCGTCCGGTAGACCCGGCCGGTCCCGAACATCCCGACCAGCGCCGTCGCGACCTGCTCGGGGGTGACCAGCACCCCGGACCGCACGAGCGCCTGGCCCTGGCCGCCGGGCGTCATCGACCGCAGCAGCTCGGTGTTCACTCCGTCCGGGCACACCGCGTGCACCCCGATGCCCTCCCGGCGCACCTCCGAGGCCAGCGCGGACACCACCGACAGCGCGCCCGCCTTCGACGCCGCATACACCGACAGTCCCGGTACCGGCCCGAGGCCGGACAGCGACACGGTCACCCCGATCTCGCCGCCCCGGGTGGTCCCCGCGTCGGCCTGCTCGCGGAACGCGGTCACCGCGGCCCGGGCACCCCAGATCGGGCCCAGCAGGTTGACCTCGACCAGCGCGCGGGCCCGGTCCTCGGCGATGTCGGTGACGGTGCCGTCGAACCCGACGCCGGCGTTGCTCACCCAGGCGCCCAGCGGCGCGAGCTCGCGGGCCCGGGCCACCGCCGCCGCGGACGCTGCGGGGTCGGTGACGTCGCAGGCGGTGCCGGCGGCCGCCCCGATCCGGGCCGCGGTGGCCCGTGCCGCTGCCTCGTCGAGGTCGGTGACCAGCACCCGGTAGCCGCGCCCGACGAGCTCCCGGGCGATCTGCTCGCCGATGCCGCGGGCCGCGCCGGTGACCACCGCGGAGAGGGGCGAGTGCGCGGGGACCTCGTGTCGACGACGCTGCCGGCTCATGCGCGGCAGTATGCCCTACCCGTCGGTAACCCCCGGCCCGGTGTCGCGGCCGGTGCCCGGCAGGGCCAGACTCCGGACCCGTGACCGCCGCGATGCACCTGCCCCGGTTCCTCGTCCGCCAGCGGATCACCCTCGGCGTGAACCGCTACGACGTGCACGCCGCGAACCCCGACGGCAGCGCCGGGGCGCTCATGGCGTTCGCCCAGCAGAAGCGGTTCGCCTTCAGGGAGCAGGTCACCTTCTGGTCCGACGACAGCCGCTCCCGCGCGGTGTTCTCCTTCCGCGCCCGCCAACGCCTCGACGTCCGCGCCGAGCACGACGTGTTCGACGAGCACGGCCAGGTGATCGGCACCTTCGGCAAGCGGTTCGGGGCGAGCCTGCTGCGCTCGACCTGGACGCTGACCGCGCCCGGGATCGCCGCGACCGGGCGCGAACGGAGCCTGGGCGTCGCGCTGCTGCGCCGGGTCGCGGAGAACCTGCCGCTGCCGTACCACTTCGACGTCACCGACGACGCCGACGGCACCCTGCTGATGAGCAGCGACCGGCGGTGGTCGCTGCGCGACTCCTACGACGTCGCCGTCCCGGACCCGCGCGTCGACTTCCGCCTGGCCGCCGCGTTCGCCGTCGCGCTGGACGCGTTGCAGGAACGCTGAGGCAGGTCAGCCGTTCGCGGCCACGTCCTCCAGGAACGCCAGCAGGGTGCGCACCGGGACACCGGTGCCGCCCTTGGTCGTGTAGCCGCGTGGCCCGCCGGTGTTGAACGACGGCCCGGCGATGTCGATGTGCGCCCACGGGAGCCCGGCGGGCACGAACTCCTTGAGGAACACCCCGGCCAGGAGCATCCCGGCGAACCGCTGCCCGCTGACGTTGCTGATGTCGGCCACCCGCGAGTCGAGCTCGCTGCGCAGGTACTCCGGCAGCGGCATCGCCCAGGCGTCCTCGCCGGTGGCGGTGCCGTGCGCGGCGACCCGGTCGCGCAGCTCGTCGGAGCCCATCACCCCGGCGGTGCGCATGCCGAGCGCGACGAGCTGCGCGCCGGTCAGCGTCGAGGTCTCCACCAGGTAGTCGGGGTCGTCCTGGGCGGCGCGGACGATCGCGTCGGCGAGGATCAGCCGTCCCTCGGCGTCGGTGTTGAGCACCTCGACGGTGGTGCCGCCGAACATGGTCAGCACGTCGCCGGGCTTGTACGCCGTCGACGACGGCATGTTCTCCGCCATCGGCACGGTCGCGGTCACGGTGACCGGCAGCTCCAGCTTCGCGGCCAGCACGACGGTCGCGACGACCGCGGCCGCCCCGCCCATGTCCGAGGTCATGTCGGCCATGCCGGCGTTGGGCTTGAGCGAGATGCCGCCGGTGTCGAAGGTGATGCCCTTGCCGACGAGCGCGACCCGCTTCGACGGGGCGGCGCCGCCGTTCCAGGTCAGGCGGACCAGCCGCGGTGGGTTCGCCGACCCCTTCCCGACGCCGGTGATGCCGCCGTAGCCGTTCTCCCGCAGCTGCGCGTCGTCGAGGACCTCGGTGACCAGGCCGGCACGCTCGCCGAGGGCGACCGCGTGCGCCGCGAAGGTCTCCGGGACCAGCACGTTCGGCGCGGTGTTGACCAGGTCCCGCGCGGTGACGACGGCCTCGGCGACCAGCGTCGCCCGCTGCACGGACCGGTCGTCGGTGCCGGTGAACGACCAGCTGCCGACCGGGGCGGCCGCGGCGTCGGTCGAGGTCCGGTGCCGGTCGAAGCGGTAGCCGCCCAGGACGGCGCCGACGACCGCGGCCTCGGCGTCGACCGCCGACAGCGTGCTCAGCGCCGAGCCGGTCCCGGCCAGCGCGCGGGCGGCGGCACCGGCGCCGCGCCGGACCGCCTCGGACGCCTTCGGTCCCTCGGCCGGGCGGCCCAGACCGACCGCGACCAGCCGTGGCGCGGACAGCGCTCCGCGGGTCGGCAGCGAGACGACCTGTTCGGCCTTGCCGGTCGCGCCGACGGTGGTGAGCAGCTCCAGCAGCTCCCCGGAGAACGCGGTGTCGACGCCGTCGGCGCCCGCGGCCAGGGCCGGGCCGGTGCCGTCGGCGGCGTCGGCCGCGGGGGCGTACAGACCGACCACGACGGCGTCGACTACCGCCTCCGTCTCGGCACCGCTGTGCGCGGCGGTCTGGGGGAGGGTCGGGACGTCGATCGGCACGGGTGGCACTCCTCGGGTCGGACGGGAACGGTGGGTATCGGACGAGTGGTTCCGCCTCGCCCGATCTCACCCTGCGTGGCCGGTGCGCGTGTCCTGTGCGCCGGGCGGGTGGGGAGCCGGGTGGCGGGGTGGACGACGAGACCGGACCGAAATGGTAATGACACCCCCGCGGCGCCGCGCGGCACAGGGGTGGATGGGAGGGTGAACGGGTGCCTCGCCCCCCGTACCGGATGCCGACCGTGACCGCGGTCGTCGTCGCCCTCGCGGCGACGTTCGGTACCGGGCTGTACGCCGCGCTCGGGTCCGCTGCGGCGTCGGCGGGAACCTGGTTCCCGCTCGGGGTGCTGCTCGCCGCGCTGCTCGCGCTCGGCGTGGTCGCCTCGACCGCGCACCTGTCGCTCGCCCGCCCGGCCGGTCCGGAGCTGGCCCGCGGTGACCTGCCCGCCCCGGCGCTGCGGCTCGGGGCGGTCGCGCGGGTGACCTCGCGGGTCGCCGCCGGGTCGGCGGCGGCACTGGTGTTCGGTGCCTACGTGCTGCCGACCCAGCCGGTGACGATCGCGGTGGTGGCGGTGCTCGCCGTCGTCGCGGTGAACGCCTTCGGGGTGCGGATCTCGCACGGCGCCGCGCGCGGTCTGGTGGTGGGCACGCTGCTCGCCCTGACCGTCGCGATCGCGGTGGGCCTGAGCTCGGAGGGGCCGCAGGCGGTGCTGTCCTCGGCGATGCCCGCCGCGGCGACCGGGGCGGGCATCGCCGGCGACGGCGCCGGGACGCCCGACGACCCGGCCGTCGCCACGCTGCAGGCCGCGATCGAACCGGGCCCGCTCGGGGTGCTCGCGGCCGCCGGGTTCGTCTTCCTCGCCTTCACCGGCCTGTCGCGCGTCGCCGAGCTCGGTGGCGGCCTGCGTGACCCGGTGCGGGCGATCCGCCGGGCCCCCGCGCTCGCGGTCATGATCACGACGCTGCTGCTGCTCCTGCTGTCGGCGGCGCTGCTGCGCGGGCTCGGCGCGTCCGGGCTGGCGTCGGCGTCGGCTCCGCTGGCCGCACTGATGGACACCAGCAGCAGCGCCCAGGTCGGGGTGCTGGTGCGGATCGGGGCCGCCGCCGCCACGGTCGCCGCGCTGCTCGGTGCGCTCTCGCGTGCCGCGGCCGGGGCCGCCCGGCTGTCCCGCGAGGGGGAGCTGCCCGCGTTCCTGGGGCGGGGCGGGTCGCGTGGCACGCCGTGGGTGGCCGACCTGACGCTGGGGGCGCTGACCCTGGCGATGACCCTGCTGCTGTCCGCGACGACCGCGATCGTGGTCACCGTGGTCGCGGCCCTGGTCCACCACGCGGTGGTGCACGCCGCGGTGCTCCGGCTGCCGGGGCGCCCGGTGCGGGCGGCGGTCGTCGCCGTCGCCGGTGGGGTGGGGTGCCTGGTCGTCGCCGCGGCGATGCCGCTGTGGCCGCTGCTCGCGACGGTCGGGGCGCTCGCCGCCGGCTGGCTGCTCTGCGCGGTCACCGCGCGCTCCCGTGCCCGTGCCGCGGCCGAGGAACCCGTGCGCCGCACCGATCCCGAGGAGCAGGCGGCCTGAGGCCGATAGGGTCGGGCGCGTGACCGACGAGCTCCTGCCCAGCCCACTGCACGACCGGCACGTCGCCCTCGCCGCCACCCTCGGCGAGTTCGGGGGATGGTCGATGCCGATCTCCTACCCGGGCGGCACCGTCGCCGAGCACACCTCGGTCCGGGAGACGGCGGGGCTGTTCGACGTCAGCCACCTCGGGACCGTCCCGGTCACCGGCCCGGGGGCGGCCGCGCACCTGAACGCCTGCCTGACCAACGACCTCGGCCGCATCGGCCCGGGCCGGGCCCAGTACACCCTGGCCTGCGACGCCCGCGGCGGCGTCGAGGACGACATGATCGTGTACCTGGCGGCCGACGACGACCTGCTGCTCGTCCCGAACGCCGCGAACTCCACCCGGATCGTCTCCGCGCTCGCCGCCGACGCCCCGCCCGGGGTCGTGATCACCGACCGGCACCGCGAGCTCGCGGTGCTCGCGGTGCAGGGCCCCCGGTCCCGCGAGGCGCTGGTCGCGGCCCTCGGTGCCGCGGGGGACGCCGTCGCCGGGCTGGACTACATGGCCTTCACCGACATCGAGGGCGGCCTGGGCGACGGCGGCGTGCGGATCTGCCGAACCGGCTACACCGGCGAGCTCGGCTACGAGGTCGTCCTCGCCGCCGGGGCCGCCCCCGCGATGTGGGACGCCCTGCTCGACGCCGTCCGCGCGGTCGGCGGCGGGCCCTGCGGGCTCGCCGCGCGGGACACCCTGCGCACCGAGATGGGCTACCCGCTGCACGGCCACGAGCTGTCCACCGAGATCAGCCCGGTGCAGGCCGGGAGCGGCTGGGCGGTCGGCTGGGACAAGCCCGCGTTCTGGGGCCGCGACGCGCTGCTGGCCGAGCGCGCGGCGGGCCCGGCGCGGCGGCTGCGTGCGCTGCGGGCGACCGGGCGCGGTGTCCCGCGGGCGGGCATGGCCGTCCTGGACGGCGAGGGCGGCGACCCGGTCGGCGTCGTCACCTCCGGGACGTTCTCGCCGACGTTGCGCACCGGCATCGCGCTGGCCCTGGTCGACACCGCACCGCAGGTGGCCGTCGGGGACACGCTCGTGATCGACGTCCGGGGCCGTGCGCTGCCGGTGGAGGTCGTGAAGCCGCCCCTGGTGCCCTCCCACGTGCGGTGACCCGTTCCGATGGTCGGGAATCCGACTGTCTGCCGGATGGACGCCGGGGATACCGTTCGTGTCATGAGCGCGCCGAAGTTCTCCGTGACCCGCAACCCCGCCCCGGCGTCCCCCCAGCGGCGCGCCGACGTACTGGCCGCCCCTGGTTTCGGCCGGTACATGACCGACCACATGGTGACGATCCGGTGGACCGCCGGGACCGGCTGGCACGACCCGGCGGTCGTGCCCTACGGCCCGCTGACGCTGGACCCGTCGTCGATGGTCCTGCACTACGGGCAGGAGATCTTCGAGGGGCTCAAGGCCTACCGCCAGCCCGACGGCTCGATCGCCTCGTTCCGCCCCGACGCCAACGCCGCCCGGTTCGCCGGCTCCGCGCGCCGGCTCGCGATGGCAGAGCTCCCCGAGGAGCTGTTCCTCGCCTCACTGTCCGAGCTGCTCGCCGTGGACTCCGAGTGGGTGCCCGAGGCGGGCGGGGAGGACTCGCTCTACCTGCGGCCCTTCATGATCGCGACCGAGATCGGGCTGGGGGTGCGGCCGTCGTCGGAGTACCTCTACGCGGTCATCGCCTCGCCCGCCGGGCCGTACTTCGCCGGTGGGGTCCAGCCGATGGACGTGTGGCTGGAGACCGAGTACACCCGCGCGGCCCTCGGCGGCACCGGCACCGCCAAGTGCGGCGGGAACTACGCGGCGTCGCTGCTGCCGCAGTCGGTCGGCGCCCAGCACGGCTGCGCCCAGGTCGCCTACCTCGACGCCGAGGAGCGCCAGTGGATCGACGAAATGGGCTCGAACAACCTGTTCTTCGTCTTCCGCGGCGACGACGGCTCGGTCGAGATCGCGACGCCGGACCTGCGCGGCTCGGTGCTCGCCGGCATCACCCGGGACTCGCTGATCACCGTGGCGGAGGACCTCGGGATGTCCGTGGTCGAGCGCCGCATCTCCGGCCAGGAGTGGCTCGGTGGTGCCGCGAGCGGCGTGCTGACCGAGGCGTTCGGCTGTGGCACCGCCGCGGTGATCACTCCGATCGGGACGGTCAAGCACAGCGGCGGCGAGGTGACCATCGGCAACGGTGAGCCCGGCCCGGTCACCCTGCAGCTGCGTGACGCGCTGACCGCGATCCAGCGCGGTGCGGCCCCGGACCCGCACGGCTGGATGCACACGCTGGTGCCGGCCTCCGCGTCGGTCTGAGACGCGCAGTCGGGCGGAGCGGTCCAGTGGTGGGGCCGTGCCCGTGGCACGGTTCCGCCGCCGACCTCCTTGACGATCCGGATCACCGGCGCCGTCTCGACGTGGGCGACGGACGGCAGCGTCGCGACCTGCTCGGTCAGATATCGGTAGACCCCCTGCTGGTCGGCGCAGAGCACCGTGGCGCACAGGTTCGTCGGGCCCGTGGTCGAGGCGGATCAGCCGGTGCGTGCGGCCAGCTGCTCGTAGGTGCTGCGTCCGTCGTCGGCCAGTGCGGCGACGAGTTCGCGGTCGCCGTCGTCGAGGCGGATGGGCCTGCCCGGTCCGTTCGGCGGTGCGGGTCGCAGGCGGGCGGCGGCAGCTGCGTCGAGCGGCCCGAGCTTGGCCACCGGACTCTCCGCGCCGCCGTAGAAGGTGTGCAGCACCGAGTGCGCGCTCACGGCCTCCACCCGTGATGTGCGGGGGAGCCGGTCGAGCAGCAACGTCTCGCTGTCGGTGTCGTGTTCGGCGCGCACTGCGCACACGATCTCGGTACCGCCCGAGGTGAGCATCACCCACGAGGTGTCCGGTCGCCGCGCGAGTGCCTCCGCGACGGCGACGGCGACGGCGGCGGACGGCGCACAGCGCACAGCGCACGCGCAGGAACCACTCCAGAGCGCCGGTCGCGCCGGCGGCCGGGCGGCCCACGACCCGGATCGTTCCGGTCGAGCGCAGCCGGGTGTAGCGCCGGGCGACCGTCCGCTCGGGGCGCCCGCTGCACCGCCTGGCCCTGGGCGGGCCGCGGGCGCGGCCCCGCGACGGCCTGCGGGCGGTGTACGGGTCGGCCGTGGAGCTGCTGGAGACCGGCTACGCCTACCGGATCACCGACGCCGCCCGCCAGGCGGCCCGCTACCGGCACGGACGGGTGTTCCTGGCCGGCGACGCCGCCCACGTCCACCTGCCCCTCGGCGCCCGGAGCATGAACACCGGCATCCAGGACGCGATGAACCTCGGGTGGAAGCTCGGCGCCGCCGTGCACGGCTGGGCCGGGCCCGGATTGCTCGACACCTACCACGAGGAGCGCCACCCGGTCGGCGCCGCGGTCCTGCGCAACGTCGCGGCCCAGAGCCTGCTGATGGACTGGGCCGGCACCGGATCCCCGGCGTCACGGCGGCCCGGGACCTCGTCGTCGAGCTGGCAGCGCTGCCGGAGGTGCGTCGGAGGCTGACCGAGACGCTCTCCGGCCGGGCCGTCCGCTATCCGATGCCCGGCGTGGGAGAGCACCCGCTGGTCGGTCGTCCCGCCCCCGACGTCGACCTCGGTCCGGCCCGGCTCCACGAGCTCCTGCGCGCCGGTCGTGGTGTGCTCGTCGATCCCCGGGACCACTACGGCGAGCAGGAGCGCCGCTGGAGCGGCCGGATCCGGCGCGCCGGCCGGGGCGCCGACACCGACGCCCTGCTGGTCCGGCCCGACGGCCACGTCTGCTGGGCCGGCGACCCCTCGACCCTCGACGTCGCCCTCGGCCGCTGGTTCGGGGAACCGCGGTGACCCGCTCGGCGGCCCGTCAGCCCGGGACCGCGGCCGCCAGCACGACGAGGACGGCGGTGCCGCCCACCTCGCAGGCCGCGCCCAGCACGTCGCCGCTCATCCCGCCGAACCGGCGCCGGGTGTGGTGGGCCAGCACCACCACCAGCAGCGCCGCGAGCAGGACCGCCCCCAGCACGGCCGCCGTCGTCACGACGGTGCCCGCCGGTCCCGTCGCGGCCAGCGTCACGGTGGCGGCCGAGGCCAGCCCGGCCCACCACAGCGGCGCGACCCACACCGGCTGTGACCCGGCGACCGTCGCACCGAGACCACCCGGGCGCGCGGCGGGCGTGCCGCGGCGCGCGACCCAGCAGAACCCGGCGCGCCCGGTCGCCGCGGCCAGCGCACAGACCACCAGCACGACGACCGGTGGCGCGGCCACCAGCTGGGCGAGTGCCGCGGCGCGGGCGCCCAGCACCACCAGCAGCGTGACGACGGCGAACGGTCCCGCCCCGCCGTCGGCCATGATCCGCAGCGCCCGCTCCGGCGGGCCGTAGCTGCCCAGACCGTCAGCGGTGTCGGCGATGCCGTCGACGTGCATCCCGCGCGTCGCCAGGGCACCCGCCCCGACCGTGAGCAGGCCTGCGACCAGCGGGGACACCCCGGCCGTGACCAGACCGGTGAGCAGCGCCCCGCCCGCGACGCCGAGCCCGGCACCGACCAGCGGCGCCCAGCGCAGAGCGGCCGCGGCGACGCCGTCGGGCAGCGCGCCGTCGTCGGCGGTGCGTACCCGGGCCGGCACGACGGTCAGCCAGCTCACCGCCAGCGCGAGTCCGGCGAGGGGACCCGGCCGGGGTCCGCTCACCGCCCGGCGCCGGCCGCCGCGATCACGTCGCCCGGCACGACGCCGGTGTCGCGCGCCGTCCCGGTCTCGGCGAGCAGCCGCGCCGCGGTCACCACCAGCGGCAGCGCCGTCACCGCGGCGGTGCCGTCCTCGGTGCGCACCGCCAGGTCCAGCAGCGGCACCAGCGACAGGTGCTCCAGGACGAGCGTCGCGGCCGGTTCGGTCGACGGCTGCGCCGCGACCCACCAGTCCTTCGCCCCGGGGGCCAGCTCGTCGGCCAGCAGCGCTGCCGCGCCGACCGCCAGACCGTCGAGCACCGCGGGCACCTTCCGCTCCGCGGCCCGGGCGAGGAAACCGGCGAGCACGATCAGGTCCGTGCCGCCCACGGTGCGCAGCAGCGCCAGCGGATCGCGCAGGTGCGGACGCGCCCGGCGCAGCGCGTCGCGGATCGCGACGGCCTTGCGCATCCAGGCGCGGTCGTCGATCCCCGACGCCCGCCCCACGACGGCGACCGGCTCGGCCCCGGTCACGGCCGCGACCAGCGTCGCGGCCGGGGTCGTCACGCCGACGGCGAGCGTCGCCGGGATCAGCAGGTCCGCCCCGGCGTCGATCTCGGCGTCGGCCAGCCGGCGCCCGGTCAGCCAGGCGGTGGTGGCGCGCTCACCGTCGAGGGCGTCCTCGCGGTCGATCCGGCCGGTGCCGTGGGCGACGAGCCAGCCCGGTTCGGCACCCTCGGCCCCGGACACCAGCCCGACGTCGACGACCCGCACGGTCGCCCCGGCGGCCCGCGCGGCGACGGTCACCGGCAGCCGTCCGGCCGCGGCGGCGGTCGCCCGCACCGCGGACACCTCGGGCGGGTAGGCCGAGACACCGTTCGCGGCGATGCCGTGGTCGGCGGCGAGCAGCACCACCCGGGCGCGCACCGGGGCCTGCGGCGGGCAGGTGCCCTGGCAGGAGGCCAGCCACACACCCAGCTCACCCAGCCTGCCGAGCCCACCGGTGGGCATCGCGAGCCCGTCCACCAGCGCGACGGCCTCGCGGCGGCTGCGGGAGTCCGGCCGTCCGACGGCGACCGGGACGATCTCGACGTCGGACTCCGACACCGAGTCGGGCGTCGGCGCGGCCCCGGCGACGGCGCCCGCGGCGGCTCCGGTCGCGGGGACGACCGCACCCGGCACCCCGGCCGGGGTGCCGGCGACGTCGCCGGCGGGATCCGCGACCTCCGCCCCGGCGGCCCCGGCAACGGGGACCTCGGGCTCCGGGACCTCTTCTGCCGGGACCTCGGTGACCGGGGCCGGAGCGACGGCCGGAGTCCCGGCGGTGCCACCCGGGGGCAGCGCGAGCGCCCGCCCCGCCACCACCAGCACGACGTCGTCGCACACCCGCGCGAGGGCGGCGTTCAGCTCGCCGAGGCGGTCGCGGAACAGCCGCCCGGCGCGGGTGTCCGGCACGACGCCCAGCCCGGTCTCGGCGGAGACCAGCACCAGCGGCCCGGGCGCGGCGGCGACCGCGGCGACCAGCCCGTCGACGGCGGCGTCGACGCCGGCGGGCACGACCGGGGCGGCCCAGGCGCCGGCGTCGTCCAGGACACCGGTCAGCCAGGTCGCCAGGTCGTCGACCAGCACCGGGCCGGGCCGGGCGAGCGCGGTGGCCAGCTCGGTGCCGACGACCTCCTCGGTGGTCCAGTGCGCGGGGCGCCGGGCGGCGTGCGCGGCGATGCGGGCGTCCCAGTCGGTGTCGCCGGGGATCCGCCGACCGGTCGCCAGGTAGCGGACCGCCGCGTCGCCGGGCAGCCCCTCGAGCAGTACCTCGGCGTGCCGCGACTTGCCGGAGCGCGTGCCCCCGAGGACGAGTGTCCGCAGTTCGACGGGAGGAGTCACGCCGCACATCGTGTCCTACCGGTCCCCGGTAGCGTCGCGAAGGTGCTCGATCATCTGGTCCTGGCCACCCCCGACGTCGACGACACCGCCGCTGACCTGGCCGGACGTCATCTCCACACGATCGAGGGCGGGCCGCACGTCGGTGTCGGCACCCGCAACCGGCTGGCCGGGATCGGGCCGGGCCGCTACCTGGAGGTCGTCGGCCCCGACCCCGCCCAGGACGAGCCGGGCGCACCGCGCCCGTTCCGGATCGACACCCTGACCGCGCCCGCCCTGGTGACCTGGGCGGTGCGCGTCGAGGACCTCGACGCCGCGCTCGCCGCGGCCCGCGCCGCCGGGCACGACCCGGGACCGGCCCGGGAGATGTCCCGCAGACGCCCGGACGGCACGCTCCTGGCGTGGCGGCTCGCGTTCCCGCCCGACGACGCGGGCGGGGTGCTGCCGTTCCTCATCGACTGGGGCACCACCCGGCACCCGGCCGCCGACCTCCCGGTCCCGGCGAGCCTGCGGACGCTGCGCCTGACCCATCCCGAACTGGAGCGGGTGACAGCGCTGCTCGACGCGCTCGGCGCGGGCGGGGAGGCCGAGGTCGTCGCGGGGGAGACGCCGTCGCTGCAGGCCGTCCTGGACCTGCCCGGCGGGCCGCTCGTGCTCTGAGCAGGTGCGGCCCGCCGGGGGTGTCAGACCGTGTCGCCGCGCTTGACGCGCGGCTTGGGCACCCGCATCCGTCGCGGCTGGGTGGCACGGGAGAACGCGTACCACCCGGTGCCGAGGCCCTTGATCTCCTCGTCGGGGAACTTCGCGCGGGCCTTCTTCAGGACCTGCATGCCCAGCAGGGTGCCCTCGACAACCATCACGATCAGCATCAGGAACGTGAACAGCGTGACGTACTGCTGGATCATCGGGTTCTGGATCAGCGCCGCGACCAGCACGAGCGCGGCCAGCGGCAGGAACAGCCCGATGACGTGCGGGCGCGAGTCGACGATGTCACGCACGTAGGCCCGCACCTTGCCGCGGTCACGGGGGAGCAGCACGCGGTCGTCACCGGCGTCCATCCGCTTGCGGCGCTCCAGCGCCTTCGCCCGGCGCTCGTCCTTCGACGGCCGGGTGGCGCGGGCCAGCTTCGCGGCCTCCCGCTGGGTGCGCGGCGGGGGCGGCGCGGGGCCGCGCCGCCTGCCTTCGGCGTCACGGCGCTTCGGCGTCGCCCGGCCCTTGCCGGGGGTGGTGCGGGGACGCGAGCGGGTCGCGCCCTCGTCCTCCGTCTCCGCAGCGTCCGTGTCCGCCGGGGACTCGACGGCCGTCTGACCGGCCTGGTCGGAACTCTCGGAGCGGCGCAGGAACCTCACAGGAGCTCACAATACGGGCCGCCGCTAGCCTGCCCCGCATGCGCATCGTGGTGGCTCCCGACTCGTTCGGCGGAACGCTGAGCGCACGGGAGGCGGCCGAGGCGATCGCCGCGGGCTGGCGTCGCGGGGTACCCGGCGCCGACGTCGCGATCGTCCCCCTCGCCGACGGCGGCACCGGCTTCGCGGAGGTGCTGCACACCGCGCTCGGTGGGACCCTGCACGAGCAGGAGGTCACCGGTCCGCTCGGCGACCCGGTGACCGGTTCCTGGCTGCGCGTCGGGGACACGGCCTACCTGGAGTGCGCCTCGGCGTGCGGCCTGCACCACGTCCCGCGCGAGGACCGGATCCCCGGGGTCGCCCGCACCGCGACGACCTCCGGGGTGGGGGAGCTGCTCGCCGCCGCCCGGGACGCCGGGGTCACCACCGCCGTCGTGGGGCTGGGCGGGTCCGCCACCACCGACGGCGGCGCCGGCCTGCTGGCCGCCCTCGGCGCCGTCCCCGTCGACGAGGACGGTCTCCCGCTCCCACCCGGCGGCGCGTCCCTGGACTGCTGTGCCCGCCTCAACGGGACACCCGACCTGGGTGGGATGACCCTGGTCGCGGCGAGCGACGTCGACAACCCGCTGCTCGGACCGCACGGCGCCGCCGCGGTGTTCGGCCCGCAGAAGGGCGCCGACGACGCCGCGGTCACCGAGCTGGACCGCGCGCTGACCGTGTTCGCCGGGGTGCTCGCCGGCCTGGCCGGGCGAGAGGTGCGCGACCTGCCCTCGGCAGGGGCCGCGGGCGGTCTCGGTGCCGCGCTGCTCGCCCTCGGCGCGCGGGTCGAGTCCGGTGCCGGGCTGGTCCGCGACCTGGTCGGGCTCGACGCCGAGCTGGACGCCGCCGACGTCGCGGTGACCGGGGAGGGCAGCTTCGACTGGCAGTCGCTGCGCGGCAAGCTCGTCACCGCAGTCGCCCGGGGCGCGGCCGACCGCGGCACGCCGTGCGTGGTGCTGGCCGGTCAGGTGAGCGTCGGGCGCCGGGAGGCCGCCGCGGCGGGGGTCGACGCCGCGTTCGGGGTGGCCGAGGAGTTCGGGCTGGGGGCCTCGCTGGCCGACCCGGCCGGGACCCTCGCCGACCTGGCCGAACGTGTCGCCCCGCGCTGGAGCCGGTGATCCCCGTCACCCTCCCGGCGACGAATCGCACGGTCTCCGCGCGGATGCGGACCTGCGGGACGTCGTACTATGGATTCCGACGCCCGGTGGGAACAGGGCGGACCACGCACGTTGTTGGGAGAGTCATGACCGTTGACAACACCGTGAACGCGGGCGCGACCACGGAGCAGACGCACGGCGTGGAGCTGACCGACTCCGCTGCCGTCAAGGCGCGCACCCTGCTCGAGCAGGAGGGCCGTGACGACATGCACCTGCGCATCGCCGTGCAGCCCGGTGGCTGCGCCGGCCTGCGCTACCAGCTCTTCTTCGACGACCGGTCGCTCGACGGTGACCTCTTCCGTGACTTCCAAGGTCTCAAGGTCGGCGTCGACCGAATGAGCGCCCCGTACCTGCAGGGTGCCACGATCGACTTCGTCGACACCATCGAGAAGCAGGGCTTCACGATCGACAACCCGAACGCGGGCGGCTCCTGCGCCTGTGGCGACAGCTTCAACTGACGTCGCACGACATCGCCTCCGAAGGGCCCCGCCGGTGATCTCCGGCGGGGCCCTTCGGCTCGGGTGACGTAGGCTCCCCCGTGTGCCTATTGCCGTGACGGGGTCGATCGCCTCCGACAATCTCATGCACTTCCCCGGGAAGTTCTCCGAGCAGATCCTGGCCGAGCAGCTCGACCGGATCTCGGTCAGCTTCCTGGTCGACGACCTGACGATCCGCCGGGGCGGCGTGGCCGGCAACATCGCCTTCGCGCTCGGTGTGCTCGGCCAGAACCCGGTGCTGATCGGCGCCGTCGGCGCCGACTTCGCCGAGTACCGGAAGGTCCTCGACGACCTGGGTGTCGACACCTCCGGGGTGCACACCCACGACGACGTCCACACCGCCCGCTTCGTCTGCACCACCGACGACGACATGAGGCAGATCGCGTCCTTCTACACCGGCGCGATGGCCAAGTCGAAGGAGATCGAACTCGCCCCGATCGCCGAGCGCGTCGGCGGGTTCGACCTGGTGCTCATCGGCGCCAGCGACCCCGACGCGATGCTGCGCCACACCGACGAGTGCCGCGAGAAGGGCTACCCCTTCCTCGCCGACCCGTCCCAGCAGCTGGCCCGTATGGAGGGTCCCGAGGTGAAGCGCCTCATCGAGGGCGCCACCTACCTGGTCACCAACGACTACGAGTTCGAGCTGCTGCTCAAGAAGACCGGCTGGACCGCCGAGGAGATCGGCGCCAAGGTCGGCACCCGGATCACCACCTTCGGCGAGCGGGGTGCGCTGATCGTCGAGGCCGACGGCACCGAGACCCGGATCGACGTCGTCCCGCCGACCGAGCTGGTCGACCCGACCGGTGTCGGTGACGCCTGGCGCGCCGGGTTCCTCACCGCGCTCGGCGCCGGGCTGTCGCTGGAGCGCTCGGCCCAGCTGGGCGCGCTCATCGCGACCTACGTCCTGGAGTCCGACGGCCCGCAGGAGTGGACCTGGGACCGTGACGCCGCCCTCATCCGGCTGCGCGACGCGTTCGGTGACGCCGCCGCCGACGAGATCCGGGCCGTCCTGCCCGGCTGACCCCGCCGTAGTAGCCGAACGGGCCGGCACCCCCAGGGGTGCCGGCCCGTCGTCGTGCGGGGACCGCTCAGATCTTGACCGGGTAGGTCGGGGTCGGGACCTCGGGAACGATCCGCTTCTCGACGAAGATCCCGTGCCACAGCAGGAAGACCAGCACCGCCCAGATCCGGCGGGAGTGGTCGACCGGGCCCTCGCGGTGCGCGTCGAGCATGCGGTGCACGGCCTGCAGGTCGATCAGGTGCCCGGCACCGGAGTTCTGCAGGATGTCGCGCGCCCAGGCGTACATCTCGTCGCGCAGCCAGTGCCGGATCGGCACCGGGAAGCCCAGCTTCGGCCGGTTCAGCACGTGCGGCGGGATGATGCCCTCGCAGGCCCGCCGCAGCGCGTACTTCGTGGTGCCGTTCGAGCCGTGGGTGATCTTCTGCGACTGCGGCAGCGACGAGGCGATGTCGAAGACCTCGGGGTCGAGGAACGGCACCCGCAGCTCCAGCGAGTGCGCCATCGTCATCTTGTCGGCCTTGACCAGGATGTCGCCACGCAGCCAGGTGAACAGATCCACGTGCTGCATCCGGGCCACCGGGTCCCAGTCGTGGCTGGCGAAGTAGTGCGGCGCCGTCACGTCCTGGTGCGACACCCGCGGATCGTAGCCGCGCAGGACCTCGTGCAGCTGGTCGTCACGGAAGATGCGGGCGTTGCCGTAGTACCGCTGCTCCATCGACAGCGAGCCGCGGCGCAGCAGGTCCTTGCCCCGCATGCCCTCGGGCATCTTGCGCGACGCCCGGCGCATGAGCGGCTTGAGCGTGCCGGGGACCTTCTCGAACGGCGACAGCGACAGCGGCTCGCGGTAGATCGAGTAGCCGCCGAACAGCTCGTCGGCGCCCTCGCCGGACAGGACGACCTTGACGTGCTGGCGGGCCTCTCGGGCGATGAACCACAGCGGGACCAGCGCCGGGTCGGCGACCGGGTCGTCGAGGTACCAGATGATGAGCGGCAGGGCCTCCATCATCTCGTCCGGCTTGACGGTGCGGACGACGTGCCGCACGCCGATCGCCGCGGCGGACTCGGCGGCCACGTCGACCTCGGAGTAGCCCTCGCGCTCGAACCCGGTGGTGAAGGTGATCAGGTTCGGGTTGTGCTCCTTGGCCAGCGCCGCGATCGCGGTGGAGTCGATACCGCCGGACAGGAACGCACCGACGGTCACGTCGGCCCGCATGTGCTTGGCGACCGAGTCGCGCAGCACGTCGGCGATCTCGCCGTGCACGATCGCCTCCGCCTCGGCGCTGGCCGGGGCGTGGCTGGGCAGCGAGATGAACTTCGGCGCGAAGTAGCGCTGGTGCAGCGGCTCCTCGCCGGGGCGCACGGTGACGTGCGTGCCGGACTCGACGCGCGAGATCATCCGGTGCAGCGACATCGGCTCGGGCACGTACTGAAGGGTCAGGTAGTGCTGCAGCGCGGCCGGCTCCAGGTCGAGCCCGATCTCGAGCTCACCGGCCAGGGACAGCAGCGACTTCTTCTCGCTGGCGAACGCGGTGCCGACCGGAGTGGTGGCCAGGAACAGCGGCTTGATGCCGAACGGGTCGCGGGCCAGGAACAGCTCGCGCTCCACGACGTCCCAGATGGCGAAGGCGAACATGCCGCGCAGGCGCTGCACCGCGTCGGGGCCCCAGTAGTGGAACGCCGCGACGATGACCTCGCCGTCGCCGTCGGTGGCGAAGGCCGCGTCGTAGGTCTCGATCAGCTCCTCACGGAGCTCGAGGTAGTTGTAGATCTCGCCGTTGAAGACGATCGTGTAGCGGGTGTCCTCTCCCGGCACCGGCCCCCAGTGCAGGGGTTGGTGGGAATGGTCGACGTCGATGATCGACAGCCGGTTGAACCCCAGGACGAGGTCGTGGTCGTTCCACGTCTCGCTCTCGTCGGGTCCCCGGTGCCGCGCACAGCGCAGCCCGTCGGCGATCGGGTCGACCCGGGTCGCGGCGTCCGCCCCGGCGGTCAGCAATCCCAGCAGTCCGCACACACAGGTCAGTATGCCGAGTCAGCCGGACGGGTCTCGCGCGCCCCGGTGCGAAACGGTCTTCCCGCTGAGAGACTGCCGGTTTCCCCCGTGGCGGTGACGACGTTCACGCGCCGGCCGGGAACCCCCGGGGGGCGCGGCCCGACCGGGGTTCGTCTAGGCTCTACGCGAGGTCGAAGACGGTGCTCCATACGGGTGGCACAAGATCCCCTTCGGCCGCGGTGTCGTGACGGCGGAGCAGGGAAGAACGTGCTGGCAGTGCGGCGTACGCAGGAGACGACAGGAAGGCGGCGTGCAGTGGCCCGAACCGAAGGCCGCGCCCGGATCGCCCGGGCGGCGAAGGTGGCCGTGGTCGGCCTGCTGGCTGCGCCGGCTCTGGCCGGTTGCTCGGTCCAGGAGGTCATCCGGTTCGGGTGGCCCGAGGGGGTGACCCCCGAGGCCGAGTCGATGCGCGACCTGTGGACCTGGTCCGCGATCGCGGCGCTCGTCGTCGGCGTCATCACCTGGGGAGTGATGTTCTGGTCGATGATCCTGCACCGGAAGCGCAAGGACGACGACGGTTCGCTCCCGCGTCAGACGCAGTACAACCTGCCGGTCGAACTCGTCTTCACCGCGATCCCGACCGTCATCGTGGCCGTGCTGTTCGGCTTCACGGTGAACGTGCAGAACTACATCGACAAGGAGAACCCGACCGCGGGCGGTCCGGCCGACCTGCGGGTCGACATCGTCGGGTTCCAGTGGAACTGGGAGTTCTCCTACCCGGACGAGGCGGGCCCGGCCGGCCGGCCGGTGAGCACGCTGGGCACCAGCGACACGATCCCGATCATGGTCCTCCCGACCGACCGGTCGATCCAGTTCGCGCAGCGCTCGCCCGACGTGATCCACTCGTTCTACGTGCCGGAGTTCCTCTTCAAGCGCGACGTCTTCCCGTTCCCGGAGCGGAACGAGCAGGACAACACCTACATCATCGACCGGATCGACCGCGAGGGTGCGTTCGTCGGTCGCTGTGCGGAGCTCTGCGGCACCTACCACTCGCAGATGAACTTCGAGGTGCGTGCCCTGGAGCCCGCCCTGTTCGACCGGTACATCCAGCTCCGCAAGGAGAACAACCCGCAGACGGGGCAGGCGTACACGACCGGTGAGGCGCTGCAGGCGCTGAACTGCGGCGAGTGGTGCGCGCCGGAGGCGATCAGCACGCAGCCGTTCTCGACCGACCGCGGCCAGCTGGCCGCGCAGGTCGACGGCTGAGGGAGGACGGGCACACATGAAGATCGAGTCCAGGATCTTCGAGATCGTCACCGGCTTCTTCATCCTGGCCGCGCTGGCGTACATGTTCATCGCCGGAGAGGTCGTCGGCGTGACCGCGCTGTGGCTGACCGCGGGTCTGTCGCTGATCGTCGGCACGTACTTCCGGTTCGTCTCGCGCCGTCTGGAGGAGCGTCCGGAGGACGACCCCGAGGCCGAGGTGTCCGACGGTGCCGGCGAGGTCGGCTTCTTCTCCGCCGGCAGCTACTGGCCGCTGGGTCTGGCCGCCGCGGCGGCGTTCGCCGCGCTGGGTGTGGCGTTCTGGTACGCCTGGATGATCGTCGTCGGCATGACGCTGGTGCTGATCGCCGTCGGCGGGCTGGTGTTCGAGTACCACCGGGGCCCCGCTGCCCACTGATCCACCGCACCGCACGAACGGCCCCGCCCGGGAATCCCGGGCGGGGCCGTTCGTCGTTGCCGGTGCCTCAGCTCGTCGGCTGTGCCGTGGTGGCCCTGGTGTAGTGCCGCTCGATGTCCTCGACGAGCGTGGGCCCCTCCGGCTGCCAGCCGAGCAGCGCCCGGGTCCGGTCGCTGAGGGCGACGACGTCGAGCGCGGCGAAGGCGCTCAGGTGGCCGAAGTGTTCCGGCTGCACCTCCCGTACCGGCACGTCGAGCCCGCGGCCGATCGCGCCGGCGATCTCGCGCATCGGCACGCCCTGCTCGCCCGCGGCGTGCAGCACCGTCCCGGCCGGGGCGGACTCGCAGGCCAGTCGGAACAGCCGTGCCGCGTCGGTGACGTGCACGGCGGGCCAGTGGTTGCTCCCGTCGCCGACCTGGCCGCTGATCCCGGTCCGGCGTGCGGTCTCGACGAGCACGGACACGAAGCCGGTGTCGCCCGCGCCGTGCACCGTGGGGGCGAGCCGCACGCTCGCCGAGCGCACGTCCGCCGAGGCGAGGGCCAGGACGTCCCGCTCGGTGACCATGCGGTCCGCCGCCGGGCTGTCGGCGGCGGGCGGGTCGTCCTCGGTGACGGGCGTGCCGGAATGGTGTCCGGCCAGCCCCGAGGCGATGACGAGCGGACGGCCCGTGCCCTTCAGCGGTGCGGCGAGTGCGGCGGCGGCCGCCCGGTCCGCGGCGACCGCGGCGGGGAAGTCGCCACCGAAGGCCAGGTCGTGCTTGAAGGCGAGGTGGACGACGCCGTCGACCTGCGCGGCCGTGGCGGACAGCAGCTCGAGGTCGTCCAGGTCGCCCCGGACGACCTCGGCTCCCGCCGAGTCGAGAGCGGCCGCGCCGGCGTCGGACCGGGACAGCCCGACGACGCGGTGGCCCGCCCCGAGGAGCTCGGGGACGAGGGCGGAGCCGATCCAGCCGGTCGCCCCGGTGACGAGGATGCGCATGTGGTGCCTCCGTGAGTGATGACGACCAGGTGATGTCACCTGATGACATCACCGTACACCGGGATGACACGAGGTGTCATCACGTAGGCTGCGCGCATGGGCAGATGGGAGCCGGACGCCGCCGGACGGCTGCGTGGAGCGGCCCTGGACCTGTTCGAGGAGCACGGCTTCGACGGCACGACGGTGGAGGACATCGCGTCCCGGGCCGGGGTCACCAAGCGGACGTTCTTCCGGCACTACGCCGACAAGCGGGAGGTGCTGTTCGGCGGGGACTCGGGGGAGTCGTTCGTGGCCCTGTTCGCCGCGGGGCTGGCCGCCGTGGGCCCGGACGTGCCACCCGAGCGTGCGCTGAGCGCCGCGCTGGAACACGCGGCCGGCGCGCTCGCCCCAGGGTGGGAGTTCGCGCGGCGCCGGCAGGGGGTGCTGATGGCGAACGTCTCGCTGCGGGAGCGGGAACTGGTGAAGATGGAGGCGGTCGCGCGGGTGCTCGCCGAGGGACTGCGTGACCGGGGCGTGGGCGAGCCGGGTGCGACCGTGGCGGCCGAGGCGGGCGTCGCGGTGTTCCGCACCGCGTTCACCCGCTGGGTCTCCGCCCCGGTGCCGGGTGACCTGGCGGCGGAGATCCGGGTGGTCTCCGCGGCGCTGCGCCGGGTGCTCGCCGGCGGGTGACCGGCGGCCCGGACGGGCCGGACCGCCGGCGAACGGTCAGCCGCGGGCGGCGCGGCCCAGCGCGTCGCGGGCGATGATCACCTGCTGGATCTGGCTGGTGCCCTCGTAGATCCGGAAGAGCCGGGCGTCGCGGTAGAACCGCTCGACCGCGACCCCGCGCATGTAACCCGCCCCGCCGTGCACCTGGACGGCGCGGTCGGCGACCCGGCCCACCATCTCCGAGCAGAAGTACTTGGCGGCGGCGGGCCCGGAGACCATGTCGGTGCCGTCGTCGAAGCTGCGAGCGGCGTCGAGGACCAGGCCGCGGCCGGCACGCGCGTCGGTGACCGAGTCCGCGACCAGGCCCTGGACCAGCTGGAACCGCGCGATCGGCTTGCCGCCCTGCTCCCGGGTCCTGGCGAACTCGACGGTCTCGTGGACCAGGCGGTCGGCCATCCCGACGCAGACGGCGGCGATGTGCAGCCGGCCGTGGGCCAGGCACTTGGCGGCGACGAGGAAGCCCTTGTCGATGCCGTCCTCGCCACCGACGACGTTCTCGAACGGGACGCGGACGTCGTCGAGGTACACGTCGGCGGTCCACGCGCCGAACTGGCCCATCTTGTGGTCCTTCGGCCCGACCGAGAGGCCGGGGGTGCCCTTCGGGACGAGGAAGGTCGAGATGCCGCGGTTGCCGGGGGCGTCCGGGTCGGTCCGCGCGAACACCATGATCACGTCGGCGACGGGGGAGTTGGTGATGTAGCGCTTGGAGCCGTTGAGGACCCAGCCGTCGCCGTCGCGGACGGCCCTGGTGGTGAGCGACGACGGGTCGGAGCCCGCGTCGGCCTCGGTCAGCCCGAACGAGGCGGTGACCTCACCGGACGCCAGCCGGGGCAGCCACTGCTTCTTCTGCTCCTCGGTGCCGCCCTCCAGCAGCACGTGCCCGGCGATGCCGTTGTTGGTGCCGAACAGCGAACGCAGCGCAGGGGTCGTCCAGCCGAGCTCGAACGCGAGCCGGACCTCCTGCGACGCGGTCAGGCCGAGGCCGCCGTACTGCTCGGGGATGGTGAAGCCGTAGAGGCCCATCTCCTTGCACTGGGCGACGATGCGCTCGGGGACGGCGTCCTCGGCGTCGATCCGCTCCTCCTGCGGCACCACCTCGGTGCGGATGAAGTCACGGACGGAGTCCAGGACGTCGGTGAGGTCGGCGGGGTCCACGGGCACACCTTCTCGCGTCGTCGCGTCTGTTACCGGGTGGTAGCTCACCATGTCGCCCCCGCCCCACGCGACCCCGGCGCGGCCTTCGTCACCGCCTATCCTGCGCAGGGGACGACCGGCAGGCGAGGAGGTGGACCGTGATGGCGGAGGAGCAGGCCGTCCGGCCGCGGCCGGACCCCGACGAGCCGGGCGGCAGCCACCTGGACCCGCACCTGGTCGGTGCGCTGGAGGGCTGGGGCAACGGCGCGCTGCGCGAGTACCTGCTGCGCGACGGCGGCCTGCACCTGCCGCACGCGCCGGGCTGGCCGTCGACGTGGCCGGGACGCACCCGGCTCGGCGCGCAGATGGCGTACCTGCTCACCGGGCTCCCGCTGGCCATCGTGTGCGGTGTCGTCGTCCTCGTCGGGCTGGTCCTGGGCTCTGGGACGTTCGTGGTCTGGATCGGGCTCCCGATCACCGTCGGCACGCTGGCCGCCGCGCGCGGGTTCGCCGAGTTCGAGCGCCGGGCGACCGAGGCCGCGACCGGGCGCCCGCTGCCGCCGCACCACTACCGCCCGAACCGCGGCCGGCGGTTGATGGGCCGGTTGTTCCGCGCGCTGGCCGACCCGCAGAGCTGGCGCGACGTCGCACACGCCGTGGCGGCGCTGCCGCTGCGGGCGGTCACCGCCGCCGTCGCACTCGCCTGGTCGGTCACCGGGCTCGGCGGCCTGTTCTACGTCTTCTGGCAGTGGTCGCTGCCGCGCGGCGAGGACGTCTGGACGCTCTTCGAGTCGGTCACCGGCATCCACTCCACGGCCGGCGACATCGCGCTCAACACCGGTCTCGGCGTGCTCCTGCTGGTGACGCTGCCGACGGTGGTCCGCTGGCTGACCGACGTCCGGGCGCTGCTCGCCCGTGGCCTGCTCACGAACCAGACCGCGGCGCTGCGGGCCAGGGCGCAGGCGCTGGCGTCGGGTCGCCGCGCGGCCGTCGCCGCGGAGGCGCAGACGCTGCGCCGGCTGGAGCGCGACATCCACGACGGCCCGCAGCAGCGGCTGGTGCGGCTGGGCATGGACCTCGAGGCGGCCGTCCGCCGGCTCGACGACGCCCCGGAGAAGGCCCGTCCGCTGCTGCACGAGGCGCTGGAGCAGAGCCGCGAGGCGCTGTCGGAGCTGCGGGCGCTGTCCCGCGGGATCGCCCCGCCGATCCTCGCCGACCGGGGACTCGGTCCCGCGCTGGCGGCCGCGGCCGGGCGCAGCCCGGTCCCGGTCGACCTGGACGTCGGGCTCGATCCCGGCTCCCGGCTGCCCGCGCTGGTGGAGAACACCGCGTACTTCGTGGTGTCCGAGGCACTGACCAACATCGCCAAGCACGCGGAGGCGTCGACGGCGACGGTCACCGTGACCGTCGACGACACCCTGCTGCGGATCGTGGTGACCGACGACGGCCGCGGCGGGGCCCACCTGGGGAAGGGGCACGGTCTGGCCGGGCTCGCGGACCGGCTGGAGATCGTCGAGGGCCGGCTGGACGTCCGCAGCCCGGCCGGCGGTCCCACCGAGCTGACCGCGGAGGTACCGGTCGCCGGGCTGGGCGAGGCGTGACCGAGGATGGCTCCATGACGATGCGCGTGGTGCTCGCGGAGGACTCGATGCTGCTGCGCGAGGGCCTCGTCCGGTTGCTGGAGGAGGCCGGGGCGACCGTCGTGTCGGCCGTCGGTGACGGTGAGGCGCTGGTCGCGACGGTGGCCGAGCACGAACCGGAGGTCGCCGTCGTCGACGTGCGGATGCCGCCGTCGTTCACCGACGAGGGGCTGCGGGCCGCGCTGGAGATCCGGCGGTCGCACCCCGGCGTCGGGATCCTGGTGCTGTCGCAGTACGTCGAGGAGTCCTACGCGACCGACCTGCTGGAGGCCGGTGGCGGGGTCGGCTACCTGCTCAAGGACCGGGTGTCCAAACTGGCGGACCTGTCCGACGCGCTGACCCGGGTGGCGGCGGGCGGCACGGTCCTGGACCCGGAGGTGGTGTCGGCCCTGCTGACCAACCGCCGTCGCCGGGACCCGCTGGCGGTGCTGTCCCCGCGCGAGCGGGAGGTGCTGGAGCTGATGGCGCAGGGCCGCACCAACACCGCGATCGGGCGGCTGATGGTGATCACCCAGGGCGCGGTCGAGAAGCACATCTCGTCGATCTTCACCAAGCTCGGGCTGCCCCCGTCGTCGGACGACCACCGCCGGGTCATGGCGGTGCTCGCCTGGCTGGAGAGCTGAGCCGGGGCGGCGTCAGGGGAACCGGCCGGTCCGCCCGGCCGCGTCGAGCAGCCGGGTCAGCCCGGCCGCGTAGGTCGCGACCCGGGCGTGGAAGTTGGGGACGGCGGGGTCCGGGTCCGGGCCCCAGGCGTTGACCCCGGCGAGCCGCCCGCCGACGACGACCGGGGCCCCGCTGTCGGTGGGGCGGTGCGGGGCCATCGGCGTCCCCGGCCCCGGCGCGGCCGTGCCCGCGGTACAGAGGTAGTCCGCCGGGTCGTAGCTCCACCCGTGGGCCACCGGCGGGACGACGCTGCGGGCGTCGCGGGCGGCTGCGGTGCAGACGGCGTCGTCGAGCACGACCTCCGGGGACTGCCAGAGCACCGGTTCGTCCTGCGGGGACACCCGCCAGCCGAGGTAGCGTGCCGGGCTGCTGGCCGGCGGTCCGGTCCCGGCCATCGGCAGCGGGGTGGCCCCGGCCGGCGAGTCCAGCAGCACCAGGCCGATGTCCGGGGGTGAGGTGCGGGGCCGGACGAGGCCGGTGAGGACGCCGTCGCCGCCGGCCGGGACGCCGTCCGGCGGGGTCCACAGGTCCGCCACCCCGACCTCGGTCCCGGCCCCGGTGCGCAGATCGGCCCGGCCCACGAGCACGACCATCGCCGACGGCTCGCGCCGGGCCACGCAGTGGCCGGCGGTGACCACGGCGCGCGGGGCCACGAGCGTCCCGGCACACTGCTTGACCGGCGGGCCGCCGCCGTCGGGCCGGTCGGCGAGCGCCACCACCCACGGCGCGTCGGCGGCGCGGACCGGGCCGTTCCCGGGCACCGGCGGCGGGACCGGACGGGGCCGGTAGCTCCAGACGGCGATCCCGCCCACCAGCACGACGACGGCGAGCACGGCGAGCGGCCACCGGCGGCGTCGGGCCATGCGGACGAGTATACCCGCCGGACGCCTGCCGGGCAACGGGTGTCAGACCGAGCGCAGGTCCAGCTCCAGCGCCTGCGGTCCGTCCGCCTCGACCAGCACCGGGATCCCCCAGTCCTGCTGGTACCGGTGACACGCCGCGAAGGTGTCCCCGGCGTCGTCGCAGGCCGCCGCGGCCACGGCGATCTGCAGCACGCCGGAGCCGACCGCCGGGTCGAGGCGCAGCACCCGCTGCAGCCCGGTCGCCGTCCCCGATCCGGCGAGCAGCAGCTCGGGCGGGTCCGCGGTGACGGTGAGCGACGTCGGATCGCCGAACCGGTCGTCGAGGTGCTGGCCGGTGGGCGGCACGAACCCGATCCGCAGCTCCGGTTCGGCCCCCAGCTCCAGCGGGGTGCGGCGGACCGCGTGGGCGGCCCCCGCGACCAGCGTCCCGGCCGGGACCGGGATGCGCACCAGCCGGTGCGCCGCGGACTCGACGACGATCAGGGTGTCACCGGCGGCACCGCCGGTGCGGTCCAGGAGCAGGTCCGACGGCTCGGCCAGCCCGTCGGCCAGTGTGGACACCGTGTCCGACGACGGGTCGTAGCGCCGGATCGCCCCGTTGTAGGTGTCGGCGACGGCGACCGAGCCGTCGGGCAGGACGGCCACGCCCAGCGGGTGCTGGAGCAGCGCCTGCGCGGCCGGGCCGTCCCGGTGCCCGAACTCGAACAGCCCCTGCCCGGTGGCCGTGGCGACCTGCGCCCCGGCCCCGGGGTCGGTCCGCACCCGGCGCAGGCCCGACACCTCGGAGTCGGCGACCCAGAGCGTGCCGTCCGGGCCGGTCGCCACTCCCGAGGGCTGGGCGAGGAACGCCTCGCCGAACGCCCCGTCGCGCAGGCCCTCGGTCGTCGTCCCGGCCAGGACCCTGGCCTCGCCGGTGTCCGGGTCCACGGTCCAGAGCTGGTGCGACCCGGCCATGGCGACGACGACCCGCCCCTCCCACGTCGCGAGGTCCCACGGCGAGGACAGCGCGTGGCCGACCGACCCCGGCTCGACGTGTTCGCGCAGCTGGGACCCGGTGCTGGCGAGGGTGCGCACGGCGCCGTCCGGCCAGGAGACCCGGCGGACCGTGTGGTTCGCGGTGTCGGCGACCAGCACCGTCCGGTCGTCGAGCACCAGCACGCCCTGGGGCTCGGCGAACCGGGCGGCCGGTGCCGGCCCGTTGGTCGCGCCGCGCTCGCCGCTGCCGATCCGGCGGATCTCGGTGACGAGGTCGGGACCCAGCTCGACGAGCTGGTGGTGTGCGGTGTCCGACACCAGGAACGTCCCGCCGGGCAGGGCGGCGACCTTGCCGGGGAACCGGAGCGCGGTGTCCGGCGCGGGCGGGGCGACGTAGGGCCCGCTGCCGCGGCGCAACCGGTCACCGCCCGCGGCGATCAGCTCCCGGACCAGCGCGGCCAGGCCGGGCCCGTGCCCCTCACCCGCCATCCGGGCGACGACGACGCCGTCCGGGTCGATCACCGCGAGCGTCGGCCAGGCCCGGGCACCGTAGGCGTCCCAGGTGGTCAGCTCGGGATCGTCGAGGACGGGGTGCTCGACGCCGTAGCGTTCGACGGCGGCCTCGACGGCTGCCGGGTCCGCCTCGTGCAGGAACTTGGGGGAGTGCACGCCGATGACGGTCAGCACGCCGTCCGGGCCGCCGAACTCCCGCTCGACCTCCCGCAGCTCGTCGAGCGCGTGCAGGCAGTTCACGCAGCAGAAGGTCCAGAAGTCCAGCACCACGATCCGGCCGCGCAGCTCCGCCAGCGTGAGATCCCGGCCGCCGGTGTTGAGCCATCGCCGTCCGCGCAGCTCGGGCGCGCGCACCCGCATCCTCTCGTCCACGCAGACGTCCAACGTCCCGTCCCCGCGCGGGTGTTCCGGGGCCCGGCCGGAGGACCGCCGAGGGATCCGACGGCCCGGCGCTCGGCGCTGAAGGCCCGGCTGCCGGACCGGTCGGTGCTCGCCGGCGTCGGGAGCCTGCTCGCCGACGAGACGCCGTGGCGGGCCCGGACCGATCCGCGGACCCCGGTCCGCGACCTCACCCGGACCGATCTCGACCTGCCGTACCGCAACCTGGACCGGGGAACAGGGGTGATCGTGCGCAGATCCCGTGACGTGCCCGTGACCCGCCCATCTCCGACACATCGACCCCCTGTGTTCGATCGACTACGGCGAGTCCGCGATACTGCCTCGCAGCGATCCCGAAGGAGGGAGGCGATATGCCGGAACGGGTGTCCGTGAGCAAGCGGCTGTTGGTGGCGCTCTCGCATGCGATCGAGCGCTTCGCGCTGGCCGGCGCGGACGACCAGCCGACGCTCGTCATCGCGATGTTCCAGCGCCTGAGCTACTTCGAGCGTGAGGTCGAGATGTACCGGCGGATCGCCGGGCAGAGTACGGTGACGGTGGTGGGGCTGGTCGAGGAGCTGCCGCCCGCGCTCCCGCCGGGGATCGACCACGTGCTGCTCGACGAGCCCGATCCGCTCGCCCGCGAGTGGAGCGTCACCGTGCTCAGCCCCCGGTCCGGCGCCTGCCTGGTCGCGCTGGACACCGAGACGGTCTTCGAGGACTCGCCGACGCTGGAGGCGGGCCGTCGGTTCGAGGGGTCGTGGTCCTTCCGCCGGGAGGACGCCTACCACGAGGTCCTGCGGCTGCGGCGGGCCATGGCCGGGCGCACCGCGGCGTCCACCCTGGACCGGATCGACGAGGTCCTCCGTGCGGTCGTCGCCAGCCCGCACGACGGCGGCGACTCCCGGCTGGAGGCGTCGATGCGCTTCGTCACCGACCGGATGGAGCGCGCGCTGCGCGGCGAGGCACGCAACGACCGGCAGCTCGACGACGCGCGCGAGGACGACCGCGACCGCGCGACCGGCGCCCGCACCCCGGCGTTCCTGCACCGGTGGACCGCCGGTGGGACCAGCGGGACGCTGCCGATGGGGCTGCTCGGGATCCGGGTGCCGGAGATCGAGACCATGCGCCGGTCGCTGGGGATGCGAGCCGAGTACGCCGCGCTGGAGGCCATCGGGCAGAGCCTGCGCCAGGTCCTGCCACAGCGTGCCGACCGCGCGATCCGGATCGGCGCGGCCGACTTCCTGCTGCTGTTCCCGGCCCGGCACGCCGCCGACCTGGCCCGCTACCACGACCAGGTGCAGGGCCACCTGCGCCGGTGCGAGACGCGCTACCCGTTCGTCCCGCTGCACGGCACTGCCGCGGCGGCGGTGACCCGGAACCGGCCGCTCCCGGTGGACGAGGTCATGTCGGCCGCCCGGTACAGTGCGCCGCAACACCTGCCGATCCTCGCCTGACCGGCCCGGCGTCGGGGTGGTGCACAATCACCCGATGCCGGACGAGTCGGACACCGCCCTGCTGTACGTCGACCGCGGACTCGTGCGCGCCGACCAGGGCCCGCCCGACCGGGCGGCGCAGCAACGGGCGCGCTCCAGGGCTCGGCTGCTCCGGGCACTCCGGTGGTCGTGGTCGACGACGGTGGTGCTGATCGTGCTCGTCCTGCTGCTGCCGGGCCCGGCCGGTGCCGGTCTGCTGGTCGCAGCACTCCTGCTGGTGCTCCTGGTGGCGCTGGCGGTCTTCGTCGCGGCCCGGTCCGCCCGGACCGCGCAGGCCGTCGCGGGGCTGCCGGTACCGATCGAGGTCGCCGGCCGGGTAGCACCGTCGATGCGCTCGGTACTGGCGATGAGCCGGGTGATCGGGTCACAGCCGGTCCTGCGCCGCTCCCGCACGGCCGCCGAGGGAGTCGTCCTCGTCCGCCGCTGGTCCGCGTCGGCGGAGGGGCTGCGGGAGGCGTGGCTGCGGGGCGACGTCGCCGCCTGGCACGAGCACGCCCTGTCCATGGCCGCCGCCGGCGAACGCGCCGAGCGGGTCCGCGCCGAGGTGGAGACCGGCCACTGAGCATTCGCCAACCTGACCAGGGTGTGGTGAACATGAGCGTCGGAACTGCGGCGATCGGGACGGCGTCAGCCGGATGCACGTGGGCGGGCCGCGTCGCGCAGCAGCAGCGTCGCGATCACGCTGCTCACGCCGGTCAGGGCGATCGCGACACCGACCGCCAGGAACTCCGCGACCACGCCGAACACCAGCGGCCCGACGCCCTGGCTGCAGGCCGAGCAGGTAGGCGGAGCCCACGCCGGTGACCACGTACACCGCGACGACCGCCGGGTACGGCAGGTCGAGGACGAGCGTGATCGACGCGCGCGGCCCGGCTGTGCGTCCCGCCTGCGTGCGCGCCGCCTCCGAGCGCGCCAGGACGTCGCCGGTGAGCACCTCCGCGAGGACCCTGCCCTGCCCCTGACCGGGTTGCTCCGGAGCCCTCATGATCACCGGCACGTGATCAGGTTGGCACAGGGCTCCGCGTCATGCTTCGGTCGCCGACGTCGGGTCACCCGCGGTCTCGCGATGCGTGGCGGTCATCGAGCCGAGCAGGTCGATCGCTCGCGCCGAGGGCGATCCCGGCTCGGGTGTGTAGGTGACGAGCATCTGGTCGGGCGCCGCGGGTGTCGTCCAGGTGAGGTAGGTGAGATCGAGATCGCCGACTTCAGGATGGCGCAGCAGCTGTACTCCGCCGGCCTTCTCGTGGACGTGATGCTCGGCCCACAACCGACGGAACGTCTCGCTGCGCACGCCCAGCGTTCCGACGAGTTCTGCCAGATCGGGGTGGTCGGGTCGTTGGCCCGCGGTCATCCGCAAGGTCCCGACGGTGTTGCGGGCCGCGTTGTCCCAGTCGCGCTGCCGGGCGGCGACCTCGTCGTCGCAGAACAGCAGCCAGGCCGTGTTGCGCTCGGTCTCGGGCCGTGCGGCGAAGTCGACGATCACCTCGCAGGCCAGCGCGTTCCAGCCGATGACCTGCGTGGTGCGGGTGATGACGAGCGCGGGCACGGTCAGGGTCTCCAGGAAGAAGCGCGTCGCCGCCGTCACTCGCTCCGGTGCGACGCGCGCAGTCCGAGGGTGACGGCGCGGGGGGTGAGCGAGGTGGTGCAGGTGCGCCCGTTGGGTGTCGTCGAGCATCAGCACCCGGGAGAGCGCGTCGAGCACCGACTCGGACGGTCGTCCACCCCGGCCTTGTTCGAGCCGCACGTAGTAGTCGGTGGACAGACCCACGAGCAGGGCGACCTCCTCACGGCGGAGTCCAGCCACCCGGCGGCGTCCGGTCTCGGGCAACCCGGCCGACATCGGCGTCACGGCGGCACGGCGCGCCTGGAGGAACTCCCCCAGCTCCGACTTCGACTCCCCGGGCCGTGGTGTCCTCATGCCGCCATCCTGCCGAACCCGCGCGGCCGGTGGGTAGGAGTGGGGGTACCCCGGTTGTTCGAACACCGGGTTGCCCCGTGCCCCGGGCCCGGCCGGCCTGGAGGAGAACCGGTTCGTGCCCGACGGTGGAGGCAGGTCAGTCGCGGGCCGCCGGCCTCGGCGGAGGCATTTCACCGCACGATCACTGATCTGATGGGGTCACCATGACGAACTCCGAGCGAACCGACTCCGCGCCGGCGACACCACAGCCGGCGCACCTCTCGCAGGCGAGCCTGGAGGAGAAGATCACCTATCTCCTGGATCGAGTGCAGATCGCGGACGTGGTGCAGCGGTATGGCGAGTGCACCGACATGCGTGATTTCGCCCGTCTCCGGACCTGCTTCGTCGACGAGATCGAGGTCGATCACTCGCCGACGATCGGGATGGGCCGGATGCGAGTCTCGGCCGATCGTTGGTGTGAGCTGGCCGAGGAGTTCCACAGCCAGCTCGACGGGGACGAACACATGCTCATCCCGCAGACCATGACCGTCCTGGGGGACACGGCGTCGTGTCACGTGCTGATGCACGCGCACCACTTCTACCGGCAGGCCAACGGGAGCCCGTTCCAGACCCTGGTCGGAACCTACGACATGGACCTGGTCCGGACCGACGAAGGCTGGAAGATCAGCCGCTCGATCCAGGGTGTGCACTGGTCTGAGGGGAACTGGCAGTTCCACTCCGACATCGCGGACTCGCTGACCGATGTCGGGTAGGTGTCGCGCGGTTACGCCTCTCGCTCGATCGCGGTGGCTCTCGACTGAAGTGATCCCCGTCATCCGCCGGCGGTGGGAGATCCCGGTGGGTCAGGCGGCGGCGCGGACCGCCCGCCGGCTCAGGACCAGCGACAGCACCGTCACCCCGGTGAACGCCAGCGCGGCCCCGAGCGCCCAGCCGGCGAGTACGTCGGAGAGCCAGTGCACACCCAGGTAGACGCGGGTGGACCCGACGGCGCCGGCCCACAGCACCGCGAACGCGGTGAGCAGCACCCGCCCACGGGCACGCAGGAGCGGCCACAACACGAGCACCAGCGTGGTCCAGGCGGCGGCGACCATCGTCGCGTGCCCGGACGGCAGCGACTCGTTCGCCGCCGACACCACCTGCAGGTCCGCCGGCGGCCGGGCCCGGTCGAGGACCCGCTTGACCGCGGTGAACACCCCGCTGGCGACGATCGGCACGGCGGCCAGGCACAGTCCGGCGGCCGGGCGGCCCCGGTAGGCCAGGACCGCCCCGCCGATCAGCCCGACCGCCGTGCTGCCGGCGGTGTTGCCGATCTCGGTGACCACCACCGCGGCCACGGTGACACCGGGGATCCGGTCCGCGGCGAGCCCGACTGCGGTCTCGGTGTCCCCGGCCTGGAGCACTCCGGTGTAGGCGATCGCGACGAGCACCCCGGCGAGCACCAGCAGCAGTGCCGCCACCGGGCCCGTCAGGCGGGCCGGGAGCGGGGGGCGGGCTCGATCATCCATGCCGGGATTCTCACCGGCGGGTGTGTGCCCCGCCGGACGAGGGGTGCTCATCGCCCGCGCCAGGCGCGGTAGCGGCCGATGAGCGCGGCGGTGGAGGCGTCCAGCCCGGCCTCCGCGGCGTCCGGCGGGTCCGCGGCGTGGAGCGCCGGGCCGAACTGCCGGGCCATGGCCTTGCCGAGCTCGACGCCCCACTGGTCGAAGGAGTCGACGCCCCAGATCGTGCCCTCGACGAACGTGACGTGCTCGTAGAAGGCGATGAGCTGTCCCAGCACCGACGGGGTCAGCTTCTCGGCGAGGATCGTCGACGACGGCCGGTTGCCCGGCATGACCTTGTGCGGCACGACGTCGGCCGGAGTGCCCTCGGCCGCGATCTCCGCCGCGGTCCTGCCGAAGGCGAGCGCCGCCGACTGGGCGAACAGGTTCGCCATGAACAGGTCCTGGGAGTCGGCGCCGTCCTCGCCCGCGGCGTCGTGGTGCGGCTGCGCGAAGCCGATGAAGTCGGCGGGCACGAGCCGGGTGCCCTGGTGCAGCAGCTGGTAGAAGGCGTGCTGGCCGTTGGTCCCCGGCTCGCCCCAGAAGATCTCCCCGGTGGTCGTGGTGACCGGGGTCCCGTCGCCGCGCACGGACTTGCCGTTGGACTCCATCGTCAGCTGCTGCAGGTAGGCGGGCAGCCGGTGCAGGTACTGGGAGTAGGGCAGCACAGCGCGGGTCTCGGCGCCGAAGAAGTTCGAGTACCAGATCCCGAGCATCCCGGCGATGACCGGAAGATTCTGCTCGAGCGGGGTGCTGCGGAAGTGGGTGTCCATGGCGTGCATGCCGGACAGGAACTCCGCGAAGTGCTCCTTGCCGATCGCGCACATCAGCGACAGCCCGATCGCCGAGTCCAGCGAGTAGCGTCCGCCGACCCAGTCCCAGAACCCGAACATGTTGTCGGTGGAGATGCCGAACTCCGACACCTTCTCCGCGTTCGTGGAGACGGCGGCGAAGTGCTGGGCGACGGCGCCTGCGGCGTCCGTCCCGAGCCCGGCCAGCAGCCAGGACCGTGCGTTGCGGGCGTTGGTCAGCGTCTCCTGGGTGCTGAACGTCTTCGACGAGACGACGAACAGCGTCGTCGCGGGGTCGAGGTCGAGGGTCTTCTCGTACAGGTCGGTGGGGTCGATGTTGGACACGAACCGGCACTCGAGGTCCCGTTGCGCGTAGTCGCGGAGGGCCTCGTAGGCCATGACCGGGCCCAGGTCCGAGCCACCGATGCCGATGTTGACCACGGTGCGGATCCGCTGCCCGGTGAACCCGGTCCACGCCCCGGAGCGAACGGCGTCGGTGAACTCGCCCATCCGGTCCAGCACAGCGTGCACGTCGGCGACGACGTCCCGGCCGTCGACGGTGAGCGAGGCGTCCCGCGGCAGCCGCAGCGCGGTGTGCAGCACCGCCCGGTCCTCGGAGGTGTTGACGTGCTCGCCGGTGAACATGGCCTCGGTGCGCTCCGGCAGTCCTGCCGCCCGCGCGAGCCCGGCCAGCAGCCCGACGGTCTCGCGGGTGATGCGGTGCTTGGAGTAGTCGAGCACCAGGTCGGCGCCGGTGGCGGTGAGGGCGTTGGCGCGCTCGGGGTCGTCGTCGAACAGCGCCCGCAGGTGGCGCGGCTCGACCTCCGCCGCGTGCTCGGTCAGCACCGTCCACTCGCGCGTCGCCGTGATGTCGTGGCTGTTCGTGTCGGACACGCGGGCCATCATGGCGCAGCGGGCGGTGCCGAGCGCGGCGACCCGGCCGCGGCGGCCGCCACTGCGCCGGCCGGGCGTACCGCCCGTCGCAGACGACGGGGCGCGGGACGAGCGGCCCGTCGTCTGCGACGGGCTGCAGACCGCACCGACCGTCGGTGACCCCCTGACGGGTGAGGCGACGATCACTGCGACGTCCGGGTGACGCGTCCGCCACCGGCGACACGCTGAGTGCTCGTGACCTGCGACGATGCCGCGTCGTCCGACCGTTCGACCGGTCGTGCCACGCAATCCACCGGCCACAGTGACTCCCGGCCGGGTGACGGGTCGTGGCGAGCATCTCGTCGCGTCCCGCGGTCGTCTCGTCGCGCAGAGTCGCTCGATCGGGTGGCGCCCTGGGTTCGTGCACCTAGTGTCTTGTGCATTCCGTGGTGACGAGCTCACCCACGGTGATCATCTCGCACCTGGAGGAACCGTGTACCGCTCCCTGACCGGAACCCCCCGCGACGTCGTGCTCCTCGTCGCCCGCCTGCTGCTGGCCTACATCATGGTCATGCACTCGTGGAAGAAGATCGACGCCGGTCTGTTCGACACCGCGACCGTCTTCGCCAAGTTCGGTATCCCGCTGGCCATCGCCGCGGCCTCCTTCACGATCGTCGTCGAGCTGGTCTTCTCCCTGTCGGTCGCGCTCGGCCTGCGCATGGTCGTCCCCGGCGCCCTGATGACCTTCGTGATGGCCGGTGCGATCTGGTTCGTCCACGGCAGGAACGGCCTGTTCATGGCCGACAACGGCTGGGCGCTGGTCGGCACGATCATCTGCGCCACGCTGATCCTCATGACCGCCGGCGCCGGCCGGTTCAGCGTCGACGAGCTCCTGTCCCGCCAGGCGGCGCGCCGGATGGAGCAGACCCAGGCCATCCCGCGCCAGACCGTCGCTGTCTGACCCGGACCCCCGGCCCGCCCGCGCGCCCCGAAGCCGGGCGGGCCGGTGACCCTCTCCGGGCCCCGCCCGACCGGCGCGACCTCGGCCCGCACCCCGACGCCACGGGGTGCGGGCCGTTCGCGTCCGAAGATAACCTCCGCGGGTGGGCCACGAGCGGACGATCGAGGGGCGGGCGCTGCCCCGGCTGACCGCGATCCGGTACGTCACCCCGCTGCGCGAGGGCGGCTCGCTGCCCGGGCTGATGGAGGCCGACGATCTCGGCACCTACGCGGTCAAGTTCACCGGAGCCGGACAGGGCCGCCCGGTGCTGGTCAACGAGATCGTCTCCGGCGAGCTCGCCCGCGCGCTGGGGCTGCCCGTACCGCGGATCGCGACGATCGTCGTCGACGGGTCGCTCGGGCGCACCGAGCCCGACGAGGAGGTCCAGGAGCTGCTGCGCCACTCCGGCGGGCTCAACCTGGCCGTCGACTTCCTGCCCGGAGCGCTCGACCTGGACCCGATCGCGTTCGACGTCGGGTCCGGGTTCGCCGGGCGGGTGCTCTGGTTCGACGCGCTCGTCGGCAACGTCGACCGGTCCTGGCGCAACTCCAACATGCTGCTGTGGCACCGCAGCCCGTACCTCATCGACCACGGCGCGACGCTCACCTTCGCCCACGACTGGTCGGCGGTCCCGCGCTTCGCCCACCGCCCGTTCGACGCCGGTGACCACGTGCTGCTCGGCGCGCACCCCGACCTGGACGCCGCCGACGCGGCGCTCGCCCCGCTCGTCACCCCGGACCTGCTGCACGACGTGCTGGCCCTGGTCCCCGACGAGTGGATCGCCGACGTCGACGGTGTCGGCGGCCCCGACGAGGTCCGCGCGGCCTACGCCGCCGCGCTGCTGGCCCGGGTCGCCGCGCGCGGGACCTGGCTGCCGGGCGTCGCTGCGACGGTCGCGGCGGGCAGACCGCGCCCGGTGGACCGCGCCCCGCGCCGCCCGCCGTGGCTGCGGATCGGCGGCGTCGGGGGCGGGGAGAGCCGGTGAGCGGCCTCGTCGCCTACGAGTACGCACTGCTCCGGGTCGTGCCGCGGGTCGAGCGCGGCGAGTCGATGAACGCCGGGGTGCTGCTGCACTGCCGCGCACGCGACGTCCTCGCGGTCCGGGTGCACCTCGACCGCTCCCGGCTCGCCGCACTGGACCGGCACGCCGACGCCGACGCCGTCGCCGACCTCCTGGCGACCGTCGCCGCGGTGGCCGCGGTGCCCGAGCCACCCCGGTCGGACCGGCACGCCACCGGCGCACTGGCGGCGCGCGGGCCGGGGTCGGGGGAGGACATCGGCCGGCGCTTCCGCCGGCTCACCACCGCGCGTAGCACCATCGTGCGCCCGGGGCCGGTCCACACCGGGCTGACCGCGGACCCGTCGGCCGAGGCCGACCGGCTGCTGCACCGGCTCGTGCTGCCGGTGTCCTGAGATCCCCCGGCACGGCGGCGCCGCCCGCTGACCGGCCCGGCACCGTCGGGTGCGGACGGTCTCAGGAGGACGCGGCGCGTCCCGCCTTCTCGATCGAGTCCGCGAGCTGGTCCTCGGTCAGCATCGGGAAGAAGCCACGGAAGCCCTGGTCCTGCACGCCGCTCCAGTCGTAGACCTGGGTGACCTTCGTACCGTCGCCCTCGGGCTCGAGGTGCCAGGTGTAGGTGTGGCCCTCGGCGCGGACGTCGCCGATCGTGTCCTTCTTCGCGTCGATCGGGTGCATCGACGGCGCCCAGCCGATCACGCGGTCGGGGTCGAAGGAGGTGACGGTGTTCCTCATCTGGTAGTCACCGAGGTCGCCGTTGTGCATGTTCATCACGAACTCGTCGCCGACCCCGCCGATCTCGGTCGCGCCCTCGACGCCGCGCAGCATGTCGGCACTGTCGATCTCCTGGTGCCGGGTGGGCGTCGACAGCAGGGCGAACAGCTGCGCCGGGCTGGCGGGGACGGTGCGGGTCACGGTGATCTGGTCGCTCACGGATTCCTCTCCCACCGGTCGGCGTCGACGGCGCCGGGGTGCGCCGCGGGCGACCGGTCATGATCAGGGGAGGGGTGCCCGCATTCCCGGTCCGCGAAACGGGGGTGGCCGGCGCGCCGGCCGGTCGTGTTGCATCGGGGGATGACCGACGCACACGACGGGGTGGACCCGGTCGCGCTGACACGATGGCTGGCCGCCGAGGTGCCGCAGGTGGAGCTCGGGGACGGCCCGGTGGCCGTGCAGCGGATCTCCGGCGGGCACTCCAACCTCACCTTCCGGGTCACCGACGCCCGTGGCACCCCCTACGCCCTGCGCCGCCCGCCGACCGGGGGCGTGCTCGCCACCGCACACGACATGGGCCGCGAGTGGCGGTTCCTCAGCGCGCTGGCCGGCACCGCGGTGCCCGTGGCGGAGCCGGTCGCCCTGTGCCGGGACACAGCGGTGCTCGGTGCGGGCTTCTACCTCACGGGCTGGGTGGACGGAGTGGTGCCGGGCGACCCCGCCGCGGGCGAGGCGGTCCCGGAACCGGAGCGGTGGGCCTGCGGTCTCGACACCGCCGAGGTGCTGGCCGCGCTGCACGCCGTCGATACCGCGGAGGTCGGGCTCGGTGACCTGCAGCGTCCCGGCCGCTACCTGGAGCGGCAGCTGCGGCGCTGGCACCGCCAGGCCCACTCGGGCGCGTTCACCGACCTGGCGGCGCTCGACGCCGCGCACGCCGCGCTCGTCGCGGCGATGCCCCCGGAGCTGCCCGGCGGGCCGCGGGTCGTACACGGCGACTACCGGCCCGGGAACCTGGCGTTCCGTGGCGGCCGGATCACCGGCGTCTTCGACTGGGAGCTCGCGACGCCGGGGGAGCCGCTGGCCGACCTCGGCTGGCTGCTGGCGTCCTGGGAACGGCCGGGCGACACGCTGCCCGCGATCACCAGCGGCCCGACCGCCGCGCCCGGCTGGCCCGACCGCGACCTCGTCGCCGCCCGCTACGCCGAGCTCTCAGGACTCCCGCTGGACCAGCTGCCGTACTGGGTGGCGTTCGCGCACTGGCGCTGCGCCTGCATCGGCACCGGGGTCTGGACCCGTTACGCCCAGGGCAACATGGGGTCCGGTGCCGAGACCGGCGCCGACCTCGAGCGGCGTCGCGAGGGTGTGGTCGCCGACGCGGAGGCCGCACTCGCCGCGCTGCGCCGGTAGCGGCGGAACGGCGTCGCGGGGCGTAGTCTCCTGCCGACCACAGGTGATCACCCGGACCGGGGGAGACGACGATGTCCGAGGCCGACGACCGCACCCGAGAGATGAGCCGTGAGACCGCCCGGCCGCGCCGCCGCAGCGGGGTGAACGCCGGCCGGCTCTGGGCCGGCGGCGTCGCGACGGCGGTGATCGCCGCGCTGATCGCCCTGGTCGGTCTGCTGATCCTGCAGGTCCTGCTACAGATCCCGTACCTGGCGCCGACCGTCACCGAGCCGCTCGACGGCTGGGCGGCGGCGCAGAGTCTCGCGATCTGGGCGGCGGTCGCCGCGCTGGCGGCCACCGGGCTCGCGCACCTCCTGCTGGTCGCGGTGCCGAGCCCGATGTCCTACTTCGGCTGGATCGCCGGGCTGCTCACCGCGCTGGCCGCGGTGTCGCCGCTGGTCCTGACCGAGCAGCCGTGGACGGTCCGGATCGCCACCGCGGTGATCCACCTCGTCATCGGCATGTCGATCATCAGCCTGGTGACGACGACGGTCGCCAGCGCCACCGACCGGGCCTGAACTCAGGCATCGACGTGGACCCGGGCGTCGCCGAGCCGCACCGGTAGCGTCCGGTACCCCCGAAGCACCCGGGTGCCGCGCAGCTCGGCGGGCCCGTCGGCACGCAGGTCGGGATAGCGGTCGAACAGCGCCCGCAGCCCGACCTCGCCCTCCATCTTCGCCAGCGCCGCGCCCAGGCAGTAGTGGATGCCCTGGCTGAAGGCGACGTGACGGTCGGCGCCCTCGCGACCGACGTCGAAGCGGGCCGGGTCGGGGAACACGTCCGGGTCACGGTTCGCCCCGCCGAGGTGGGTGAGCACCAGCGAGCCCCGGCGCACGGGGAAGCCGCACAGCTCGGTGTCGCGCGCGGCGACCCGGCCGGTGCGCTGCACCGGGGAGTCGAACCGCAGTACCTCGTCGACGGCGTTCGGCCACAGCGCCGGGTCGGCCTGCAGCCGGGCGAGCTGGTCGGGGTGGGTCAGCAGCAGCCGGGTACCGTTGCCGATGAGGTTGACCGTGGTCTCGAACCCGGCGGCGAGCAGCAGCATCGCCAGCGACAGCAGCTCGTCGTGGGTGAGCCGGCCCTCCTCCTCGTCGTAGGTGGCGACCAGGGAGGACAGGATCGAGTCGTTGGGCTCGCGGCGCAGCCGCTCGAAGTGCCCGGACATCCACTCGGTGAGCGCGTCGATGTCGCGCTCGGAGCGGCGGAACGTCGCGTAGTCCAGCCCCATGTCGAGGGAGTAGGCGCCGCCCTCGCCCCACTCGAGGAACCTCTCCCGCATCTCGACCGGGGCGCCGAGCATCTCGGTGATGACCGTCGCGGGCAGCAGCGAGGCGTAGCCGGAGATGACGTCGGTCCGCCGGTCGGTGCCGGCCTCCAGCTCGGCGAGCAGCTGCGCGGCGATCTCCTCGGTGCGCCCGCGCAGCGAGGAGATCGCCTTGGCGCTGAACGAGCGGGTGACGAGCTTGCGGATCCGGTTGTGGTCGGGCGGGTCGATCGACAGCAGCGACGGCGGTTCGGCCGGCCCGAGCGGCCAGGTCCCGCCCGCCGCGAGCAGCGCGCGCAGCAGGCCCGGGGCGTTCTCCGGCATGCGCATGCCCACGCAGAAGTCGGGGCTGCGCAGCACCTCGGTGGTGATCTCGTGGTCGACCGTGGTCCAGGTCAGGGCCGAGCGCACCATCCGGCCCTGACCACGGATCTGCTCGTAGGCCGGGTACGGGTCCCGGACCACCTCCGGGCTGATGATCATGTGGGCGCCCAGGTCGCCCTTGCCCGCCTGGCGGGTCACCTCCTGGCGCATCGCCCCGTGCCGCAGCACCCACCGGATCCACCGTCGTGCGCCTCGCGATGCCGCCATGCCGGCCTCCCCGCCTCGTCGTCGAGCTCGAATCCGAAGCTACCAGGGGTAAGTTACCGCGGGTAGGCGCGTTTCGCCGCCCCGGCGGGGGGTTGCCCCGGGGGCACCGGGTACCAATGACGGGTGACCGCCGTCGGGGAGCCGCGCCTGCTCGCGGTCAGTGACCTGCATGTGCGGTACGCGGAGAACGGCGAGATCGCCGCGGGGCTGTGCCCGGCGCACCCGGGCGACTGGCTGATCGTCGCCGGTGACGTCGACGAACGGATCGAGAGCGTCGTCGCGACGCTCGCCGCGCTGCGCGACCGCTTCGCCCGGGTGCTGTGGACACCGGGCAACCACGAGCTCTGGACCCGCGCCAAGAACGTCCGGGCCGACTCGGTCGAGCGGCTCTCCGGTGTCGCCCGCTACGACGAGCTGGTCCGCCGCTGCCGGGAGATCGGGGTGCTGACCCCGGAGGACGCGTGGCCGGTGTGGGACGGGCCGGGCGGGCCGGTCGTCGTGGCGTCGCTGTTCGTGCCCTACGACTACTCGTTCCTGCCCGCCGGCACCTCGACCCCGGAGGAGGGGCTGGCCGCGGCCCACGCCGCGGGTGTCGTCTGCACCGACGAGTACCTGCTCCACCCGGACCCGTACGCGACGCGGGCGGAGTGGTCCGCGGCCCGGGTGGCCGCGACCGCCGCCCGCCTCGACGCGCTCGACCCGGACCTGGCGACCGTCCTGGTGAACCACTGGCCGCTGGTCCGCGAGCCCTGCGAGGTCCTGTGGTACCCGGAGTTCGCGCTCTGGTGCGGGACGACGGCGACGGCGGACTGGCACCGCCGCTACCGGGCCCGGGCGGTCGTGCACGGTCACCTGCACATCCCGCGCACGGTCACCGTCGACGGCGTGCCGTTCGTCGAGGTGTCGCTGGGCTACCCGCGGGAGTGGCGACGCCATTCCGAACGGATCGGCGGGCACTTCCCGGACCGGTTGCCGCGCACGGTGTTGCCTGCATCATAGTTAGGCAAGGCTTGCCTTGCTATAGCCTCGAGGTCCGTCGACACCCGAGGAGAACGATGACTGCGCTGCGCGTCGCCGTGATCGGTGCCGGTCCGGCCGCCGTCTACACCGCCGACACCCTGCTGAAGTCCGACGCCGACGTCACCGTGGACCTGTTCGAGAAGCTGCCCGCACCGTTCGGGCTGGTCCGCTACGGCGTCGCCCCGGACCACCCGCGGATCAAGCAGATCGTGCACGCCCTGCACCGCGTGCTGGACCGCCCCGGTGTGCGGCTGTTCGGCAACGTCCACGTCGGGACCGACATCACCCTGTCCGACCTGCGCGAGCACTACGACGCGGTCGTCGCGGCCACCGGCTGCGAGCGGGACCGGGACCTCGACGTGCCCGGGATCGACCTGCCGGGCAGCCACGGTGCCGCCAGCTTCGTGCAATGGTACGACGGCCACCCCGACGTGCCCCGGGACTGGACGCTCGACGCGTCGTCGGTCGCGGTGATCGGTGCCGGGAACGTGGCCCTGGACGTCGCCCGGATCCTGGCGAGCACCGCCGAGGACCTGGCGAGCACCGAGATCCCGGACTCGGTCCACGCCGGGCTCTCGCGCAACCCGGCCACCGACGTGCACGTGTTCGCCCGTCGCGGGATCGCCCACGCCCGGTTCAGCCCGATGGAGCTGCGCGAGCTCGACCACGTCCCGGGCGTCGAGGTGATCGTCGACCCGGCCGACGTCGAGTTCGACGACGTCGCCGCCGCCGAGGTCCGCTCGGCCAAGCACGTCGAGATGGTGGTGCGGACCCTGCAGGGGTGGGCGCTGCGCGACCGGCGCGGCGATCCGCGCCGGGTGCACCTGCACTTCCTCTCGCGCCCCGAGCGGATCCTCGGCACCGACCGCGTCGAGGGCATCCGGATCGAGCGCACCGAGTACACCGGCCACGGCGACGTCCGCGACACCGGCCAGTTCACCGACTTCCCGGTCGGTGCGGTCTACCGGGCGATCGGCTACACCGGCTCGCACCTGGTCGATCTGCCGTTCGACCACGAGCACGGCGTGCTGCCGCACCGCAAGGGGCGGGTGCACGACATCGACGGCCAGGAGCTGCCCGGCGTCTACGCCGTCGGCTGGATCAAGCGCGGCCCGGTCGGGCTGATCGGGCACACCAAGGGCTGCGCGTCGGAGACCGTCGCGAGCCTGCTGGCCGACGCCCCGCAGCTGCCCCGGGCGCCCCGCCGCGATCCGGCGGAGGTCGAGGCGCTGCTGGAGCGCCGGGGCGTGGCCTACACGACCTGGAGCGGCTGGCTCGCGCTCGACAAGCACGAGCGCAGCCTCGGCGAGGCGCGCGGCCGCGAGCGGACGAAGGTCGTGCCGCGCGAGGACATGGTGGAGATCAGCAGGACGGGGTGACCCTCCGGCCCACGACGCCGGATGCCGGGGTGGGTGGTCGCGGAACTCCGCGGCCGCCCACCCGATCACTCCCGCGGGTCCCGCGGCGCGGGCAGTGCCCGCGGGGGCCGGCGGCCGACCGGTTCGCGCCGTCCGCGCTCCCGGGACGGCACGAGCAGCCACCACAGCACCCACACTCCCGGGCCGCTGGCCAGCAGGATCGCGGTGGCCAGCCACCCGTCGCGCCACAGGGCGCCGGCGACGAGCCAGCCCGCGATCCACACCGACATCGCGACGAGCCGGATCCGGATGCGACGACCGTGCTCGACCGCCAGCGGCTCGCTCAGGTCGGTGACGACCTGGACCCGTTCGCGACGGCGGCGCATGCCGGCGACGCTACGCGGGGTCAGCCGCGCGTGCGCTCCCCGAAGCGGCGGCGGAACTTCTCGACCTGGCCCGCGGCGTCGAGCACCCGCGCGTTGCCCGTCCAGAACGGGTGCGACGCCGAGGTCGTGTCCACCTTGATCAGGGGATAGGTGTTCCCGTCCGACCACTCGACGGTCTCGCGCGAGGTCTCGGTCGACCGGGTCAGGAACTCGTCGCCGGTGGACGTGTCGCGGTAGACGACCGGGCCGTACGGGGGGTGGATGCCGGGCTTCACGGTGTTCCTCCTGCGTCGCGGGTGTTACCGTCATAGTAATTGACAATGGTTACTGTTTCCAAGAAGGGGTGCCGGTGGACGGGTTCACGGTGGTCCGGTGCGGGGCCTGTGCCCACGCGCCGTCGGGATTCGACGAGGACGCGCACGGCACCGTCGCAGCCCTGCCCGGCATCGACGAAGTGCTGGTGGAGGGCCTGCGCGCGGTGGTGCAGGACAGCGCCCACGGGGTGCTCGTGACCACCGGGTGCCGGCTCGGGCCGGGCGTCTGTGCGGTCCGCCGGCCCGGGCTGATGCTGCTGGTGCAGGCCTGCGACGCGACCCGCACCCGTCCCGAGTCGCCGGTGGTCGCGGTCGGCTCGGTCCGCAGCACCGACGACGTCCGCGCGGTGACCCGCTGGCTCCAGGACGGCGCGCCCGACCCGCAGGCACTGCCCGCACGGCTGCGTTGCGCGATCACCCCGGAGACGGCCCGGGGCTAATGCCTGCCTCTCCGAGAGGCCGGGCCCGCCGCTCCGTCTTGCAAGAACCTTGCCGATCGGCAATCTGGCGGTGTGGACGACGCGGTGTGGACGACACCGGACGCGACGTGCTCGCCGGGGTGGTCCCGCGGCTGCGGGACCTGCGCCGTCGCCGCGGCGCCCCCCTCGACCAGCTCGCCGCCGAGACCTCCCTGACCGCAAGCACGCTGTCCCGGCTGGAGACCGGGAAGCTGCGGCCGACGCTGGAGCAGCTGCTGCCCCTGGCCCGGGCCCACGGGGTCCCGCTCGACGACCTGGTGCAGGCACCACCGACCGGCGACCCCCGCATGTACCTGCGCCCGGTGCGCCACCGCGGGCTGGTGTTCGTCCCGCTGACCCGGCGCGGTGGTGGGGTCCAGGCCTTCAAGGTGATCTACCCTCCGGCGGCGGAGTCCGCGACGACCGCCCTGCAGACCCACGAGGGCTACGAGTGGTTCTACGTCCTCGACGGCCGGGTGCGGCTGGTCCTCGACGACACCGAGCACCTCCTCGACCCCGGCGAGGTCGTCGAGTTCGACACCGGCGCATCGCACTGGATCGGCAGCGCCGACGACCGGCCCGCCGAGACGCTCGCGCTGTTCAGCCTGCAGAGCGAGCACGCACACCTCAGCCACGGCGCAGCGGGTCCGGGCCGCCACTGAGCCCGGTCCGCCCACTTCCTCCCTCGCGTGGCTGGGCGTGGTCGGGCAGGGTCGGGGTGTGAGCACCCTGCGCCGGGACCCGATGCCGTTGCGCGGCCGGACCGCGCTCGTGACCGGCGGTGGCCGTCGCGGCGGGATCGGGCACGCGACCGCCTGCCGGCTCGCCGCGTACGGCGCGGCCGTGGTCGTGCACCACTTCGCCCTGCACGACGCGGCGCAGCCGTGGGGCGCCGACGACGTCGACGACGCGCTGGCCGAGGTGCGGACGCACGCGACGGCGCCCGTCGCCGGGGTGCACGCCGATCTCGCCGACCCGTCCGCGCCGCAGCGGCTGCTCGACACCGCCCGTGAGCTCGCCGGGCCGGTGGACCTGCTCGTCGCCAACCAGGCGCTCTCGGGGTCCGACGGCCCGCTGGGGGAGCTGTCCGTGGAGCTGGACCGGCACTGGGCGGTCGACGCGCGTGCCTCGATCCTGCTGGTCCAGGCGTGGGCGAATGCGCACGACGACACCCGTCCCGGTGGCGTGGCCGTCCTGCTCACCTCGGGGCAGGCACGCGGGCCGATGCCCGGTGAGGTGGCCTACGCCGCGGCGAAGGCGGCCGTCGCGGGGATCACCCCGACCCTGGCCGACCAGCTCGCGGACCGGCGGCTGCGGGTCAACACGGTGAACCCGGGGCCGGTCGACACCGGCTACCTCGGCGCGGACGCGTTCCGCGAGATGGCCCCGATGTTCCCGTTCGGCCGGTTCGGTGAGCCGGACGACCCGGCCCGGCTGATCGCCTGGTTGTGCACCGACGAGGCGGCCTGGATCACCGGACAGGTGATCGACTCCGAAGGTGGGTTCGCGCGGCACCGGAACGGGTGGCGTCCCGGGTGAGGTGGAGCGGACGACGGGATTCGAACCCGCGACCCTCACCTTGGCAAGGTGATGCGCTACCAGCTGCGCTACGTCCGCATGCGCACCGTCCCCGGTGCGTGCCCGACGACGATAGCCCACCGGATCCCGGTCTCCGCGCCGCACCCCGACGATGATCATTACTGCGCCCGGGGTGCGGGTACACCGCCGTCATGAGCGGACGGTTGGACGGGACGACGGTGATCGTGACGGGAGCGTCGAGCGGCATCGGTGAGGCGACCGCACGGGCGCTGTCGGCCGAGGGTGCGACGGTGGCGCTGCTGGCCCGGCGCCGGGAGCGGCTCGAGGAGCTGGCGGACTCGCTGCCGGGGTCGTCGGTGCACCCGGTGGACGTCGCCGACGACGACGCGTTGCACGCCGCCGTGGCGGCCGTGGTCGAGCAGCACGGCGGGCTGGACGTGCTGGTCAACAACGCCGGCGTCGGGGCCTGGGGCCCGGCGGCCGAGGCCGACGTCGCGGACTGGCGCAGGATGATCGACGTCAACCTCATGGGTGTGCTGTCGGCGACGCACGCGGCCCTGCCGCACCTGGCGACGGCAGCCGGTGGCCCGCGCGGCGTCGCCGACGTGGTGACGATCAGCTCGGCGGCCGGACGGCGGGTCCCCTCCCCGCACAGCAACGTCTACGCGGCCACCAAGCACGGGGTCGGCGCGTTCTGCGAGGCGCTGCGCCAGGAGTACGCCGAACGCCACGTGCGCGTCGGCCTCGTGGAGCCCGGCCTCGTCGCCTCGGAGATGACGACCTCGGGTGCGCAGTACGCGCCGGACGTGACCTCGACGGGCGAGAGCGGGGTGCTGCAGCCGGCCGACATCGCCGACGCCGTCGTCTACATCGTGACCCGCCCGCGGCACGTGGCGGTCAACGAGGTGCTCGTGCGGCCGGTGGAACAGGTGCGGTGATCTCGGCGCGGAGCCCGGAAACGGAGAATCCCCGGGGCCGGAGATCCGGCCCCGGGGATCTGGGACATGGTGCGCGATACTGGGATTGAACCAGTGACCCCTACCGTGTCAAGGTAGTGCTCTCCCGCTGAGCTAATCGCGCGAGGCGGCGGCGGGAATCGAACCCGCGTACAGGGCTTTGCAGGCCCTTGCCTAAGCCACTCGGCCACGCCGCCGGAAACCGGCCTGCTGTCGCGGCCCGGCAGAGCGGACGACGGGATTCGAACCCGCGACCCTCACCTTGGCAAGGTGATGCGCTACCAGCTGCGCTACGTCCGCATGTCGCACCGTTCCCGAAGCGTTTCCGCGAGTTCCCGGTGCGTTGGGAGAACAGTAGCGCACGGTCCGTGGCCGCTGTCGAGGGGGTACCCGATGATCGTCTGCCCAGGTCGGCGGTGTCACGACGGTCGGAGGCGTCCGGGGGAGCGCGCTGCCGGCCTCCCGCGGGCCGTGTCGGCCATCCGGTCACGTCCGGGAAAAGCAAGATCCCCGAGGCCGACGTGCGGCCCCGGGGATCCGGGAAATGGTGCGCAATACTGGGATTGAACCAGTGACCCCTACCGTGTCAAGGTAGTGCTCTCCCGCTGAGCTAATCGCGCGTGGGAAGAGAATTCTCCGAGCGGACGACGGGATTCGAACCCGCGACCCTCACCTTGGCAAGGTGATGCGCTACCAGCTGCGCTACGTCCGCACCGTGCACCGCGTCCCGGGCCGTGAGACCCGTCCGCGGCGCGGTGAGAGAACATTAGCACCCGCCCCGAGGGGGGTCCGACCGCCCCCTCTCGCCACCACCGGATGTCCTCTCACGTGCGGAGACGTGCTCCGCCCGGTGGTGGGTGCCTCGGTTCAGTCCCGGGCGGTGGTGTCCAGCAGGTCCGCGAGAGCGGCGTCGAAGTCGAGCCACGAGTACTCGGCGGCGGCGGGCACGGCGTCGTAGGTCGCCTGCAGGAACTCCGACAGGGTCGCCGCGGAGGTGGTGAACAGGGCGTGACCCGAGGGGGAGGTGAGCTCGAGCTCGATCCGGGTCGGGTCGTCGCTCATCGGCTGCACTCGGACGTCGCCGGTGCCGGCGGAGTCGACCAGGCCGTCGCCGAGCAGGTCGCGGGCGAAGACCCAGTCGACCGTGGTGTCGTGGCCGGTCTTGAACGAGGCCTGGACGGCGTAGGGGTCGCGGCTCGTGTAGGACAGTTCGACCTTCACGGGCACGACGGGCGCGTCCGGAGCGATGAGCTCGAACATGGCCGTCGCCCGGATCGTCTTGGACTCGTCGCGCATCGGTGATCCTCTTTCGTGGGGGCGTTGCGTGGGGCGTCAGTGTGGGAACGAGAGAGAAGGCCTCGGGGTGACGGGTTCGATGCGCATGAACGTGGGTCACCGTGGGATGACCCCCGATCGAGTCACAACGGTGTAACTCATCGCGTGCGACGACGGGGCTGAACGGGGCTCGGCGCCGTCCTGGCGTGTGAGCCGCGCAGCTTAGAACGACTACTCTCGTCGGAGTCCGAACCGGAACGGGTGCGGACACCGAACACAGCAATCGTGAGGACAACGCTGGTGGCAGGCATCGCCGATCCGCCGGACCGCCCCGAGCACGGGCGGGCCGCCGGGCCTGCCGCGCGCCGTGATCCGTCACGTCGTGACGACGCCGGGGACGCGCGTCTCGTGCAACGGATCGTGTCCGGGGACTCGACCGCACTGGGCGAGCTGTACGACCGGTTCGGGCGCCAGGCCTACTCCCTCGCGCGGCGCATCTGCGCCGACGAGGGTCTCGCCGAGGACGTCGTCCAGGAGGTCTTCCTGGCCTTCTGGCGCGACCCGTCGCGCTTCGACCCGGCCAAGGGCCGGTTCGGAACCTGGCTGTTGACCCTGGTGCACCACAAGTCCGTCGACGCCGTCCGCCGGGAGAGTGCCATCCGGCGTCGCACCGTCCCGGCGTCGGAGGACGGCTCGGAGTGGAACGCCCCGCCCGGGCCGGGCGCCGACGAGGGAGCCATCGGCGCGCTGGTCGCGGGCCACGTGCGTGACGCGCTCGATCAGCTGCCCGCCGACCAGCGGAAGGTCCTGGCACTGGCGTACTACGGCGGCTACACGCAACGCGAGGTGGCCGCGATGACAGGGGTGCCGCTGGGCACCGTGAAGTCCCGCATGTTCACCGGGGTGGCCAAGCTCCGGAACCTGCTGGGCCCCGTGGTCGGGGACGCCGGGGCGGACCTGGCGGGAGGGCTGTCGTGAACGACAACGAGGGGAGGCCCTGTCCGATGAACGAGCAGACGGTCGGCTGGGCGCTCCACGCCCTCGAGCCCGACGAGGAGATCGAGGTGCTGCAGCACCTCGAGGGCTGCGACGAGTGCCGTCGTCTCGCCGCCGACGTGGCCGAGACGACCACCGTCCTCGGCGGCGCGGTGCAGCAGGTGGAACCGCCCGCATCGCTGCGCGACGCGATCCTGGAGCAGGCCCGGAACACTCCACAGGTCGGACGGGCCGGTGACCGGGCGCTCCCGCGTCACGCGCTGCGCGACGACGTCGCGTCCTCCGGAGCTTCGCCCGAGGGCGGGGCGCGCCCGTCGCGATCCGAGCGGCTCACCGTCGCCGCGACACGCCCGCCGGCGGGGCCCGGACGCGGCAGCGCCCGGAACGGGTGGCTGCGCCGCCCCGGTCGGGTACTGGTCGCCGCGGCCGTCGCACTCGCGGTGATCGTCAGCGGGGGAGTCGTCGTCGGGCAGATGCGGTCGATGCAGGCCGAGCGCGACGCCAGCCTCGCGCAGGCCCAGGAGATGCGCGACGTGCTCTCCGCCATCGCGCAGCCCGGGACCCCGCACGCCTTCCTGTCCCCCGGGCCGGGGGGACCGATGGTCGCGGCCGTCGTGATGAAGGACGGACAGCGGGAGGTCATGCCGATGGGGCTCGATCCGAACGAGCCCGCCGACCAGACCTATGTTCTGTGGGGGCTGAACGAGGACGGAACTCCGCGGGCGATCGGCACGTTCGACGTGCGAGCGGGGCAGTCGGGACCGGTATCCGTAGAATCGCCCGACAGCGGGAGCTACGGGACATACGCCGTCTCGCTCGAGCGCGGAAGGGAGGCCCCTCCCGCGCCGACCAAGGTAGTCGCGACCGGGCAGGTGGAGACCTGAGTACGACGGAGAAGGACGGCGTCGGTGTGACGGCGGCCGGGAGCACGACCTCCGGGCGCCGGTACACCCCCGTCCGCAGGAAGTACCGGCGGGCGAAGGTCCGCTACCGCGCGTTCCGGGCGGGGGTGGCCCGCAGACCGGTGCTGGACCTGACCTACCGCATCACCATGGGGGTCCTCGGCACCGCGATCGTCATCATCGGGATCATCGCGCTGCCTGCGCCGGGTCCCGGCTGGGCGATCATCTTCCTCGGCCTGGGCGTGCTCGCCGCCGAGTTCAGCTGGGCCCAGCGGCTCCTGCACTGGGTCCGCGTCCGCTACGACGGCTGGGTCGCCTGGATGGGCCGCCAGAACCGTGTCGTGCAGCTGCTGGTGATGACCTTGATCCTCGGCACGGTCGCGGTCTGCGCTTGGCTGTTCGGGATCTTCGCGACGGTCGGAGGCTGGGTGGGGATCCACTGGGAATGGCTGCACTCGCCGCTGCTGCCGTTGATCCAGCCGCCGCCCCCGCCGGTGCCCGTACCCGGATCGGAGCTGGTCACGGGCCCGCGGTGATCCACGGGCGACCCCCGTGAACGGCGGGGGGACGGGCTGTGTAGAGTTGGTTTCACCGCTGAGGGCGATTAGCTCAGGGGGAGAGCGCTTCGTTCACACCGAAGAGGTCACTGGTTCGATCCCAGTATCGCCCACAGTCAAAACCCCTGGTCACAGGCTCGACGAGCCGGATGTGACCAGGGGTTTCGTCGTTCTATGGCGACCCGAGTAGCTAACTGAGTACCTATGTAGTCGAGTCCGGGAAGATCTCGTTCATGGCGGTGGCTCCGGTGTCGATGACGGGCCGGATCTGCTTACGGTAGATGCGCTCGGTGACTCCGCTACCGCCCGCATGTCCGACCAGGCTGGCGATCTGGTCGACCGTCATGCCGCTGTCGGAGAGCAGCGAGACGAAGCTGTGGCGCAGCTCCCGCGGCGTCCACTCGGCGGCGTTCAGCCCGACCTCCTTCAACTCTGGTGCACCGAGAATCCGGCGGAATCCTCGTCGGACGTTGGCAGCGTCCAGCTCGGTGCCGGTCTCCGACGCGAACACTAGCCCGGACTCTTCACGGGCTGTGCCGGTGATCTCCGACCCCAACTGAAGAAAGTGCCTCGTGACCAGGTAAGACAGCGGGTGTCGAAGCCCTGTCCGCCATGGTCGAGGAGGCACTTTCCGAGTGCAGACTACAAGCACGCGCCCACCGGTCATCGTGACCGCCGACGGCGCTGGGGTGGTGTCGCCCGTCGGGTCGCGTCTGCTGGCCGATGTCGCCGACCGGACCACGTTGACCAGTGAACTCTCGACCGCGCTCGCACCGCTGCGACGAGCTCGGGCGCGTCATGATCCGGGGCGGGTGCTGGTCGATCTGGCCGTCGCGGTCGCCGACGGGGCCACGAGGATCTGCGAGATCGCGGTCCTGGCCGATCAGGGCGCGGTGTTCGGGTCGGTGGCATCGGACTCGACCTGCTGGCGACTGCTCGACAAGCTCGACGAGCGCCGGTTGTCCTCGATCGCGGCGGGGCGGGCGCGGGCCCGGGAGGTGGTCTGGGCCCAGCACGCCGACGTCGATGGTCGCGCGTTTCCCGCGGCTCGGGTCGCCGGCCGCGACCTGCGCCGGCACGGCCGGGACGTGCTGGTGATCGATCTCGACGCCACGATCGTCATCGCCCACAGCGAGAAGGAACAGGCCACGCCCACGTTCAAGAAGACGTTCGGGTATCACCCGATGCTGGCGTTCTGCGACAACACCGGCGAGTTCCTCGCCGCCCGCTTGCGCCGCGGGAACGCCGGTGCGAACACCGCCGCGGATCACATCAACGTGCTCGACGACGCGCTCGCCCAGATCCCTGACGCGTTCCGTCACGGGCACCCGATCCTGGTCCGCACCGACACCGCGGGCGCCACGAAAGCCTTCCTCGCCCACATCCGAGCGCAACAAGACACAGCGGTGAGCTGTGAGTTCTCCGTCGGCTGGGCCGTCACCGACCGCGAACGCACCGTGATCAGCCTGGTCCCGAAGACGGTGTGGGCCGAGGCGGTCGACGCTGACGGCGGGCACCGTGACGGCGCCGGGCTGGCCGAGATCACCGGCTTGCTCCCCGCCTCCGCGTTGGTCGACTACCCGGCCGGGACCCGCGTTGTCGTCCGTCGCGAACGGCCGCATCCCGGCGCGCAGCTCGATGCGTTCGAGGAGCGTGACGGCTGGCGCTACACCGCGTTCGCCACCGACACCCGCGTCGGGCAGCTCGCCTTCCTCGACGCCCGCCACCGCGCCCACGCCCGGGTCGAGGACCGGATCCGCTGCGGCAAGGACACCGGCCTCAACCACTTCCCGTCCCGGTCCTTCGCCGTCAACGCGGCGTGGTTGACCGTGGTCATGCTCGCGGTCGACCTGATCACCTGGACCCAGCGCCTGCTTCTCGACGGCGACCTGGCGAAGGTCGAGCCGAAGGCGTTGCGCTACCGGTTGTTGCACACCGCCGCGCGGATCACCCGCGGGCAACGCCGAGTCTGGGTCCGTATCCAACGGTCCTGGCCCTGGGCGGTCGATCTCGCCCGCGCGTTCGCGCGGCTGTGCGCGTTGCCTGTTCCTGCTGGTTGATCTCCGAAGCCCGACACGACGAGCGGCGGGAGCTCCCGGCAGAACGCGCAGGCCGGCCCCTTCGCCATGCCCACCCATCGAACGAACCGGACCGGATCCGCCGCCAGCCGATCACGCGGTCAATCCGCAGCTCCGTGAATCACCAGGGCTAGGACTGTTTCAAGATCGGTGTTTTCGGCCCGACACGCCGGGCTGAGGTCCGGCGAGATGGGCACGGACAGTGATGACATCGGACCTTGTGGATCCAAGCGAGGGTGACCCGAAGCCTGCTCGGCAGGCGTCGGCGGAGCGGGCCGCTGCGGCGGCGATGGTGGCCGAGGCGAAGGCGCGCGGGCTGGCGTTGACCGGCCCGGACGGCCTGTTGAAGCTCTTTACCAAGAATGTTCTGGAAACGGCGCTGAACGAGGAGATGACCGAGCACCTCGGGCACGACAAGAACCGGGCCGACCCCGGCCGGGAATCCACCAACGTGCGGAACGGGTCCCGCTCGAAGACGGTTCTCTCGGATGCCGCGGGTGACGTGGAGATCGACGTTCCGAGAGACAGGGCCAGCACTTTCGAGCCGCAGATCGTGAAGAAGCGTCAGCGGCGCCTCACAGATGTCGACGAGGTCGTACTGTCGCTGTATGCGAAAGGGATGACGACCGGGGAGGTTTCCGCACATTTCGCTGACATCTATGGGGCGTCAGTATCGAAGGAGACGGTCTCGCGGATCACCGACAAGGTCGTCGCCGAGATGAATGACTGGGTTGGTCGGCCGTTGGATTCGGTGTACGCCGCGGTGTTCATCGACGCTGTCCACGTCAAGGTCCGGGACGGGCAGGTCGCCAACCGGCCGGTCTACGCAGCCATCGGCGTCACCGTGGACGGCTGCAAGGACGTGCTGGGGCTGTGGATGGGCGTCGGCAGTGAGGGCGCGAAGTTCTGGATGAGCGTGCTGGTCGACCTGAAGAACCGCGGCGTGCGTGACGTGCTGTTCCTGGTCTGCGACGGCCTCAAAGGACTCCCGGAGGTCGTGGCCAACGTGTGGCCGCAAACCATTGTCCAAACCTGCGTCGTGCACCTGATCCGAAACACTTTCCGGCTGGTGGGTCGACAGGACTGGGACGCGGTGAAGCGCGACATCAAACCAATCTATGCCGCGCCCAACCCGAATGCAGCACTTATCGCTATGGATGAGCTCGACGAGAAATGGGGCCGTAAGTACGCGGCGATGATCCGGCTATGGCGCAACGCGTGGGAAGAGTTCGTGCCGTTCTTGGACTACGACGTCGAGATTCGAAGGGTGATCTGCTCTACGAATGCGATCGAATCGCTTAACGCCCGCTACCGGCGCGCGGTGCGGGCGCGTGGTCATTTCCCCACTGAGCAGGCTGCGATGAAATGCTTGTATCTTGTGACTCGCAGCCTGGACCCGACCGGGACGGGCCGCACGAGGTGGACGATGCGTTGGAAGCCCGTGATCAACGCGTTCGCCATCACGTTCGGTGACCGCTGGCCGGGAGCCGAGACCTACTGAGCAACGACGCCGAAACACCGATCACGAGACAGGCCCCCAGGGCTAGTTGTGATGTCCAGGCAGGTTGGTCAGGCGACTGATCGGCGGTAGGCCGTTGGTTGCGCTGTGGGGCCGGTGGTGATTGTAGAAGTGCAGCCTGAAGCGCCCCGGGTTCAGTGGAGGCTGAGTTCTCCCGAGATCGGAGTGTCTCGGGCTGGTTGGTGAGCGTAGTAGTTCTGTTCGTACTCGATCGGCGGCATGTTGCCGATCATGGAGTGCAGCCGCTGGGTGTTGAACCAATGCACCCAGCTCGCGGTGGCCAGCTCGAGATCCTCGACCGCACGGATCGGTCCGTCACGGCGGATGCACTCGGTCTTGTAGAGCCCGATCACCGACTCGGCCAGGGCGTTGTCGTAGCTGTCACCGACCGAGCCGATCGAGGCGATCGCGCCGGCCTCGGCGAGGCGGTTGCCGTATCGGATAGCGCAGTACTGGCTGCCTGCATCGCTGTGATGGATCAACCCGTCCAGGCGCCCGTCGGTCGTCTGACCTGCGCTGTCACGGGTCCACAACGCCATTTCCAGAGCGTCGAGCGGGAGCTCGGTTGGCATCGAGGAAGCGCAACGCCATCCGACGATGCGTCGGGAGAACACGTCGGAGACGAACGCGGTGAACACCATCCCCGACCAGGTCGGCACGTATGTCGACGACGGGCTCAGACTGACCCCCTAGCGTCGGCTTGGGATTGACCCCCTCTGCACGACGCTGAGGGGGTGTTGTCGGTGGAGGACTGGGCCGAGATCCGTCGTCTGCATCGGGCCGAGGGTGTCCCGATCAAGGAGATCGCCCGCCGGCTGGGGGTGGCCCGCAACACGGTGCGCTCCGCGTTGCGGGCGCCGGGCCCGCCGAAGCGGGAACGGGGCCCGCGGGGATCGCTGGCGGATGCGGTCGAGCCGCAGGTGCGGGCATTGCTGGCGCAGTTCCCACGCATGCCGGCCACGGTGATCGCAGAGCGGATCGGGTGGGAGCACTCGCTGACCGTGCTCAAGGACCGGATCCGCCAGATCCGCCCCGAGTATGTCGGGATCGACCCGGTCGACCGGGTCGCCTACGCACCGGGCGAGATCACCCAGTGCGACCTGTGGTTCCCCGAGACCACGATCCCCGTCGGCCCAGGCTAGGAACGGGTCCTACCGGTGCTGGTGATGACGCTGGGCTACTCGCGGTTCTTGTCCGCGACGATGATCCCCTCGCGCCAGGCCGGGGACATCCTGTCCGGGATGTGGCAGCTGATCAGCGACGTCGGGCGGGTGACCCGCACGCTGGTCTGGGACCGGGAGTCTGCGATCGGCGGGACCGGGCGGGTCTCGGCACCGGCCGCTGCGTTCGCCGGCACTCTGGCCACCCGGATCCGGCTTGCCCCACCGCGGGATCCGGAGTTCAAGGGGCTGGTCGAACGCAACAACGGCTACTTCGAGACCTCGTTCCTGCCCGGACGTCGCTTCGCCTCCCCAGCCGACTTCAACCACCAGATCGACGACTGGCTGGCCCGGGCCAACACCCGCACCGTCCGAGCGATCGGCGGCCGCCCGGTGGACGTGCTCGCCCACGACTACGCGGCGATGACTCCGCTGCCGCCGCTGGACCCGCCGATCGGGCTGGCCCAGCGGATCCGGCTGGCACGGGACTACTACGTCCGCGTCGATGCCAACGACTACTCCGTGGATCCGCAGATGATCGGCCGGTTCGTCGATGTCGCCGCCTCACCGCGCGAGGTCGTCGTCTACTGCGCCGGCCAGGTCGTCGCCCGTCACGACCGCAGCTGGGCCCGCCACGCGGTGATCACCGACCCGGCGCACCAGCACACCGCCGCGGCGATGCGCCGCGCCCTGGCCCACGACCGCAACACCCGACAGGCCGCAGCACGCCGTCACCTCGACGGCCACCCGGTGACCCTGCGCGCACTGCCCGACTACGACGCCCTGTTCGGTGTCGACTTCGTCTCCACTGCCGAGGAAGCGAGCAGCTCATGACAACCACACCACCGAAGATCACCACCGACCCCGCTGGGAGCTCGGGGCCGGCCGGTCCGGTGCTGGCCGCGGTCCCCGACGGACTGCCGGCGATGATCGCCTACCTGACCCGGGTCCTGAAGACCCCGACCATCGCGGCCAGCTGGGAACAGCTTGCCGCCCAGGCCCGTGAGGAGAACTGGTCGCACGAGGAGTATCTGGGCGCGCTGCTGCAGCGCCAGGTCGCCGACCGCGAGTCCAAGGGCACGGTCATGCGGATCCGCACCGCGCACTTCCCCCAGGTCAAGACCTTGGAGGACTTCAACCTCGACCATCTGCCCTCGCTGCGCCGCGACATCCTGGCCCACCTGGCCACGAGCACGTTCGTCGCCAAGTGCGAGAACGTGATCCTGCTCGGCCCGCCCGGGATCGGGAAGACCCACCTCGCGATCGGGCTCGGCGTCAAAGCCGCCCACGCCGGCTACTCGGTCCTGTTCGACACCGCCAGCAACTGGATCACCAGACTCGCCGCCGCGCACCAGAGCGGCCGGCTCGAGGCCGAGCTGAAGAAGATCCGCCGCTACAAACTGATCATCATCGACGAGGTCGGCTACATCCCGTTCGACCAGGACGCAGCGAACCTGTTCTTCCAGCTCATCGCTTCCCGCTATGAACAAGGCAGCGTCATGGTCACCAGCAATCTGCCCTTCGGCCGCTGGGGCGAGACCTTCTCCGACGACGTCGTCGCCGCAGCCATGATCGACCGCCTCGTCCACCACGCCGAAGTCCTGACCCTGTCCGGGGACTCCTACCGCACCCGCGCCCGACGCGAGCTCCTGGCCAAACACAACCGCGCCAGCAACGACTGACCATCACCACACCACGCCGGGGGTCAGTTCCAATCCGTCGCTACGGGGTCACTCCCAACCCGCCGTTGACAACCGCGGCCAGAATGTTCATGGTCGCCCCTCGCACCGCCCGAAAGTGGGCTGACCGCTACCGCGCCGAGGGCCCGCCCGGGATGGTCGACCGCAGCTCCCGACCACGGTCGATGCCGGCCAAGACCCCGCCGAGGCTGGTGAAGCAGATCGTGCGACTGCGGTGGCACCACCGACTCGGACCAGTACAGATCGGCGGCCGACTCGCTCTCGCCGCCTCGACCGTGCACGCGGTCCTGCGCCGCTGCCGGATCAACCGGCTCTCCCACATCGACCGGGTCACCGGCGAGCCCCTACGCCGCTACGAACACCCACACCCCGGCTCGTTGATCCACGTCGACGTCACCAAGTTCGGCAACATCCCCGACGGAGGCGGACACCGCTTCGTCGGACGCCGACAAGGCGCCCTGAACAAGCGGTCCACTCCCGGACTGCCCAGGGGAACCGACTACAAGCCGCGCACCGGCAGAGCGTTCGTCCACACCGTCATCGACGACCACTCCCGCGTCGCCTACGCCGAGATCCACAGCGACGAGAAAGCCGACACCGCCACCGGTGTGCTACGCCGGGCCGTGGACTGGTTGAACGCCCGCGGCGTGACCGTCGAACGGGTCCTGTCCGACAACGGCAGCTGCTACCGCTCACACGCCTGGCGTGACACCTGCAGCGAACTGGGCATCACCCACAAGCGAACCCGGCCCTACCGGCCTCAGACCAACGGCAAGATCGAACGTTTCCACCGCACCCTCGCCGACGGGTGGGCATACGCCCGCTTCCACCCCTGCGAAACGGCTCGGCGAGACGCGCTCCCCGGCTGGCTGCACTTCTACAATCACCACCGGCCCCACAGCGCAACCAACGGCCTACCGCCGATCAGTCGCCTGACCAACCTGCCTGGACATCACACCTAGACAGCTCCACTTCACAACCGGGGGTCCTCGCCTGTCTCAGCGACAGGCCGTCATCAGCTCAACCTGGAACAACGTCCATGGACATCACACCTAGGAGCTCCGTGAGCACTCCCGGCGCCATTCAGCTGGACGTCCACCTCACCGAATCCGATGCCGACACCGCGCTGCGGTCCGACGTGACGCGCGGGCTCGCCGCGTCGCCGAAGGAACTGCCGCCGAAGTGGTTCTACGACGCCCGGGGATCCGAGCTGTTCGAGCGGATCACCGAGCTGCCCGAGTACTACCCCTTCCGCACCGAGCGGGCCCTGCTCGCCGACTCCGTGGACGACATCGCCCGCTCCTCGGGCGCCGACACCGTCGTCGAGCTGGGGTCGGGGTCCTCGACCAAGACCCGGCTGCTGCTCGACGCGTTCGCCCGTGCCGGGACGCTGCGCCGCTACGTCCCGCAGGACGTCAGCGAGTCCGCCCTGCGCGGCGCCATCGACGAGCTCCACCGGGACTACCCGGAGCTGGAGCTGCACGGCGTGGTCGGCGACTTCACCCGTGACCTGGACCGGCTGCCCGGTGCCGAGCCTGGCGGGAAGCGGATGATCGCCTTCCTCGGCGGCACCATCGGCAACCTCATGCCCGGCCCGCGCCACGACTTCCTGCGACACGTCCGCTCGGTCCTGCGGCCCGGTGAGCAGCTGCTGCTCGGCACCGGCCTGGCCACCGACCCGGCCGTGATGGTCCCCGCCTACGACGACGCCGCCGGGGTCACCGCGGAGTTCAACCGCAACGTGCTGCGCGTGCTCAACCGCGAGCTCGGCGCGACCTTCGACGTCGACGCGTTCGATCACGTCGCGGTGTGGGACGCGGAGAACTCGTGGATCGAGATGCGGTTGCGCGCCACCCGCGACATGCGGGTCCGGATCGCCGACCTCCACCTCGACGTCGCGTTCGCCGCGGGGGAGGAGCTCGCCACCGAGATCTCGGCGAAGTTCACCCCGCCGACGGTCGACGCGTTCGCCGCCGCGGCCGGGTTCGCGACGACGGGCCGCTGGGTCGACCCCGACGCGCGGTTCGCGCTGACCCTGTTCACCGCCGCCTGAACTCCGGCGGTGCTGCGCCGGCCGGGCGCAGCACCGCCGACGGCGTGGTCCCGGTCTCCCGGCGGAACACCGCGACGAACGCCGAGGGCGTCGCGTAGCCGACGTGCCGGGCGACCACGCCGACCGGGCCGCCCGCGGCCAGCTGCTCCGGTGCGACCCGCATCCGCAGCAGCGTCCGCCACCGGCCAGGGCCCACCACGTCTCGGCGCGGAACAGCCGGGACAGGGTGGGTTCACTCGCGCCCACGGCCCGGCCCCCACACCGCGACCTCCGCGCGGCGCGTCTGCCGCTCCCGCTGAACCCGGGGCCGGTTCACACGGGTTGTTCCGCCGAGATCGGATCGAGGACGGAGTCGAGGTGGGCGGGCACCTGCGCGAGAGCATCGACACGAGCCTCCGCGTCCAGCCGAGCCGGACCGTAGGTGACGAAGGGTGGCACGACGTCGTAGCCGACGAACTCGAACATCCCCCGGTGGACGTGGAACAGGAACGCGTCGAGGTCACCGAACCCGTCCGCTGCGCCGGGGCGGAACGCGGACTCGTCACCTCCCGTCGTCAGTAGCACCATGGCCTTCTTTCCGCGCATGGCCCCGTTGCCGAGGATTCCGTGCTCGCCACCGAACAGCGCGCCCATGACGAACACCCGGTCGACCCAGCCCTTCAGGATCGCGGGCATCGAGAACCACCACAGCGGGAAGGACAGGACCAGCAGGTCTGCCTGCTGGAGCAGCTCCAGATGGCTTCCGACCGGTTCGGACACCGCTCCGCCGCTGACCTGACGCATCTGCTCGACCTGCGGCTTGAAGTAGCCGGAGCCGCTCGCGAACTGGGTCCGCGACAGCGTCGGGTCCCACCCGCGTAGAGGTCGATGGTGTCGACGGCGACACCACGAGAACGCAGATGTTCTGCGGCCGCGGCAGCCTGCGCGGTCGAGAAGGAATCCGGCTCGGGATGGGCGTGGACGATCAGGGCGCGACGGACGGAGGACGCCGTGGGGGACGTGGACATGGAGACATCATATCGACAATCGTCGAAGTATCGATCAGATGTGATCCTTGAGACGGGCCAGTAGCTCCTCGACACCCGCGTCGGCCCGTCTGTAGTGGGTCCACTTGCCGACCCGTGTCGACCGGACGAGGCCCACCCGTTCCAACGTGGTCATGTACGTGGAGATCGTCGACTGGGACAAGCCGGTCTTCGATGCGAGATGCGTGACGCAGACCCCAGCCATCGCCCGGTCCGCCATCGGCTCGTACTCGCTGAACGACGCCTCGGGTGTGCGCAGCCACTCCATGATCTGCAGGCGTGTGGGATTCCCCAGCGCCTTCAGCACGTCCACCAACGCCACGGTCATCGCGCGATCCTCTCATCGCCCGGTCCGCTCCCGATGAGCAGGATCATCGAGGCTCGGACCCGTCCCACGGCGCATCGGTCAGGCCTGGACGACAGGGCGTCGATGATCATCGCGCAGAACTGGGCAGCCGGGTCGGGAGACACACCCCAGGTGTGGCAGCAGGGCCGCGACCAGCGGCTCGATCGCGAGCACGCACGACGCGGGCCGGTCGATCGGGCGGCGGCCGGTCACAGGTGGATCCCGCGCATCGCCGCCGTCCCGGTGGCGGCCGTGATGTGTGTGACCCCGGCCGGCAGCCACAGCGCCCGTCCGGGGGCCGAGGACCCAGCCGGTGTCGGCGACGCTGACCCGCAGGACCTCGCTCGGCAGCCCCACGACTCCCGGCCACCGCAGCCTGCGCCCGGCGTCGCGGACCTGGCGATGAACGTGCTGCACCGCCGGATCTGCCGTTCCGACCCTCTGGTCCGACCGGATGCACGGGACGACGCTGCTGCCCTGGGCCACCCGCGACGTCGACGTGACCGGTGAGGTCCTGGAGATCCGGCGGGGACTGCCCGGATGCGCGGTCGTTCCGGTTCCGGGCCGGCCGCCGCTAGGGTCGGCCCATGAGCACCGACTGGCGCCACGACGGCGTCCGGGTCATCCCCGGCGACATGCTCGACGACAACACCCCGCAGACCCCCGGCATGCACCGCGCCGCCGCCGTCACCGGGGACCGGGTCGGCGCGCAGCGGTTGTGGGCGGGCACGGTGACCATCCACCCCGGCGCCCGCACCGGGGCGCACCACCACGGGGAGCTGGAGAGCGTCATCTACGTCGTGCGCGGCCGGGCCCGCATGAAGTGGGGCGAGAACCTGGAGTTCACCGCCGAGGCCGGGCCGGGCGGGTTCATCTTCGTGCCTCCGTGGGTGCCGCACCAGGAGATCAACGCCCTCGACGACGAGCCGCTGGAGTGCTTGCTGACCCGCTCCGGTCAGGAGCCGGTCGTGGTGAACCTCGACATCACCGGGGTCGAGCAGCCCGAGCACGTGCCGTGGATCGACCCGCTGCACCGGTCCTGAGCAGGCAGACGACCAGCGTCAGCGCCAGCAGGGTGCCCAGGACGAGGTCGACCACCGGCCACGCCCGCTCCGACGGGTCGATCCCCAGGGTGTAGACGGCCAGCGGGTCCACCAGACGTCCGCGGTAGGCGAGCAGCGTCGCCGGACCCAGCGCGAGCAGCAGCCCGGCGACGCGGCCCGTGGTGGCCGCTGCCCCCGGAAGGCGGCGCTCCCACAGCGTCGAGACCGAGAGCAGCGCCAGACCCGCGAGGATCAGTGGGAGCCAGGCTCGCCACAGCCCGACCGGCAGCACCGGGACCGCCGTCCCGTGCCGGAGGACCAGACCCGGCACCTGCTGGGCGACCAGCAGCACGGCGGCGGCGCCGGCGACGGCCGGGGTGGCCCGGGACGGCCGGTCGGGCGGCTGTCCCGACGGCTGGCCGGACGACTGCTCGGACGGCTGGCCGGACGACACGGCACTCACGGCGGGCGACGATACGGGCCGTCGCCGCGCGTCGGGTGTGACCGTGCCCGAGGGGCTCCCGGGGGTTGTGCGTGCCCCGCCGTCGCAGGACCGCCCGGGGGTACCCCGGCACACGTCCGGTCTCATCCCGTCGGAGCGATCCGCCGGCGTGCCCGTGGGCCGGGAAGGGGCAGACCGAGGTTCTCGCGCAGGGTCGTGCCGGTGTAGTCGTCGGCGACGATCCCGCGGTGGCGCAGCTCGTGGAGCAGGCCGTCCACGACGAACTCGTGCTGCCGGGGGTCGGCCAGACCCTGCAGCGAGATGACGTCGAGGACGCCGGCCCGGAACCGCTCCTCGACGGCGTCGGCGAGCTGTTCGGGGGTGCCCGCCGCAGCCCAGTGCCCGGTGTCCTGTGCCGCGATCACCAGCTCGCGCAGGGTGTACCCCTCCCGGACGTAGCGGGCGAAGATGTCGACCCGCCCGCGGCGCCGGTGCACCGACCGGATGTCGGGCAGCAGGGACTCCGGGATCGGCGCGTCGAGCGGCAGCTCGGCCAGTGCGGTGGGCTCGATCCCCCCGAGCATGTCGGCCACCTGCGCGCGGCCGCGGTCGAAGTCGATCGCCTCCCGCCGCTCGCGCACCGTCCGCAGGGCCTCCTCCTCGGTGGCGCCGTAGGTGGCGTGGAAGGAGCTGAAGATCAGGGGGAGCCCGCCGGGCCGCCCGAGCCTGCTGGCCTCGGCGCGGATCGCGCGGGTGAAGTCCAGGGCGATGTCCAGGGTGGGCAGCGAGGTGAAGACCACCTCGGCGTAGCGCGCGCCGAGCGCCCGGCCCGCCTCGGACTGCCCGGCCTGCATCTGTACCGGGCGCCCCTGCGGCAGCGGGGGGATGTTGAGCGGGCCCGCCACGTCGAAGAACCGGCCGGCGTGGTCGATCGGGTGCACCCGATCGGGGTGCAGCACCGCCCGCCCGTCCGACCCCCGGGTGAGCGCGTCGGCGTCCCAGCTGTCCCACAGCGCGTTGACGACCTCGAGGGTCTCGGCGGCGCGGGCGTACCGGTCCTCGGGGTCGGGCAGCCCACCGGGTCCGAAGTTCTCCTCGCCGAGCGAGGACGTGACCAGGTTCCAGGCCGCCCGCCCGTTCGACACGTGGTCGAGCGTGCCGAACAGTCGGGCCAGGTTGTACGGGTGGTGGAACGTCGTGGAGACCGTCGCGATGAGCCCGATGCGCGAGGTCACCTGGCTCAGCGCGGACACGAACACGAGCGGCTCCTGGGACCCGATCGCACCCTGGGCGCCGAAGCGGAGCAGGTCCGCGGTGAACAGGGCGTCGATCCGGGCGGACTCGGCGAGCTCGGCGACCCGTACCGCGGTGTCCAGGGTGGACCGCTCGGGGTCCAGGGCGAGGTCGTAGGTCTCAGCGACGCCGCCCGCTCCGGTCACCGTGCGGAGCATGCGGGGTGGACGAGCGCTCACCGCGACCTCCGGATCCCGTGGGGCCGGATGCGGGAGGAGGCACCGGCGCCGTACGCCGGGGGCACGGCACCCGGCAGCGTGGGGGCGGGCCGCGTCGGCCGGTCGGTACCGGTGGTGGGCACCAGGGCCCCGCGGGATGTGGCGGGCATGAGGATCCTTCGGTCGTGCGGTCGGGAGACGGGTTGTGGTCAGCCCCGACAGCACGCCCCCGAGGTCCGCACGAAGTCCACGTGGCGACGCCGGACGGCGACGAACATGCGGTCGTCCCTCGCGCTGGGCGCTACCACCCGCACCCGCGGCCGGACGGTGCCGTCGCCTCGCCGAGCCGATCTCTGCCGGCCCGCCCCGGGCGGGCCGGCAGACCCGACACAACCCGGGTGGTGCGCCGGTGTCAAGGCGGATCAGGCACTTGCGCCGGCCGCCTGCGGGGCGGGATCCGAGGGCGAGGACCGACCGAGGACCGGGGTCTCCGCCCCCGGAACCCGGAACCCGGCAGCGGGGCCGCCGCCCGCTGCGGACCGGGTCAGGGACGGCGTCGGGCGACGAGCTGCTGGATCGCCCGGACGACCTGGTCGGGAGCCTCCTCCGGGACGAAGTGGCCGGCACCGGCCACCCGGACGTCGAGGACGTCGGCCGCGTCACCGACGAGGGGACGCACGGCCGCCGCCATGTCGGGGATCGAACCCTGGTCGCTGGAGATCGCCGACACCGGCACATCGATCTTCCGTGCGGCCGCGAGCTCGCGGTTGCGACTCGCCGACTCCGGCACGGACCGGTAGTAGGCGAGGATCGCCTGCACCCCGTCCGCCGCGGCGAACAGGCGTGCGTACCGGTCGATCTCGGCATCGGAGAACACGTCGGGCGACGCGGCCTTGTGGGTCAGGAACCAGGCCACGTACTCCCGCTCGTGCCCGCTGATGAGCGTCTCGGGGAGATCGGGCACGAGGTGGAAGGCGAAGTGCGCGAGCTTGTAGGCGCTCGCGGGGTCGAGGGCCACGCTGGTGGGCAGGCTGACGCCGGGGATCCCGGCGTCGAGCAGTGCCAGGCCGAGCAGCTCGGGCCCGCCGGACGCGGTCGGGGTGTCGAGGGCATAGGTGGTGGCGACCCATGCCCCGACGTCGTGGGCGACGAGCCAGTGCTCGCCGACCCCGAGGAGTTCGACGGCCCGCCGCACGAGGCGCGCCACGCTGAGGGTGTCGTAGCCGTCGGCGGGCCGGTCGGAGTGCCCCTGCCCGGGAAGGTCCAGGGCCACGACCCGGTGGGTCGCGGCGAGGGCGGGCATGACCCGGTGCCAGGCCCACCAGGTCTGCGGCACGCCGGCGAGGAGCACCACCGCGGGTGCCTCCGGGACGCCACCGTCGACGGCGTGCAGCGTCACACCGTCGACGTCGACCATGTGGTGGGTGAAGCCGTCGAGGACGTCGAACGGCACGTCGACCTCGCGGTGAGCGGATGCGGTCATCATGCTCTCCTCTCTGGGGAGCCGAGCGTAGGACAGGTACCGCCCGCCTCCACCGTGGCCGTGGTCGTTCTCCCCGGGCCGGGGCGCCGTGTGCCGGCGCGGCTGCCGCGGCGTGCCGCACCCGGTAGCGTCGTGGCCGATGCGGCGGCGGACGGACGAGCAGGCGGCCGCCCCGGTTGCGGCCGGGGCCCGCGACTCCGGGGCAACCCCGGGGTGCACCGACACGATGCAGCACGGCGTCCCGCGCGCGGACGGCACGACAGTGCTGCCTGCGGCGCGCGGCGGACGGCGAACACCGGTCGACCCCCGCCGCCGCATCACCCAGCGTTGCGGCCCCGCCGTGCCGTCCGGCCCCGCTGTGGTGCCCGGCCCCGCTGTGGTGCCCGGCCCCGCTGTGGTGCCCGGCCCCGCTGTGGTGCCCGGCCCCGCTGTGGTGCCCGGCCCCGCTGTGGTGCCCGGCCCCGCTGTGGTGCCGGGCCTCGCCGTGCCGTCCGATCCTGCGGTGCGGGACCGCTCGACGGTGCGGGGCCGCTGATGGCACCGCACCCGGCGGCGATCGCCGCGGCCGCCTGCGCCGGCCGTGGAGCACGGACCCGCTGACCGAGCGGCTCGCCGGGCTCGGCGGCTGGTCGGGACCCGAGGAGCTGGCGGGCGTCGTGGGCGCGCTCGTCGCCCGCCGGCGCCGAGCCCCGCGCGGTTCCTCGGCCGGTGTCGAGGCCGAGGTCACCGCCCTCCTGGCGGGGCCGCGCCGGCACCGCCGGGTCGAGCAGCCCGACCCGGTGTGGCGCCTGCCGGTGCCCCGCTGGGCGGATCTGTCCGCCCTGGCCACCGCCCTGCACCTCGACGACGGCGAGCTCGCCTGGTTCGCCGACCCCGGCGGCTGGCTGCGGCACGCCCCCGACGGCCCGCTGACCCACTACCGGCGGCACTGGACACCGTCGCGCTCCGGGACACCCCGGCTGATCGAGGCACCCGCCCCGCGGCTCGCTGAGCTGCAGCGCCGGATCCGGCGGAGGGTGCTCGACCGGATCCCGGTGCACCCGGCCGCGCACGGCCACGTCCGGGGGCGGAGCCCGCACACCCTCGCCGCGGAGCACCGGGCCCGGCCGATGGTGCTGCGCCTGGACCTGGAGGGCTTCTACTCCCACGTGACCGGCGGCCGGCTCGCCGGACTGCTGCGGGTCGCGGGCTACCCGCCCGCCGTCGCCGCCACCATCGCCGGCCTGCTCGTGACCGCCACCCCGCCCGAGGTGCTGCGCACCTGCCCGTACCGCGGCGATCCCGCCGCGCGACGACGGATGCTCGACCGCCTCGCCGCACCGCACCTGCCCCAGGGCGCGCCGTCGTCGCCGACGGTGGCGAACCTGCTCACCTACGGACTGGACCGGCGGCTGAGCGGACTGGCGACCGCGGTCGGCGCCGCCTACGGCCGCTACGCCGACGACCTGGTGTTCTCCGGCGACGCCGGGCTGCCGGTGCACGGCCTGACGCGGCGGGTGGCGGCGATCGCCGCGGAGGTAGGCTTCCGCATCCGCCCGGACAAGACCCGGATCATGCCCGCGCACCACCGGCAGCGCGTCGTGGGCCTGATCGTCAACGGCGATGCCCCGGCCGTCTCGCGGCGCGACCACGACGAGCTGCGCGCGATCCTGCACAACGCCGCCCGCACCGGCCCCGACGCGCAGAACCGGGCCGGGCACCCGGCGTTCCGCGAGCACCTGCTGGGCCGGATCGCGTGGATGGGTCACGGACGTCCGGCGCGGGCGGCCCGGCTGCGGGAGCTGTTCGACCGCATCAGCTGGTGAACCGCCGCGGAAGGGGACACGGCGGGCGCCGGGAGAGCGCGACGGCTACGGTGACGGCCGTGAGCAGTCCGGAGTCGAACACGCGGTAGCCACCGGTCCCACCGGTGGCGGCGACCTCCCTTGCCCGCACCCGGTGACGCGGCCGGACCGATGTCCGCTCCCGGCCCGTCACCCACGGAGTTGCACCGTGCTGCTCGTCGTCCTCGCCTGCGCCGTCACCGCGCTGGCCACCTCGGAGTTCATGCTCGCCGGGCTCGTCCCGGACATCGCCGCCGACCTCGGCGTCACCCCGCTCGCCGCCGGGTCCCTGACCTCGGCGTTCGCCGTGGGGATGGTCCTCGGCGCCCCGCTCACAGCGCTGGCCGCACGCCGGCTGCCGCCGCGGCTCGCGCTGTGCGGGTTCCTGGCCGCCTTCGTCGCCGCCACGTCGCCGGGGCGCTGACCCCCGGCCTGGGGATCCTGCTGGTCACCCGGGTGCTCGCCGCGCTGTGCACCGCCGGGTTCCTCGCCGTCGCCCTGTCGGTCGCGGTCGCGGCGGTGCCACCGGAGCGTACGGCCCGGGCGACCGCGACCCTGCTGTCCGGCACGACCGTCGCCCTCGTCGCCGGTGTCCCGGCCGGGACGCTGGTGGGGCAGGCGTTCGGCTGGCGTGCGACGTTCTGGGTGGTCGCGGCGGTGGCCGCCGTCGCGCTGGCCGGGGTCGTCGCCGGCGCTCGGTGCCCTGGTGAACGGCTCGACGTTCGCCGCGTACACCTACCTGGCGCCGCTGCTGGCCGAGGCGGGCGGCCCACCGGCGGTGCCCGTCGGGCTGCTGCTGTTCGGGTCCGGCGCCGCCGCAGGGGTGGGCATCGCGGGCAGGTTCGCCGACACCCGCGCCCGCCCGCTGCTGCTCGGCGCGGGCGGCGCGCTGCCGGTGGCCTGGACCGCGCTCGCGCTCGTTGCCACGCACCCGGTGGCGGTGCTCGCCCTGGTCGGGCTGCTGGGCGCGCTGGGTTTCGCGGTCGGGTCGACGCTCATCGCCCGGGCGCTGACGGCCGCCCGCGAGGCACCGACCCTCGGCGGCGCCGTCGCCACCGCGTCGCTGAACGCCGGAGCGACCCTCGGCCCGCTGCTGGGTGGCGCGGCATTCGCGGTGGCCGGGCCGATCGGTCCGATATGGACGGCCGCGGCACTGGCCCTGCTGGCCGCGCCGCTGCTGGTGCTCACAACGACTCCCACTCCAGCTCCGGGCCGGGCGGCCACGGCCGCTCCCACCCGCCCAGGCGCAGCACCGCGTCGAGCACCTCGGCGGTGAACCCCCACACCACGTCCTCGCCCACCCGGAAACCGGGCCCCGCCACCGGCCCGGAGCCGGAACCGGTGCGCCGGGTCGGCGAGCACCACCAGCGGCACCTGCAGCACCGCCTCGGTCTCGGCCGGGTCGACCGCGTGCAGCCGGGTCGGCGTCCGCCAGTGCCCGAGTACCGCGGTCACGTGGAACCCGGTCAGCAGGATCAGGCGCGGCAGCGTCGCGACGACGTCCACACCGAACGGGTCCAGCCCGGTCTCCTCGGTCGCCTCCCGCAGCGCGGTGGCCGCGGGATCGGTGTCGCCCGGGTCCGCGCGGCCCCGGGGAAGGAGATCTCGCCGGAGTGGTGGCGCAGCCGTCGGGCCCGCCGCTGGAGCACGACCTCCGGGCCGTCGGGGCCCTGCCCGAGCAGCACCAGCACGGCCGACTGCCGTGGTCCGACGTGGTCGGCGGGCAGGTCGTTCGTGCTGATGTCCCGCGGCCCGGCGTGCTCCAGCCCGCGCAGCAACGGCACCATCCAGTCCGGGGCACGGCCGGGATCGGGCCGGACGGCGCCGAGCCAGCGCCGCGCCGCGGCGACATCACACATACGGTTGGGTGATCATCTCGAGGAAGTGACCGGCCGGGTCGAGGAAGTACACCCCGCGCCCGCCGTGCCCGTGGTTGATCTCGCCGGGGCGGGTGCGCTGCGGGTCGGCCCAGTGCTCGGCGCCCGCCTCGACGAGCCGGGCGTACGCGCGGTCGAACAGCGCGTCGTCGACGAGGAACGCGTAGTGCTGGGGCTGGATCTGCGGGTAGACGTCGGTGGGCAGGTCGGCGAACTGGACGAGGACGCCGCCGTCGAGGGCGATGTTGGTGAACGGCCCCCAGGATGGTACCTGCGCCGCCTCCAGGACGTGCCGGTAGAACGCCGCGGAGGCCACCCGGTCCCGGGCGGCGACGATCATGTGGTTGAACGTGCAGGTCATGCGGGTCTCCTGACGACAGTGGGGACCACGCGAACGACCTACGGAAGGAGCTGCGCCCGCGGGCCCGTGCGGGACTGGCGAGAACTCCTTCCGGCTGGGCCCATCGGGGGCGCACCGGACACACTATCAGCGCAGCGCGGCGATGCCGATGTCCTGCGCCTGCCGCAGCCCCGCGGCGACGGGCAGCCGCCCGGCGAACAGGTCGTCGCGCGTGGGCTCCATCGCCGTCGTCGCCGCGCCCACCTTCGGGCCCGACGGTGCCGGGGTCGTCGGGCCGTCCGCGACGAACTCCCGGGTGTCGACGCCGCGGCGCGCCCAGTAGTCGAACCAGCCCCGCTGTGCCGCGGTCACCGCGGGCAGCCCTGCGCCGCTGTCGCCGACCGGGGCGGCACCCTGCGGCGATCCCAGCCAGCGCAGCACCCGCAGGATCTCCGGCCGCCGCGGGCTGTCGGCGTTGCCGGCGGCCACGATGCTCGACACCACGCTGACCCGGTCGCGCGGGCCCTCGACCATCGGCGCGATCCCCCAGTCGAAGGTCGCGCCCTCGGCGATGTTGGCGAGGTTGTAGGTGCCGCTCTGGAACAGTGCGATCCGGCCCCGCAGGAACTGGTCGCGGCTGAAGTCCGGGTTCTGGTTCGTGTCGGCCGCGGACGGCGCCACCTGCTCGGTGTTGATCATGTTCACCAGGTAGCCGAATGCCTGCTCACCCGCGGGCGTGGCGAGGTCGAAGGTCTCGTCGGGGGCCTGCAACCGGCCGCCCGCGGAGGCGAGGAAGTTCACGTAGATCGCCTGCAGGTCCCGGGCCGCGTTGAAGCCGTACCGGCGCACCGTGCGCGGGTCGAACCCGGGCTGGTCCGCGGTCCGTCCGGCGGCGTCGGCGGTCAGCCTCCGCGCGGCCGGGAGCAGGGTGTCGCGTGCCGGGTCGGCCGGATCCCACCGCAGCGTCGTCGGGTCGACCCCGGCCGCGCGGACCAGATCCTTGTTGTAGAACAGCGCGATCCGGCCGTCGGCCACCACCGGGACACCCCACAGGGTGCCGCCGCGGGTGTACTGGTCCGCGGCGGCCGGCACCCAGCCGGCGCGTTGGTCGGCCAGCGCCGACCCGACGTCGATCAGCCTCCCGGCGTCGGCGAGCGCCCCGAAGTTGGACGAGTTGACCCAGTAGATGTCGGTCGCGGTACCAGATGCCACGTCGAGGGGCAGCGAGGTGAAGTAGTCCTTGAACGGGACCTGCACCAGCTCGACCCGGATGTCGGGGTTGGCCGCGGAGAACGTGTCGAACGAGCGCCGGTAGGCCGCCGCGACCTGGGTGTCCCACAACCGCAGCGTCACCGTGGTGACGCCGTCGGCATCGTCGTCGAACCGCGCCGCGGGGGAGCAGGCCGTCAGCACCAGCGCCGCGACCAGCACCAGCGCGGCGCCCAGGCGGCGCCTCACCGGAACCCCGTGATCGTGATCGAGCGGACGACGCTGCGCTGGAACACCAGGAACAGCGCGATCAGCGGGACGATCGCGACCGTGGTCGCCGCCATCACGATCGGCCAGTTCCCGTTGTACTGGGTCTGCAGCCCGGCGGTCGCCACCGTCATCACCTGCCAGGTCCGGCCGGAGGTGATGACCAGCGGCCACAGGAAGTTGTTCCAGTGCGTCACCACGGTGATCACCGCCAGCGTCGTGAGGATCGGCCGGCTCACCGGCACGACGACGTGCCGCAGGATCCCGACCGTCCCGGCGCCGTCGAGCCGGGCGGCGTCGATCAGGTCCTGCGGGATGGTCCGGAAGTGCTCGCGCAGCAGGAAGATCGCGAACGGCGACCCGAGGACGTAGGGCAGCACCAGCGCCCAGAAGGTGTTCCGCAGCCCCACCTCGGTCATCATCAGGTACAGCGGGATCACCGTCACCGCCTGCGGCACCATCAGCGTCCCCAGGTACACCCAGAACAGCGCGTCGCGGCCCGGGAACTCCAGGCGGGCGAACGCGTACGCCGCGAGCACCGAGAACAGCAGCTGCCCCACCAGGACGACGACCACCACCTGCGCGGTCACCGCGATCGGGGTCACGAAGTCGTAGTCGCGGCCGAACAGGTTCACGATGTTCTCCACCGTCGGCGGGGCCGGCGGCGACAGCACCGGCGTTGCCGCGAACTGCCGGGTCGTCTTCAGCGCGGTCATCACGCTCAGCACGAACGGCGCCAGCGTCACCACCGCGCCCACCAGCAGCGCGACCAGCACGGCCGCGTCGACGCCCCTGCCGCGCCTCACGTGTCCAGCTCGTAGGTCGTGCGACGGCTGAACCACCGCTGCTGGGCCACGGTCACCACCACCAGGATCACGAACAACACCACCGCCATCACCGCGGCCTGCCCGACCGCGCGGTTCTCGAACGCCTCGTAGTAGATCCGTCCCGCGACGACGTCGGTGACACCCTGCGGTCCGCCGTTCGGCGTGAGCGCGTACACCGAGTCGAACACCTGGAAGCTGGAGATCACGCCGGTGACCAGCACGAAGAACAGCGTCGGACGCAGCAGCGGCAGCCGGATCCGCCACAGCAGCTGCCACGCCGAGGCCCCGTCGAGCCGGGCCGCCTCGACGATCGTGTCCGGGATGGCGCGCAGCCCGGCCAGGAAGAACAGGGCGACGTAGCCGACCTGGGTCCAGGCGGTCACCGCCGCGACCGACGGCAGCGCCAGCGCAGGGTCGGCCAGCCACTCGACGCGGATCCCCAGCAGCGCGTTGAGCGCACCGTCGGTGGGGGACAGGATCCACCGCCACACCACGCCCAGCGCCAGCGGCGCGCAGATCCACGGCAGCACGAAGATCGCCCGGAACACCGTCGTCCCCGGCAGCCCGCGGTCCAGCAGCAGCGCCGCCGCCAGACCGAGGGCGGTCTGCACCGGGATGACGATGAGCACGAAGAACGCCGTCACCAGCAGGGACCGGGTGAACCGGCCGTCGGTGGCGACGGCGACGACGTTGTCCAGCCCGACGAACGTCCGCGGCCCGACCAGGTCCCACCGGAACAGCGCCAGCCCCACCACGATCAGCACCGGGACCAGCAGGAAAAGCACCACACCCAGCAGGCTGGGCGCCAGCAGCAGGTACGCGGTGCGGGTGTCCCGCCGGGACCGGCTCACGTCCCGTGGGCGAAGCCCGCGGCCTCGCTCCCGCGGACGGGACCGGCCTGCCGGCGCAGCCGCTCCAGCAGCCGCGCCAGGTCGTCGAGCAGCAGCGCGGCCAGGTCGTGGCTGAACCCGTTGCGCACCACGATCCGCAGCGCCGCCAGGTCCTCCCGGTTCTGCGGGAACGTGTACGCCGGGACCAGCCATCCCGTCTCGCGCAGACCCGCCGACACGTCGAACACCGAGAACGGTTCGCCGTCGGCGACGGTGAACGCGAACACGGGCAGCTGCGAGCCGTCGGTGAGCAGCCGGAACGCGCCCGTGTCGGCCATCCGCGCGGCCAGCCCGGTGGCGATCTCCCGGCAGGTGTCCTGCACCCGCGCGTAGCCCTCGCGGCCGAGCCGCAGGAAGTTGTAGTACTGGGCGATGACCTGCCCGCCGGGGCGGGAGAAGTTCAGCGCGAAGGTCGGCATGTCCCCGCCCAGGTAGTTCACCCGGAACACCAGGTCCTCGGGCAGCGCGTCGGTGTCGCGCCACACCGCCCATCCGACGCCCGGATGCACCAGGCCGTACTTGTGGCCGGAGGTGTTGATCGACGCCACCCGGGGCAGCCGGAAGTCCCACTCCAGGGCCGGGTCGCAGAACGGCGCGATCATCGCCCCCGACGCGCCGTCGACGTGCACCGGGACGTCCAGCCCGGTGCGGGACTGCAGGTCGTCGAGCGCGGCGCAGATCTCGGCGACGGGCTCGTAGCTGCCGTCGAAGGTGGACCCCAGGATCGCGACGACGCCGATGGTGCTGTCGTCGCACAGCGCGACGGCCTCGTCGGCGCCCAGGTGCAGTCGGTCGCCCTCCATCGGGACCAGCCGCGGCTCCACGTCCCAGTAGTTCGCGAACTTGTCCCAGCAGATCTGGACGTTCACGCCCATCACGATGTTCGGCCGGTCCGTCGGGAGGCCGGCGGCCCTGCGCCGGTGCTGCCAGCGCCGCTTGAGCGCCAGCCCGCCGAGCATGCACGCCTCCGACGAGCCCGTCGTCGAGCAGCCGACGGCCCGCCCCGGGTCGGGGGCGTGCCACAGGTCCGCGAGCATCCGCACGCACCGCTGCTCCAGGTCCGCGGTCCGCGGGTACTCGTCCTTGTCGATCATGTTCTTGTCGAAGGACTCGGCCATCAGCCGCTCGGCCTGGGGCTCCGCCCACGTCGTGACGAACGTGGCCAGGTTCAGCCGGGCGTTGCCGTCGAGCATCAGCTCGTCGTGCACGACCTGGTAGGCGATCTCGGGGTGCAGGCCCGAGTCGGGCATCCGGAACCGGGGGATGTCCACCGGCTCGGCCGCGTAGACGGGGTTGACCGAGATCCCGCGGTCGTCCCCGCGGTCCTCCGAGGGGGAGTGCGCGCCGGGCATGGTCAGCAACCTAGGCCCGGCCGGCCGGGAGCGCCCGCGGACGCGCCCGATCCGGGGATCCGGGGTCAGGCGCCGAGCAGCTTCTTCTGGACCTTGCCCATCGCGTTGCGCGGCAGGGCGTCGACGAACACGACCTCGCGGGGACGCTTGTGCCAGGACAGCTGCCCGGCGACGTGGTCGATCAGCGCCTGCCCGTCACGCGAGTCGCCGACGACGTAGGCGACGATCTTCTGGCCGAGGTCGGGGTCGGGGGCGCCGACCACGGCCACCTCGGCGACGCCCGGGTGGTCGAGCAGCACGGCCTCGATCTCGCCGGAGCCGATCCGGTAGCCGCCCGACTTGATCAGGTCGGTGGACTCGCGGCCGACGATGCGGTGGAACCCGCCCGGGTCGCGGACGGCGAGGTCCCCGGTGCGGAACCAGCCCTCGCCCGCCCAGCACTCGTCGTTCGCGTCGGGCCGGTTCAGGTAGCCGTCGAACAGCATGGGGCCGCGGACCTCGAGCCGGCCGACGGTCTCGCCGTCGTCGGGGACGGTGGCGGGGGCGTCGTCGGAGGCGGGCAGCAGCCGGGTCTGGGCACCCGGGACGGGGAGGCCGACCCATCCGGCGCGACGCTCCCCGGAGGCGTGCGCGGACAGGGTGATCATGGTCTCGGTCATGCCGTAGCGCTCCACCGGCGCCTGCCCGGTCAGGCCGGCGAGCCGGTCGAACAGCGAGGCGGGCAGCGGGGCGCTGCCGGAGACGAGGAGCCGGGCCCGGCCCAGGGCGCGGGCGGCCTCGGGCTCGTCGACGATCCGGTTCCAGACCGTGGGGACGCCGAAGTACATCGAGGCGTCGACCGCGGCGTAGCGGGCGGGCTGCGGCTTCACCGTGTGCACCACCCGCGACCCGAGGCGCAGTGAACCGAGCACCCCCAGGATGAGGCCGTGCACGTGGAACAGGGGCAGACCGTGGGCGACGGTGTCCTCGGGGGTCCAGTCCCACACCTCGAACAGGGCGTCCAGCCCGGCGGCGATCGCGGCCCCGGACAGCTGCGCGCCCTTGGGGCGGCCGGTGGTGCCGGAGGTGTAGAGCAGCATCGCGGTGGCGGCCCGGTCGACCGGGCGCGGGGTGAGCGGTCGTGCGCCGGGGACGACGACCGGCAGGTCGACGCCGTCGGGTCGCGGTCCCGCCCAGGCGGTGGCGCCGGAGTCGGTCAGGATGTGCCCACGCTCGGCCGGCCCCGAGTCCGGGGGGACCGGCACGACCGGCACCCCGGCCATGATCGCGCCGGTGATCGCGACGACGGTGTCGATCGAGGCGGTGGCGTGCACCGCGACCGGGCCGTCGTCGGGGATCCCGGCGGCGACGCGTCCGGCCCGGTCGACGAGCTCGGAGCGGGAGAGCACGTCGTCGCCGACGGTGACGGCCCGCGCCAGGTCCCGCGGCTCGGTCAGGGAGGTGAGGAACACGAGGATCTCCTTCTCACGCGGCCATGGCCGGCAGTACGAGGGCGCCGACCAAGGCCAGCGGGCCGATCACGACCATGGACAGGCCCCAGCGGGTCAGCAGCGCGGTCATGCGGGGGCGTTCCTGCTCGTCGACGGTGGTGGCGACCAGCGTCGCACCCACCGTCGAGAAGGGCGACACGTCCACGATGGACGAGCAGACCCCGAGCGCGCAGATCAGCGCCCAGCCGGGGAGCCCGCCCTGCTGCACGAGCGGGATCGCCAGCGGCACCAGCGCGGCGAGGATGCCCGTGGTCGAGGCGAACGCCGACACCAGCCCGCACACCGCGCAGATCACCAGCGCGGCGAGCAGCGGGACGGTGAGGCTCGCGGCGAGGTCGCCCAGCAGGTCGACCGAGCCGATCTCCTGGAGCACGCCCACGTAGGTGATGATGCCGCCGACCAGCAGCACGGTGGACCAGTCGATCTCCTTCAGGGCACCGCGGCCGCTGTCCGGGTCGATCAGGGTCAGCACCGCGCCGAAGACGAAGGCGAGCACTCCGACGTCGGGCTCGGCGTCGAGCAGCGCCAGCACGACGATCGCCGCGACCAGGCCGAGCATCGCGACGACGGTGATCCGGTGCGTCGCGGTGAACGGCTCGCGCGCCGGCGGCTCGGTTTCTCCGGGCTCCTGGGGCCGGCCGCCGCCGGCGGCGACCGGGACCCGGCTGCGGGCGGAGAACATCAGGTAGGACGCGGCCAGCAGCACCAGGTTCGCGACGATCGCGACCGCGAACAGGGTCAGCGGGTCGAGCGCGATGCCCGCCGCCGACGCCGTGCCCCAGGTGACGATCCCGAACAGCGACGTCGGTGCGAACCCGCCCGCCGACAGCCCGGTCCCGATGGCCAGCGCCATCAGCATCGGGTCGATCCCGCGCCGGTGGGCCACGCTCATCCCGATCGGTGCCATGACCAGACCGCCCAGTGGCGAGCCCATCGCCGACACCACGCCGGTGAGCACGAAGAACGTCAGCGGCAGCGCCCCGGTCCGGTCACCGACCCCGATCAGGGCCCGGTCGACGAGCCGGCCGATGGTGCCGTTGGCCTTCGCGATCCCGAAGAAGAACGTCACCCCGACCAGCAGGACGAGGATGTCGACGGGGAAGCCCGCGACGACGTCGTCGAGCGGCAGGCCCGCGACGAGCACGCCCATGCCTGCGGCGGCCGCGAACATGACGACCCCGATGTGGGACCGGCGGACCTCGGCGATCACGAAGACCGCCGCGAACACCACCAGCGTGACGACCTGCACCGTCTGCACCGCCATGCCTACCCCCGTTGGTACGCGCTTGTCGTATCGGTCCATCAGATGGCACAGTGGTTCGTAGAGTGGACCGTCTGGGGCGGACACTAGGTCGCCCGAACGGGGGAGGTCAACACCGCTCATGGCTCCGACCACCAGCGTCGTCTCCGCGGTCCGCGTCCTGGAGGCGGTGGGGGAGCGTCAGCCCGTCGGGCTGTCCGACCTCGCCCGCACCGTCGCGCTGCCGAAGTCCACCGTGCAGCGGATCCTGCACACCCTCGCCGAGGTCGGCTGGTGCGTCAGCGACGACACCGCCCGCTGGCGGCTCACCTACCGCGCGTTCGCGGTCGGCAACCAGGCCCGCGACGCCGGTGGCCTGCGCGCGGTGGCGCTCCCGGTCCTGCACGAGCTGCAGCTCACGACGGGGGAGACCGTGCACCTGGCGGCCCCGGACGGTCGCGAGCTGGTCCTGCTCGAACGGCTGGACACCGCGCACCGGCTGCGCGCGTTCCTGCCGCTGGGTCACCGCATCCCGCTGCACGCCTCGGCCACCGGGCAGGCCTACCTCGCCGCGTGCAGTCCGGCGGAGGTCGAGGCCTACATCGCCGGTCCGCTGGAGGCGTCCACCCGGCACACCGTCGTCGACCCCGACCGGCTGCGGACCCGGATCGCGGAGGTCCGCGAGCGCGGATGGTCGGTCAACCCCGAGGGCCTCTCCGACGGAATCGCCGCGGTCGGCGCCCCCCTCCTCGGTCCCGACGGGCGACCGGTCGGGGCGCTGTCGGTGTCCGGTCCGACGGTGCGGATGGCCGAGGACGTCTTCGACGACCACGGCCGCGCCGCCGCGGACGCCGCCCGGCGCATCTCCCGCGACCTGGGGGCCCGTCCGTAGGGACGGGCCCCGAACGGCCCCGCAGCACCGACGGAGCCCGCCCCCTCGGCGAGGGGACGGGCTCCGTGTGGTGGTGGGTACTGCGCGCGTCAGCTCTTCAGCATGCCCCGCAGGACGTACTGCAGGATGCCGCCGTTGCGGTAGTAGTCCGCCTCACCGGGGGTGTCGATGCGGACCTTCGCGTCGAACTCGACGGTCTCGCCGGACTCGTTGGTCGCGGTCACGTGCACCGACTTCGGGGTCTTCCCGTCGTTCAGCTCGGTGATGCCCGCGATGTCGAAGGTCTCGGTGCCGTCGAGCCCGAGGCTCTTCGCCGACTCGCCCTCGGGGAACTGCAGCGGGATCACGCCCATGCCGATCAGGTTCGAGCGGTGGATCCGCTCGAAGGACTCGACGATGACGGCGCGCACGCCCAGCAGCGCGGTGCCCTTGGCCGCCCAGTCACGCGACGAGCCGGAGCCGTACTCCTTGCCGCCGAGGATGACCAGCGGGGTGCCGGCCGCGGCGTAGTTCTGCGCGGCGTCGTAGATGAACGCCTGCGGTCCGCCGTCCTGGGTGAAGTCGCGGGTGTAGCCGCCCGAGACGTCGTCGAGGAGCTGGTTGCGCAGCCGGATGTTCGCGAACGTGCCGCGGATCATCACCTCGTGGTTGCCGCGCCGCGAGCCGAAGGAGTTGTAGTCCTTCTTCTCCACGCCGTTCTCGTCCAGGTACTGCGCGGCCGGGGTGCCCGGCTTGATCGCACCGGCCGGCGAGATGTGGTCGGTGGTGACCGAGTCGCCGAGCAGCGCGAGCACGCGGGCGCCGGAGATGTCGGTGACCGGGTCCGGCTCGCCCTTCATGCCCTCGAAGTACGGGGGCTTGCGGACGTAGGTGGACTTCTGGTCCCACTCGAAGACCCGGCCCTCGGGAGTGGGCAGCGCGCGCCAGCGGTCGTCGCCGCGGAACACGTCGGAGTAGCTCCTGGTGAACATCTCCGAGGTGATCGAGGAGTCCACGACGTCGTTGATGTCCTCGGTCGAGGGCCAGATGTCGCGGAGGAAGACGTCGTTGCCCTCGGAGTCCTGCCCCAGGGGCTGGGTCTCGAAGTCGAAGTCCATCGTCCCGGCCAGCGCGTAGGCGATGACCAGCGGCGGGGACGCCAGGTAGTTCATCTTGACGTCGGGGTTGATCCGGCCCTCGAAGTTCCGGTTGCCCGAGAGCACCGAGACGACGGTGAGGTCGTTGTCGTTGACCGCGGCCGAGATCTCCTCCGGCAGCGGGCCGGAGTTGCCGATGCAGGTGGTGCAGCCGTAGCCGACCAGGTTGTAGCCCAGCTTGTCGAGGTAGGGCCAGAGACCGGCCTTCTCGTAGTAGTCGGTCACGACCTGGCTGCCCGGGGCCATCGAGGTCTTGACCCACGGCTTGGTGGTCAGGCCCTTCTCGACGGCGTTGCGCGCCAGCAGCGCGGCACCGAGCATGACGCTCGGGTTCGAGGTGTTGGTGCACGAGGTGATCGAGGCGATCACGACGGCGCCGTGGTCGAGCACGAACTCGCCACGCGTCTCGGACTTCACCGTGACCGGCTTGGACGGGCGGCCCTCGCAGCCGTCGGCCGCCGACATGATGATCGGCGCGGCATCGTCGTCGGCGAAGGAGAGCGCGGGGGCGTCGCTGGCCGGGAACGACTCGTTCGACGACTCGTCGACGCCGGCGAGCGGGCTCGGGGCCACGCCGTCGTCGGTGTAGTCGTGCACGGTCTTGCGGAACGCCGGCTTGGCGTCGGTCAGCTCGATGCGGTCCTGTGGGCGCTTCGGGCCGGCGATCGACGGGACGACCGTCGACAGGTCGAGCTCCAGGGTCTGGGAGTAGACCGGCTCGTGGTCCGGGTCGTGCCAGAGGCCCTGCTCCTTGGCGTAGGCCTCGACCAGCGCGATCTGCTCGGCGGACCGGCCGGTCAGCTTCAGGTAGCGGACGGTCTCCTCGTCGATCGGGAAGATCGCCGCGGTCGAGCCGAACTCCGGGCTCATGTTGCCGATGGTGGCGCGGTTGGCCAGCGGCACCGCGCCGACGCCGGCGCCGTAGAACTCGACGAACTTGCCGACGACGCCCTGGCGGCGCAGCATCTCGGTGATCGTCAGCACCACGTCGGTGGCGGTCACGCCGGTCGGGATCTCGCCGGTCAGCTTGAAGCCGAGCACCTGGGGGATGAGCATCGAGACCGGCTGGCCGAGCATCGCGGCCTCGGCCTCGATGCCGCCGACGCCCCAGCCCAGCACACCCAGGCCGTTGACCATCGTGGTGTGGGAGTCGGTGCCGACCAGGGTGTCGGGGTAGGCCTGTCCGTTGCGCGGCATGACCACGCGCGCCAGGTTCTCGATGTTGACCTGGTGCACGATGCCGGTGCCGGGCGGGACGACCTTGAACTCGTCGAAGGCGCCCTGGCCCCAGCGCAGGAACTGGTAGCGCTCCTTGTTGCGGCCGTACTCGAACTCGATGTTGCGCTCGAACGCGTCGGCGGTGCCGAAGAAGTCGATCATCACCGAGTGGTCGATGACCAGCTCGGCCGGTGCGAGCGGGTTCACCTTGGACGGGTCGCCGCCCATCTCGGTCACGGCCTCGCGCATGGTCGCCAGGTCGACGACGCAGGGCACGCCGGTGAAGTCCTGCATGATCACCCGGGCGGGGGTGAACTGGATCTCGGTGTCCGGGTCGGCCTGCGGGTCCCAGTTCGCCAGGGCGTTGATGTGGTCTGCCGTGACGTTCGCACCGTCCTCGGTGCGGAGCAGGTTCTCGAGCAGGACCTTCAGGCTGAACGGCAGGCGCTTCGAGCCCTCCACCGCGGAGAGCCGGAAGATCTCGTAACCGGTGCCCCCGACGTCGAGCTGTCCTCGGGCGCCGAAGCTGTCGGTGCTGGCCACTTGGTGGTCCTCCCGTGGTGGTGGGCGGTCGCTATGTCCGGTGCGGTGAGCCCGCCCCGCCCCGCCTCGCGGGGGAGGAGGTGCTCACCTGCGTCGTGTCGGAGTCTCGCGCACCGCCGTGTCGGCAGCAGCGCGGACCCTCGTGAGGTAAACAGTACGCCTGTCCTATAAGCCTGGCGAGCCGGGTGTGGCCGGAGGCGCGGAGCCGTCGGGGGCGTGAGGTCGCTCGTGTGATGGACGGGTCCGGTGTGTCGCACGGGATTCGGGTGACACGAGTGGCAGTGTTCCCACTCGAGTTCCCAGCCGAGTTCCCAGTCGATCCCGCCCCGCTCCCCGGAAGGACCTCCCCGTGACGCGCCAGCCGTCGGCGACCCTCGTCGTGGTGGCCGTGCTCGTGGCGGTCGCGCTGGCCTCGCCCGGGGTGGGCGCGGCCGCGACCGTCGTACCCACCGCTGCCGTGCCTGCTGCCGCGGTGCTCCCGGCGCAGCCTCCGCCCCCGCCGCCGCCCAACCCCGGCGACGACGAGCTGGAGCGCAGCCGCCAGTCGGTGCAGGACCGGGCGGCCGAGGTCGGCAGGCTCACCGCCCGCCTCGCCGAGCTCGACGCGCAGGCCGAGCGGCTGCAGATCGAGGTCGCGGGGCGCAACGAGGAGGCGCTCGCCGCCCGGGACACCGCCGACGCCGCCGGTCGCGAGGCCGAGACCGCCGCGGCCCGGGCCGCCGACGCCCGCGCCGCGACCGAGGCCGCGGGCCGCGCCGTCGACGACGCCCGGACCCGGATCGACGCCTTCGTCGGCGACGTCTACACCCACGGCCTCGACCTGGGCCCGCTCGGCCTGCTCTCCCGGGCGACCGACCCGCAGGACCTGATGGACCGGGCCCGGCTCACCGACGCGCTGAGCGAGGACCAGTCCGCCGTCCTGGAGCAGCTCCAGCAGGCCCGCATCGCCCAGGCCAACGCCGACTCCCTCGCCCGCGCGGCGCAGGAGGAGGCCGACCGGCGCCGCGCCGACGCCGAGCAGGCGTCCGCGGCGGCCGACGTCGCCGTCGACGAGGCCGTCGCGGCCGCCGACGCCCAGCAGACCCGGCTCGACGCGGTGCACGCCGAACGCGCCGACGTCCAGTCCCGGCTCGACGCCGCCGAGAACGCCGACGCCGGGCTGCGCGCCCAGCGCCAGCGCTACGAGGCGTGGCGGGCCGAGCAGGCCCGGCTCCAGGCCGAGGCCGACCGGCGGGCCCGGGAGGAGGCGGCGTCGCGGGTCGCGCAGGAGTCCGCGCCGTCCGAGGGTCCCGCGCCGCGGCGCACCGGGACGGCGGCGATCGAGACCGTGATCGACCGGGCGATGGCCCAGCTCGGCACGATCTACGCCTGGGGCGGCGGCAACACGCGCGGACCGACCCGCGGCATCCGGGACGGCGGCGTCGCCGACGCCCACGGCGACTTCCGCAAGGTCGGCTTCGACTGCTCCGGGCTGATGCAGTTCGCCTTCGCCGGGGTCGGCATCTACCTGCCCCGCTACAGCGGGAACCAGGCCAACGCCGGGCGCCTGGTGCCGATCTCGGACATGCGGCGCGGGGACATGCTGTCCTGGGCCGAGGGCGGTCGCACCCACCACATCGCCATCTACCTCGGCGACGGCAAGATGCTGGAGGCCCCGTACTCGGGTGCGACCGTGCGGGTCACCCCGGTCCGCTACGCCGGACTGAACAAGGTCACCCGGCTGCTCTGACGGCCGCGGCCTCCGCGGCGAGCTCGTCGAGCGCCAGCCGTACCGCGGGCCGGGTCACCGCACCGCGGGTCACGGCGCGCACGAGGCGGGCGGCCCGCACCCCGGCGAGCGGGCGCAGCGCGAGCCGGGCGCCGTGGCCGTGCGCGACGAGCTCCTCGGTGACCGAGAAGTCGTTGATCCGCTGCACCACCCGCGGCACGGTGCCGGTCACCAGGGACAGCGAACTCAGCACGTCGTCGACCGGCCAGCCGACGGCGACCGAGATCCAGTCGGCGGCGACGAGCTCGGGCAGGTGCACCTCGGCACGGTGGGCCAGCGGGTGGTCCGGGGGGAGTGCGACGTCGAGGGGCTCGCGCAGGAGCGGGTGCACGGTGAGCCGGCCGGTGCTGAACGGGTCGAGCCGTTCGTCGTGGTGGGTGACGACGACGTCGGCGTCGGCCGCCGCGGCCGGCACCTCCTCCGGGCGCAGGTCGAGGTCCCGGCAGGACGGCGCGAGCCCGGGATGGGCGGACGCCCGGTGCAGCAGCCCGGGCAGGAGCAGCCGGGCCGCGGACGGGAAGAACACCACCCGCACCGTCCCCAGCGGCTGCTCGCGCAGTCCCGCGGCGGTCTCCTCCAGCCGGCCCAGCGCGTCGAGCACCTCCTGCGCCCCGTCGACGACGGCCAGCCCGGCCGCGGTGAGCCGCAGACCACGCCCGTCCGGCGCGGTCGGCTCCAGCCCCGCCTCCCGCGACAAGGTCTTGAGCTGCTGGGACACCGCGGACGGGGTGAAGTTCAGTGCCGCGGCGACGGCGGTGACCGAGCCGCGGTCGGCGAGCTCGCGCAGGATCCGGAGCCGACGCACGTCCATGAAGGAACGCTACGACATCGCTTCACTTCTCACCGCTGGTCTGCACGGTCAGAGGGCGGCAGCGTGGACCCGTGACCGTTCGGGACCGTCTGCTCGTCGTCGCCGTGTTGTGGGACGCCAACTTCATCGCCATCCACGTCGGGCTGGAGCACTTCCGGCCGCTGTTCCTCGCCGGGCTGCGGATGCTCGTGCTCGCGGTTCCGACGGCGCTGCTCGTACCGCGGCCGCGGGTGCCGCTGCGCTGGCTCGCCGGTTACGGGCTCGGGTTCGGCACGGTGCAGTTCCTCTTCCTATTCCTGGGCATGTACGCCGGGATGCCGACCGGGCTGGCGGAGTGGGAGTCGGGGCGGATCGACCAGGCTGCCGCCGAGGCGATCTCGTCGTCGACCCTCGTGCTCGACGACGAGCGTGCCCGCCGGGTGCAGGCCGCCGTCCTCCCGGGCGCCCCGCAGGCGCACCGGCGGCTGCTCCGGGACCGGCTGCGCCGCCACATCGCCCGGATCGACCCGGACGGCGCCCGCGAGCGTCACGAACGGGCCCGTTCGGAGCGGCGGATGTCGGTCTCCCCGGGGGACGACGGAATGGGTTCGCTGTGGCTGGGCGGCACCGCCACGCAGGTCGAGGCGTCGTGGCAGTGCGTCGACCGGCTCGCGCGTTCCCTCGACGACCCGTGCGACGACCGGACCCTGGACCGGAAGCGCGTCGACCTCGCCCACCAGCTGCTGCAGGGCACGCTGACGCTCACCGACGTGGGCACGGTCCGGGACGCGCTCGGTGCGGCCGGTACGGCCGCCGAGGACGGCACCCTGCTCACCGCGGTCGCGCAGGTGCTCGCGGCGAAGCCGGACCCGGGAGAGGCGGTGGGTCGTCGTCCGCTGATCCAGGTCGTGGTCCCGCCCAGCACACTGATGGGTGGCGCGGCCCCGGCCGAGCTGGTCGGGCACGGTCCGGTCCCCGCCGACCTCGCCCGGGCCCTCGCCGCAGGCGGTGTGTGGCAGCGGCTGGTGACCGACCCGCTGTCGGGCACGCTGCTCGACGTCGGCCGCACCCGCTACCGCCCGCCGGCTGCGATGGCCGACCACGTCCGGGCACGGGACTGCACCTGTCGTGGCCCCGCCTGCAGCCGCCGGGTCCGCGACCTCGACCATCATCGCCCCTGGGGCGCCGGGGCGGGGCGACCAGCGCGGAGAACCTGTTCGGGCTGTGCCCGGCCGATCACGCGTTGAAGGACGCCCCGGGCTGGCAGGTGCTCGCCGGCCGCGACGGCAGTCCGACCTGGGTGGCACCGTGCGGTCGCCGGGCGACGACACAGCCGTTCGACTACCGGGCCTTCACCGATCCGTTGCCCGCCGCAGCCGACCACGATGCCGTGCTCGCGCCCTTCTGATCCCGTCGAGCCCTTCTGGGCATCGCGTCGATCGGGCAGGGTGGTGTCGTGGAGCGGCTCCGGGATCGCAGCGAGGTCGTCGTGGTCGTCGTCCTGCTGCGGGCGCGTCCGCGGGGGGATCTGAGCGCTGCTCAGGCCGCCGGGGAGGCGAGCCGCCAGGACACGCCGAAGCGGTCCTCGACCCAGGCGAAGGGGCCGAAGCCGTAGTCGTCGAGCGGCATGAACTCACCCCCGCCGGCGGCGAGGGCGCCCAGCAGCCGCTTCTGCTCGTCGCCGGACCCGCAGTCCACCCACAGCGAGACGGCGGGGGTGAGTCCCACTGGTGCACCGGCGGGCCGTCGCTGCACCGCAGCCGCCGCCCGGCGACGACGAACTCGGCGAGGACCACCGCGGTCGGGGCGTCGGACCGGTGGGCGACCGAGACGATCTCGCCGTCGTCGAACAGGGACGTCCAGAACTCCCTCGCCTCGCTCGCGCTCGGGCCGCGCGGCGGCTGGAAGGTCAGGAACGGCATGGCACGGGCGGGCATCGGTCCTCCTGAGCTCGTGCGGGTGCAGCGCGCCCGAAACCGGACGACGCGCCCACCTGCCGACGGGTAGGCTCGAACCATGGCACGAGGCATCTGGTCGCAGAAGGTCCGCACCGCCCGCTGACGGCGGCGCCCACCTCTTCGTCCCGCGAAGCAACCACCGCGTCCGCCGTCCCGGTCCCCGCCGGGCGGCGCATTCTGTGCTGCCCGGCTCCGATCTCGGATGCCGCGGAGCCTCTCGTGCACACCACCCCCGAACCCTCGTCCCTCCTGCCCGCCCTCGACGCCGGCGCGTCCGCCCACGTGCGCGCCGAGGACGTCGTCGTCACCCGCGGATCGCACCGCGTCCTCGCCGGCGTGACCCTCACCGTCTCCGCCCGGTCACGCCTCGCCGTGGTCGGGGAGAACGGTCGGGGCAAGTCCACGCTCCTGCACGTCCTTGCCGGCGTGCTCGTCCCGGACTCCGGCACCGTGCACCGCGCCGGGACCGTCGCCCTGGTCCGCCAGGAGGTGCCCGCCCGCGACGGCGAGACCGTCGGCACGCTCACCGCGGAGTCGCTCGCCGCCCCGCGGACGGTGCTGCGCGAGCTCGACGCGGCGACCGTGGCGCTCACCGACGGTGCGCCCGGCGCCGACGACCGGTTCGCCGCCGCCCTGGACACCGCGACCCGGCTCGACGCCTGGGACGCCGAACGCCGCATCGACGTCGCGCTGGAGGCACTCGGCGCCTGCACCGACCGCGACCGGCCGCTGGAGACGCTGTCGGTGGGGCAGCGCCACCGGGTGCGGCTGGGGTGCCTGCTCGGCGTCCGCCACGACGTCCTTCTCCTCGACGAGCCCACCAACCACCTCGACGCGGGCGGTCTGGACTTCCTGACCCGCACCCTGCGTGCGTACCCGGGCGGACTCGCCGTGGTCAGCCACGACCGAGCCCTGCTGCGCGAGGTCGCCGAGGAGTTCTGCGACCTCGACCCGACCCGTGACGGCGCGCCCCGGCTCACCGCGGGCGGCTACGACGGCTGGGTGACCGCCCGCGACCGGGCCCGTAGCGCATGGGAGGCCGCGTACGGCGAGCAGCGGGCCGAGCACCGCCGCCTCGCCGACGCCGTCGCCACCGCCCGGGACCGGCTCTCGACCGGCTGGCGCCCGGACAAGGGGACCGGCAAGCACGCACGCCAGTCGCGGGCCCCCGGCGTGGTGCAGGCACTGCACCGCCGCCGCGCCGAGCTCGACGCGCACCGGGTCGACGTGCCGGTGCCGCCGTCGTGGCTGCGCCGGCCCGACCTCGACGTGCGACCGGGGGCGCCACAGCTGCGCGCGTACGGGATCGGCGTGCGGGACCGCCTCGCCGGCCCGGTCGACCTGGTCCTCGACGGGGGCGACCGGCTGCTCGTGACTGGGCCGAACGGTGCCGGGAAGTCGACACTGCTCGCCGTGCTGGCGGGAGCACTCGACCCGGACGCCGGGGCGGTGCGCACCTCGCGCGGCGCCCGGGTCGTCCGGCTGGGGCAGGAGACCGCGGTGCTCGACCCGCGGTGGCCCGCGCGCGCCGTGCTGGAGCAGGCGGGCGGCGGCGCTCACGGCCTGCTCGACGCGGCGGCGTTGCGGACCCCGGTCGGACGGCTGTCGGAGGGGCAGCGCCGACGGCTCGACCTGGCCGTGACCCTCGCGGCGCGCCCGACGACGCTGCTGCTCGACGAGCCGACCAACCATCTGTCGGCGCGGCTGGTGGACGAGCTCACCGCGATGGTGCGGGACACCTCGGCGGCCGTCGTCGTCGCCACCCACGACCGGCAGCTGCTGCGCGACCTGGCCGACTGGCCGCGCCTCGAGCTCGGTACGGCCGGCTGATCAGGGCCGGAGCCCGGCCTCGACGACGTCGAGGGTGCGACGCAGCCCGGACTCGAACAGCGGCTCGCCGCCACCGGGTCCCCGCACCACCGCGCCGCCGAGCAGCCGGGACAGCACCGGCAGCTGCTCGGACCGGCCGGAGCGACGGACGTCGTCGAGGGTGGGCAGGCGGTCCCCGGCCAGGGCCGCCGCCCCTCGCACGTAGCCGTGCAGCAGGTGCAGCACCTCAACGGCCGCGTGCAGCGCATGCCCCGCCCCGACGACGTGCGCGAGCAGCGCCTCCGACCACGCGCACTCGGCCGGGCCGGTGGCGCGGGGACCGGCGAGCAGCCCGACGGCCCACGGGTGCTCGTCGAGCACCTCGCGCAGGGCGGACGCCCAGATCTCGCACCCCAGCCGCAGCCCGTAGCCCGCCAGGTCCGGCGGCTCGCCCAGCGCGGCGTCCAGGACGAGGTCGACCAGCGCGTCCTTGCCGGGCACGTGCCGGTACAGCGACATCGGCGCCGACCCCAGCTCCCGGGCCAGCCGCGGCATCGACACCGCGGCCAGGCCGTCGGTGTCGGCGAGGCGCAGCGCCGTGGCGACGACGGACCCGCGGTCCAGTGTCCGTCGCGCCGGGGCCGGGGGAGCGGCCCAGCGGGGGTCGTCGACGGTCACGGCGTGGATCATGCCACGCACGTCGTAGAGCAACCTACGCACTGTGCGTAAGCCCTACGCAGACACGGGCGGCGGGTCGTCCGCCGGGCGGTTCGTAGGGTGGCCCGATGCAGTGGTGGGAGGTCGGGGTCATCGCGCTGGCCGGACTCTGGGCGGGGTTGATCAACACCGTCGTCGGGTCCGGGACGCTGGTGACCTTCCCGGTGCTGGTGGCGCTCGGCTTCCCGCCGGTGACGGCGACGACGTCGAACGCCATCGGCCTGATCACGGGGTCGGTGACCGGCGCCGTCGGCTATCGCAGGGAGTGGGCCGGGCACGGCCGCCGGCTCGCGAAGTACGCCGTCGCGTCGTTCCTGGGGGCCGTCGTCGGTGCGGCGCTGCTGCTGTCGCTGCCGCCGGACGCGTTCGAGACGATCGTGCCGGTCCTGGTCGGCACCTCGGTGCTGCTGGTCGCCGTGCAACCGCTGCTGGCCCGCCGGCTGCGGGACCGGCCGCGTCCCGACCGGTCCGGCTCGCCGGTGCTCTACCTGCTGGTGTTCCTGGTGGGGGTCTACGGCGGCTACTTCACCGCCGCGCAGGGGATCATGCTGGTCGGGGTGATGGGGCTGCTCCTCGCGGACCCGCTGCAGCGGCTCAACGCCTTCAAGAACACCCTGGCCTCGGTCGTGAACATCGTCGCGGGGGCCATATACGCCGTCGTCGCACCGGTCGACTGGAGGGTCGTCGGGATCATCGCGGTCAGCTCGATCGTCGGCGGGCTGCTCGGCGCGAAGGTCGGGCGCAGGCTGTCGCCCGCGGTGCTGCGGAGCGCGATCGTCGTGATCGGGGTCGCGGCCATCGTGTTCCTGCTGGTGGAGTGAGCGGCCCGGAACTGTCGGGGGTGTCTGCTCTGCTGGGGCCGTGGACGACGACCGCGCCGCCGAGCTGGCCGCGGCCCTCGCCGCGCTGGCCGGTCGCGAGATCGGTCCGGCCGAGGCGCGGGCCGTCGTCGCGCACGCCCACGACCTGACCCCGGCCCGGGCGAACGCGGTCTGGACCCGGCACCGGGCGGCACCGCGGACCGTGCCGCTGCGCGACTACCTGGCGATGACGCTGCGGTTCACCGCGCAGGACCCGGCGGTCGGCCCGCTCGCCGGCGGGGAGCGGCACGCCTCACCGGATCCACACGGCCGACACGGTGGGATGGCACCGTGAGCACGACTGCCTCGACCGGCCCGGACCCGATCACTCCCGCCCGCGACGCCGAGCGGCTCGAGCGTGCGGTACTCGAGGTGAAGCGGGTGATCGTCGGCCAGGACCGGCTCGTCGAGCGGATGCTGGTGGGTCTGCTCGCGAAGGGACACCTGCTGCTGGAGGGCGTCCCCGGCGTCGCGAAGACCCTCGCGGTGGAGACCTTCGCCCGGGTCGTCGGGGGGAGCTTCTCCCGGCTGCAGTTCACCCCCGACCTGGTGCCCGCCGACATCCTCGGCACCCGGATCTACCGGCAGGGCCGGGAGGAGTTCGACGTCGAGCTCGGTCCGGTCGTCGCGAACTTCGTGCTGGCCGACGAGATCAACCGCGCCCCGGCGAAGGTGCAGTCGGCGATGCTCGAGGTGATGGCCGAGCGCAAGCTGTCCCTCGCGGGTCGCGACCACCCGATGCCCGACCCGTTCCTCGTGCTCGCCACCCAGAACCCGATCGAGAACGAGGGCGTCTACCCGCTGCCCGAGGCCCAACGCGACCGCTTCCTGTTCAAGCTGATCATCGAGTACCCGGGGCTCGAGGAGGAACGGGAGATCATCTACCGGATGGGGTCCACCCCACCGGTGGCCTCCCAGGTCCTCACCCCCGAGGAGCTGGTCCGGCTGCAGCGCACCGCGGCGGACGTGTTCGTGCACCACTCCCTGGTCGACTACGTCGTGCGGCTGGTCGTCGCGACCCGGCTGCCGTCCGAGCACGGCCTGTCCGACGTCGCGTCCTGGATCGCCTACGGGGCCTCGCCGCGTGCGTCGCTGGGCATCGTGTCCGCCGCCCGCGCGCTGGCCCTGGTGCGTGGCCGCGACTACGTCCTGCCGCAGGACGTGCTGGAGGTCGCCCCGGACGTGCTGCGGCACCGCCTCGTGCTGTCCTACGACGCGATCGCCGATCAGGTGCCGGTCGACCACATCGTCACCCGGGTCCTGCAGACCGTGCCGTTGCCACAGGTCAGCGCCCGGCCCGGGGGAGCGCCCGAGGGTGCGCCGTCGGCGTGGCCGCCCGCACCGGGTGCCGGCCAGGGTCCGGCGTGACGGCGGGGTCCTCCGACCTCGTCCGGCTCGAGGCCACCCTGCGGACCCTGGAGCTCACCGTCCGGCGCCGGCTGGACGGGCTGCTCCAGGGCAACCACATCGGGCTGCTGCCCGGCCCGGGCAGCGAGCCCGGCGACGCGCGGCCCTACCAGCCCGGTGACGACGTCCGCCGGATGGACTGGTCGGTCACCGCCCGCACGACCGCGCCGCACGTGCGCGAGACCGTCGCCGACCGCGAGCTGGAGACCTGGGCGGTGGTGGACCTGTCGCGCAGCATCGACTACGGCACCGCCCGCACCGACAAGCGGCACCTGGCGCTGGCCGGGCTGACCGCGGTCGCCCAGCTGACGACCGGCGGCGGCAACCGGCTCGGCGCCGTCGTCGCGAACGGGGAGTCGACGCTGCGGCTGCCCGCCCGCGGTGGCATGGCGCACGCCCGTGGCCTGGTCCGCCGGGTCGCGACGATGCCGTCGGCGCCCGAGGGCACCCGCGGTGACCTGTCCCGCGCACTCGACGAGCTGCGCCGCCCGCCGCGCCGGCGCGGGCTGGTCGTGGTGGTCTCGGACTTCCTGGGCGAGCCCACCTGGGAGCGGTCGCTGCGGGCGCTCTCGGCGCGCCACGAGCTCCTCGCGATCGAGGTCGTCGACCCGCGGGAGCTGGAGCTGCCCGACGTCGGGACCGTCGTGCTGGCCGACCCCGAGACCGGGCGTCAGCGCGAGGTCGACACCACACCGCTGCTGCGCCGCGAGTTCGCCGCCGCCGCCGCCGAGCACCGGGACCGGGTGGCCGCGGCGCTGCGCCGCTGCGGGGCCGGGCACCTGACCCTGCGCACCGACACCGACTGGGTGGCCGACATCGTGCGGTTCGCCGTCGCCCGCAAGCACACCGCGGCCCCGCGCAGCGGCGCCGCGTTCTCGCGCAACGGCACCGCGTCCCCGCACGACGGGACCGCGGCCCCGCGGAGGCCCGCGTGACGTTCACCGCCCCCTGGTGGCTGCTCGGGCTGCTCGTCGTCGCCGCGCTGGCGGTCGCCTACGTGTGGCTGCTGCGCCGGCGCCGTCGCGACGTCGTGCGGTTCACCAACCTGGAGCTGCTGGAGTCGGTCGCCCCGAAGCGGCCGGGCCGGTGGCGGCACCTTCCCGCGATCGCGTTGATCGCGGCGCTGGCGGTGCTCACCGTGGCGCTCGCCGGGCCACAGGCGATGGCGAAGGTGCCGCGGAACCGGGCCACGGTGATGCTGGTGATCGACGTGTCGCTGTCGATGAAGGCCACCGACGTCGCGCCGACCCGGCTCGCCGCGGCGCAGGCCGCGGCCAAGCAGTTCGCCGACCAGCTGACCCCGGGCGTCAACCTCGGGCTGGTGTCGTTCGCCGGGACGGCGGCGGTGCTCGTCTCGCCGACGACCGACCGCAGCGCGGTCAAGAACGGCGTCGACAACCTGCAGCTCGCCGAGTCCACCGCGACCGGTGAGGCGATCTTCACGGCGATGCAGTCCATCGACACCTTCTCCCGGTCGCTGCAGGGCGGCCCGGACGCGGCGGGGGTGCCGCCCCCGGCGCGGATCGTGCTGCTCTCCGACGGCACCCAGACCGTGCCGGGTCCGGACGGGGAGAACGAGCCGCGCGGCTCGTTCACCGCGGCCGCAGAGGCGCGCAACAGCGGCATCCCGGTGTCCACGATCTCCTTCGGCACCAGCTACGGCTCGATCGAGCTCGACGGCGGGCGCACCCCCGTCCCCGTCGACGACGCCTCGATGGAGCGCATCGCGCAGCTCGCCGGTGGCCGGTTCTTCACCGCCGCGACCGAGTCCGAGCTGCGCGCGGTCTACTCCGACCTGTCCGAGGAGCTCGGCTACGAGGAGCGCGAGGTCGACGCGAGCAGACCGTGGATGATCGGCGGGTTCGTCCTGCTGATCGGCGGGCTCGGTGCGGGCATCCTGCTCGGCAGGCGGCTGCCGTGAGGGTGATCTCCGCTCGCGGGTACCGACCGGTAGTGCGTTAGGTTCACCCCCGTGGGACGCAGCGTGCTCGTGACCGGAGGAAACCGCGGCATCGGCCTGGCGATCGCGCAGGCGTTCGCGGCCGAGGGCGACCAGGTGGCGGTGACCTACCGCTCGGGGAAGGACGACATCCCCGACGGGCTCTTGCCGGTGCACTGCGACGTCACCGACGCCGAGTCCGTCGACGCCGCGTTCACCGAGGTCGAGGCCGCCCACGGACCGGTCGAGGTGCTGGTGTCCAACGCCGGCATCACCGACGACGGTCTGCTCATGCGGATGTCCGAGGAGTCCTTCACCCGGGTCGTCGACGCCAACCTCACCGCCGCGTACCGGGTCGCGAAGCGGGCCTCGCGCGGGATGCTGAAGGCCAGGAAAGGCCGGATGATCTTCGTGTCGTCGGTCGTGGGCCTCTCCGGGTCGGCCGGGCAGGTCAACTACGCCGCCTCGAAGTCCGGGCTCGTCGGCCTCGCCCGCTCGGTCGCCCGCGAGCTCGGCAGCCGCGGCGTCACCGCGAACGTCGTCGCCCCCGGGTTCGTCGACACCGACATGACCCGCGCGCTGCCCGAGAAGCGGCGCGAGGAGATCCTCGGGACCATCCCGCTCTCCCGCTACGCCGACGCCGACGAGATCGCCTCGGTCGTCGCCTTCCTCGCCTCGCCCGGCGCCGGCTACGTCACCGGGGCGGTCGTCCCGGTCGACGGCGGCCTGGGCATGGGGCACTGATCGGCGCTCGCGTGCGACACCGACACCGGGCCCCCGGGCCCGTGCCCCGCAGAACTCTCGAAAGGACGTCATGGGACTGCTCGACGGCAAGCGGCTGCTGATCACCGGTGTGATCACCGATGCCTCGCTGGCCTTCCACTCCGCCAAGATCGCCCAGGAGCAGGGCGCCGAGGTCGTGCTCACCGGCTTCGGCCGGATGCGGCTGGTCGAGCGGATCGCGATGCGGCTGCCGAAGCCCGCACCGGTCGTCGAGCTGGACGTGTCGAACCAGGAGCAGCTGGACTTGCTCGTCGAGCGGATCACCCCGCACCTGGGCGAGGAGCCCCGCCTCGACGGCGTGCTGCACTCGATCGGGTTCGCCCCTGCGGGTGCTCTGGGGGAGGGTGCGTTCCTGAACGCGCAGTGGGAGGACGTCGCCACCACGATCCAGGTGTCGGCGTTCTCGCTGAAGTCGCTGGCGATGGCGTGCAAGCCGCTGCTCGGTCCGGGCAGCTCGATCGTCGGCATGGACTTCGACAACCGTCAGGCCTGGCCCGCCTACGACTGGATGGGCGTCGCGAAGTCCGCCCTGGAGTCGGTCACCCGCTACCTGGCCCGCGACCTGGGCCGCGACGGCATCCGGGTCAACCTGGTCGCCGCCGGCCCGGTGAAGACGATGGCCGCCAAGTCGATCCCGGGCTTCGCCGCGTTCGAGGACGTGTGGGACGAGCGTGCCCCGCTCGGCTGGGACATGAACGACCCGGTGCCGGTCGCCAAGACCGTGTGCGCCGCACTGTCGGACTGGATGCCGACCACCACCGGATCGATGATCATGGCCGACGGCGGGGTGCACGCCGTCGGCGTGTGAGGCCGGGGAGCGCGCCCGCGGGAAGGCGTCGATAATCGGGTCCGTGCCCGAACAGTCCTGCCCCGACCCCGATGCCATCCTGGTGCTCAGCTTCGGCGGCCCCGAGGCTCCCGACGAGGTCCGCCCGTTCCTGGAGAACGTGACCCGGGGCCGCGGGGTCCCGCCGGAACGCCTCGACGCCGTCGAGGAGCACTACCAGCACTTCGGCGGGGTCTCGCCGATCAACGCCCGCAAGCGCGAGCTGATCGCGTCGATCGCCGCGCGCACCGAGCTGCCGGTGTACTTCGGCAACCGCAACTGGCGGCCCTTCGCCGAGGACACCGTCCGCGAGATGGCCGAGGCCGGCGTCGAGCGGGCATTGGTGTTCGCGACCAGCGCCTACGGCGGCTACTCCGCCTGCCGCCAGTACCACGAGGACATCGCTCGGGCCCGCGACGCCGTCGGCGAGGCGGCGCCCGAGCTGGTCAAGCTGCGCCACTTCTACGACCACCCGGACTTCGTGCGCGCCAACGCCGACGCCGTGCGGACGGCGTGGGTGCAGCTGCCCGAGGACCGGCGCGAGGCGGCGCGGCTGGTATTCACGGCGCACTCCATCCCCACCTCGGCCGACGCGGCCGCGGGGACCCCGGACGACGGCGGGCACCGCTACTCCCGCCAGGTCGCCGAGGCCGCCGCGCTGGTCGCCGCCGAGCTGGGCGTCGACGAGTTCGACGTCGTCTGGCAGTCCCGCTCCGGTCCGCCGCAGGTGCCGTGGCTGGAGCCCGACATCGTCGACCACATCGACGACCTGCACGCCAAGGGTGTGCCCGCGGTCGTCGTCGCGCCGGTCGGGTTCGTGTCCGACCACGTCGAGGTCGTGTGGGACCTCGACAACGAGGCCGCCGAGCGTGCCGCCGAGCACGGCATGGGGTTCGCCCGCGCCGCCACCGCCGGGCCCGACCCGCGCTTCGCCGACATGGTGGTCGAGCTCGTGCGGGAGCACACCGACGACGCGCCCGCCCGGCGGCTGGGCAGCGGCCCGTCGGCGGGGTGCACCCGTAACGGGGCACCCTGCGCGGTCGACTGCTGTGTGCCGCAGCGGCGGCCCGCCCGGTCGGGCTGATCAGCGGCGCCGTACCCGGGCGAGGTGGGCGGGGACCTCGACCCTGGTCCCGGCCGGCTCACCGTAGGCCTGCGCCAGGGCGGCGGTCACGACCCCGCGGTACGACGCCGGCGCGACCGACTCCACCGACCAGTCCGGACCGGTGAACGCGGTCCGGACGTCGGCCGCGTCGATCACCGGGCCGAACTCGGCGGCGGCGCCGGTCCGGGCCAGGGCGAGCACGTGCACGACGCCGCCGGGGCGCACGATCCCGGCCAGCGCGCGGGCGTAGCGGGCCTGGTCAGCGGGGTCGAACAGGTGGAACAGGGCACTGTCCACGACCGTGTCGAACGGGCCGAGGCCGTCCGGGGTGAGTGCGTCGGCGACGACGAACCGGGCGTCCACCCCCGCGGCCGCGGCCCGCTCCCGGGCGCGGCGCACCGCGGTCGGGGCGGCGTCGGCGCCGAGGACGTCGTGTCCGAGCCGGGTCAGCAGGATGGTGTGCTCCCCGGTGCCGCACCCCGGGTCCAGGACGGTTCCGGTGACGGCACCGTCGCGGGCCAACGCCGCGACGACCGGCTGCGGCTCGTCGATGACCCAGGGCGGGTCGCCGTCGCGGTACGCCTGCTCGAAGCGGGCCACGGGTGGTGTGGTGTCCATGGGTTCTCCCTCGCCGGTGGTGACCGAGGGAGCGTCGGGGATGAAGCGGGGTTCAGGTCAAGGATCGGTGTTCAGATCCGGGACCACTCCCGGGCGAGCAGCGCGTAGGAGCGCAGCCGGTCGGCGAGGGTGGGGGCGACGGTCTCGACGACGAGCTCGTCGGCCTCCGCGGCCTCGACGATCGCGGCGAGCCGTCGCGCGACCGCGTCGGCCCGTCCCACGACGCGGGTCCGCAGCCGGTCCTCCAGGACGACCAGCTCGGCCGGGTCCAGCGGCGGGAGGCCGGCCCGCTCCTCGGCGGTGGGGTAGTGGTGGGTGCCGGCGTCGAGGGTGAGCCCGCGCAGCCAGACGTCGTAGCCCGCGCCGAGGGACACCGCCTCCTCCTCGGAGTCCGTGGCCAGCGCCGACACGGCGATCGCGATGTGCGGTCGGTCCCCGTAGGGCCCCGGTACGAACCGCTCGCGGTACAGGTCGACCGCTTCCAGGACCGTGGTCGGCCGGGCGAAGTAGGCGACGCCCATCGGCAGCCCGTTGCGGGCGGCGTAGTTGGCACTCTCGCCCGCGCCGGCCGCGTGCACCCAGACCTGCGGGGCCACCGCGTCGAGCAGCTCGACGGGCGCGCCCCGCAGCCCCGGCTCCTTGCCGGTGAGCAGGCGCAGCAGCTGGTCACAGCGTCCGGAGAAGGTGCCCAGCCCACGCTCCAGGAGCCGGGCCTCGACGTGCGGACGGTCGTGGTCGAGCCCGACGGTGCGCGGCGTACGGGCGGCGACCGACCGGCCGAGCCCGAGGTCGGTGCGGCCACCGGACAGGGCCGACAGCAGCGTCGCGTCCTCGGCCAGGCGCAGTGGCGGGTGGTAGGCGACGAGGGGCGCGGCGACGCCCAGCCGGATGCGTTCGGTCCGGGCCGCGAGATGCGAGAGCAGCACCATCGGGCTGGTCGACCCGAGCGCCGGCTTAAGGTGGTGTTCGCCGACCCAGTAGCGCAGCATGCCGAGCGACTCGGCGTGGCGTGCGAGTACGACCGCGTCGGAGACAACGTCGGTGGCGGTTCCGCCGCGCCGGAGCGGGTTCAGGTCCAGGCACGACAGCGGGATCGTGGACAGGGTGCGCTCCGGCGGCACGAGGTGCACGGGAGTCGGCACCGGGGATCGTCCACGGAATGTAGAGCCGCCCCGAGCGAGGGGTCAACGCGATCTGGCCGCACCGTCACAACCATCAGTGTCAAGCAATCATTGACGATGGCGCGCGGTCAACCGAACAGCGACACCCGCTGCTGGTCGCGGAGCAGGGGAGGCGGCAGTGGTCACGGGCAGGGCACGCGACGGACACCCTGCTCGGCCGGCCGTGTCGGGCCGCCCCGCCCGGCAGGCCACGGTGGGCAGCACGGACGCAGCAGCACGGATGCAGCGGCGCGGACGGAGACTGTCGGGCCGGGGCCGTCGTGACCCGCATGTGCCGGCGTCCGCAGCTCCGGAGGCCGAGGATCTCTGGGCCGCGCCCTCCAGCGCCCAGCCCTTCGCCGCTCATCGGTCTCAATGGTCAATGAAACGTTGACGCCGACATGTCGTCGTCGAAACGACGACACCCGGACCGCCACAACGCCACGAGACGGCCGCCGGCAGCCCGGCCGGACCGGGGCCGGTCCGGACCCGCGAGCTCACCCGGAACGGAGAGCCGCAGGCGAGAAGGGCGTGGTGGAGGAGGGTCAGCGGCGGCGGACGGCCCGGTCCAGCGCGTCGACGACGGCGTCGGTGAACGCGCCGGCGCCGCCGTGCCCGGCGTCGTCGATGATCTGCAGCTCGCTGCCCGGCCAGCGCCGGTGCAGGTCCCAGGCGATGTCCGGAGGCCCGCTGACGTCGTACCGGCCGTGGATCAGGGTCCCGGGGATGCCGGCGAGCCGGGTCGCGCCGCGGAGCAGGGCGCCGTCGGGGAGGAACGCGGCGTGCCGCCAGTAGTGCGTGACCAGCCGGGCGAAGACGAGCCGGAACGCCGGGTCCTCGTAGCGTCGGCTCGGCCGGTGGCCCGGTGCGAGGGAGACGTGGGTGTCCTCCCAGCGGCACCACTCACGGGCGGCGTGCTCGCGGACGGCCGGGTCGGGGTCGGCGAGCAGAGTCGCGTAGGCGTCGACGAGGCGGGCGCCGCGCAGGTGGGCGGGCACGGCGTCGGCGAACCGGTCCCAGGCGGCGGGGAAGATCCGGCGCATGTCCTCGGTGACCCAGCGGATCTCCCGCTCGGTCGTCGTCACGACCTTTGCCGCAGGTCTCCCAGTACAGGTCCTGGCCGTCGTCGGTGGTGAGGGTGCCGGCGTCGTAGGGCTCGATCGCCGGGTGGAGGGGCACCGCTACAACCCTGCCAGCAGGGCGGCGGAGTTGTCCTCCCACGCGTTGTCGATGCGGATGTAGGTGCCCACGGTGGCCAGGGAGCGGTGCCGGGTCTGGTGGGCGATGGCCCGGTCGGAGGCGCCGCGCTGGTGGGCGTAGGTGACATGGCCCGCGCGCAGCGAGTGTGCGGACCAGGGGCCGGGGCCGATGTCGGCACGTGCCACCGCGCGCTGGACGATCTCGTTGACCGACTCCGGGTGCAGCTGCCGGTCGGTGACCCGGTTGCCGCGGGTGACCTTGCGCAGCACCGGGCCCTCGGTGATCCCGGCGGCGTCGAGCCAGGCCCGCAGCGCGGTCACCGGGCAGCGCGCGGTCCGGTGGGTGTGCGGGAGGACGACGAGCTCGGGCTCGGTGCCGTACGGGTTGGTCTTGGACCGGGGGATCGACAGGACTCGTCCGCGGGGGTGGTCGGCGACGTCGGCGACGGTGAGCGCGGCGAGCTCGGAGCGGCGCAGCGCGGAGAAGAACCCGACCAGCAGCAGGGCCCGGTCGCGCAGGCCGGCGAGGTCGTCCTCGTCCGTCCGGGTGGCGTAGCTGCGGGTGGTGGGGCAGGCGTCGACGACGTCGTCGAGGTCGGGGGGCATCAGTGGCCGGGCCCGGACCGGTGGGGCGCCGTGGGTGCGGCGGATGCCCTCCCAGACGGCGGTGACGCGGCGGGCGTCGGTGGGGTCGGGGAGGTCGCGCATGACGTGCACGAACCGGATCGAGGACAGCCGGCGGCTGATGGTCCCGACCTTCGCCCCGGCCCCGGCGAGCTCGGTGATGTACCCCGACAGTGCCTCGGGCGCGGCGGGCAGCGCCGCGTGCCCGTGCCGGATGCACCAGGCACTGAACTCCCGCCAGTCCGAGGCGTAGCCGCGGCGGGTGTTGGCCGACCGGGCGGCCGCGACGTAGGCGGCCTCCTGCTCGGTCAGCGGAAGGTCCACCTGCGGGGCGAGCAGCTCGGCGCCGGGCACGCCGGTGGGTGCGGGGTCGGTCACCGGGTCATCCTGCCGGTCCCGGTGCCCGCGCCACCATCACCACACCTGGGCCGGTCCGCTCGTCGGGGTGCAGGAGGAGCTCGGCCTCGGGGTGCAGTCCCGCCCGATCGAGGAGGTCACGCAGCTGCGCGGGCCGCCACAGGTGGCTGGTCCAGCGGACGGGCACGCCGCCGTAGCACTCGGTGCGTTCGAGCTCGCCGTCGCCGACGTGGGTCGCCAGGATCAGCCGCCCACCGGGGGCGAGTGCGCGGGTGAAGGAGGCCAGGACGTGCGGCAGGACGTCGCGGGGCAGGTGGAACAGCGACCACCAGCCGAGGATCCCGGCGAGCGAGCCGTCAGGCACCGCGAGCTCGGTGGCCGAGCCGACCGTGAAGGTGCAGTGCGGGTACAGGCGGCGGGCGTGGGCGACCATGGCGGGGGAGAGGTCCACCCCCGACGCGTCGACGCCGCGCTCCACCAGGTGGGCGGTGACCTGCCCCGGCCCGCAGCCGACGTCGAGGACCGGCCCGCGACCCGCGACGGCGTCGGCGAAGGTGTCCATGGCGGCCCGGAGCCAGGGGTGGGTACGGACGTCGCCGAGGCCGGTGGTGACGACCATGTCGACGTAGTTGTCGGCGACGCGGTCGTAGGAGTCACGGACGGCGTCAATGTCGGCGGGGCGGGGGACCGGTCCGGTCACGGTGCACCTCCAGGGCGGTCGAGGTCGTCAGGCTAGCGGCGGGAGTGACGCCGGTCCTCGCGCCCGTCCGGTCCCCGGTGGCTCCTTCGCTGTCGGATCTCATCGATCATGGCCAGCTGCACCGCCCTGGTGTTGCAGATCGGCCAAGTTGGGCGGGACTTTGGCGCTGGAACTGTCTCGATCTACCTGGCCAGGTTCGGGGTGTCTGCCCCGCGACGTCGGAGAGGACGTAGTGGCCGCGGGGCTGACCGCGCAGCTCGCTGAGCACGACGGTCAGCAGCAGGCGATCGGCTGCTGCCGGGTCGCGGGTGCCGCGCAGGCGCGCCAGGCACGACGTGGTCCACCAGTAGCGGTGCGTCCAGCTCAGGATCGCCTCGCTGGCCAGTGTCAGGCCGTGAGGCCGTAGTCATGGCGGCCATCGTTCACGGCTCCCGGTTCGTCATGACCTGCGTGGCGGCGGGCACGATCAAGGGCCACGGCACGTGGTCGTCGAGGAGCCCCCCATCGCTCGTCGCCGCGGGACGGGCGATGGACTGCAGGACTGCTGGGCAGTCGTCGGCGGCGAGTCCGACCCGCACGGTCCCTGGGGGAACCGCAGTGGCCCACCACAACGTCGTGGTCGAGACAGATTGAACCGTCCCGGCTTCTCTGCCGCTCCGTTGTGAGCAGGCTGAGAGGATGGGTGTCGTGCCCAAGAAGATCGACCCAGCGGTTCGGAGCCAGGCTGTGCGTCTGGTGACCGAGCATCGTTCGGCGTACTCGACCGAGCGTGCCGTGCATGTCCAGGTCGCTGAGTCACTCGGGGTGTCGCGTGAGTCCGTGCGTCGCTGGGTGTCCCAGCACGACGTCGACACCGGCGTCGTAGCGGGCGTGACCAGCGATGACCGCGAGGAGCTGCGGCGGTTGCGGGCGGAGAACAAGCGCCTGCGCGAGGTCAACGAGGTCCTCAAGTCGGCGACGATTTTCTTCGTGGGGGAGCTCGACCCCCGAAACCGCTGATCGTCGCGTTCGTCGATCAGATGCGGGCTGCTGGTCATGCCGTCGAGTCGATCCTTGCTGCCCTCAACACCCTGGGGCTCACGATCGCGGCACGAACCTTGCGGGCCTGGTGCGCTCGGACCGGCACCAGGAACGGCGCCGCCGGCCGGGTCGCGGCCCGGACCGTCACCGACGCCCTGGTCGAAGACGCCGTCCGTGCGGCGGCGTTCACCACCAACCGCGCCGGCGAACCGGTGCTGGCCCCAGAGGGACTTTATGGGCGTCGCAAGATGCTGGCCCTGATCCGTCGAACGGTGCTGCCCGAGGCTGGGTTCGGAGCGGTCGACCGGGCGATGCGCTCGGTGGGGCTGGCCGGAGTGGTCCGCGGGAAACGGCCGCGCACGACCATCCCGGACTCGACCGCCCAGCGGGCCGCTGATCTGCTCGACCGCAACTTCACCGCCTCAGCACCCGACAGCAAGTGGGTCACCGACTTCACCTACGTGCGCACGTATCAGTCGTTCACCTACGTGGCGTTCATCGTGGACTGCTTCTCGCAGAAGATCGTGGGCTGGCACGCCGCGCTCACTCGTGACGTCGAGCTGGTGGACGTGCCGTTACGGATGGCGCTGTGGCGACGTGCCCACGAGGGCAAAGCCGTGGCCCGGGACCAGCTGATCTGCCATTCCGATGCCGGGTCGCAATATACGAGTCTGCGGTTCACCGAGCACCTGCACCTCGAGGGCATACAGCCCTCGGTCGGCAGCGTCGGCGACGCCTACGACAACGCCCTGATGGAGACCATCAACGGCCTCTACAAGGCCGAATGCATCCGCACCCGAGTCTTCCACGACGGCCCCTACCGCACGATCGCCGACGTCGAGTACGCCACCGCCAGCTGGGTCGAGTGGTACAACAACCGCCGACTGCACTCAAGTCTGGGCATGATCAGCCCCACCGAGTTCGAGGCAGCCCACTACGCTGACACAGAACCATCGGCCAGATGATCACTGGCCACCAAACCACCGGCAGTAAAGCCGGGACGCTTGGACTCAACCGGTCAGCGCAACACCCGGGTAGTTGATCATGATAGGGGTGTGGGATGGCGCGACTGGGACGACCTGGGATGTCCGATGCCGACCGCGCGGATCTGTGGGTCCGGTGGGGGCGTGGGGAGTCGATCAGTGACATCGCTCGGGCGATCGGACGCCCGCCGGGGTCGGTGTTCACGGTGCTCAAGTCCACCGGTGGCTACGTGCCGCCATCACGTCGTCGCCGACCGGGGACGCTGACCGCGGCCGAGCGGGAGGAGATCTCTCGTGGTCTGGCCCAGTATCGTTCGATCCGGGCCATCGCGGCTGGGCTCGGTCGTCCGGCCTCGACGGTGAGCCGGGAGGTCGCCCGCAACAAGGGTCGGCGTGCCTACCGTGCTGTGGACGCCGAGGACCGCGCCTGGCGCCGGGCCCAGCGCCCCAAGACGTGTCTGCTCGCCCGTCGTCCGCTGCTGTGTGGGTTCGTCGCTGCCAGACTGGGTGAGGACTGGTCGCCCGAGCAGATCGCCGGGCACCTGGCCAAGCACTACGCTCCGGGATCGGGGATGCGGGTGTCACACGAGACGATCTACAAGTCGCTGTTCGTGCAGACCCGCGGTGTGCTGGCCAAAGACCTGCAGAAACACCTGCGGTCGGGCCGTCCGATCCGGCGTAACGTGCACAACACCACCGGTGGGCAGTGGCGCTCGCAGATCCCCGGCGCGGTCTCCATCCACGACCGGCCCGCCGAGGTGACTGATCGGGCGGTGCCCGGGCACTGGGAAGGTGATCTGCTGCTCGGGCGTGGCACCACCCAGATCGCGACCGTGGTCGAGCGCGCGACCCGGTTCACCGTGCTGGTCGCGCTCGGAGGGCGCGACATGCACACCGTCGCCCACCAACTGTCCCGGCAGATGGCCCGACTGCCCGAACACGTCCGCAAGTCGCTGACCTGGGACCGCGGGATGGAACTGGCCCGCCACACCATCGTCACCGCCCGGACCGGGTTGGACGTCTACTTCGCCGACCCGGCCAGCCCCTGGCAGCGTGGCACGAACGAGAACACCAACCGGCTACTACGCCAGTACTTCCCGAAGGGCACCCGGCTCGACCACATCACCCAGGCCCAACTCGACCGCGTCGCGGAACGCCTCAACACCCGACCGCGCAAAACGCTTGATTTCGACACCCCGGCTGATAGATTCGGAGCACTGTTGCGCTGACCGGTTGAGTCCAAGATGCCCAGGGAGTCGACGAGTTTCTCCATCCGCCGCGTCGAGACCCCGAGCAGGTAGCAGGTCGCGACCACCGTGGTCAGGGCCCGCTCCGCCCGGCGACGACGCTCCAGCAACCAGTCGGGGAAGTAGGAGCCGTTGCGCAGCTTGGGGATCGCCACGTCGATCGTGCCGGCGCGGGTGTCGAAGTCGCGGTGGCGGTAGCCGTTGCGGGTGTTCGTGCGAGCCTCGGAACGCTCGCCCCAGGCCGCGCCGCACACCGAGTCGGCGTCCCCCATGATCGGGGAGGCATCAGCTATAAGGGGTAGCGATGCCAGAGGTACGGAAGCGCTACGACCGGGAGTTCCGTGACGGAGCGGTCCGGGTCGTGGAGGAGACGGGCAAGCCGATCGCCCAGGTCGCCCGTGACCTGGGGGTCAACGAGGGCACGCTGGGCAACTGGGTGGCCCGTGCACGAGAGGCCCGCGAGGACACCGAGGGCCTGTCTCGCGGCGGCGTCGAGGAGCTCAAGCGGCTGCGCGCGGAGAACGCCGAGCTGCGGATGGAGCGTGATGTCCTCAAGCGATCCGTGGTCCTGTGGGTCAAGGAGGCGACGAAGTGAGCGTGGCCCGTTTCATCGCCGACCAGAGGACCTTCCACCGGGTGCCGCACACGCTGGCCTGCGCCCTGTTGGGGGTGTCGATCTCCTGGCTGTACAAGTGGCTCGACCGCGCCGCGCGTTCCGACGGTGGTGCCACCGCGACCGAGAAGCGCCGCTGCGCGTTGGACGCCGCCGTGGCCGTGGCGTTCGACGACGCCCAGCGGCTACACGGCTCACCCCGTCTGCACGCCGACCTGTGTGAGGCCGGATGGCGGGTGTCGGAGAAGACCGTGGCGGACTCGATGCGCCGCCAGGGCCTGGTCGCCCGCCGGATCAAGCGGCACAACGGGCTGACCCGCCAGGACCGCACGGCGCCGAAGTTCCCGGACCTGCTTCGTCGGGGTTTCACTGCGGCCGAGCCGAACCGCAGATGGGTCGGGGACATGACCGAGATCCCCACCGCGGCCGGGAAGTTGTATCTGGCCACGGTGATCGACCTGTACTCGCGGCGGCTGCTCGGCGCGGCCACGGGGCTGCACCCGAACGCCGAGCTGGCGTGTGCGGCGATCCGGATGGCGGTGGCGGCCCGCGGCGGGGCGGACCGAATCGCCGGGGTGATCTTCCACACCGACCGCGGGTCGACCTACACCGCGGGCGCGTTCACCGCTCTGTGTCGGCGGCTCGACATCCGTCAGTCGATGGGCCGGGTCGGGTCGTGTTTCGACAATGCCGCGGCGGAGGCGTTCTTCTCCAGCCTGGAGTGGGAAGTGCTGTCCCGCAACGACTTCGACACCATCAGTAGGGCGCGGGCGGCGGTCATCGACTGGTGTTACGGCTTCTACAACCACCGGCGGCGACACAGTGCCGCCGCCGGGCTCTCACCGATCAACTACGAGAACGCCGCCCTCACCCGAGACGCGGCATAAGAACCCTCCACGATCTCGGGGGAACCGCAGACCTCCACCGAGCCGATGTGCTCGGCCGCGCCGTGGGCCAGCGCCGGGTTGATCGTGTACTTCGCGACGTAGCGCCGGGCCCGCAGGTTGTCGGCGCGGTCGGAGTCACCGGGAAGCGGTCCGCGGGCGGCCTTCATGACGTGGGCGGTCTGCCAGGTCCGGATGACCACCTCGCCGATGCGGCCCATCGCCTGGGAGTCCGAGCTCATCATCGAGATCGCACCCAGGTCCTGCAGCACGTCCTCGGCGGCGATCGTCGTCGGGCGGATCCGGGACTCGGCGAAGGCCAGGTCCTCGGGCACCGACGGGTTCAGGTGGTGGCACACCATGAGCATGTCGAGGTGCTCGTCGAGGGTGTTGACGGTGTGCGGGCGGGTCGGGCTCGTCGACGACGGCAGCACGTGCGACGTGCCGACGATCTCGATGATGTCCGGGGCGTGCCCGCCGCCCGCGCCCTCGGTGTGGAAGGCGTTGATCGAGCGTCCGCCGATCGCGGCCAGGGTGGACTGCAGGAACCCGGCCTCGTTGAGCGTGTCGCTGTGGAGCGCGGCCTGCACACCGGTCTCCTCGCACACCCGGAGGCAGGCGTCGATCGCCGACGGCGTGGTGCCCCAGTCCTCGTGCAGCTTGAACCCGCCCGCCCCGGCACGCAGCTGCTCGTGCAGCGCCTCGGCCGACACGGTGTTGCCCTTCCCCGTCAGCAGCAGGTTCACCGGCTGGTGGTCCATGGCCTGCAACATGCGCGAGATGTTCCACGGTCCCGGCGTGACCGTCGTGGCCTTCGACCCGTCGACCGGGCCGGTGCCACCGCCGAACAGGGTGGTGACGCCCGAGGCGAGCGCGGTCTCGACCAGCTGCGGGCAGATGAAGTGCACGTGCGCGTCGATCGCCCCCGAGGTGAGGATGCGTCCGTTGCCCGCGAGCACCTCGGTGCCCGGCCCGATCACCAGGGCGGGGTCGACGCCGTTCATCGTGTCGGGGTTGCCGGCCTTGCCGATCCCGACGATGCGGCCGTCCTTGACCCCGATGTCGGCCTTGATCACGCCCCAGTGGTCGAGCACGACGGCACCGGTGATCACCAGGTCCGGGCAGTGCGCGGCGGTGACGGCGGCCTGGCCCATCGACTCCCGGATCACCTTGCCGCCGCCGAAGACCACCTCGTCGCCCGCCGCCGGGCCGCGCGAGCGGTCCTCTGTCACCTCGATCAGCAGGTTCGTGTCGGCGAGTCGGATCCGGTCCCCGACGGTGGGGCCGTACAGGTCGGCGTAACGCGCGCGGTCGATGCTCACCCGTGGCTCCGCTCGTCGAGGGCGCCCGCGCTCTCGGGGCGCAGGCCGGGGACGCGGCGCGCCCCCACGATCGGCACCAGCGACACCTCGCGCTCGACCCCGGGCTCGAACCGCACCGACGTCCCCGCGGGCACGTCGAGCCGGTGCCCCCAAGCGGCGTCGCGGTCGAACTCGAGGCCGGGGTTCGCGGCGGCGAAGTGGTAGTGCGACCCGACCTGCACCGGCCGGTCCGCCGCGTTGACGACGGTGAGCACGACCCGGGTGCGGCCGGGGTTGAGCTCCACCGGCTCGTCGCCGAACAGGATCTCGCCGGGGGTCACGCGATCGGCCCGTGGACGGTGACGAGCTTGGTGCCGTCCGGGAAGGTGGCCTCCACCTGCACCGAGTCCAGCATCTCCGGGACGCCGTCGAGGACGTCGTCTCGGGTCAGGACCTCTCGCCCGCTGCTCATCAGCTCGCTGACGGTGCTCCCGTCGCGGGCGCCCTCCAGGACGTGCTCGGTGATCAGCGCGACCGACTCCGGGTAGTTCATCCGCAGGCCCCGCTCGCGCCGCCTGCGGGCGACGTCGGCGGCGACGTGGACGAGGAGCTTGTCGCGCTCCTGCGGGCTGAGGTGCATGCCGGCATTCTGTCTGATCCCGGGTTGCAACGGCATTGCCGGGAGGTTCCGAACGGCGGACTCGCGTGGCCGTGGCGCCCGGGTCGACTGTCGGAACCTACGAAAGCCCCGGGCCGAGCGGGCCAGGGTTCGTCGAGGACGGCGGTGCCGGGTGGTCCCGGCCCGGGCGCATGGTGATGCAGGTCGCAATCCGGCCCCTCTGCGCGCCCTGCCCCGTCATCCCCCTCCGGCTCTCATCGAGGTCACCGATGCGCCTGCGCCGATCCACCAGCGCCACCGCCGATCCCGCCCGTCCCGTCCACCCGGTCGACCGGGTGCCGCCCGCCGGACGGCTCGCCGTCTACGGCATGCAGCACGTGCTGGCGTTCTACGCCGGTGCCGTCGTCGTGCCGATCCTGCTCGCCAACGCCATCGGCCTCGACGAGCGCCAGCTCATCCACCTGATCAACGCCGACCTGTTCACCTGCGGCATCGCCTCGATCCTGCAGTCGGTCGGGATCGGCCGGATCGGGGTGCGGCTGCCGCTGCTGCAGGGCGTTACGTTCACCGCGGTCTCCCCGATGATCGCGATCGGGCTCGCCGCGGGAGGCGGGACGCAGGGACTGACCACCATCTACGGCGCGGTGATCGTCGCCGGGCTGGTCACCTTCTTCGCCGCGCCCTACTTCGCGCGGCTGCTGCGCTTCTTCCCACCGGTCGTCACCGGCACGGTGATCACCGTGATCGGGCTGGCGCTGCTGCCGGTCGCCGCGACCGACGCCGTCGGCGGCTCGAACGCCCCCGACCCCGGCAACCCGCTCTACCTCGGGCTCGCCCTCGGGACGCTGGCGGTGATCGTGCTGATCCAGCGGCTGTTCCGTGGGTTCCTCGCGACGGTCGCCGTGCTGGCCGGGCTCGTGCTCGGCACGCTCGCCGCAGTGCCGTTCGGTCTGGTCGACCTGTCCGCGGTGGGGGAGTCGGACTGGGTCGGGGTCACCACGCCGTTCCACTTCGGCTGGCCGCAGTTCTCGATCGCCGCGATCCTGTCGATGATCGTCGTCATGATGATCACCGCGGTCGAGACGACCGGTGACGTGATCGCCACCGGCGAGATCGTGGACAAGAAGGTCGGGTCGGACGACGTCGCCCGCGCCCTGCGCGCCGACGGCGCCGCCACCACCCTGGGCGGTGTCCTCAACTCCTTCCCCTACACCTGCTTCGCCGAGAACGTCGGCCTCGTCCGGCTCACCCGGGTCTCCAGCCGCTGGGTGGTGGCCGCCGCGGGCGGTTTCATGATCCTCATCGGGCTGGTGCCGAAGGCCGGGGCGCTGGTCGCGGCCGTGCCGCACCCGGTGCTGGGCGGTGCGGCGCTGGCGATGTTCGCGACCGTCGCCGTCGTCGGGATCCAGACGCTGTCGCGGGTCGACTTCCGCGACCACCGCAACGTCGTCGTGGTCGGGTCCGGGCTCGGGGTCGCGCTGTTCGTGACCGTGCAGCCGGACGTGGCGCAGGCCCTGCCGGAGTGGGCGGGCATCGTGCTCGGCTCCGGGATCACCGCGGGCAGCGTCGTCGCGATCGGGCTCAACCTGCTCTTCTTCCACACCGGGCGCCGCCGCGACATCGCACCCGCGACGCCCGGTGGGGACACGGTGACCTTCGACCGGCTCGCCTCCGCCGACGCCGGCGAGTTCTCCGCGGTGCTCGGGCGGCTGTTCGAGGGCCCGACCGCGGTGCCGGCCCGGGTGCACGGCCGCGGCCCCTTCGCCGACGCCACCGCGCTGCGCGCGGCGGTGCAGGACGAGCTGTTCGCCGCGCCGATCGAGGAGCAGCGGGCGCTGTTGGGCCATTACCCCGACCTCGGGGGGCTCGCCGGCGCGGGCGGCTCCGGCGCCCCCGCCCCCCGCCGCTCCGACGGCGTCGGCCCGGTCGGTGGCCCCGTCGGTGGCACCGCCGCGGCGGCACTGCGTGACCGGGCCGGGCTCGCCCTGCTCGGCAACGACGACCGCGCCGAGCTCTGCGCCGTGGCGGCGGCCTACCGGGAGCGCTTCGGGTTTCCGCTGATCGTCTGTCTGCGCGACGCGGGGGACACCCGCACGTTGCTCGCCACCGCGCGGAGGAGGCTGGAGCACCCGCCCGCGCAGGAGCACGCGACGGCCCTGGTGGAGATCGCCAAGGTCGCGGGGCGCCGGTTCGACGACCTGGTGTCCGGCTGACCCGGTGACGGGCGCAGGGCCCGGCGGCCGGCGTGGACCTCGGGATCGGACGGCGTGCGCGGGACGGGGCGGCCCTGCTGGTCGCGTCGCTGCTCCCGCTCGCGCCGGTCCTGCTGCCCGCCGAGGTCGAGACCGGGCTCGTCGGCGCCGTGGTCGCGCTCGCCGTCCTCGTGTGGGCCGGGCACCGCGAGCTCGGCGCGATCCACCTCGTCGCCACTGCCGCGACCACCCCGGTCCGCGAGGCCCGCCGGGTCCGGCACCGGGCCGGGATCGTCCGCCAGACCGACCCCGACGCGGCGGGCCGTCCCCGGCCGCGCGCTTCGGGACCGCTCCACCCGGAGCAGGTTCCCGGCATCGTCGCGGCCGCCTGACGCGCCGCCCCGCGCGCCGGTGCGGTGTGCGCACCGGCCCGTCGTCGTCCCTGTTCCGGGACCCGTCCTGCCCCTCGGACGTCCCCGGAGTGACACGTGCTCGACTTCCTGTACTACCCGTCTCCTTCGTCATGTGCCTGTGGCACGAGCTGTTCGGCGCCCTGTTCGGACCGGCCACCGGCCCGTCCTGGGCGCTGTCGGTGGTGTTCCTCGTGCTCACCGTCCGGGCGCTGCTGGTGCGCTCGGCCTGGACCCGGATGCGCGCCGCCCGGATCGGTCGCGCACTGGCCCCGCAGGTCGCCCGGCTCCGCGAACGCCACCGCGGCGACGCCCGGGCACTGGCCGAGGCGACCGCCGCGCTGCACCGCACGCACGGCTCGTCGCCGGTCGCCGGGATCGGAGTGGTGTTCCTGCAGATCCCGGTGTTCGTCGCGCTGCTTCACGTGCTGCGCTCGTTCAACCGGCCCGGCCTGACCTTCGAACAGAACGCCGCACTCGCCAACTACGCCTTCCCGCCCGACCAGGTCGCCTCGTTCCTGCAGGCCCGGCGGTTCGGGGCGCCGCTGTCGGCGTGACTGCGGATGCCCGCCGAGCAGCTCGCCGCGTTCGGCGGGGCCCCTGTCGACGGGGCGGCGGTCGCCGCCGTCGTGGTGGTGCCGGCCGTGCTCGCCGCGGTCTGACCCACCTCAGCATGCGCTACGCCCGGGCCGACCCGGGACGCCGCCAGTCCCGCGGCGTGCCCGGCCTCGGCGAGCGCACCCGACAGCGCCTCCGCCGTCGACGGCCGCGACACCCCGGCCGACAGCCGTCCGCCCGCCAGGCCCGGGCCGAGCCGGTGCACCGCGCCCAGCACCACCTCGACCGGGTCCGGGGTGTCCGCACGCCCGGGCACCGCGACGACGGCGACCGCGTCGCCACCCAGCACCCCGACCGCGGCCGGGCCGGTGCTGACCAGCGCGTCGAGCAGCACGGTGTGCGCGGTGTCGGCCGGGTCCGCGACGCCCGAGGCGCGCAGCACGACCACGGCGAGGGTCCCGTCCGGCTCCACCCCGGCCTGGCGCAGCCGTACCCGGGTCTCCGGCCGGTCGCCGGTGTCGGCGGCGATCCGGGCCAGCGCGTCGTCGGCGATCGGGCGGGCCACCGCCGCGCCCTCGCGGCGCCGGGACCGGTCCAGCGCGGCGATGGCGGCCAGCTCCCCGACGGCGTCGACGGCCTCGGTGCCCGCCTGCGCAGTGCCCGGCGGCAGCTGCGCGGCGACCAGCCAGCCGGTGGTCCGTGCCGTTCCCGGTGCCGCGGGGACCACCAGGTGCGCGGCACCCTCCCGACCGGCCGGGACGGTCACCGGCAGCCGGCCCGCGGTGAGGAACCCGGCGACGACGGCGTCGCGCTCGGCGTCGGGCAGGGCCGGCCCGGCCAGGAGGCCGCCCGCGGCGGTGAGCACCCGGCAGACCAGCCCGGTGCCCGCCGAGACCGCCCCGGCCAGCTCGGCCAGCTCCGCGCCGCCGGCGAACGCGGCGAGCAGCCGCCGGTGCCGGCCCAGGGTGTGGGCGAGCCGGTCCCCGCGGGCCGCGGACAGCGCCCCGATCACCACCTCGGTCACCGCGCCGAACGACACGTCCACCGGGACCGCGATCAGGACGAGGTCGTGGCGGCGGCAGGCGTCGACGACGTCGCCCGGGATGTCGCCGAACACGGCCTCGCCGGCCACCAGCGCCGCCGCCCCGGGCCGGGCGACGGCCGCGACGAACCGCTCCGAGTCCGCCGTTGTCCGCCGCCACACCAGCCCGGACACCACCAGCTCACCGCCGCCCAGGTAACGCGACGGGTCGGGCAGGTCGGTCGGGTACACCCAGCGCACGGACCGGTCCAGATCGGCCGCCGAGCCGTGCAGGACCCGCAGCCGCAGCTCCGGTCGCGCGACGAGCTCCGAGAGCAGCATGGGAGGAACCTACAACTCGGTGCACCCGGCGGGACCCCGATTCGTCACAGTGGTGCCTTCTCCTGGTGACCGTCACACGGTGCACTGGGGTCCATGCAGCAGCCGAACGCCGGGCGGACCGCCAGCCGGGTCGCCATCGAGGGTGCCCACGTCGTCACCGTCACCGGGGAGGAGATCCCCGGCGGGCACGTCGTCGTCGAGGGGGAACGGATCGCCGCCGTCGGGCCCGGCCCCGCCCCGGCGGGGTCCTACGACCGCAGGGTCGACGCCCGCGGCTGCCTGCTCACCCCGGGGCTGGTCAACACCCACCACCACCTCTACCAGTGGGTGACCCGCGGACTCGCCGTCGACCACACGCTGTTCGAGTGGCTGACCACGCTCTATCCGGTGTGGGCCGGCATCGACGAGCACGCCGTGCACACCGGCGCCACCGGGGCGCTGTCGGCGCTCGCGTTGTCGGGATGCACGACCACCACCGACCACCACTACGTCTTCCCCCGGGAGGGCGGTGACGTGCTCGGCGCCGAGATCCGGGCCGCCCAGCAGGTGGGGCTGCGGTTCCACCCGACCCGCGGGTCGATGGACCTGGGGCGCAGCGCGGGCGGGCTGCCGCCGGACCACGTGGTCTCCGACCGCGACGAGATCCTCGCCGCCTCCGCCGACGCCGTCGCCCGCTGGCACGACCCGTCACCGGGGTCGATGCTGCGGATCGCGCTGGCGCCCTGCTCGCCGTTCTCGGTGACACCGGAGCTGATGCGGGAGTCCGCTGCGCTGGCCCGCGAGCTCGGTGTGCGGCTGCACACCCACCTCGCCGAGACCGACGACGAGGAGGCGTACTGCCGGGAGCGCTTCGGCGCCACCCCCACCGAGTACGTCGCCGACCTGGGCTGGACCGGGCCCGACGTGTGGTTCGCCCACACCGTGCACCTCGACGACGAGGCGGTGAAGACCATCGGCGCCACCGGCACCGGCGTCGCGCACTGCCCCACCTCCAACGGCCGTCTCGGTGCCGGCATCGCGCGGGTCCGTGACCTCGTCGACGCCGGCGCCCGGGTCGGGATCGGCGTCGACGGCGCCGCCTCCAACGAGGGCACCCACCTGCTGGAGGACGTCAAGCACGCCGTCCTCTTCGCCCGCGCCGCGGGCGGCCCCCGCGCCCTGTCGGTGCGCGAGGCCCTGGAGCTCGGCACGCTCGGCGGCGCCCGGCTGCTCGGTCGCGAGGACGAGATCGGGTCGATCGAGACCGGGAAGCTCGCCGACCTCGCGCTGTGGCGCCTCGACGGGTTCCGGCACCGCGACGTCGCCGACCCGGTGGCCGCCCTGGTCCTGGGCACCCCGCCGCCGCTGGAGCTGTTGCTGGTGCACGGCCGCCCGGTCGTGGAGAAGGACACGGTCCTCACCGTCGACACCGACGCCGTCGCCGCCGAGTGTGCCGCGGTGCACCGCGACCTCGTCTCGCGGGCCGGGTGAGCGGATGGATCTGCACACCGTCACCGGGTTCCGGCGCGCCCGCGAGCGCGCCGACCTGGCGCTGGCTCCGGGGGAGCGGATCCTCGCCGGCGGGACCTGGCTGTTCTCCGAGCCGCAGCCCGGCGTCACCGGCCTGGTCGACCTGACCACGATGGGCTGGGAGCCCCTGGAACCGCTGCCCGACGGCGGCCTGTCGGTGGCGGCGACCTGCCCGATCGCCGACCTCGCCGGGTACGGGGAGCGCACCGGGGTCCCGCTGTTCGCCCAGTGCGCGCACGCCCTGCTGGCGTCGTGGAAGATCTGGCACACCGCGACCGTCGGCGGGAACGTGTGCCGTGCCTACGCCGCCGCCGGGATGGTCGCGCTCGCCGCGACGCTCGACGGCGTCGCCGTCGTCTGGACCCCCGACGGCGACGAGCACCGGGTCCCGGTCGCGACGCTCGTCACCGGGAACGGCACCACCGCGCTGCGCCCCCGCGAGGTCCTGCGCGCGGTCGAGCTGCCCGGTGCCGCACTGCGCGCCCGCACCGCCTTCCGCAAGATCGCACTCGCCGAGCTCGGCCGCTCCGGCGCCGTGCTCACCGGGCGGGTCGACACCGCGCGCGACGGCGGCGCGGCCACGTTCGTGATCACCGCCGCGACCGAGGCCCCCACCGTCCTGCGCTACCCGGCCGGTGTGCCCGACGCCGACCGGCTGCGCGCCGACGTCGACGCCGTCGACGGCTGGTACACCGACCCGCTCGGTTCCGCGGACTGGCGCCACGGGGTCAGCGCGGTGCTGCTGGAGCAGATCCGGGAGGAGCTGTCGTGAAGCTGCACATCAACGACACCGAGCTGGAGGCCGAGCCCGCCCCGGGGCAGTGCACCCGCACGTTCCTGCGCGAGCACGGGCACGTGGAGGTGCGCAAGGGCTGCGACGCCGGGGACTGCGGCGCGTGCACCGTCCTGCTCGACGACCGGCCCGTGCACTCCTGCCTGATCCCCGCCCAGCGTCTCGACGGCGCGCGGGTCACCACCGTAGCCGGGCTGGCCGGGCCGGACGGGGAGCTGCACCCGGTGCAGCAGGCGTTCGTGGAGAAGTTCGGCTACCAGTGCGGGTTCTGCACGGCCGGGCAGATCGTCACCGCGTCCGCCCTGACCGCCGAGGACCTCGACGACCTGCCGCGGCGGATGAAGGGCAACCTGTGCCGCTGCACCGGCTACCGCAGCATCCGGGAGGCGATCGAGACCGGCGTCCGTCGTGGGTGCGCCGCCGACGGTCCGCGCGCCGCGGAGGGCACGGTCGGCTGCTCGGCCCGGCCCCCGGCGGCCGAGCGCATCGTCACCGGCACCGAGCCGTTCACCTTCGACGTCGACCTCACCGGTGCCCTGCACCTGCGGGTCCTCGGCTCCCCGCACGCCCATGCCCGGATCCGGTCGATCGACGCCACCGCCGCACGGGCCGCGCCGGGCGTCGCGCTGGTGCTGACCCACCACGACGTGCCGGACCTGCGGTACTCCACCGCCCGGCACGAGCACCGCACCGACGACCCCGACGACACCCGGATGCTCGACGACGTCGTCCGGCACGTCGGGCAGCGGGTCGCGGCCGTCGTCGCGCAGAGCCCGGCACAGGCCGAGGCCGCCTGCGCCCTGATCGCCGTCGACTACGAGGTGCTGCCCGCCGTGCTGGACCCGGAGGCGGCCCGCCTGCCCGGTGCGCCGCTGGTGCACCCGGACCGGACCCCGGCCGACCGCGTCGACGAGGCGTCCCGCAACGTCGTGCTCGCCCTGCACGGCGGACACGGCGGTGACGTCGACGCCGCGCTCGCCGGGGCCGCGCACACCGTCACCGGCACCTGGCGCACCAGCCGCGTCTCCCACGCCCAGCTCGAGTGCCACGGGGCGATCGGCTCCCTCGACGACGACGGGCGGCTCGTCGTCCGCGCGGGGACCCAGGTCCCGTTCCTCACCCGCGCCGAGCTCGCCCGCGTGCTCGACCTGGACCCCGACCGGGTCCGGGTGCACACCGCGCGGGTCGGCGGCGGGTTCGGCGGCAAGCAGGAGATGTTCGCCGAGGACCTCGTCGGGCTCGCGGTGCTGCGGACCGGGCGCACCGTCGTCCATGAGTTCACCCGGACCGAGGAGTTCACCCGCACCGCGTTGCGCCACCCGATGCGGGTCGCGGTCACCCTCGGCGCCGACGACGACGGCCGGCTCACCGCGATGAAGCTCGACGTCCTGTCCGACACCGGCGCCTACGGCAACCACTCACGCGGGGTGCTGTTCCACGCCGTCGCCGAGTCGGTCAGCGTCTACAACTGCCCCGTGAAGCACCTCGACGCCGAGGTCGTCTACACGAACAACGTCCCCAGCGGCGCGTTCCGCGGTTACGGCCTGGGCCAGGTGATGTTCGCCGTCGAGTCCGCGATGGACGAGCTGGCGATCGTCGCCGGCCTCGACCCGTTCGACCTGCGGCGGCGCAACATGGTCCGCGCCGGGGACCCGCTGCACGTCGCCCACCACGGCGACCCCGAGCACGACCTGCACTGGACCAGCTACGGCATGGACCAGTGCCTCGACCTCGTGCAGGACGCACTGGCCGACGGCAGCGGCGGCCCCGTGCCGGACGGCCCGACGTGGCGCGTCGGCGAGGGCACCGCCCTGGGCATGATGACGACGATGGCCCCGTTCGGCCACGCCGCCACCACCACGGTGACCCTGCTGCCCGGCGGGCGCTATCGGCTCGGTGCCGGCACCGTCGAGTTCGGCAACGGCACCACGACGACCCACCGCCAGGTCGTCGCGACCGTGTTGGGGACGACCGCGGACCGGGTCGACGCCCACCACGGCGACACCGACGCCTGCGGCTACGACACCGGGGCGTTCGCCTCGGCGGGCACCACCGTGGCGGGCAAGGCCCTGCACGCCGCGGCCACCGCGCTGCGGGCCCGCATCCTGGCGGTGACCGGCGTCGGAGAGCTGCACGCCGACGGCGTCACGACCCCCGACGGCGAGTGGTCCCTCGACGAGGTGCTGGCCGCCGCGTCGTCGCCGGGGGGACTGTCCGCGACGGGGGAGGAACCCGGCACCGCGCGGGCGATCACCGCGAACTGCCACGGCGTGCGGGTCGCGGTGGACACCGCCACCGGCGAGGTCCGGGTGCTGCGCTCGGTGCAGGCCGTCGACGCCGGCACCGTCCTGAACCCCGAGCAGCTGCGCGGGCAGGTGGAGGGCGGCGCCGCGATGGGGCTGGGCAGCGCGCTCTACGAGGAGGTGTACGTCGGGGAGTCCGGGGAGATCCTCAACCCGGTGTTCCGCACGTACCGGGTGCCGCAGATGGCCGACGTCCCGGTCACCGAGGTGCGCTACGCCCGCACCCACGACGCGCTGGGCACGTACGGCGCGAAGTCGATGAGCGAGGCGCCCTACAACCCGGTGGCGCCCGCGGTCGCGAACGCGATCCGCCGGGCGCTGGGGGTGCGGCCGTACCACCAGCCGTTCAGCCGCGACCGGGTGTGGCGGCTGGCAGCCGGTGGTACGGCGCCCTGAGGTGCGTGGTCAGCCGCGGCGTCGGGCGTACTCCAGCAGCGCGGTCGCGGTGAGCTTGCCCAGCTCGTTCGCGGCGAGCGGGCTGTCGCCGGTGATGACGTTGCGGTCGGTGGTGCAGCGGCCGGTCATGTCGTCGTTGACGACGCGGATCCCCTCGTTCTGCAGCGCCGCGCCGAGCAGCCACGGCATCTCGCCCGGCAGGTAGCCGATGTCGATGTTGGCCCCGGCGTCGAGCGCGTCGGGGAACACGCACATCTCGTAGCCCTCGAACACCGAGCGGCCGCGGCCGATCCGGGTCGCGAGGAACGCGGCCGGCCCGTGGCACAGCGACACCACGAGGCGGTCGGTGCGCATCGCCCACTCCAGCGTGTCACGGACGTCGGTGGAGAACGGCAGCCCGGACAGCGCGCCGTGCCCGCCGGGGACGAACACCGCGAGGTAGTCCGAGTCGTCGCCCAGTTCGCGGTCGACGACCTCGGCCAGGGACTTCGGGGCCCGCCACTGCGCGATCAGCTTGTCGCGGGCGCTGCCGACCGCCTCGTCCTCCCCGGGGTAGGCCCACCATTCGAACTTCGCCGGGTTGCCGGTGAGCGTCGCGATCTCGACGCCGAACCCGGCCTCCAGGATGTGGTGCAGGGGGAGCAGCGTCTCCACCGGGTGGTTGCCGGTGGAGAAGAACGTGCCGTTGCCCATCCGCAGGTAGCGCTCGTCGGTGGCCAGGACGAGCACCTTCCACCGGCCGCCGGACCAGGCGTGCCGCTCGGTGGCGAGACCGTCGAAGTCGGTCCGCGGCGCGGTGTAGGCGTCGAGCGAGTACGGCGACGGGAAGTAGGCGTCGTGCTCGGCCGGGTCTGCGGTCGGGTCCTTGCTGAGCGTGCTGTCGGACATCGGGGTGCCTCCGGGTCGTTCGTGCGGTGCCGACGCGGCGTACCCCCGCCCGGTGCCGGTGAACCGCGCCGCCGTGCGTTCACCAACTTGTCCATACAGGGAGGTGGACGGCCCGGCGAGGTGGTGCGACCGTGGCGGGCATGACAGCTCCCGTGACGACCGCCCGCTACGCCCGCTGGGACGGCGTCGGCGCCCCGTTCCGCCTGGTCACGACCGCGCTCGGCGAGCCGGGGCCGGGGGAGGCCCTGGTGGAGGTCGATCTGGCGACGGTATGCGGTTCGGACCTGCACACGACCCGCGGGCACCGCTCGTCGCCGGTGCCGGGCGTGCTCGGGCACGAGCAGGTCGGGCGGGTCGTCGCGACGGCGCCGGGCCTGCACCACGTCGACGGGGCGCCGGTCCGGACCGGCGACCGGATCGTCTTCTCGGTCGCCGCGTCCTGCGGGGAGTGCCGCCGCTGCCGTCGCGGGATCCCGCAGAAGTGCACCGACCTGCACAAGTACGGCCACGCCCCGCTGGACGAGGCCCGCCCGCTGACCGGCGGGTTCGCCACCCACTGCCTGCTCGCCCCGGGCACCGCGACAGTCGTCGTCCCCTCAGCTGTGCCCGACGAGGTCGCTGCACCCGCCTCGTGCGCGACGGCCACGGTCGCCGCGGTCCTCGACGCCGCCGGCTGGCCGGGCCCGGGAGCGCGGGTGCTGGTGACGGGCGCGGGCATGCTCGGTGTGACCGCGGCGGCGATGGCGTCCCGCGCGGGCGCCGTGGTCGTGGTCGCCGACCCGCACCCCGACCGCCGCGACCGGGCCCGCCGCTTCGGCGCCGCGGACACGGTCGGGACCCCGCCGGAGCGGGCGTTCGACGTCGCGCTGGAGCTGTCCGGTGCACCCGCCGCCGTGCGCACCTGCCTCGACGCGCTCGACGTCGGCGGCACCGCCGTCCTCGCCGGGTCGGTCTCACCCGGCCCCGCGGTGGGGCTCGATCCGGAACACCTGGTCCGTGGGCTGCACACGGTCGTCGGCGTGCACAACTACGCCCCCCGCCACCTCACCGCCGCGGTCGCGTTCCTCGTCGCCGAGCACGCGCAGTTCCCGTTCGCGGAGCTGACCGGCGGACCGTGGTCCCTCGACGCGCTCGACGACGCCTTCGCCGCCGCCGGGGCGCCGGGTGCGGCGCCGCGCCAGGCCGTGCGTCCCTGACGTCGCGCCCGATCGTCGGGCCGGGCGGGCCCGGTGGGGCCGGGGCGCTGTCGTCGCCGCCCGCGCGAAGAGGTCCGGAGCACCATGTCTGCGGAGACGGTCCGTGCGGCGGGGTGTGCGCGGGCTTCTCCGCTCGTACGGATGCCGGCCGCTGATGTCGCGGCGGACCCGACTCCAGGGGCCTGCGGAACAGCTCATCGCATGAACCGATTCGGCCGGGCGGCTGTCCTCCCGCCTTCGGAGGGGGATGCGTGTCGATTCGCTTACCCGGTAAGCGAGTTCGGAACAGGGGCATCTCTGGGTGGTAGCGGCAGCGACGGCGGCAGGGGTAACGGCGGCGAAGGTGGCGGCGGCTGTGGCGGCGGTGCGACTCCCCTCCCCGCCCGCTCACTCCCGCGCGAACCCACCCCGCCCGCTGCGGGTGTTCGTCACCGTCACGGTCGCGACGTCCGGGCGGTAGCGGTCCTCCGACCACTCGAGGGCGTCCCCGGCGGAGTCCCAGGTCAGCCGCCGTTCGCGGAGTAGGGGGTGTCCGACCTCGACGTCGAGCAGGGACGCGTCGAGCTCGTCGGCGGCGACGGCGTCGAAGGTGTGCCGGGCTGCGTGCAGGTCGACGCCCTGGCCGGTGAGCAGGGCGTAGATCGACCCGGCGTTGAGGTCGGCGTCGAGCAGGGCGCGCCCGACCTTCTCCACGTAGGTCATCCGCTCCAGCATCGCGGGACGGTCGTCGAGCAGGCGCAGCCGGATCAGCTGGACCGCGTAGTCCTCGGGCTCCAGGCCCAGCGCCGCCGCGACCGCGGGCGACGGGTGCCGCAGCGCGATCTCGTGCAGGCGCTGGCCCGGGACGTGGCCGGTCAGCTCCGCGCGCCGGGTGAAGGACAGGAACGACTCGAACGGCTGGGCGGGTACCGCGTCGAGCACCACCGGGCGCCGGCCCTGCCCGCCGCCGATCAGGCCCTCGTCGCGCAGGGCGGCCAGGGCCTGGCGGACGGGGCCGCGCGACGCCGAGAACTCCCGGCACAGCTCGGCCTCGGACGGCAGCGCCTCGCCGACCCCGATCGCGCCGCTGCGGATACGGGTGCGCAGCTCGTCGGCCAGTGTGCGGTGCAACGGGGTCCCCACGGACGGTGACTCTACAAGCGACAGGCCGCTGAGCACGACGTCCAGTGGGCGGGCAGGTGAACGGTTCTCAACTTGTATCGACAAGTCATTGCGGTCCGGGACATCCGGCTGGCACCGTCGCCGCCGTGACCCGGACGAGTGACCTCCTGATCGTCGGGGCCGGCGTCGTCGGCCTCGCCCACGCCGTCGAGGCCGTCGAGCGCGGCCTGGACGTGACCGTGCTCGAGCGTGACGAGCACGCCGTCGGGGCCTCGGTGCGCAACTTCGGCCACGGCTGCCTCACCGCCCAGACCGGCGACGCGCTGGAGTCCGCCACCCGTGGCCGCGGTACCTGGCTGCGGCTGGGCGCCGAGGCAGGGTTCGGCGTCGCCGAGTGCGGCACCGTGGTCGTGGCCCGGTCGGCGGAGGAGCGCGCCGCGCTCGAGGAGCTCGCGGCCACCCGGGGCGACGACGTCGAGCTGCTCGACCCGGCGCGGGTCGTCGACCGGGTCCCGGTCGCCCGCGAGGGACTGCACGGCGGGGCGTTCCTGCCGCGTGATATCCGGGTCGAGCAGCGCCGGGCAGTCGGGGCGATCGCGGCGTGGCTCGCGGCCCGGCCCGGTGCCGAGATCCACTTCGGCTGCCCGGTCCACGGCATCGACGCGGCCGGTTCCGGGTCCGGCGGGACCGGGTCCGGCGGGACCGGGTCCGGCGCGGGCGGGATCGCGGCGGGCGGGATCGGATACGACAGCGGCGACGGCCCGGTGGTCGTCCGCACCGGGCGCGGGGAGTTCCGGGCCCACCGGGTCCTCCTCTGCGTCGGTCACGACCTGGACCGCCTCGTCCCCGGCCTCGCCGACGACGCGGGCCTGCGGCGCTGTGTCCTGCAGATGCTGCAGGTCCGCCCGCACACCCTGCTCATGATCGGCCCGGCCGTGCTCACCGGCAGCTCGATGCTGCGCTACCCGGCCCTGTCGGGCACCGCGGGCGCGGCCGCGCTACGCGAGCGCTGGCGCACCGAGCGGCCGGAGCTGCTCGACGCGGGCGTCAACCACATGCTTACCCAGCTGCCCGGCGGCGACCTCGTCGTCGGCGACACCCACCACTACGACCGCACACCTGAGCCCTGGACCGACGAGACCCTCGACGACCTGCTGCTCGCCGAGACCCGGGCGCTGCTCGGGACCGGTGTCGACGTCGTCCGCCGCTGGCGGGGCGTCTACGCCGACGCCCCCGGCGAGTTCCTGATCCGCCCGATCGCACCGGCGACGACCGCCGTCGCGGTCACCTCCGGCATCGGCATGACCACCGCGTTCGGCCTCGCACCGGCCGTGCTCGACCGCGTCCTCTGAACGGGAGACCCCATGCGCCGCCCCCGCCTGCTCGTCGTCGCCGCACTGGCCGCGAGCCTCGCCCTCACCGCCTGCGCCGGCCCGTCCGGCCCGACCGCCGCCGAGTCGCCCACCTGCCCCGGTGGGCAGATCCGGATGGGCATCGAACCCTTCGAGGACCCGGCGAAGCTCGTGCCCGCCGCGGAGATCCTCGGCGACGCCCTCGAACGCCGGCTGAACTGCCCGGTCCAGGTGCAGGTCACCGACGACTACGCGGCCGAGGTCCTCGCCATGCGCAACGACCGCCTGGAGATCGGGATCTTCGGCCCGCTCGGCTACGTCTTCGCCTCCGAGCGCGCCGGGGCCGAGCCGGTCGCCTCGTTCGGCACCGCGACCGGTGAGCTGTCCGCCTACACCGCCGGGATCTGGGTGCCGCGCGGTTCCGACGTCACCACGGTGGCCCAGCTGCGCGGCCGCACCCTCGCCCTGGGCTCGGTCGGCTCCACCTCCGGTGACGCCCTCCCGCGCAAGGCGCTCCTCGACGCCGGGCTCGCCCCCGCCGACGTCCGGGTCGACTACGCCGGCGGCCACCCCGAGGCGCTGCTCGCGCTGACCAACGGCACCGTCGACGCCGCCGAGATCAACTCCCAGCAGCTCGCCTCGGCCACCGCGTCGGGGACGTTCGACCCGGCGGCGTTCCGGCGGGTCTGGACCTCCGCACCGATCCCCAACGACCCGGTGACCGTGCGCGGCAACCTCGACCCGGCGTTCAAGGCCGCCGTCACCGACGCGCTGCTGAACCTCGATGCGCAGGCGGTGGGGGAGATCGGCGCGCTGCTCGACGTCACCCCGCCGGGGAAGCTCGTCCCGGTCACCCGCGACACCTACGCTCCGCTGTTCGAGCTGGCCCGCACGCTCGGCCTGACCGAGAAGGACGTCCAGTGAGCGCGCTGCTGGCGGTCCGCGGCGCCCGGGTGCGCTACGGCGACCGCGAGGTCCTCCACGGCGTCGACGTCGACGTCCACGCCGGGGAGCTGCTCGCCGTCCTCGGCGCCAACGGCTCGGGCAAGTCGACGCTGCTGCGCGCCGCCGCCGGGCTGACCCCGCACCTCGGCCGGGTGCTCGTCGACGGCCGGCCGCGCGGACGGCTCGACGTCGCCCTGGTCTTCCAGCGGATCCACCTCGTCACCCGGCGCACCGTGCTCGACAACGTCTGCGCCGGCGCACTGGGACGGCTGCCGCTGCGGTCCTCGCTGGTCCCGGCCCTGTTCCCGCGGGTGCTGCGGGAGGAGGCGATGGGCTGCCTGGACCGCGTCGGCTTCGCCGACCGCGCCCACGACCGCGCCGGGTCGCTGTCCGGCGGGCAGCAGCAGCGGGTCGCCGTCGCCCGCGCACTGTGCCAGCGCGCCCGGGTCCTGCTCGCCGACGAGCCGGTGTCCGCCCTCGACCCGGCCGCCGCCGAGCAGGTGCTCGGCCTGCTCGCCGAGCTCGCCCACACCGAGCGCCTCGCCGTGCTCGCCGTCCTGCACCAGCCCGACCTCGCCGCCCGGCACGCCGACCGCGTCGTCGGGCTGCGGTCCGGGCACGTCGTCCTCGACGGACCACCCGGCGGCGACGTCCGAGCGCTCTACCCCGACGCCGCCGACCACCGTGAGCCGGCGGCCGCCCTGGAGGCCGCACCGTGACCACCACCGCACCGGAGGTCCGCCGCGTCCCCGTCCCGCCGCGGCGCCGCGACCCGCGCACCCTCGCCCTGGTCGCGACGGTCGTCGTCGTGCTGCTCGTCGTGCACGTCATCGCCTGGCGCACCACCGAGATGTCGTTCGCGACGCTGCTCGGCGGCGTCGACGGCATGGCCGAGTTCCTCACCGAGGCGGTCCCGCCCGACCTGTCCTGGGCGGTCCTGGGGCCGAGCCTGCAGGGGGCCCTGGTCACGCTGTGGATCGGGCTGCTCGGCACCACCCTGTCGATCCCGTTCGCGCTGGCGCTCGCCCTGGCCGCCGCGCGCGGCACCGCCCCCGGGCCGGTCACCTACCAGGCCGCCCGCGGCCTGCTGTCGTTCCTGCGTGCCGTGCCCGACGTCGTGTTCGCACTGGTCTTCGTCACCGCGGTCGGGCTCGGCCCGTTCCCCGGGGTGCTCGCGCTGGTCCTGCACAACATCGGCGTGATGGGCAAGCTCTGGGCCGAGACCGTCGAGGACGCCGACCCCGGCCCGCCCACCGCGCTGCGCTCCGCGGGCGCCGGACGGCTGCAGGTCGCCGTGCACGCGCTGCTGCCGTCGGTCACCCCGCAGCTGGTGGGGCTGCTGCTCTACCGCTTCGACGTCAACGTCCGCTCGTCGCTGGTGCTCGGCCTGGTCGGCGCCGGCGGCATCGGGTTCCTCATCAACCAGTCCATCCAGCTGTTCCGGTTCGACGAGATGCTCACCCACATCCTCGTCGTGCTGGTGCTGATCGTCGCGGTCGACCAGCTGTCCGCGCTGGTCCGCCGCCGTCTCGGGAGTGACACGTGATCCGACTCGCCGCACTGGACATCGCCGGGACCACCGTCGACGAGGGGGGAGCGGTCTACCGGGTCCTCGCCGAGGTCGTCCGGGAGGCCGGGCACGCGGGCGACGACGCCGCGATCCGCCGCTGGATGGGCGCCGACAAGCGCGAGGCGCTGGCCGCGCTCACCGGATGCGGCGACCCGGCCCACGTCGAGGAGCTGCACGACGCCTTCGTCGCCGCGCTCGCCGACGCCTACGCCGCCGCACCGCCGCGCCCGCTGCCCGGCGTGACCAGGGCGTGCGCGGCGCTACGCGCCGCCGGGACCGCCGTCGTGCTCACCACGGGCTTCGACCGGCAGGTGACCGACCCCCTGCTGGCCGCGCTGCCGGCGGCGTTCACGGACGCGCTCGACGCCGTGGTCTGCGCCGAGGAGGTCGGCGCGGGCCGGCCCGACCCGGCGATGGTCCACCGGGCGATGGCGCTGACCGGGGTCGAGGACCCCGGTGCGGTCCTCACCGCGGGCGACACGGTGCTCGACGTGCAGGCCGGCCGCAACGCCGCCGCCGGGCGGGTGGTCGCGGTGCTGTCCGGCGCGCAGACCCGCGCCGAGCTCCTCGCGGCCGGGCCGACCGACGTCGTCGACGGCGTCGCCGACCTCCCCGGGCTCTGAGCGGTGACCGGTCAGAAGTCGTGACCGGCCTCGGGCGGGTTGCCCGAGATCCGGCGGAGGTGCAGGTGCCGGGCCAGCCGGATCACCGGGCGGACGAGCATCTCGACCGACCCGGCGACGAACAGCCACGTCCCGGCGTAGGTCGTCGCGTCGGAGAGGAACAGGATGCTGCCGACGAGGAAGCAGATCCCGATCAGGACGTCTTTGGCGATGCTGAGCGCCTCGTAGCGTCGGCGGACCACCAGTTCGGCGTGGCCGACGGTGACGGTGAGGGTCCGGCCGTTCTCGGCGATGTCCATGCCGGGGGAGCACCCCGCGCCGGGCCGGTCCGACGCGCGGTGTGACCGGGCCGGGTCAGGGGGCGGGGGGTGGGGCGCAGCCCGGTCCGCGGTGGGCGTCGCGGTGCACCTCGTCGCGCAGGGTGCCCAGGATCCGGGCGAGCTCGGCCCGGTCGTGGTCGCCGAGCCTGCCGAAGAACTGCTGCGCCTCGTCGGCGCGGCCCGCCCGGATCGCGCCGGCGGTCGCCGCGCCGTCGACGGTCAGCCGCAGCAGCACGGCCCGGCGGTCGGCGGGGTCCGCCGCGCGCTCCACCATCCCGAGCCCGGCCAGGGCGTCGACGACCTCGGTCGCCGAGCGGGGCGCGATGCGCAGGTGCCCGGCCAGCTCGCCGGGACGCATCTCTCCGTGCCGGGCCAGCACCATCAGCGCCCTCGCCTGGGATGGCGACAGCCCCCAGTCCGCCAGCCGCTCGGCGGAGGTGTGCCGCAGCCGCCGCGCCACCGCCCAGAACGCATCGACGAGGTCACTCGGAAAGTCGGGTTCCGGCACGGGAACAGACTAGCAAGCGACACTGTTGTTGCCTCATAGTGAGGTAACCACAGCATTGTGAGGAGCTCCCCTTGGACCCCCGACCCCCGAACCGGCCCGGCCGGCCCGACACCCGCACCGCCTCCCCGGAGGAGAAGGAACAGGCCCGCGCGGTCTCGCTGCGGCGCATCGGCGCCCTGTTCGCCCCGCACCGGGGCCCGCTCTCGGTCGTCGTCGCGACGATCGTCGCCTCGTCGATCGTCGGGATGGCCTCGCCGTTCCTGCTGCGCGAGGTCATCGACGTGGCGCTGCCGCAGCGCGACGTCACCCTGCTCGCCTGGCTCGCCGGCGGGATGGTCGCGGTCGCCGCGGTCACCGCCGCGCTCGGCGTCGCCCAGACCTGGATCTCCACCCGCATCGGACAGGAGGTCATGCACGGGCTGCGCACCGGCGTCTTCGCCCACCTGCAGCGCCAGAGCCTGGCCTTCTTCACCCGTACCCGCACCGGTGAGGTGCAGTCGCGCATCTCAGGCGACATCGGCGGCATGCAGTCGGTGGTCACGAACACCGCGACCTCGGTCGCGTCGAACCTGACCACCACCGTCGCGACCCTGGTCGCCATGCTCGCGCTGTCCTGGCAGCTCACCCTGGTCTCGCTGGTCGTGCTGCCCCCGGCGATCCTGCTGACCCGCCGGGTCGCCCGCACCCGCCGCGCGATCACCGCCGCCCAGCAGCGGGAGCTGGCCGACCTGAACGTCACCGTCGAGGAGAGCCTGTCCGTCGACGGCGTCGCCCTGTCCAAGACCCTCGGCAGCGGACCGGAGCTGACCCGCCGGTTCACCACCTCGTCGTCGCGGCTGATCGGGCTGGAGCTGCGCTCCCAGCTCGCCGGACGCTGGACGATGGCCGTCACCCAGGTCGTGTTCGCCGCCGTCCCGGCGGTCATCTACCTCGCCGCCGGCCTGCCGTTCGCGGCCGGGACGATGAGCATCGGCACCCTGGTCGCGTTCACCGCGCTGCAGGGCGGGCTGTTCCGGCCGGTCATGGGGCTGCTGAGCGTCGGGGTGCAAATCGTCGCCTCGCTCGCGCTGTTCGCCCGCATCTTCGAGTACCTCGACCTGACCGTCGACGTCGTGGAGCCCCAGCACCCGGTCGCGGTGGACCACGACCGCGTCCGCGGGCACGTGCGGTTCGACGACGTCACGTTCGCCTACCCGGGCAGCGACGCCGCCGCCGTCGCCGGGATCGACCTCGACGTCCCCGCCGGGACAACCCTGGCGCTGGTCGGCGAGACCGGCTCGGGCAAGACCACCCTGGCGGGGCTGGTCGCGCGGCTGCACGACCCGACCGCGGGCCGGGTGACCATCGACTGGATCGACCTGCGCGACATGGCCGCGGCCGACCTGACCCGGATCGTCGGCGTCGTCGGGCAGGACACCTACTTGTTGCACGCCACCGTGCGGGAGAACCTGCGCCACGCCCGTCCGGACGCCACCGACGCCGAGATCGAGGCCGCCGCGCGCGCCGCGCAGGTCCACGACCTGATCGTCTCGCTGCCCGAGGGCTACGACACCGTCGTCGGCTCGCGCGGGCACCGGTTCTCCGGTGGGGAGAAGCAGCGGATCGCGATCGCCCGCACGCTGCTGCGCGACCCGAAGGTGCTGGTCCTCGACGAGGCCACCAGTGCGCTGGACACCCGGACCGAGAGGGCGGTGCAGGCCGCGTTCGACGCGCTGGCCCACGGCCGCACGACGATCACCATCGCGCACCGGCTCACGACCGTGCGCGACGCCGACCGGATCGCCGTCGTCGACCACGGCCGGATCGTCGAGTCCGGCAGCCACGAGGAGCTGCTCGCCGACGCGGGCCGCTACGCCGCGCTCGCCGCGGTGTGAGGGACGGCGCCGGCCCTACGCCACGCCCGGCGCCGTCACGACCTCGATGAGCCGGGGGCCGTCGTCGGCGAACGCCTCCTTCAGCGCCGTCGCGGCGGAGGCGGCGTCCCGCACCGACACCGCCGGCACGCCGTAGCCCTCGGAGATCCGCACGAAGTCGATCCCGGGGACGTCCAGGCCCGGTGTCTCGCCGGTGCCCAGCAGCTCGGCGAAGCCGCGCAGCGCACCGTAGGTCCCGTTCTTCAGGATCACGACCACCACCGGCACCCGGAATTGCGCCGCCGTCCAGAGCGCGGTGATGCCGTAGTTGGCGGACCCGTCGCCGACGAGTGCGACCACGCGGCGCGCGTCGCCGTGGGCCAGCTGCGCGCCGACCGCGGCGGGCAGCCCGAACCCGAGACCGCCGGACGCGGGGAACAGGTAGCTGCCCGGCTCTGTCAGGTCGGCCTGGGTGACGAAGTCGTCGATCGTCGAGGTGGACTCGCACACGTGCACGGTCCCGGCCGGTGCCGCGTCCCGGACCAGCGCGAACAGCTGCTGGGGCGGGACGTGATCCGCGGCGGCCTGCGGGGCGGGCGGTGCGGGCCGGGGCGGCAGCGGCGCCCGCCCCGAGGCGGGCACCCGCCCGGCGAGCGCGGCCAGCGCCGGACCGACCGGGCCGACCCAGGCCTCGCCCATCGGGGCCCGCGCGGCCTCGGCCGGATCCGCGGTCAGGTGCAGCAGCCGGGAGCCCGCCGGCAGCAGGTCACCGGGGACCCACTGGTGGTAGCGGAACACCGGCGCACCCGCGACGAGCACGACGTCGTGCCCGGCCAGCCGGTCGGACACCTCGCGCACCGACGCCGGGAGGATCCCGCGGAACGCCGGGTGCCGGGTCGGGAACGGACACCGCGACGCCGACGGCGCGATCCACACCGGGCAGGCGAGCCGCTCGGCCAGGGCGACGGCGTGGTCGTTCGCCCGGTCCGCGTCGACCTGCGGGCCCACCACCAGGACCGGGTTCGCCGCCCCGGCCAGTGCCCCGGCCAGCTCGGCGACCGCCCGTTCACCCAGCTCGGCGGCGGTGGTCGTGCGTCGCGACGGCAGGTGCGCGGCGTCCGGGCCCGCCTCGCGGGACCAGTCGTCGTAGGGGATCGAGAGGTAGACCGGGCCCCGTGGGGCCAGCAGCGCGGTGTGCACCGCCTGGGACAGCGCCCGCGGGACGTCCTGGGCCGACGCGGGCTCGGCGGAGTACTTGACCAGCGGACGCGGCAGGGCGGCGGCGTCCACGTTGGTCAGCATGACCTCCTGGCCGACGGTGGACCGCACCTGCTGGCCCGCGGTGAGCACGAGCGGGGAGTGGGAGTAGACGGCGTTGGTGAGCGCGCCCATCGCGTTGCCCGACCCGGACGCCGCGTGCAGGTTGACCAGGGCCGGGCCGCCGGAGGCCAGGGCGTAGCCATCGGCCATGCCCAGCACCGCGCCCTCGTGCAGACCCAGCACGTAGCGCACCCCGTCGGGCATCGCCGCCAGGAAGGGCAGCTCGTTGGAGCCGGGGTTGCCGAACACGGTGTCGATGCCGTGGGCGGTCAGCACCTGCCAGCCGGCTTCACCGACGGTCGTCATGGGGCTCCTCGGGTCGCGACCCCCACCGTAGGTCGCCTCAGCGGCGCGCGGCGACCCGCTCGTCGTGGGCACTGCGCCGCAGGTGGGCGACGACCAGCGGCCGGACGGCCAGCGCGGCGGCGGCCAGGACCAGGGTGACGGAGGTGGGGGCCAGCGACACCGAGACGATCGTGGCGACGGCCAGCAGGACCATCAGCACCCCGGCGAGCACGACCGCGCGCACCTCGGTCGTCCGCGACTGCGGAGCGGCTCGGAACATGGCGTCCACCTCCTGGTCGGCGCCCGTGCCACCGACTCGCACAGTACGCCCCGAACCCTGGAGTTCGGTCCGGCTAACTCTACGCCTCGGCGCGCCTGAACAACAGCGTCGGGTCGCCACGGGATCGGTGATCACCTATCGTGCACGCAGCGTCACGCCCGCCGGGGTACCGAGGGACGCCATGACGGGGGTGATGTGTGACCGCACCGGTACGGGTCCCGCACCGACACGTGCTGACCGTGCCGGTCAGCGACGAGCAGCTCGCCGAGGACGTCGCCGCGTTCCTGGCCGAGGGGCTCGCGGCGGGGGAGCGGGTCGTCTACCTCGACGACGACACCGCCGGTCTGGTCCTCTCCCGCCTGACCGACGACGGCGTCGACGTCACCGGCCCGCTGCGGTCCGGGCAGTTCCGGCTCGTATCGGGCGAGGTCACCCGCGCCGCCCTGCGCGGCCCGCTCGACGCGCTGACCGGGCTGGTGGCGCACAACCTCACCTCCGCCCTGGACGACGGCTGGGCGGGGCTGCGCGTCAGCGGCCAGCTGGACCACGGCCTGCGCCGGTCCGGCGGGCAGGTGCTCGACGGGTACGACCGCAGGCTCGACGACGCCGTCCGCGACCAGCCGCTGCGCGTGCTGTGCGTCTACGACCACCTGCGCTACCCCGACGAGCTCATCGCGACGATGCGCGCCCGGCACCCCGCCGAGCTGACCGCCACCCCGCTCCACGACGACAGCCTGCTGCGCGTCACCGAGACCGGGCCGGCCCGGATCCGGCTGGCCGGCGAGGTCGACCACGCCAACCGCCCCCAGGTCCGCCGCGTGCTGGCCGGACTGATCGACCAGGTCGTGCGCGGCGACGTCGGGGAGGGCACGCTGACCGCGGATCTGTCCGCGCTGCGGTTCGTCGACGTCGCCGGTGCGGTCAGCCTCGTGCACGCCGCCGACGAGCTCCCGGCCAGTGTGCGGCTGCGGCTGGTGAACCTCCGCCCGGGTGTGGCCCGGCTGCTCGAACGCTGCGGTGCGGGGTTCGCCCCGCAGCTGGAGATGAGCATCCGCGAGCGGCACGTCCTGCGCCCCGCCGAGGCGCTGGACCTCGCGGCGGGTGCGGCGGAGCGAGCGCACCGGTCCACGCCCGGCGCCGACACGGCGGCCGCCATCTGACCGACCGGCCCCGGCCCCGGCCCCGGGCCCGGGCCCCGGTTGCCTCAGCGCGTGTCGAGTGCGTGGAAGGACTCCACGAGCCGACCGGGCGGGAACCCGGCCCGCTTCGCCAGCGACCCGGACCACTGCCCGATCATGTCCTCCAGGTCGGTCATGTGGGCGGTCTGGCTCTCGTGCGCGCGCAGCGCCGCGATCTTCACGTCGATGGTGTCGGTGACGTCGACGTGCCGCGCCCCCTCCGGGTCGTCGGCCGGGGCCGGGCCCATGATCCACACCTAGCCGACCGTGTGCGCCTCGTACCCGGCCTCGGCCAGCTCGGGGAAGGCGTAGGGGTTGCGGGCGTCGGGGTAGACCGCGCACAGGGCGGCCTCGCCGGTCGCGGTGTGGTCGGGGTGGCTGCCGTACATGCTGCGCAGGTCGCGCACCGGCTGCGGCACGAGGACCCGGTCCGGGCGGACCTGCCGGATCACCCGCGCCAGGTCGCGGCGTAGCTCCAGGGTGACGGTCAGCCGCCCGTCGGGGTGGCCGAGGAACTCCAGGTCGGAGACGCCCACCACGGCGGCCGCGGCGGTCTGCTCGGCCCGGCGGATGCCCGCGATGTCGCTGCGCGGCACGGCCGGGTCGAACCCGCCCGCGTCGCCGTCGGTCACCAGGCAGTAGGTCACCGCGACGCCGGCCGCGGTCCACACCGCGACGGTGCCGCTGCAGGAGAAGTCGATGTCGTCGGGGTGCGCGGCGATCACCAGCACGCGCTCCACCCCCGTGTGCGCGCGGTCGTCGGCCGCCGTGCGCTCGTCCTCGGTCGCAGTCACCCGGTCATCCTGGGTCACGCGCCCGGGGCGGTCACCGGCAGGACCCCTCCTCCACGGGCGCCGTCCGACTCCGGGATGAACGGCGGCCGCGTGCGTGCCAGGCTGCCGGAGTGATCACCATCCCGATCGGGCCCGAGCTGCTGCACGGCGTCCTCGACGCCGTCGACGGCGAGCGGGGCCTGCTCCCGCAGCGGCTCCCCGCCCCCGCCCGCGCCCGCAACGGTGACCCGCAGCTGGCCGGGGCGCAGAGCCAGCCGTCCGGGGTCCGTGTCGTGTTCCGCACCGCCGCGCGGACGGTCGAGCTGGAGACCCTGCGCACCCGGATCGGGCTCGTCGGAGCCCCGCTGCGGCCCGACGGCGCCTACGACCTGCTCGTCGACGGCCGGCCGATGGGCAGTGAGCCTTTGCCAACCTGGTCAGGTGTTGACGATCATGAGGGTCTGAACTGCGGCGATGAGCTGTCCGGCCCGGTTCGGGCTGGAGCGGATCTTGCGCAGGATCTTCCAGTTCTTCAGCTCGGCGTTGACCCGCTCACCGGGTCCGCGGCGGCGTGAGTGAGCGGCGTTGACCTCGCGCTGGTTGTGCGACAGCGGACGGAACCGGCCGGTGTCGGGGTCCTTGCGTCGCCGCCGGTGCGGGACCGCGACCGTCGGGCCGGCGCCCTGATATGCGGTGTCGGCAGCCGCCCGGATCCGGTGCTCGGTCAGGGCGTCGATGATGCCGTGCTCGCGGGCGGCGCCCATGTCGTGGCGGGCTCCGGGAAGCGGCGGGGAGATCCACACCAGCCGGCCGGCCGGATCGGCGATGACCTGGACGTTGAGTCCGTGGCACTTGTGCTTGCCGGAGTAGAACCCGCGGTCATAGCCCGAGGCCATCCCGACGCGGTCGATGCGCAGCAAGGTGCCGTCGAGGATCACGAACGCTTTCCCGATGGCGACGTCGATGGCCTGCTCCAGGGTCGGGGCCATTGAGCCTTTTTCAACCTGCCGTTCCGGCAGCTCAGGGGCCTGGTTGTGTGGGTGCAGACGCCGAGCTGGCGAGCCGGTGACCTGTGCAGCTGTGGTCAGACCCGAATCCGCGAGTAGGTCATGAGCTGATCTTGGTCGGCCAAAGTTGATGTTGCTTGGGTCGGGAGTTGGGTGGTGGGCAAGCGGGCGGCCCGAGTGTCGCCTCGGGTGGCGGGTTCCTGTGCTGGTCGGGGCCGGTGCGGCCGGGTCAGGACGGAGCGGGCAGGGCGCGGACGCGGGCGAGGACCTCGGCGAGTAGGTGCTCGCCGGGTGGTAGGCGCAGGGTGAGGCCGCGGGCGTGGCGCACGAGGCGGGCGGGGATGGTGATCAGCCGCCGGCGCAGGGTGGCGATCATGGCCTGGCCGCCGCGGACGCCGTGCCCGACCAGGCGCCCGTCGCGGGTGCGGGCGGTGAGGTGGTGCAGCCACCCGCTGGTGGTGGCGGCCAGGAGTGCGCCCCACATCCAGGCTCGGTTCACCGCGAGGTGTCCGGAGGGGAGGTGGCGCAGCGCGGCGCCGTGCTTGGTGTCGCGGAACAGGTTCTCCACCTTCGTGCGGTGGCGGTACCAGTACTCGGCCTGCGCGGCTGCGGCAGGTGTGGAGACGTCGAGGTTGGTCACGATGAACGAGTAGGCGAACACCCCGTCGACCTTGGCCACCGTAGCGAGGTCGTCGAGCGGGAGCGCCCGCTGGGCGGGGTGCAGGGTGCGTCGGCGCCGCGCTCGCGGGTCACCGGAGACCTGGCCGTGGTCCAGGTCGAGCCGGACCCGACGGATCAGCAGCTGGGTCGCTGCGGGCCACCAGTTCGGGCAATAGTCGGCCACCGCGACCTGCGCGCCGGTCATGTCGATCGCGTCGGTCCACCCGTCGGCCGCGACGCCGTCGAGGATGCGCCACAGCGGCGCGATGCGTCGGGCGCCGATGGCGAACTCCACGCCGACGAACAGGGCTGCGCGGGCGAGCTGCCCGGCGAAGTAGCCCGCGTCCGCACGCACGCGGACTCGCCCCGCCCGCGCCTGCGCGGGGAGCGCGGCCAGCGCCCGGTAGAACAGCTCGGCGCTGGTGGCGCGGGGGTCATCCCGGCCCGAACCGAGGTCAGCGGCCAGCACCACCGCGGTGTCGGCCCAGGTCGCGACGTGCGGGCGGGCGACCCGCTGGCCTTGGTGGTTGAACGCCACGCCCTGCTTGAGCCGGCCGTAAACCTCGACATCGGTGGTGTCCAGATCGATCGTCACGTCCGCCGTCAGCTGCTCGGCCCGGTCCGGGTCGACCTGGGCGAGCAGGTCCAGCGCGGTGGTGTGCACGTCACCGAGCCCGGTCTCCACCGCCGCCCACTGAGCCTTTTTCAACCTGACCAGCGAGCTTCTGCGTCAGGAGATCGCGAAGGTTGCAGCGCAACTGCTCTGACCACAGCTGCACAGGTCACCGGCTCGCCAGCTCGGCGTCTGCACCCACACAACCAGGCCCCTGAGCTGCCGGAACGGCAGGTTGAAAAGGGCTCACTGCCCCTCGATGAACTTGCGCGCGAGCCCGGCGGCGGTCGTGGACGCCAACCCCGGCACCGGCGTGAGTGCCTGCCCGGCGGTGTCGGCGCGGTGCCGGTCCAGCCCGACCAGGAAGTCCTCCCCGCACAGCTGCGCCGCCGACATGCCGACCAGCATCTGCCCGGCGCTGCACCCGCGGTCGCGGTCCTTGATGGGCCCGACCGCGGCGTCGAGCTTGTCGATGATCCCGAGCCGGTCGATCAGTTCGGTCACCGCGGCCAGCCCGGAGAACCTGGTCAGCGCCGCGTCCGGCGCGCCGAGACGCACCCGCGCACACCGCGGGCGTCGCTTGCGTACTGTTCGCACCTGATAGGTGTCCTCTCAACCCGCAATGTCGTGTCGTCGCAAACACGATCATCGCAGGTCAGCGGGCACCTATCGCCATCTCCCCAGTCCGGACACCAGCGCTACTCGCGGATTCGGGTCAGAGCAGTTGCGCTGCAACCTTCGCGATCTCCTGACGCAGAAGCTCGCTGGTCAGGTTGAAAAAGGCTCATTGCCGCGAGCAGCTCGATCGCCTCTCGCAGGTAGCGGTAGACCGTCGAGGTCCCGACCCGGAAACCGCAGGCGAGGTCGGTGTAGGTCTCGCCCTTGCGCAGGTGGGCGACCACGAGCAGGGCCTGGCGGCCGCACGTCAGCTTCCGCCAGCGGGTCGCCCGCTGGTTGCGGTGCGCCCGTAGCGCGTCAGAGAGTACGTGCAGGGCACGGCTGGACACGGTCATCCCGGACGGGTAGGACAGCACCTTGAAGCTCCTGGTTGGACGGTTTCGATCTCAGCAATCGCCCGTCTACCAGGAGCTTCACCCATTCGGGGGCACGCCACGCCGCACAGGCTCTGACCAGCCCCAACACCAGGTTGGCAAAGGCTCATTCTCGCCCTTTACCGTTCGGCGATCGAGGTCGGGGCGGAGTGGAAGCCGGGTCTGAGCAACTTGACCGCACCAGCGCTGGTGATCTGGGGCCTGGACGACCCGTTCCTCCCGCACCGCTTCGCCGACGAGCTCGGTAATGAGCCTTTTTCAACCTGACCAGCGAGCTTCTGCGTCAGGAGATCGCGAAGGTTGCAGCGCAACTGCTCTGACCACAGCTGCACAGGTCACCGGCTCGCCAGCTCGGCGTCTGCACCCACACAACCAGGCCCCTGAGCTGCCGGAACGGCAGGTTGAAAAAGGCTCAATGCCACACACGCACGTGCCGTCTTCAAGCTGCGCAGCTCGCACTGGCCGATGCTAGAGCGCCCGGCCGATGTCGCGCGCGAACTCGAGGCCCACTGGGCTCACCTGTAGAACCAATGCGTAGGCACTTGGGCCCACCATGACGAGCGAGCGATGACGGCTGCACAAGGCGGAGAATTCTGATGACGAACTCAGCACATACACGCATCGGTGTCGGCCTCATCGGAGCCAGCGCCGATCGGAGTTGGGGCGGAATTGCTCACGTCCCGGCCCTGCAGGCGCTTGACGCGTTCCAGGTCCGCGCCGTCAGTACGACTCGCATGGAGAGCGCGAACGCGACCGCGCATCGACTGGGCGCCGATCTCGCCTTCGATACACATGAGGCCCTGGTCGTGCGACCGGAGGTCGACCTGGTGGTGGTTGCGGTCAAGGTGCCGGAGCACAAGCAGATCGTTTCCGACGTGCTGGCCGCGGGCAAGATGGTGTTCTGCGAATGGCCGCTCGCAAGAAACCTGTCGGAGGCCGAAGCGCTGGAAGAGTTTGCCCGTGAGAGGCGACTGCGGACGGTTGTTGGATTGCAGGGCGGCCTGCACCCGCAGATCCTCCTTCTTCGCGACCTCATCGCGCAAGGCGTGATCGGCGAGCCGCTCAGCACAAGCATCCGAGCGCATTTAGCCGACGACATGTGGGCCGGCCGATATGACCCTCCGGTCGAGTACATGGCTCGCGCAGAGCATGGCGCCACACTTCTGAGCATCATGCTCGGCCACGGGCTCGAACCGCTGGCGTGCGTGCTCGACACGTTCGAGAGCCTGTCTGGCGTCGTCGCCAATCAGCGCGGCGACGGCGTCCGACTCTCCGATGGCGCGTCGCTACCGAAGGACGCGCCGGACGAGATCGTCGTCGCCGGCGTTCTCGAAGGCGGAATCGTCACTTCGCTGCACTACAGTGCCGGACAATCTGCCGGCCCGGCGATGGTCTGGGAGATCCAGGGCACCGAGTGTCGACGACGGGCTCAGACTGACCCCCTAGCGTCGGCTTGGGATTGACCCCCTCTGCACGACGCTGAGGGGGTGTTGTCGGTGGAGGACTGGGCCGAGATCCGTCGTCTGCATCGGGCCGAGGGTGTCCCGATCAAGGAGATCGCCCGCCGGCTGGGGGTGGCCCGCAACACGGTGCGCTCCGCGTTGCGGGCGCCGGGCCCGCCGAAGCGGGAACGGGGCCCGCGGGGATCGCTGGCGGATGCGGTCGAGCCGCAGGTGCGGGCATTGCTGGCGCAGTTCCCACGCATGCCGGCCACGGTGATCGCAGAGCGGATCGGGTGGGAGCACTCGCTGACCGTGCTCAAGGACCGGATCCGCCAGATCCGCCCCGAGTATGTCGGGATCGACCCGGTCGACCGGGTCGCCTACGCACCGGGCGAGATCACCCAGTGCGACCTGTGGTTCCCCGAGACCACGATCCCCGTCGGCCCAGGCTAGGAACGGGTCCTACCGGTGCTGGTGATGACGCTGGGCTACTCGCGGTTCTTGTCCGCGACGATGATCCCCTCGCGCCAGGCCGGGGACATCCTGTCCGGGATGTGGCAGCTGATCAGCGACGTCGGGCGGGTGACCCGCACGCTGGTCTGGGACCGGGAGTCTGCGATCGGCGGGACCGGGCGGGTCTCGGCACCGGCCGCTGCGTTCGCCGGCACTCTGGCCACCCGGATCCGGCTTGCCCCACCGCGGGATCCGGAGTTCAAGGGGCTGGTCGAACGCAACAACGGCTACTTCGAGACCTCGTTCCTGCCCGGACGTCGCTTCGCCTCCCCAGCCGACTTCAACCACCAGATCGACGACTGGCTGGCCCGGGCCAACACCCGCACCGTCCGAGCGATCGGCGGCCGCCCGGTGGACGTGCTCGCCCACGACTACGCGGCGATGACTCCGCTGCCGCCGCTGGACCCGCCGATCGGGCTGGCCCAGCGGATCCGGCTGGCACGGGACTACTACGTCCGCGTCGATGCCAACGACTACTCCGTGGATCCGCAGATGATCGGCCGGTTCGTCGATGTCGCCGCCTCACCGCGCGAGGTCGTCGTCTACTGCGCCGGCCAGGTCGTCGCCCGTCACGACCGCAGCTGGGCCCGCCACGCGGTGATCACCGACCCGGCGCACCAGCACACCGCCGCGGCGATGCGCCGCGCCCTGGCCCACGACCGCAACACCCGACAGGCCGCAGCACGCCGTCACCTCGACGGCCACCCGGTGACCCTGCGCGCACTGCCCGACTACGACGCCCTGTTCGGTGTCGACTTCGTCTCCACTGCCGAGGAAGCGAGCAGCTCATGACAACCACACCACCGAAGATCACCACCGACCCCGCTGGGAGCTCGGGGCCGGCCGGTCCGGTGCTGGCCGCGGTCCCCGACGGACTGCCGGCGATGATCGCCTACCTGACCCGGGTCCTGAAGACCCCGACCATCGCGGCCAGCTGGGAACAGCTTGCCGCCCAGGCCCGTGAGGAGAACTGGTCGCACGAGGAGTATCTGGGCGCGCTGCTGCAGCGCCAGGTCGCCGACCGCGAGTCCAAGGGCACGGTCATGCGGATCCGCACCGCGCACTTCCCCCAGGTCAAGACCTTGGAGGACTTCAACCTCGACCATCTGCCCTCGCTGCGCCGCGACATCCTGGCCCACCTGGCCACGAGCACGTTCGTCGCCAAGTGCGAGAACGTGATCCTGCTCGGCCCGCCCGGGATCGGGAAGACCCACCTCGCGATCGGGCTCGGCGTCAAAGCCGCCCACGCCGGCTACTCGGTCCTGTTCGACACCGCCAGCAACTGGATCACCAGACTCGCCGCCGCGCACCAGAGCGGCCGGCTCGAGGCCGAGCTGAAGAAGATCCGCCGCTACAAACTGATCATCATCGACGAGGTCGGCTACATCCCGTTCGACCAGGACGCAGCGAACCTGTTCTTCCAGCTCATCGCTTCCCGCTATGAACAAGGCAGCGTCATGGTCACCAGCAATCTGCCCTTCGGCCGCTGGGGCGAGACCTTCTCCGACGACGTCGTCGCCGCAGCCATGATCGACCGCCTCGTCCACCACGCCGAAGTCCTGACCCTGTCCGGGGACTCCTACCGCACCCGCGCCCGACGCGAGCTCCTGGCCAAACACAACCGCGCCAGCAACGACTGACCATCACCACACCACGCCGGGGGTCAGTTCCAATCCGTCGCTACGGGGTCACTCCCAACCCGCCGTTGACACCGAGGGCAATGTGCGTGTGGAATCCGCGTCGGGTTACATCCATTTTACTGATCTCACAATCACGTTGCGCCGCGGCAGCGAGCCTGTCCACGTGCTACAGGTCCCCCCGGCTCCTGACCTGCGACTCGCCGCACCCGCAGCGGGGGTCGCCCGCCTCTACGCCCAGTTCGCCGCCGACCTCCGCGACGGAACCGCCGATACGCCGGATTTCGCGGTCGCGCTCGATCGCCACCGGGTACTCGAGGCGATCACACGAGCCGCTGAAACAGGGCATCGGCAGCATCTGTCCCGCCCGACCTGATGAACTCGGTCTTTGAACCCGGGAGAGGCACTGAGCCATTGCCAACCTGATCATGCGTTGACGATCATGAGAGTCTGAACTGCGGCGATGAGCTTGTCGGCCCGGTTTGAAGCGCCCCGGGTCTGGTGGAGGCACTGAAGCCACGGGAAGGTGGTCTTCGTGCCGGCACCGAGGAAGCTCAGCGACGAGATGCGTGAGCGGGCCAAGCGCATGGTCCGGGAAGCACGCCAGCAGGAGCCCGGCCTGTCGGCCAACGCCGCGTGTAAGCGGATCGGACCGCAGCTGGGGATCCTTCCCGACACGCTGCGGGGCTGGTGCAAGCAGGCCGATATCGATGACGGTCTGACGTCCGGGGTCACGACCGAGGACCGTGACGAGTTGACCCGGCTGCGGCGGGCGAACGAGATCCTCAAGACCGCCTCCTTGGACTCAACCGGTCAGCGCAACGCCGTGATAGATGATCATGGTGGAGGCGTTGACGTTGGCGAAGCTGGGTCGTCCGGGGATGTCGGACGGGGACAGGCGGGAGCTGTGGGTCCGGTGAGGGCGCGGGGAGTCGATCTCCGAGGTCGGGCGGGCGATCGCGCGTTCGCCCGGTTCGGTGTTCACCGTGCTCAAGGGCGCCGGCGGGTACGTGCCGGCCCCGCGCGGCGTCGGGAGGGTTCACTCACCCTCGTTGAACGTGAGGAGATCTCGCGGGTCTGGCCCGGGCGGAGTCGATGCGCTCGATCGCTGCCCGTCTCGGTCGTTCCCCATCGACGATCAGCCGGGAGATCGGGCGGAACAAGGGCCCACGCCAGTACCGCGCCGTGGACGCCGACGACCGGGCATGGCGCCGCGCCCAACGCCCGAAGCTCTGCCTGTTGGCCTGTGACGAGCGACTGCGACGGTTCGTCTCGGGCAAGCTCGGAGTGGACTGGTCTCCGGAGCAGATCGCCGGGTACCTGCGCAAACACCACGAGCCAGGGTCGGGGATGCGGGTGTCACACGAAACGATCTACAAGTCGCTGTTCGTGCAGGCCCGCGGCGTGCTGGCCAAGAACTTGCAGAAGCACCTGCGGTCGGGCCGGCCGATCCGGCGCAACGTGCACAACACCGTGACCGGGCAGTGGCGTTCCCAGATCACCGACGCGGTCTCCATCCGGCACCGGCCCGCCGAGGTGGCCGACCGGGCCGTGCCCGGGCACTTGCCACGACCTCCGGCGGGAAGCTCCTCATGACCGACCCGGCGACCGGACAGGTCACGGTCACCGACGGCGCGCCCGGCCCGGTGCGGTTCACCCTGCCCGGCCACGACACGCTCGTCGAGATCTGGCTGCCGCACAACGAGATCACCGAGGTCGTCGCGCTGCGCACCGACGCGCCGGTCGCCGTCGTCCCGCCCGGTGGGCGCCCGGTGTGGCTGCACCACGGGAGCTCGATCAGCCAGGGCAGCAACGCCGCGGGCCCCAGCACCACCTGGCCGGCGCTCGCCGCCCGCACCGCCGGCGTCGAGCTGGTCAACCTGGGGTTCTCGGGCAGCGCGATGCTGGACCCGTTCGTCGCCCGCGCGCTGCGCGACACCCCGGCCGCGATGATCAGCGTCAAGATCGGGATCAACATCGTCAACGCCGACCTCATGCGCCGGCGTGCGTTCGCCCCTGCCGTGCACGGGTTCCTCGACACGATCCGCGACGGACACCCGGACAGCCCGCTGCTGGTGGCGTCGCCGGTGCTGTGCCCGATCCACGAGCACACCCCGGGCCCGGGGGCGCCGGAGGTCGTCGACGGGCGGCTGCTGTTCCGCGCGACCGGCGACCCGGCCGGGGTCGCGGCGGGGCAGCTGACGCTGTCGGTGATCCGCGAGGAACTGGCCCGGATCGTGGCCGACCGCACCCCGGAGGACCCGGCACTGGCACTCCTCGACGGCCGGGACCTCTACGGCGAGGACGACGCGGTCGAGCTGCCGCTGCCCGACCGGCTGCACCCGTGCCCCCAGGCGCACGTGCGGATGGGGGAGCGGTTCGCCCGGCTGGCGTTCGGTGCGGGGGGTGCGTTCCACGCGGCGGCGCGTTCCACACCGCGAACCGCGGGCCCCACCTGACCGGTGTCCGGCCGGGGGCCCGCGGGAACGGGCCCAGTTGCCGTCCTGGTCCAACTGCCCCTCGAGGCGGCCCTCGAAGTCCTGCTGGCACTGCGCGATCGCGGACTGGTCGTTGCCGGCCTGCTGCACACAGCTGACGTACTCGCTGCCGCCGACCTGGTTGAACACGCTCACGCCGAACGCGACGACGGCGATCGCGATGACGATGCCGACGACGCCGAGGACGAGCCCGGCGATCGCGACACCGCGGTTGGTGGCGGCGCCCTTGGACGCCCGGCTGATCCCGAGGATGCCCAGCGCGACGGCGACGACACCGAACAGGGCGCCGATCAGGAAGAACCCGAGCAGCACGGCCAGGATGCCGAGCACCAGCGCGGCGATCCCGACGCCGTTGCGCGGTGGGGTCGCCGGCGTTCCGCCCTGCGGCCACCCCGGGGGCCCGGCGGCCGGGCGGTCCGGGTAGGCGGCCTGGTCGTAGCCCTGTGCGCCGTAGGGCTGCTGGCCGTACTGCTGGTCACCGTACTGCTGCTGGCCGTAGGGCTGTTGCCCGTACGGCTGCTGGCCGTACTGCTGCTGACCCTGCTGCTGCCCGCCGTAGGGCTGTGCGCCGGGGTGCTCGCCGTGGGGCTGCCCGTCGTAGGGCTGGTTCTGCCGGGTCGGCTGGTCCAGGTTGTTCGGCTCCTGCGGGTCCCCGGGCTGACCCGGGTACGGGGGTGGGCTGCTCACGCTCGTCCTCTCCTCACCGACGCACCGGGTGGTCCCCGATGCCGGCGGTGTCGTCCGGCGGAGTCGCCGTGACCGTCCTCGCCGTCGTGTCCGGTTCGATGATCCCCAGGTGCCCGTGTCCGGTCCAGGCAAAACACCCAGGGGAGCGGCGCGGGGACCCCGGTCGTGATGGGATCGGTGCCCGTGAGCGGCATCGACGAGACCGAGGAGTGGGCCCGGGCGCAGCGCCGGGTCGTCGACCTGGTGCGGGACCTGCCACCCGAGCGCACGGAGCTGACCGTCCCGGCCTGCCCGGACTGGACGGTGCGCGACCTGTTCTCGCACATGGTCGGTCTGGGTGCCGACGTGGTGCGCGGCGACGAGCCCGAAGACCACAACGAGGAGTGGACGAGCCGGCAGGTGCGGGAGCGGCGCGACCACGACGTGGCTGCACTCGTCGCGGAGTGGGAGTCGCTGACCGGCCCGCTGCGCGACTGGATGGCGGCGAACACCACCCGCCCACTCGGCGACGTGATCATCCACGAGCAGGACCTGCGCGGTGCGCTGCGCGAGCCCGGCGGGCAGCACACCCCCGGCCTCTACGCGGTCATGGACCGGTTCCTGGGCCGGTTCGCCGCCGCGCTCGGCGACCGGGCACCGATCGCGCTGATCGGCGACGGCCGCCGCTGGGTGTCCGCCGGCGACGAGGCGGGGGCCGCGGTCGTCGTGCGGGCCCCGGACTTCGAGCCGGCCCGGGCCCTGATGACCCGCCGGTCGGCGGCGCAGCTGCGGGCCTGGACCGAGCGCGGTGACGTCGAGCCCTACCTGGACGCGTTCGCCCTGCTCGGGCCGTTGCCCGACACCGACCTCACCGAGTCCTGACCGCGGTCGTCACCGAAGGGGCCGGCACCGGCCGGCACCGGTCAGCGCCGGTCAGCACCGTCGACGTGACACGGTCCTGACAGTGGGTCCAGACTGGGCCGGTGAGCGTGCACCCCACCCACCCCGTCCCCGCCCTCGACGACGCGCTGACCGCGCGCGCCGCCGACCGTGTGCGCCGCTGGGCCGCGCGCACCGGCACCTCCCCGTCGACCGGCTCCGGCCGCGGTACCGACCCGACGCAGCGGCTGGCCGCGTTGATGCACGACCCCGCCGGGGTCGACTTCACCCTGCGCTTCGTCGACCGCGTCGCCCGTCCCGCCGACGACCGGGTCGCGGCCCGCGAGCTGGCCCGGCTCGCCGGGGCGGGCGCCGCACTGCCGGCGTTCGTCGCCGGTACCGACCGGCTGCTGCTGCGGGCCGGCGGCCGGCTGGCGACGGCGCTGCCGCACGTCGTCGTGCCCGCGGCGCGGTCGCGGCTGCGCAGCCTGGTCGGGCACCTGATCGTCGACGCCGGCGGGCGGGGCCTGGACCGGCGGCTCGCCGCGGCCCGCCGCGACGGGCACCGGCTGAACCTGAACCTGCTCGGCGAGGCGGTCCTCGGCCGCGACGAGGCCGACCGTCGCCTCGCCCGTACGATCGCGCTGGTGCGCCGGCCGGGCGTCGACCACGTCTCGGTGAAGGCGTCCTCGGTCGTCGCTCAGCTCGTGCCGTGGGACCTCGAGGGCAGCCGGGACCTGCTCGTGGACCGGCTGCTGCCGCTCTACCGGGCCGCCCGCGAGCACGGCGTGTTCGTGAACCTCGACATGGAGGAGTACAAGGACCTCCATCTGACCATCGCGCTGTTCACGACGCTGCTGGCACGCCCGGAGTTCCACGACCTGCCCGCCGGGATCGTCCTGCAGGCCTACCTGCCCGACTCTGTCGCCGCGCTCGACGAACTCGGGGAGTTCGCCACCCGCCGCGCCCCCGCGGGCGGAGCGCCGATCAAGGTGCGTCTGGTGAAGGGCGCGAACCTGGCCATGGAACGGGTCGACGCCGCGCTGCACGACTGGCCGCAGGCCCCCTACGCCACCAAGGCCGAGGTCGACGCCAACTACGTCCGGCTCCTCGACCGCGGCATCGGCGGCCCGCACGCCGCCGGGATGCGCCTGGGCATCGCGTCGCACCACCTCCACCACGTCGCGCTCGCCCTGGAACTGGCCGACGCCCGCGGTGCTCGGCCCCAACTGGACCTGGAGATGCTGCAGGGCATGGCCCCCGCGTTCGCCGACGCCGTCGCGGGTGACCTGCCGGAGTCCGGACCGGGCGCGCAGCTGGTGCTCTACACCCCCGTCGTGCACCGCGGTGACTTCGACACCGCGGTGTCCTACCTGGTCCGGCGGCTGGAGGAGAACGCGTCGCCGGAGGGGTACCTGTACACGCTGTTCGCCCCAGACTCCGGCGGCCCGGCGAGCTACCAGGAGCGGTTCCTCGCCTCGGTGCGCGACCGCGACGCCGTCGCCGCCACCCCGCGCCGCACCCAGAACCGCACCGTGTCCGCGCCGGTCGGCGTCGACGGCCCGCTGCCGGGGGACCCCGTGCCGCCCGGGTTCCGCGCCGAGCCCGACACCGACCCGTCGCTGCCCGCGAACCGCGAGTGGGCCCGCCGCGCTGCGACGACCGTCGTCGCGCGCTCGGAGGTCCCGGTCGTCACCGACCCGGCCGCGGTCGACGCCGCGGTCGAGCGCGCCCGCACCTGCGGCTGGCGCGAGGTCCCCGCCGCGGAGCGGGCCGCGACGCTGCGCCGCGCCGCCCACGCGCTGGCCGCCGCCCGCGGGACGCTGCTGTCGGTGATGCTGCACGAGGCGGGCAAGACCGTCGCCGAGGCCGATCCCGAGATCTCCGAGGCCGTCGACTTCGCCGCCTACTACGCCGAGCGCGCCGCCGAGCTCGACGGCGCCGCGTTCACGCCGGACCGGGTCGTGGCGGTGACCCCGCCATGGAACTTCCCGGTCGCGATCCCGCTCGGCGGCTGCCTGGCCGCGCTCGCCGCCGGCGCCCCGGTACTGCTCAAGCCCGCCCCACAGGTCCGCGCGTGCGCCGAGGCGGGCGTGGCCGCGCTGCACCGCGGCGGGATCCCGCGCGACGCGCTGCAGCTGCTGCCCACCGACGAGGTCGACGCCGGACGCCGCCTCGTCACCCACCCCGCGATCGACCGGGTCGTGCTGACCGGCTCCTCGGAGACCGCCGCGCTGTTCCGCTCCTGGCGGCCCGACCTGAACCTCCTCGCGGAGACCAGCGGCAAGAACGCGCTGGTCATCACCCCCGCCGCCGACCCGGACCTCGCCGTCGCCGACCTCGCGCGCTCGGCGTTCGGCCACGCCGGGCAGAAGTGCTCCGCGGCGTCGCTGGCCATCCTGGTCGGTCCGGCCGCGACCGGCTCGGCTGTCGGGAGGCGGCTGCGCCGTCAGCTCGTCGACGCCGTCAGCACCCTGCGCGTCGGCCCCGGCACCGACCTCGCGACGACCATGGGCCCGCTGATCGAGGCGCCCTCGGCGAAGCTGCACCGCGCGTTCACCACGCTGGAGCCGGGGGAGCGGTGGCTGGTGCGCCCACGCCGGGTCTCGGAGACGGTGTGGACGCCGGGCGTGCGGGCCTGGGTGTCTCCGGGCAGCTGGTTCCACCGCACCGAGTGCTTCGGCCCGGTGCTCGGCCTGATGGCCGCCCGCGACCTCGACGAGGCGATCGCCTGGCAGAACGACACCGGCTTCGGTCTCACCGGCGGCATCCACTCCCTGGACGACGACGAGATCGCGCACTGGCTCGACCGCGTCGAGGTCGGCAACGCCTACGTCAACCGGCATATCACCGGCGCGATCGTGCAGCGCCAGTCCTTCGGCGGCTGGAAGGGCTCGGTGCTGGGCCCGGGCGCCAAGCCCGGCGGACCGAACTACGTCGCCCAGTTCGGCACCTGGCACGACGGCGACCTCCCTGCACCGGGCCCGACCTCCGGCCCGGCCGCCGACCGCGTGCTGGCCGCCGCGGCCGACCTGGACCCGGCCGCCCGCGACCGTCTCGCCCGCGCCGCCGCCTCCGACGCCCGCGCGTGGGACGCCGAGTTCGGGGTCGAGCACGACCCGACCGGGCTGGCCGCGGAGTCCAACGTGTTCCGCTACCGGCCCGTCCCGTCGGCGACGCTGTGGTGCGGCACCGGCACCGCCGCCGCCGACGTCCTGAGGGTGCTGCTCGCCGCGGCCACGGCGGGGGTGCCGGTACGGCTGCACGGGCCGGGGATCCCGCCGGGCGAGGTCCCCGGCGGGGTGCACGGCGGCGACGGTCTCGTCCCCGTCGCGGGCGAGCGGATCCGGGCCCTGGGCACCGTGCCCGAGGGTCTGCGGGCGGCCGCCGCCGAGGTGGGCGCCTCCGTCGTGGACACCCCGGTGGTGCTCGACGGCCGCCGGGAGATGCTCACCGTGCTGCGCGAGCAGGCGGTCAGCCGCACCCGGCACCGGTTCGGCCACCTCGAACGGTGAACGATGGCGGACGCGATGCCGCCGTGGTTACGGTGCGTCCATGGTGGTGCGTGCTCGTGATGTCATGACCGAACGCGTCGTCACGATCTGGGCGGACGCACCGCTGGCGCGGGCGCAGGAGCGGATGGCCGAGTCCCGGTTCTCCGCCCTGCCCGTCGTCGACCGCCGGTTCTCCCTGGTCGGGGTGATCTCGCTGGTGGACGTGCTGCGGCACCGCGACGACCCGCACGCCGTCGTCGGCGACGCGATGACCGAGCAGGTCGTGTCGGTGCTCCCGACGACGAACGTCTCGATCGTCGCGCACCGGATGCGCGTCTACGGCGAGCTTCGGCTCGTCCCGGTCGTCGACAAGGGCATCCTGGTCGGCGTGATCACACGCAGCGACCTGCTGCGGCACCGGCACTCCGGGGGACGGCTGCGGCGCACAGCCCGCCGGATCGGCGGTGTCCTCCCGGTCGCGCCGCTGCCCGAGGCGATGGCCCCGCGCGGGGCCGGCCGGGTCGGCGGCCGGCCGATGTCGTCGCTGCGGGTCTCGGACGTGATGACCGACGGCGGGCTCGTCGCGATCCCGCCGGAGCTGGCCCTCGACGAGACCGCCGAGGTCCTGCTGTCCTACCGGTTCACCGCCGTCCCGGTCGTCGACGACCGGGACCACCTGCTGGGCATCGTCTCCGAGGCCGACCTCATGCACGGCTCCCTCGACGGAGGCCGGCGGCTGCGGGCCCGCACCGTGTCGGAGGTGATGACCCGCGACGTCGAGACGGTGCAGCCGGACGGCCCGCTCACCGACGCCGAGGACCTGCTGTCCCGGCGCGGGTTCCGGGTCGTCCCGGTCGTCGACGCCGACGACGTGCTGGTCGGGGTGCTCAGCCGCAGCGACCTGCTCTGACCCGCGGTCAGGCCCCCGCCAACGGGGCGGTGGGCGCGGCCGGTGCGCGGACGGCGTCGCACTCCTGGGCTGCCTTGGCGACCAGCGCCGAGAACGCCACCGGGTCCGCCAGCGACTGCGCCGGCAGCGCCCCGAAGTCCAGGTACTTCTGCAGACAGGCCAGCTGCGCGGCCTGGTCGGCCGGGGTCAGCGGCGGCTCGGTGGGCGGGGCGGGCTGCGCCGACGCTGTCCCGGCGGTCACGGCGGCCAGTGCGAGTGCGGCGGCGACGGCGCCTGCCGCGGTGGTGGCGGCACGCAGGGCGGTCCTCACGATGTGCTCGCTTCCTGCGCCGGGAACCCGGCGCGGTCGGGGTCCTACCGCCCTCCGCGTGGCGTCCCGGCCCGGCCGGCGTCCGCGATGCGACGATCCTGCGGCACCGCGGCCACCCGGCGCGCCCCGACGGGGCGGATCGACCCGGAGGTGTGACCCCCGGTCGGGGTGGGCGTGGGATCGTGGCGAGGTGCCCCACGACCACACCCCCGCCCGTGAGCTGCTGTGCACGTGGTCCCGCCGGATGGTCCGCGACGGCCTGGTCGTCGGCACCTCGGGGAACCTGTCGCTGCGCACCGGCGACCTGATCGCGGTCACCCCGTCCGGTGTGGACTACGAGACGATGACCGCGGTGGACGTCGTGCTCGTCGACGGGGCGGGCACGGTCGTCGCGGGTACCCGGGAGCCGACCAGCGAGCTGGGGTTGCACGTGGCCGCGCAGGCCCGGCCGGGGACGGGCGCCGTCGTCCACACCCACTCCCCGGCGGCGGTCGCCCTGTCGACGCTGTCCGACCACGTCCCGGCCGTGCACTACCAGCTCGCGATGTTCGGCGAGGTCGTGCGGGTGTCGGAGTACGCGCCGTTCGGCAGCCGCGAGCTGGTCGAGAACGCGCTCGCCGCGCTGGGGGAGTCCACCGCCGTCGTCCTCGGCAACCACGGCACGCTCGTGCTCGGCGACACCCTCGGTGCCGCCTACGACGGCGCCCGCCAGCTGGAGTGGCTCTGCGACGTCTGGCTGCGCGCCCGCGCCGTCGGCGAGCCGCGGCTGCTGCCCGACGCCGAGATCAGCGCGGTGCGCCGGCGGTTCGCCGCCCAGCGGGCGAGGGTGCGGGCGACGACCCCGGCCCCCACGCCTGCTCCTCGGTGACGATCGCGGTCACCAGGTCGAACGGCGTCACGTCGAACGCCGGGTTGTAGACCGGGGTCCCGGGCAGGGTGAGCAGGGTGCCGCCGTGCTCGCGGACCTCGTCGGCCCCCCGCTGCTCGACGACGATGTCCGCGCCGGTCGGGGTGTGCGGGTCGATCGTCTCCTCCGGCGCGACCACCACGAACGGGACCCCGGACCGGGCCGCGGCGCAGGCCAGCATGTAGGTCCCGATCTTGTTCGTGACGTCGCCGTTGGCCGCGATCCTGTCGGCCCCGACGAACACCGCGTCGACCAGCCCCGAGGCGATCGCCGCGGGGCCCGCCGAGTCGACGCACAGCCGGTGCGGCGCCCCGGCCGCCGCCAGCTCCCACACGGTCAGCCGCGCACCCTGCAGCAGCGGGCGCGTCTCGCACGCCAGCACGTCGGCCAGCGCGCCGCGCTCGTGCAGCCGCAGGATCGCCCCCAGCGCGGTGCCGCCGTCGCCGGTGGCCAGCGGGCCGGTGTTGCACACGGTCAGCGCCCGCAGCGGGCGGTCCGGGCACAGCTCCTGCGCCAGGTCCGCGGCCCGGTCGGTCGCCGCGGCGTTGACCCGGGCGGCCTCCGCGGCCACCGCCCGTGCCTGTGCCAGCACCGCTGCCGGTCCGCCGTCGAGGGCCTCCAGGGCGCTCGCGACCCCCAGCCCCAATGGGACGGCGGTGGGCCGGGCGACCGCGATCCGCTCGGCCGCGGCCCGCACCGCGGCGACGGCGACCGGCGTCGCGGTGCCGTGCAGGTGCGCGGCCAGCGCGACCCCGAAGGCGCCGGTGATGCCCAGGCTCGGGGCACCGCGCACGGCCAGCGACCGGATCGCCTCGATCAGCTCGTCGACGGTGCGCAGGTACAGGTGCTCGGTCGCGGCGGGCAGCGCGCGCTGGTCCAGCAGGACCACCGCCGGGCCGCCCTCGTCGTCGCCGGCCCAGTCCACGATCCGCATCGCCCGCACCCTCCCGGGCATCCGCCTCGGGTGCCCGGCAGAACCTATCGCGGTGCCGGAGACGACAGGGGCCGACTGCGGCCCCTGTCACGGCGGGCACTCACCGTTTGGGCGGGGCCACCCGGTAGACCGCACCGGCGTCGTCGTCGGTCACGTAGACCGCTCCGTCCGGCCCGGCGACGGCGGCGACCGGCCGCCCCCAGCGCGCTCCCGACGGGTCCTGGAACCCGCCGACCAGGGTCTGCTGCGCGCCGAGGCGCCCGTCCTGCCACGGGAAGAACGACACCTCCGGTGCCCGCGGCGGGTCCGCGTTCCAGGAGCCGTGCACCCCGGCCAGCGCTCCGGCCGCGTACGGCGCGGGCAGCGCGCCCTCGGTGAACGACAGCCCCAGCGGCGCCGAGTGCGCCGGGAACGACTGCTCCATCGGGGTCAGTGCCGCGCAGTCCATCGCGCGCCCGCCGGGGTTGAGCTCGGCGTCGGCCACCAGTGCGACGTCGGTGAAGTCCTGCGCGGACCCCGCGAGGCCCGGGTCGGTGTCCGGATCCGGGTTGCAGAACGGCCAGCCCAGCTCGCGGCCCGGGGTGAGCCGGGCCAGCGGCTCGGCCGGGTGGTCGGTCACGTAGCCGTCGACGACCTCCCCGAACGACGAGCCGGTGTCGTCGCCGTAGGGCCGGTCGTAGGGGTAGGGCACGTTGTCGCGGCCGTTGACCGCGGTCCAGACCGCGCCGTCGGGGGCGGTGGCGAGCCCGGTGCCGTTGCGGACGCCGGTCGCGAACGGCGCGGCGGGCCCGCCGGTGGGCGGCATCCGCAGGATCGACGCGCGCGGCGGAGTGGCGTCCCGGTCGGCGACCGAGATGTTGCCGGTCGAGCCGACCGAGACGTAGACCGCGCCGTCCGGGCCGACGGTGACCGACTTCAGCTCGTGGCCGTAGGCGCCGCGCAGGTCGGGGGAGTTGGCATCGGGCAGGCCGGGCACGACGACCCGCCGCCCGGTCGCCACGCCGCGCGCCCAGGTGAAGGCGGACACCTGGTTCGACTCGGCGACGTAGAGGGTCGTGCCGTCCGGGGAGAACGCCAGCCCGTGCGGCTGGGTGAGCCCGGTCAGCAGCGGCCGTTGCGCACCGGTGCGCGACAGCGCCAGCACCCGGCCGTCGTCGGGCACCGAGACGAGCAGCTCACCGTCGGGGCTCCACACGGCCAGCCGGGCGTTCGGGACGCGGGCGAACACCGACATCGTCCAGCCGGCCGGGACGAGTGCGTCGCGGGGCTCGTCGAACGGGGCGGTCGCGGCCCCGGGCGGCACCGACACCGGGACCGGCACCAGGCCCGCACCCGCCGCGGCGACCGGGGCCTCGGCGCCGGACACCGCGTTGGTCACCGGGTTGGGGCCGGTGTCGCAGGCGGCGAGCAGGGGCAGCGTGACCAGGGCGGCCAGCCAGGGGGCGATCCGCATGAACCCGACGCTACGGCCGGAAGCGGTCCGTCGCGCGGCGGGGGCGCGCGGGCCGGCGGACGGGCCCGGGCCCGGGCCCGACCGGCCCGGGCTCGGGCTACCGGGTGCCGGCGCGGGTGTCGCCGGGGATGCCGGCCTGCTGTCCCGCCCCGGCGAGGTGGTCCAGGGCCAGCGTCGCGAACGCGGCGGGCACCTCGATCTGGGGCATGTGCCCCACTCGGCCGAACACGTGCGTCGTGACCTGCGGGAGCCGGCTCGCCGCCCGCAGCTGGGCCGCGGGCAGGATCAGGTCCCGCTCGCCCCACACGACCAGCGTCGGCTTCGGCGCGCGGGCGAACGCGTCGAGCAGCGCCCGCCGCCAGCCCGGGCGGACGCCGCGGACGGTGCCCAGCTCGGCCGCGACCTCGGCGAAGGTCTGCGCGAACTCCGGCCGCCGCGCGATCTCCACGGCGCGGGCGACACGCTCGTCGGTGACCAGGGAGCCGTCGACGAACAGGGAACGCTCCGAGCGTCGGGCGGCCGCGGCGTCGAGGTGGCCCAGCAGGAACCGGCCGAGCAGCGGCACCCCGATGACCCGCAGCGCGGGCGTCACCTCTGCGCCGAACCCGGCCGGGTCGGCCAGCACCAGCGAGACGACGCGCTCCGGGTGCCGGGTGGAGATCAGCAGCGCGACGGCGCCGCCGAGCGAGTTGCCCATGACGTGCGCCGGCCGGGTCTCGCCGAGCGCGTCGAGGGTGGCGAGCGCGGTGTCGGCGAGCTTCTCCAGCGTCGCCGGGCCGGGGACCCGGTCGGAGTGACCGAACCCGGCCAGGTCGACCGCGACCACCCGGTACCGGGACAGGAACTCGTGCTGCGGGTCCCAGTCCTCGAGGCTCCGGCCGATCCCGTGCAGCAGCAGGACCGGCTCACCCGCCGGGTCACCGGACTCGCGGACCCGGATCCGGGTGCCCCCGACGTCGACGAAGCGGGGCTGCGGGACGGTCATCGCGCCCCCGCCGATCGCGCGGACTTCGCGTTCCCCGAGGCGCCGACGATCTTCGCGAAGATCCGGATGCTGTTCGCCGGGGCGAGCCTGGCCAGCAGGTCCGGGACCTTGGCGCTGATCCCGATGAGCAGCCGCGGGCGGCGCTTCTCGATGGCGTCGACGATCAGCTCGGCGGCCTTCTCGGCGGGGAAGGTCAGCAGCTTCTCGAAGTCCTTCTTCCCGCGCTCGGCCTCCTCGGCCGGGATGTTCACCCCGACCCGGGCGCTCGCGGCGATCCCGGTCCGGATGCCGCCCGGGTGCACCGTGGTGACGCTCGCGCCGACCTGGGCGAGCTCGGCGCGCAGCGCCTCGGAGAAGCCGCGGATCGCGAACTTCGACGACGAGTACGCCGACTGCCCCGGCGGGGCGATCAGCCCGAACAGGCTGGACACGTTGACCACGTGCGCGCCGGGGCGCGCGGTCAGCGCGGGCAGCAGGGCGTGGGTCAGCCGCACCGGGGCGCGGAAGTTGACGTCCATGACCCAGTCGAACTCGTCGGGGGTCAGCCGGGCGAAGTCCCCGCCGAGCGCGACGCCGGCGTTGTTGACCAGCAGCCTGATCTCCGGGTGACCGGCCAGGATCCGGGCCGCCAGCGCGTCGACGGCCTCGCGGTCGGCCAGGTCGACGGTCTCGGTGGTCACCGACAGGCCGGGGTGCTTCGCGCGGATCGCGGCGGCGACGGTGTCGAGCCGGTCGCCGTCGCGGTCGACGAGCACGAGGTCGCTGCCGCGTTCGCCCAGGAGCTTCGCGACGTGCTCGCCCATGCCGCCGGCGGCGCCGGTGACGACGGCGGTGCCCTCGGCGAAACGGAACGGTGAGCGGGCCATCAGGAGGCCACCTCCTGCTGTGCGGCCGCCGGGACGGCGGTGCCGGTTCCGCTGCCGGTTCCGCTGCCGGTCGTGGTGTCGGCGGCGATGCCGGCCGCGGTCGGGGTGGGGACGCGGGCGTCGCGGGCGCCCAGCGCCGAGGCGGGGGTGAGGATCATGTCCCGCTTGAGGTCGGCCCGACCGAGCCCGACGGCGTCGAGGAAGAAGTTCTGGTGCAGTCGCCACGGGTCCTTGCGGCCCTGGCGGGGGAACAGGTGCTCGGAGCGCTTCACGTAGTTCGACTCGATGTCGAGCAGCGGGCGGTCCGGCGAGACGGTCGGGGCCGGGGTGGCGATCGCGATCCGCTCGCGGTCCATCAGCGCCAGCAGCTTCGGCACGTAGCGGGCGACGAGGTCGGCGCGCAACGTCCAGGACGCGTTGATGTAGCCGATGCAGAACGCCAGGTTCGGAATGCCCGAGAGCATCAGGCCGCGGTAGGTGACGGTCTTGCCGATGTCCACCTGCTCGCCGTCGACGTGGATCGTGATGCCGCCCAGCGGGCTCAGCGACAGCCCGGTCGCCGAGACGATCACGTCGGCCTCCAGCTCCTCGCCGGAGCGCAGCCGGATGCCGTTGGCGGTGATCCGGTCGATGTGGTCGGTGACGACCGAGGCGTCCCCACGGTTGATCGACTTGTAGAAGTCGCCCTCCGGGATGACGCACAGGCGCTGGTCCCACGGGTCGTAACTCGGGGTGAAGTGCTGGTCGACGTAGGCCTCGTCCTTGAGGAACTTCAGGGCGAGCCCGCGCAGGACCTTCTTCACCCGCTCCGGGCGGCGCCGGGCGAGCTGGTAGAACGCCTGGGTCAGCGTCACGTACTGCAGGCGCAGGATGGCGTGCGCGAGCTTCGCGGGCAGGAAGCGGCGGAGCTGGTCGGCGACCGGGTCCTTGCTGGGCAGAACCGTCAGGTACGACGGCGAGCGCTGCAGCATGGTGACGTGCCCGGCCCGGGCGGCCAGCGACGGGATCAGGGTGACGGCGGTGGCGCCGGAGCCGATGACGACGACCTTCTTGCCGGTGTAGTCCAGGTCCTCCGGCCAGAACTGCGGGTGCACCCAGGTGCCGGCGAAGTCCTCCCGGCCCGGGAACTCGGGCTGGAAGCCCCGGTCGTAGTCGTAGTAGCCCGAGCACATGAACAGGAACGAGCAGGTGTAGCGCTTCGGGCCGTCGGCAGTGGTGGTCTCGACGGTCCACCGCGCGGTGGTGGAGTCCCAGGAGGCGTCGACGACCTTCGTGCCGAACCGGATCCGCTCGGTCACGCCGTACTCGCGGGCGGTCTCGGTGATGTAGCGGCGGATGTCGGCGCCGTCGGCGATCGACTTCGGCTCGCGCCACGGCCGGAACGGGTAGGCCAGGGTGAACATGTCCGAGTCCGAGCGGATGCCCGGGTAGCGGAACAGGTCCCAGGTGCCCCCGATGTTCTCGCGGCCCTCCAGGATCACGTAGTCCTTGCCGGGCAGTTCCTGGTGCAGCCGGGCCGCCGCACCGATACCGGAGAGCCCGGCCCCCACGATGATCACGTCGCGGTGCTCGACGGCGGTGCCGTCCGGAGAGGGTGTCGTACCGGCCTGGGTCATGTGGTCCTCCTCATCGGGCGCGTCCGCGCTGACTACCTCTGTCGACCGGGGTCCAGTCTGCCCCAAACCTACCCGGAGTAACTTGACCTGGCGCGACAACAACTTACCCTCGGACGACATGGGAACCGGATCACTCACCCGGGCGAGGGCGTTGCGCGGGTTCGTCGCGCTGGTCGGGGAGCTGGGCGGCGACGGCGCCGAGCTCTTCGCCCGGTTCCGGATCCCGATCGACGCCGTCGAGGGCAACGACCCGGACGCACTGGTCCCGACCCGCTCGGTCGCCAGGGTGCTGGAGACCGCCGCCGCCGAGCTGGGCTGCGGCGACCTCGGGCTGCGCCTCGCGCAGCGGCAGGGCCCGGAGATCCTCGGCCCGCTGGCCGTCGCCGTCGAGGCGTCCCCGACGCTGGGGGCCGCCCTGGACTGCGCCTCGCGCTACCTCTACGTGCACAGCCCGGTGCTGACCGTCGGCGCGGTGCCCGACCCGGAGGGCGTGCGGGGGGTGACCGGCGTGGCGTACGGCAGCACCGAGCCGCTCCCGCCGCAGGTCGCCGACCTCGGCACGGGGGTGCTGCACCGGATCGTGAGCCTGCTGGCCGGCGGGCCCTACGGCCTGCGCTCGGTGCACCTGCCGCACGAGGCACCGCCTGCCCCGGAGCGGTTCCGCGAGTTCTTCGGGGCCGAGGTCCGCTTCGACCGGCCGGCCGCGGTCCTGCGGGTGCCCGGCGACCTGCTGCGACGGCCGGTGGCCGGTGGGGACGAGACCGTACGGGCCATCGCGATCGAGTACCTGGAGACCCATTTCGCGCGCCCCGGCCGCACCGTCACCGACCGGGTGCGGGCCGCGGTCGACCGGTCGCTGGGCACCGGGCCGGTGCGCATCGGCTCGGTGGCCCGGCTGCTGCGGGTGCACCCGCGGACCCTGCAACGCCACCTCGCGGCCGAGGGCACGACCTTCGAGACCGTCGTCGACGAGGCGCGTCGGGACACCGCCGAGCGGCTCATCCTGCGGACCGACCTGCCGTTCACCCAGGTCGCGGCCATGGTGGGGCTGGCCGAGCAGTCCGCGCTGTCGCGGGCGGCGCGGCGCTGGTTCGGCGAGTCGCCCCGCGCCCTGCGCCGGGCCGGCCCGGGCGGGCTGCCGGCGCCCCCGGTGCCGGCCGCCCACGGGTGACCATCACCGACCGGGGTGGCAGGGTGCTCACCACGGTCGCCCGACGATGGGCCGACGAAGGGGGTACGCGTGTCCGACGCGGTGCTGCTCACCCGGCTCGACGGCCCGGTGCTCACCCTCACGCTGAACCGCCCGCACCGGCGCAACGCGATCGACCGGGCGCTGTGGGACGCCCTCGGCGAGGCGCTGCACCGGGCCACCGTCGACGATGCGGTCCGCGCGGTCGTCGTCACCGGCGCCGGTGGTGCCTTCTGCGGCGGCGCCGACCTCGACCCGGCTGCCCGCGGGGTGGACGCCGAGCACCCGACACGGCTGATGCGGCGGATCAACGACGTCGCGCTGGCGCTGCACGAGCTGCCGGTGCCGTCCGTCGCGGTCGTCGACGGTGTCGCCGTCGGTGCCGGGTGGAACCTCGCACTGGGCTGTGACCTCGTCGTCGCCACTCCCGCGGCGCGGTTCTCCCAGATCTTCGCCCGCCGCGGCCTGTCGGTGGACTTCGGCGGGACCTGGCTGCTGCCCCGGCTGGTGGGGATGCAGCAGGCCAAGCGGCTCGCGCTGCTCGCCGAGACGATCGGCGCCGAGGAGGCGCACGCGCTCGGCCTGGTCACCTGGGTCGTCGACGGCGACGAGCTGCCCGCGTTCGTCGCCGACATCGCCGGCCGGCTCGCGGACGGACCGCCGGTCGCGCTGGCCAGGGACAAGGCGATGCTGCACGCCGCGACCCGGTCGTCGTTCGCCGAGGCACTCGACGCCGAGGCCACCTCGCAGGCGATCAACTTCGTCACCGACGCCCCCGAGGGGATCGCCGCGTTCGTGGAGCGCCGTGACCCCGGGTTCGACGGGCGGTGGCGGTTCGACCGGGCCTAGGTGTGATGTCCAGGCAGGTTGGGGCCTGTCTCGTGATCGGTGTTTCGGCGTCGTTGCTCAGTAGGTCTCGGCTCCCGGCCAGCGGTCACCGAACGTGATGGCGAACGCGTTGATCACGGGCTTCCAACGCATCGTCCACCTCGTGCGGCCCGTCCCGGTCGGGTCCAGGCTGCGAGTCACAAGATACAAGCATTTCATCGTAGCCTGCTCAGTGGGGAAATGACCACGCGCCCGCACCGCGCGCCGGTAGCGGGCGTTAAGCGATTCGATCGCATTCGTAGAGCAGATCACCCTTCGAATCTCGACGTCGTAGTCCAAGAACGGCACGAACTCTTCCCACGCGTTGCGCCATAGCCGGATCATCGCCGCGTACTTACGGCCCCATTTCTCGTCGAGCTCATCCATAGCGATAAGTGCTGCATTCGGGTTGGGCGCGGCATAGATTGGTTTGATGTCGCGCTTCACCGCGTCCCAGTCCTGTCGACCCACCAGCCGGAAAGTGTTTCGGATCAGGTGCACGACGCAGGTTTGGACAATGAGCCTTTTTCAACCTGCCGTTCCGGCAGCTCAGGGGCCTGGTTGTGTGGGTGCAGACGCCGAGCTAGCGAGCCGGTGACCTGTGCAGCTGTGGTCAGAGCAGTTGCGCTGCAACCTTCGCGATCTCCTGACGCAGAAGCTCGCTGGTCAGGTTGAAAAAGGCTCAATGGTTTGCGGCCACACGTTGGCCACGACCTCCGGGAGTCCTTTGAGGCCGTCGCAGACCAGGAACAGCACGTCACGCACGCCGCGGTTCTTCAGGTCGACCAGCACGCTCATCCAGAACTTCGCGCCCTCACTGCCGACGCCCATCCACAGCCCCAGCACGTCCTTGCAGCCGTCCACGGTGACGCCGATGGCTGCGTAGACCGGCCGGTTGGCGACCTGCCCGTCCCGGACCTTGACGTGGACAGCGTCGATGAACACCGCGGCGTACACCGAATCCAACGGCCGACCAACCCAGTCATTCATCTCGGCGACGACCTTGTCGGTGATCCGCGAGACCGTCTCCTTCGATACTGACGCCCCATAGATGTCAGCGAAATGTGCGGAAACCTCCCCGGTCGTCATCCCTTTCGCATACAGCGACAGTACGACCTCGTCGACATCTGTGAGGCGCCGCTGACGCTTCTTCACGATCTGCGGCTCGAAAGTGCTGGCCCTGTCTCTCGGAACGTCGATCTCCACGTCACCCGCGGCATCCGAGAGAACCGTCTTCGAGCGGGACCCGTTCCGCACGTTGGTGGATTCCCGGCCGGGGTCGGCCCGGTTCTTGTCGTGCCCGAGGTGCTCGGTCATCTCCTCGTTCAGCGCCGTTTCCAGAACATTCTTGGTAAAGAGCTTCAACAGGCCGTCCGGGCCGGTCAACGCCAGCCCGCGCGCCTTCGCCTCGGCCACCATCGCCGCCGCAGCGGCCCGCTCCGCCGACGCCTGCCGAGCAGGCTTCGGGTCACCCTCGCTTGGATCCACAAGGTCCGATGTCATCACTGTCCGTGCCCATCTCGCCGGACCTCAGCCCGGCGTGTCGGGCCGAAAACACCGATCTTGAAACAGTCCCAATGCGCGGAGCCAGGTGACGATTGCCTTCAGGACGGCGCCGCCGCGGAAGGTCAGGGCGAGCTTGTCGTAACGGGTGGCCAGCCCGCGCCACTGCTTGACGTGGCAGAACCCGCGCTCGACGACGTTGCGGTTTCGGTAGTCGACCGGATCGAATGCGGGCGGTCGGCCGCCGCGTGAGCCGCGTCGTTTGCGGTGTCCCTGCTGGTCAGAGGGCTCCGGAATGACAGCGATGATCCGGCGCTCGCGCAGGTGCCGGCGGATCGCGCGTGAGGAGTAGGCCTTGTCCGCGCGCACGCGTTCGGGCCGGGTCCGGGGTCGTCCCGGGCCCGGTCGGGCGATGCTCAGGTGCGCCATCAGGTGCGGAAACATTGGCGAGTCGCCGCCCTGGCCGGGGCCGAGGAGGACCACCAGCGGGCGGCCGTGCCCGTCAACGAGCTGGTGGATCTTCGTCGACAGCCCTCCGCGGGACCGTCCCAGCGCGTGATCTGCTGGCTCGGCGAGCAGATTCGTGTAGTTCGATCCGGCCCCCTGTGTCGCGCTTGAGGGTCGCGGCGTGCTGGTGGGCACGGATGATCGTGGAGTCCACGCTGACCGCCCACCCGAGCACCTCGGCGGCGTCGGCCTCGACCAGAAGAGCAGCCAGGATGTGGTCCCAGGTGCCGTCGCCGCTGTAGCGGCGGTGCCGCTTCCACAACGTCTGCCACGGCCCGAACTCGGCTGGGACGTCGCGCCAGGGAAGCCCGCACCGATACCGGTAGATGATCCCCTCGAGCACCCGGCGGTCATCGCGGAACGGGCGCCCGCGACGACCCTCGGAGGAGGGCAACAGCGGCGCCAGACGGGCCCACTGGGCATCAGTCAGGACAGCGGTGCGCGGCACCGATCAAGCATCGCGCACCCCGGTCCGCCTATTTGGGAGACACACCCTAGTACTCCAGCCGCACTTCGTGATGTGGGTCTGCGCTAGGCTTTGATCTTGTGCAGGTGGAGGAGGACCTAGAGGCGTGGGCCGGCGGCCTGGACGGGTTGTTCGGGCTGGTGGCGGGGCGGTTCTTCCGGACGGAGCCGCGGCGTCGGGCGCGGGCGTATGTGCGTGGATTGTTGGCGCCGTTGGCCGGGAAGAACGGGTGGACGCTGGCCGAGGTCGCCGGTGACACGACGCCGGACGGGATGCAGCGGCTGCTCAACTCGGCGGCTTGGGACGCCGACGGGATGCGCGATGACCTGCGGGACTACGTCACAGAACACCTCGGCGAGCCCGGCGGGGTGCTGATCGTCGACGAGACCGGGTTCCTGAAGAAGGGGGCCAAGTCGGCCGGGGTGCAGCGCCAGTACTCCGGCACTGCGGGCCGGGTGGAGAACTGCCAGCTCGGGGTGTTCTGCGCCTATGCCAGCGGCAGGGGCCGCACGTTGATCGATCGTGAGCTTTACCTGCCCAGGTCGTGGACCGGTGATCGGGAACGTTGCCGGGCTGCGGCGGTGCCCGACGAGGTCGAGTTCGCCACCAAGACCGTGCTGGCCAAGCAGATGCTCGGCCGGGCCCTCGACGCTGGTGTCCCGGCGTCGTGGGTGGCTGCGGACGAGGCCTACGGTCAGGACTACAAGTTCCGCTCCTGGTGCGAGAAGCGCCGGATCGGCTACGTCGTCGCCGTGCCCCGCAGTCAGTCGATCCCGCTCTCGCTCGAGGCTGACATCGCCGGGCTGGCCGGGTCACGACGCGCCGACGACCTGGTCGCTCGCGCGCCGGAGCAGGCGTGGAAGCGCCGCTCGGCGGGGGACGGGGCGAAGGGTGAGCGGCTCTACGACTGGGCCGTGGCCAGCCTGTCTCCGCCACCGGAGGCGCCCGCCGGGTGGGGGCGCTGGCTGCTGGTGCGCCGTCAGATCCTCACCGACACCCAGATCGCCGCCGGTGACGAGCCGGAGTTGGCCTACTGCGGTTCCCCCATGATCGGGGAGGCATCAGCTATAAGGGGTAGCGATGCCAGAGGTACGGAAGCGCTACGACCGGGAGTTCCGTGACGGAGCGGTCCGGGTCGTGGAGGAGACGGGCAAGCCGATCGCCCAGGTCGCCCGTGACCTGGGGGTCAACGAGGGCACGCTGGGCAACTGGGTGGCCCGTGCACGAGAGGCCCGCGAGGACACCGAGGGCCTGTCTCGCGGCGGCGTCGAGGAGCTCAAGCGGCTGCGCGCGGAGAACGCCGAGCTGCGGATGGAGCGTGATGTCCTCAAGCGATCCGTGGTCCTGTGGGTCAAGGAGGCGACGAAGTGAGCGTGGCCCGTTTCATCGCCGACCAGAGGACCTTCCACCGGGTGCCGCACACGCTGGCCTGCGCCCTGTTGGGGGTGTCGATCTCCTGGCTGTACAAGTGGCTCGACCGCGCCGCGCGTTCCGACGGTGGTGCCACCGCGACCGAGAAGCGCCGCTGCGCGTTGGACGCCGCCGTGGCCGTGGCGTTCGACGACGCCCAGCGGCTACACGGCTCACCCCGTCTGCACGCCGACCTGTGTGAGGCCGGATGGCGGGTGTCGGAGAAGACCGTGGCGGACTCGATGCGCCGCCAGGGCCTGGTCGCCCGCCGGATCAAGCGGCACAACGGGCTGACCCGCCAGGACCGCACGGCGCCGAAGTTCCCGGACCTGCTTCGTCGGGGTTTCACTGCGGCCGAGCCGAACCGCAGATGGGTCGGGGACATGACCGAGATCCCCACCGCGGCCGGGAAGTTGTATCTGGCCACGGTGATCGACCTGTACTCGCGGCGGCTGCTCGGCGCGGCCACGGGGCTGCACCCGAACGCCGAGCTGGCGTGTGCGGCGATCCGGATGGCGGTGGCGGCCCGCGGCGGGGCGGACCGAATCGCCGGGGTGATCTTCCACACCGACCGCGGGTCGACCTACACCGCGGGCGCGTTCACCGCTCTGTGTCGGCGGCTCGACATCCGTCAGTCGATGGGCCGGGTCGGGTCGTGTTTCGACAATGCCGCGGCGGAGGCGTTCTTCTCCAGCCTGGAGTGGGAAGTGCTGTCCCGCAACGACTTCGACACCATCAGTAGGGCGCGGGCGGCGGTCATCGACTGGTGTTACGGCTTCTACAACCACCGGCGGCGACACAGTGCCGCCGCCGGGCTCTCACCGATCAACTACGAGAACGCCGCCCTCACCCGAGACGCGGCATAAGAACCCTCCACGATCTCGGGGGAACCGCATACTACCTGTGCGCAGGCCCGCCCGGCACCAGTGACGACGACCTCATCCGGGTCGCCGGCGCCCGGTGGGCGATCGAGGAGTGCTTCCAGACCGCGAAGAACGAGGTCGGGCTCGACCAGTACCAGGTGCGGCGTTACGACGCCTGGTACCGCCACATCACCCTGGCCATGCTCGCCCACGCCTACCTCTCGGTCACCGCGGCGATCGCCCCAAAAGACCTGGCAGCGGGCTCATCCCGCTCACCCTCGCCGAGATCCGACGTCTCCTGGCATCTCTGATCCACATCCCCGCCCGCACCGTGGGCTGGGCCTGGTCGACCTGGCGTCGCCGTCACCAACACCGAGCCCGCGAAAGCCACTACCGACGACGAAGACAGCCCAGCTAACGAAGTGCGGCTGGAGTACTAGCGCGCCCGCAGCGCGTAGCGACGCTCGGCGTAGTCGAGGTCGTCGCGCCACAGCTTCGTGGCGGCCGCGGCCATCGCCGGTCGGATCGCCGGGGCGAGCCGGGTCGCCACCGCGAAACCGGGCCGGTCCGACCCGGCGACGACGGCCTCGATCACCGCGGTGCGCGGCCGCCCGTCGGGCCCGGGGCCGAGCGGCGTCGCGTGGGTCTCGACGACCGACCCGACACCCTCGCCCTCCACGATCCGCATGACCACCGTGCGCGGCTCCGGGCACACGAACTCCGCCCGCACCGGCACACCCAGCGCCGGCCCGACCTTGAAGGTGACGCTCACGAGGAACCGGTCGTCGTCGGGTGCGACGTCGGTGACGGCGGGGGCGGAGTCCACCGTCAGCCGCTGGAACGAGTACGGGTGAAACCAGGCGCCGTGCCACGGGTCGAGCCGGTTGGCGACGATGTCCTCCGGCTCGCACACCCCGGTCAGCGTGGTGACGGCGTCGAGCACCGCGCCGGCCGGTCGGGCCGGGACGACGGGGGCGTCGGTCGGCTCCTCGCCGCCGAGGTCGTCGAGCCGCACCCAGACCAGGATCCCGTCGTCGTGGACGGGCAGCACCGCCCAGCCCGGGCCGGACCGTGCGCCCAGGCGCAGCCCGTGCCAGCGGCAGACCAGCTCGCCGCAGTCGACGGCGGCCAGCGCCATCGGTGCACCGAGGTGCGGGCAGGCGCCGGGACCCACCCGGACCGTGCCGTCCTCCTCCCGCCACGCGACGAGCTCGGTCCCGCCGACCCGGACGCCGTGCGGCCGGTCGCGGCGGATCTCGCGGCTCGCGGCGACGACGAACCAGTTCCCCGACGGGCGTGCCTGCGCCCGCTCCAGCGCGGCCGAGATCAGCTTCGGGTCCGCGCCGGCGTAGGTCGGCTTCTGCGCCGCCCACCGCTGCGACGGCAGCGGCTGCAGCGGCCAGTGGGACGGCCAGTTCTCGGTGAGTCGGGAGAGCAGGGTCATGGCGTGGTGTCCTTCGGGGGTCAGGTGCGCATCGCGTACTCGGCGGCGCGCCGCAGCGGACCGAGGCGGCCGCTGGTGGGGACGGTCTCGAGGGGGTGGCCGGCCAGACCCCAGCCGGCGAGCAGCCGGTTCGCCGCCTGCCAGCCGGTGCTCGCCGCCCGCTCCATGAGCGCGACGGGCAGGTCGATCCGGATGCCGTCGCCGGCCAGCACCAGGCCGTCGACGGGGGTGGCGACCGTGGGCCGCCGCGCGAAGTCGCCGACGCCGAACATCGGGCAGTCCGCCCGCCACTGCACCAGCTCGCCGACCACCCCGGCACCCGCGGTCTCCGGGTAGAGCTCGTGCAGCCGGGCGACCGTGCGACGGCGCAGCTCGGCGGTCCAGGCGTCGTCGCCCGTGCCCGGCGGCGGCGCCGCGGAGTAGGCGTGGAGCTCCACGACGGACCCGCCGTGGTGGGCCGCCCAGCCCGCGGCGTCGCGCTCGTAGCGGTCCAGCACGGAGATGTTGTCGAGCGGGTCGAGCCCGCCGGTGCCGAGGAACGGCGGGCGGGCGGCGTCGACGGGCCGGTCGAGCCACAGCCGTTGCACGAGGAACGGCGGGGCGCTGCCCAGCGCGGCGACGTCGGCGCGCCAGCGGGCGAGTGCGTCCGGCCCGTCGACGGCCGAGACGGGGTCGCCCAGGCCGGGGGAGGCGGCGACGATGTCGCGCAACCCGCGAACGTCCGGGGCCAGCACGACCGCGTCCGCCTCGCTGCTGCCGCCGGTGCCGCCGCCGTCGTGATGATTCACGTGGAACCGTCCACTGCCGACACCGTCGGCCGGGGAGCGTTCTGCCGGGGATCGTTCGACCGAGGAGACCGTGACCCCGGTCCGGAACGTGACGCCGCGGGTGGTCAGGTAGTGGCGCAGCGGCTCCCACAGCGCGGTGTCGAAGCCCGCGTCGGGCACGTCGAACATCAGGCCCTCGGAGGAGCCGAGGAAGTAGATGTGGAACATCGTCGCGAGCTCGGCGGCCGACGTGGTAGAGGGCGGTGCGAAGAAGCTGCGGGAGAACACCTCGAACGCCAGGTGCCGGGCCGCGGGCGGGAAGTTGATCGACTCGACGAAGCTCTGCGCGTCGACGTGATCGATCGCCTCGTAGATGCCGGGCACGCTGACCGCAGCCAGCGGCGCGGCGGCGCGGGCGTCGAGGCGCAGCAGGTCCGACGGGCGGAAGGTGGGGCTGCGCAGGGCGAACAGCACCGCGTTCCACGGCGGGGTCCGCGGCAGCCCGCGGAAGGTGTCCCGGTGCCCGTCGGCGTCGACGAGCGGGTAGTCCTCCAGGGGCACCAGCCGCTCCAGCCCGGGGTCGCCCCGGCGCAGCAGCGCGCGCAGGTTGTAGTACTGGCGGAAGAACGCGTGGAAGCCGCGGCTCATCGACACCGGGGTGCCGTCGGGCAGCGGCTCCGACCAGCCGCCGACCCGCCCGCCCAGGTAGGGCTCGCGCTCCAGCAGCTCGACGACGACGCCGCGCTCGGCGAGCCCGGTCGCCGCGGCCAGCCCGGCGATCCCGCCGCCGACGACGACGACCCGCGGTCGCCGCCCCAGTTGCCCGGCGTCGCCGAGGCCGCCGGCGGGCTCGTGGCGGACCCGGCGCGGGTCGGTCGGGCGGGCGGTCACGACCGCGTCCCGATCACGGTGTGCACGACGCCGTTCTGCCAGCCGGTCATGGTCTCGGAGTGCACGGCGTCGAACCCGGCGCCGCGCACCCGGTCGCGCAGGCGGCCGATGCCGTCGAAGGTGTTCACGCTGCGCCACAGGTGCCGGTACAGCGCGGTCTCACCGGTGGTCATCCGGCCGAGCGGCACGATGATCCCCCAGCAGACCGCGTGCCAGGACAGCCGGGCGCGGGGCGAGTCGGCCACCGAGTACTCGTGCAACGCGAGCACCCCACCGGGGCGCACCAGGTCGTGGAAGCGACGCAGCTGGGCGTCCGGGTCGTCCAGGTTGCGCAGCAGGTAGGCGGCGAGGATCCCGTCGAACGGGCCCTCGACCCCGTTCTCGGCGAGGGCCTCGGCGGTGGAGTGCACGAACCGCACCGACGCCGGCCACGGCTTGGTGCGGGCGCGCGCCAGCATCCCGGCCGAGGCGTCGACGGCGACGATCTCGGCGCGCGGGGCGACCCCGAGCAGCGCCGCGGTGGAGGCCCCGGTGCCGCAGCCCGCGTCGAGCAGCCGCAGCCCGGCGCCGTCCCGGGGCAGCCGCATCCGGGCCGCGGAGGCGCGCAGGTGGTCGTGGTAGCCGGGGTTCATCCCGACCAGCCGGTCGTAGTCGGCCGCGCCGTCGTCGAAGTGCGACGGCACCTGCTCGCGCGGCAGACCCGCACGGCCGACGGTTCCGGGGCGGGCGGGGTGGGGCGGGGAACGGTCGGCCATGTCCGCGAGCCTAGGACCGCCCATGGCGCCCGGCGCGTCGGGTCGCATCCTGGTGCACCGCAGCCGTTCCCGGGGCGGGCCCGGTCAGGAGACCCGGTCGGCGCAGCGTACGGCCATCGCCCGCAGCACCGCGGCGACGTCGTCGCCGAGCAGCCCGCCGTCGACCGCGCCGTCCACCAGCCGCAGCGCGCCCTGGACCCGGGTGGCGATGAGCTCCTCGATGCGGCGGCGGGCGCCGGTGGACTCGATCGCGACCCGCGCCGCGGCGACGTCGACCGGACCGTCGGTCTCGTCGGAGCCGTGCAGAAGCGCGTCGAGTGTGTCCCGGGTGGCCGGCCCGGCGACCTCGCGGGCCAGCACGACCAGGCTGGTGGCCTTGCGCTCGGCCAGGTCGTCGCCAGCGGTCTTGCCGGTGGCGTCGGTGCCGAACACGCCCAGCACGTCGTCGCGCATCTGGAAGGCCTCGCCGACCATCGTCCCGTAGTCGCCGAGGGCGGTGAGCAGCTCCGGCCCGGCGCCTGCCATCGCGGCACCGAGCTCCAGCGGGCGGCGCACGGTGTAGTTGCCGGACTTGCGACGCAGCACGTCCATCACCTCGTCGAGGGTGGGGACGCGGCGTGCCTCGTTGAGCAGGTCGGCGAACTGGCCGACGGCCAGCTCGGAGCGCATCTCGTCGTAGCGTGGCCAGCCGCGGTCCAGCGCGGCGCGCGGCAGCCCGCTCTCGCGCATCGCCTGCTCGGCCCAGACCAGGCACAGGTCGCCCAGCAGGACCGCGCCGGACTCGCCGAACCGGTCCGCGGAGCCGGACATGCCCTGGCCACGATGCCAGGAGGCGAGCTGGACGTGCACCGTCGGCCGGCCGCGACGCAGCTGCGAGCGGTCCATGACGTCGTCCTGCAGCAGCGCGAACGCGTGCAGCAGCTCCAGCCCGGACACCGCGGCCAGCGCGGCGGGGGAGTCCGGGGCGGCGGCCCGCCAGCCCAGGTAGCCGAACATCGAGCGCAGGTACTTGCCGCGACCGAGGAAGTCGCTCAGCACCCCGGTCACGACGTCCGCCCCGCGCATCGAGTGGACGTGCTCGGCGCAGCGACGGCGCACCGTCTCCGCGACCTGCTCACGGACCCGGTCGCGGATCTCCTCCGCCCAGCCCGGATGGGTGGGGAGGAGCTCGGGGCGCCGGGGCTGTGTGGTCTGCACGGACGTGGTCTTCACAGAGGTGGTCTGCACGGACGTGGTCGTCACCGACGTGCTCTTCACGGACGTCACGCGGCCTCCCGTCGGGTCGCCTGGGGGTGGTGGGCGGCCGGACGTCGGCGTCCGGACCCGGTCGGGAGCCGAGGGCGCCGGGCCGGGTCCTGTCGAGGGTATGGGGGGTGCCGTCATCGCGCGCGCCGAACCGGACGGACCACCCCGGTCGTGTTCGGACGGACGCGTCCGCATGGTTCGGGTGACCCCCGTCACCGAACCGGGTCGGTCAACCGGCGCGGAGGAACGACCACGCGGCCAGCCAGACCGATCCGGCGACGAGGGCCATCGCCCCGGGCACGTGCACGACCAGGCCCGGGATGCTCCCGAACCACGCCTGGACGAAGGTGAACGCGAAGACCGCGACGGCGAGCGCGGACGGCCACCACGATCCGGCCGTGACGACCCGCAGCCACACCGCGGCCGCCGCGGCGAGCCCGGCGACGACGTGCAGTACGATCGCCCCGGCGCCGTGCGGACCGACGTCGCCGCCGGTGAACAGGCCGGCGGCTGTCACGAACTGCCAGGCCAGGACCACGACCGAGGCGGTCGCGAGCACCCGCAGGGCCAGGACGGGCGTGGAGCGGACGGCGTCGGGTGCGGCGTGGCGGTGTGGGACGGTCATTCTTCCAGTCTGCCGAACCGGCCGCAGGTGTACGAACCGGGCGTTCACGCCATCGCAGGCGCGAGTGCCCGCACGCCCACGACGGCCGACCACGCCGGGAGGAAGTGCCGCGCCGGGTCGAGCGCCCGGACACCGGTGACCGGCACGAAGTGGTGGTCCACGAACGCGTGCAGCGCCGCGGAGTGGCCGCACGGGCCCGGGACGTACGCCACGTCGTCGCGCCAGCCGCACTCGCAGGCCGCGCGGTAGGCGACGGCCGGTGCGCGACGCGCGTCGGCCCAGATACCCGTCGCGCGACCGTCGGCGGTGTCCGCGCTGACGAAACCCTCGTGGTCGTCCGACCCGGGGATCTCCACCGGTCCGATGTAGAGCACGTCGGTGATCCTCCCCGGGAGCCGGACGTGCGCAACGCCGGGGGGCCGGGAGGGCGCCCCGGTTCGCCCGGCGGTCGCCGGACGGTCCCGCGTGGCAGGCTGGACCGGTGACGGACGACGCTCGGGGCGAGGCGGTGCTGGGCGCGGCGACCGACGCGGCCCGCCGGGAGTTCGGTGACGACCTGGTGGCGGCCTACACCCTCGGCAGCCTCGCGCACGGCGGGTTCGCCCCCGCCGTCAGCGACGTCGACCTGGCCCTGGTGCTGTCGGAGACCGGCGGCAGCACGGCGTCGCGGGTGCACGACGTCGTCGCGGCGGCCCGGGACGCCGCCGCGGGCACCGACGGGCTGGCCGAGCGGCTCTCGGTGTTCTGGGCCGACCCGCACACCGTCCGCCACGGCCCCGGTGACCGGCCGGCCCGGCTGCCCGCCGTCGACCGGCTCGACCTGCTCGACTCCGGTGTGCTGCGCCACGGCACCGACGTGCGTGACGGCGCCGTGCGACCCACCCACGACGAGCTGGTCCGCGGCTCGGCGGAGTTCCTCGTCGAGCGGGTCGACGACGCCTGGCTCGCCGGGATCGCCGACCCGGCGGCACTGCTGGCCCGCGGGCCGCGGGCGGTCACCAAGACGGTGCTGTTCCCCGTCCGGTTCCTGCACACCCTCATGACCGGGGAGATCGGCCGCAACGACGCCGCCGTCGCGTCCTACGACGGCGAGCACGGCGCTCTGGCGACCGCGGCCCTGCGGTGGCGCGGCGGGGCGCTCGGCGACCGGGTCGCCGCCTGGTCCCTGCTGACCGACCACCTGGCGTGGCTCTATCGGGAGTGCGTCGACGCCCACCTCGCGGCGCTGCCCGTTCCCGACCCCGTCGTCGCCGGGCTGCGGGCCCTGCGCGACGCCGTGGCGCTGGTCGGTGCTCCACGGGCCGTGCCGAGGAGCCGGCTCAGTGCTTCGCCGGCTTCCGCCCCACGAACGCCCCGATCCCGGTGACCGCACGCCCCACGACCAGGGTGTTGATCTCCTTGGTGCCCTCGTAGGAGTAGAGGGCCTCGGCGTCGTTGAAGAAGCGGCCGACCTTGTTCTCCAGCAGGATGCCGTTGCCGCCGAACACCTCCCGGGCCCGCGCGACGGCGTCGCGCAGCATGATCGTCGCCTGCCGCTTGGCCAGGGCCGCCTGCTCGTCGCGGAAGGTGCCGTCGTCCTGCATCTGAGCGACCTTGACCGCCATTCCGAGCGAGGCCACGACGTCGCCCAGGATCGACACGAGATGGTCCTGTACCAGCTGGAACGACGCGATCGGCTGCCCGAACTGGACGCGCTCGACGGCATAGTCGCGGGCCAGCTCGTACACCCCGGCCATCGCGCCGACCGCGTTCCAGGCGACCCCGCCGCGGGTCACCCGCAGCACCCGGTTGGTGTCGCGGAAGGACTCCGCGCCCGGCAGTCGGTTCGCCTCGGGCACCCGCACACCGTCGAAGGTGAGGTCGGCGTTCTGCACCGACCGCAGTGCGAGCTTGCCCTCCATCTTCGTCGCGGTGAAACCGGGCATGTCCTTCTCGACGACGAAGCCCTTCACCGGGCCGCCGGTGGAGTCGTCGGTCACGTCGCGCGCCCACACGACCATCAGGTCGGCGAAGGTGCCGTTGCCGATCCAGCGCTTCGCACCGTCGATCACCCACACCGCGTCGGCTCCGTCCCCCTCTCGCCGCGCGGTGGTCTCCAGCCCACCCGCGACGTCGGAACCGCCGTGCGGCTCGGACAGCGCGAACGCCCCGATCAGCTCCATCCGCCGCATGGCGGGGAGCCAGCGCTGCTTCTGCTCCTCCGAGCCGCACAGGTCGATCGAGGTGAGCGCGAGCCCGGCGTGCACGCCGAAGAAGGTCGTCATCGAGGGGTCGACGCGGGACAGCTCCATCGACACGAACGACGTGAGCAGCCGCGAGTACGCGGGCCGGTCCGGCCACTCCCGGGCCAGGCCGACGACGTCGAGCTCGGCGAAGCCGGGGATGAGCTCGTACGGGAACTCGGCTCGGTCCCAGTAGTCGTCGGCGATCGGGGCGATCCGGGTCTCGGCGAACTCGCGGACCCGGGCGACGATCTTCTTCTCCTGCTCGCCCAGCAGGTCCAGGTAGCCGTAGAGGTCGGCGGGCAGGGGGCTGGTCATGACTGCTCCAGAATGTCGTCGCGGGCGGCGAGCACGGCGGTCTCGGCGCGGTCGCGTGCGGTGGTCAGCCCCTCGCGGCTGGGGCCGTAGGTGTCCTCGGTGGCGCTGCTGATCGCCTCGACGGTGTCGGCGTCGAGCGCGGGGGTCCCCAGCTCGGCCCAGCGGCGCGCCATGCCCGGCCCGAGGTGCTCGAGCAGGTGGCGCAGGCCGCCGTCGCCGCCGCCGAGGTGGAAGGACAGGAACGGCCCGCCGGTCGCCCAGCGCGGGCCGAGCGCCCCGGTGACGACGCGGTCGAGCTCGGCGGGGGAGACCACGCCGTCGCGGACCAGGGACACGGCCTCGCGGAACAGCGCGGACTGGAGCCGGTTCCCGACGAAGCCGTACACCTCCTTGTGGATCTCGACCGGTTCCTTGCCGGCGCCGCGCAGGAACGCCGCGGCGCGCCCGACGGCGTCCCGCCCGGTCCGCTGCCCGGCGACGAGCTCGACGAGCGGCAGCACGTGCGGCGGGTTGAACGGGTGCGCCACCAGCAGCCGCGCGGCGGCGTCGTCGGGCAGTTCGGCGGCGATGTCGCTGGGCAGGATCCCGGAGGTGGAGCTGAGCAGCAGCGCCCGGGCAGGGGCGTGCGCGGCCACCGTCGCCCAGATCCCCCGCTTGACCGCCAGGTCCTCCGGGCCCTGCTCCTGGACGACGTCGGCGCCCGCGACGGCGGTGGCGAGGTCGGGTTCGCACACGACCCGGTCGAGCAGGTCCGGCGAGCCGAAGCGCGCCACCCCGGTCTCGACGACGTCGGCCAGGTCCGGCCGCGGGTCGGTGACGACGACGTCGTGCCCGGCCGCGGCCAGCAGCACCGTCCAGGAGACGCCGATCGTGCCGGCGCCGATCTCGGTGATCCTCATGTCAGCGCTCCAGGTAGTCGTGCACGGTCTCGGCCGGCGCCAGGGTGAGGTCGGTGAGCACGTGCGATGCGGAGACGACCTCGCGCACCGGCAGGTCCGCCAGCGGCGCGAGGACGTGGTGGAACAGCTGCAGCCGCGCCGGGCCGCTGAAGGCGCGCTTCACGGTCAGGTCGGTGATCCGGGTGCGGACCAGGCGGGCGTCGACCGGGCCGGAGCGGCCGGGGACGAGCTTGACCATGAACGTGGGGACGCCGATCTGCGTGGCGGCCTCGGCCGGGTCGAGCGGGGCATGCTGGTAGGCCATCGTGGCGACGGCGACCGGCAGCGACCCCTTGTGCAGGGTCCCGAGCAGCGCGCCGTCCTCCACGGTCAGCCGCGGGGTGCCGAACGCCTTGGGGTAGGCGCTCTGCTCGCGCCCGGCGAAGGTCGCCGGCGAGTTGTCCAGCCACATCCCGTGCAGGTACTCGCCCTGCTCACCGTCGAAGGAACAGGCCAGCGCCTGACCGGACTCGGTGTAGGGGCCGAACCCGTCGACGTCGCCCATGTGCATGACCTCGAACCGGACCAGCGGATCACCGACCACCAGCGGCTCGGGCAGGGCGTGGCGGAACGCGTCGGGGTCGGTGCGGTAGACGACGCTTAGGTACTCGCGGTCGGTGAACCGGTGCGCCCCGGGCGGGAACGCCGGCGCGGTGAGCGGGGTGGTCCCGGCGGCGAGGACGTCGGCGGCCCTCATCGGACCAGCACCCCCTCGGCGACGAGCGCGTCGATCTCGTCCTCGGTGCGCCCCAGCTCGCGCAGCACCGCGGCGCCGTCGGCACCGAGTGCGGGGGCGGGGGTGCGCATCCCGGCCGGGGTGGCCGAGAGCCGGACCGGGAAGCCGATCGAGCGGTAGCGGCCCTCGGTGGGGTGCTCGGCCTCGGTCAGCAGGCCGCCGGAGGTGACGTACGGGTCGGTCTCGGCGTCGTCGACGGCGAGCACCGACGCGAACGGGATCGAGTGCTCGGCGCACAGCGCCGCCCACTCGTCGGTGGTGCGCTGCGGGGCGAGCTCGCCGATCCGTGCGTACAGCTCGGGCTGGTGCGCCGCCATCGCCGGCGAGGTGGCGAACCGCTCGTCGGCGGCCAGGTCCTCGCGGCCGGCCGCGGCGAAGAAGTCCGCGATGTTGCGCGGGGTGTAGGGCAGGATGCACGCCCAGCCGTCCTTCGTCGCTACGGCCTCGTGCCCGGCCACCATCGACCGGTTGAACCCGGTCGGGCCCTCCGCGGGCACGAAGGTGTGTCCGGACAGGTGCTCCACCAGGTTGAACGCGAGCAGCGTGTCGGTCATCGGGACCTCGACCAGCTGCCCCTCACCGGTGGCCCGCTGGTGGATCACCGCGGCCAGCGTGGAGTAGGCGATGGTCAGCGCGCACACCTTGTCGGCGAGGATCGTCGGCGCGTACGACGGGGTGCCGGTCGCGCGCCGCATCAGGTCCACCATCCCCGAGGACGCCTGCACGATCTCGTCGTAGGCGGCCCGGTCGGCCAGTTCGGAGTCGCTGCGGAAGCCCTGCGCCCGCACCTGCACCAGACGCGGGAACCGTCCGGCGACCCGCCCGGGACCGAGCCCGAGCCGCTCCAGCGCACCGGGCCGCATGTTCGTGATGAGGACGTCGGCGGTGTCGAGCAGGTCGTCGAGCACGGCCCGCCCGGCGTCGGTCTTGAGGTCGAGGGCGACCGAGCGCTTGTTGCGGTTCACGTTCAGCGCGAGCGCACCCATGCCGGGGTGGCGCTGGGGCAGCGTCCGGCGGGTCATGTCCCCGGCCGGCGGCTCGATCTTGATCACCTCCGCGCCCAGGTCACCCAGGATCTGGCAGGCGTAGGGGCCCATGACCACCGAGGCCAGGTCGATCACCCGCAGCCCGTCCAGTGCGCCACCCATGTCGTGCTCCCTCCGGTCGGTCCGCGATCACGTTCTCCATGAGCATGGCTAACCTCCCTCGCTCCTGCGAGCTACCCTTACTCATATGCGTAAGCACCACCGGACGGTGGACCGGGTGGCCGGTCTGCTCGAAGCCGTCGCGCGCCGCCCCGACGGCAGCACCCTCTCCGCGCTGGCCCGGCGCGTCGGTGCCCCGGTGTCCTCGGTGCAGAAGCTCGTCGACGGTCTCGTCGCCACCGGCTACCTCGACGAACGCGACCGTCGCTACACCCTGGGGCCCGCGCCGTGGATGCTCGCGGCGAGAGCGGGAGAACCACCCGTCCCGGCGATCCCGCACGAGGCACTCGACCAGCTGGCCCGGCACACCGGCCTGCCCGTGCTGCTCGCCGCCCGGATCGGCGACGACGCCGTCTACCTCGACTGGGCCGGCGCCGACGAGAGCTTCGACGTGGCGCTGTCCGCCCGGGTCCGTGCACCGCTGCCCGACACCGCTGCCGGCCGGGTCCTGCTCGCCCACCTCGCCCCGGCCGAGCGCAAGCGCGTGGCGCTGGCCGCGCACGACGGCGACCCCGGCGCCGCCGCCGCGCTGCTCGACACCTGCGCGCGGATCCGCACCGACGGGTTCGAACGCGGCGCCAGCGGAGCCCTGCTGCCCGGGGCGGTCGCCGTCGCGGTCGCACTCCGCCACGACGGCCGCGTCACGGGGGCGCTCTCGGCTGCCGACCGCGGGTCGGGACCGCTGCCCCGCGGGGTCGCCGACGCTCTCGCCGACGCCGCGGACGCGTGGTCGACCTGAGCCCGTGCGACGTTTGCCGACCGGCGTGCCTGCGTGAGCGCCTTGCCGACTCCGGCGCCGACTCCTCGGCGCTCGCCGTCCTCGACGAGGCCGTGACCGCAGCCGACGCCCCCGACGGCACGGCCGGGCGGGTACTTGTCGCCGACGCGACGCGGGTGCTGCTCGACCGGCACACCGAGGTCCCGCCCGAGCGCGGGACCGCGACCTGGGGTGCGGTCCCGGACCTGCTGGGCGTGCTCGGCGCGGTGGGGGAGGACGTGGCGACCGTCGTCGTCGCGCTCGACCGGACCGGCGGGCGGATCCGCGGCGTCGACGACACCGTCGAGGAGGTGTCGACCGACTCCGGCGGCCCGGTCCACAAGGCGAACGTCGCAGGCCCCGGCGAGGGCTCCGCGGACGCCCGGGTCGAGGAGACCTGGAAGCGCAACGCCCGGGCCGTCGCCGAGCGGGTCGACACGATCGTCCGCGGCGGCAACGCGGACCTGCTCGTCGTCGCCGGGGACGCGGAGTCCCGGGCCCGCCTGCGCGACGAGCTCCCGCCGGCCTCGGCCGCGATCATGGCTGAGGTCGAGAACACCCGCGGCACGGCGCCCGAGCAGGTCGACGACACCGTTCGCGCCGCGGCCGACGAGGTCCGCGAGGCCCGCCGCGGCGAGGCCGTCTCCAGCTTCGCGACCGCCTCCGGCCGCGACGACGGGCTCGCCGTCACCGGGCTCGGCGACGTCGTCGGGGCCACCCGGGCGCACGCCGTCGAGACGCTGCTGGTCGACCCGTCCGCGGTGCCCGGGACCGAGCTGGTCGCCGGGACCGACCCGGCGGCAGTGGGGGAGAAGGCCGACGAGCTCGTCGGTGACACCCCGGTGCTGTCCGGCCCGGCTGCGAACGTGCTCGTCCGGGCGGCCGCCGCGACCGATGCTGCCGTCGTGCTGGTCCACCCGGGCGACGAGGTCCCGCTCACCGACGGTGTCGGCGCCGTCCTGCGCCTCCCGGTCGGTCCCGCCGCCTGAGCCCGCGACCGTCGTGCTCCGTACCGGGCCGGACCGGCCGGGACGGGGCATGATCGGTTCCATGATCGACCAGCGGATCGAGACCTCCCGCATCGTCTACGCGAGCCCGGCCGTGATCTTCGCCGTGCTCCGTGACCCGCGTGGGCACGTGGCCATCGACAGCTCCGGCATGTTGATGTCGGCCGAGGGCGAACCGGTCTCGGCGGCCGGTGACACCTTCGTCGTGCACATGGACCGCGAGTCGCTCGGCGACCGTCCGATGGGGCGCTACGACGTCACCGTGCACATCGCGAGCTACGTGCCGGACCGCGAGATCTCCTGGACCATCGTCGGCGTCATGCGCCCGCCGGTCGGCCACGTGTACGGCTACCGGCTGGAGCGGGTCGGCGAGGCCGATGGCGGCGGCACCCGGGTCGTCTCGTGGTGCGACTGGTCCGACATCCACCCGCAGTACCGCGACTCCGACCTGTTCCCGGTGATCTCCGCGGCGTCGCTCAGGGCGACCCTGGGCATCCTCGCCCGGACCGTGCAGACGTTCCCGGCACCGGTGGTCGCCGTACCACCGTCGTAGCGGTCCGCCGTCACCCCGTTGTCGTAGCGCGGTGCCGACGATCGGGCAACGGTGCGCGCCGGCACTGGGCGGTGCGGGTGAACCGAACCCGTTTGCGATTGAGTCGCGCACGGCCGGGGAATCCCGGGGCCACGAACGCACGACACGAACTCCTGCACGGACCGGGCGCTGGGGAGCCTTCCGGTCCGTGGGCCCCGGGTCCGGGGTGCGACCACTTCAGGGGTGGTCGAACCCCGGACCCGTTCCTCGTCGCGGCCACCCCGGCGGGCCGTCGCGGCACGCCGGATCCCGCGGGCTCGGATGTACTCCCGACGCCGAACGCATACCCTGTGGGAATGACCGAGCCCGGAACCGTGGCGCCGCTGGCGCTCGACGAGCAGCTCTGTTTCGCGCTCCACTCGGCGTCCCGCGCGATGACCGGGTGCTACCGCCCGATCCTCGAGGCCATCGGGCTGACCTACAGCCAGTACGCGGTCCTGCTCGTGCTGTGGGCCGAGGAGACGGTGCCCCAGCGGGAACTCGGGGAGCGCATGTTCCTCGACAGCGGCACGTTGTCGCCGATGCTGACCCGGCTGGAGGGCCGCGGGCTGGTCACCCGCGCCCGTCGCCCGGACGACGAGCGCACCGTGCAGGTGTCGCTCACCGAGAAGGGCAAGGCGCTGCGGGACCAGGCCGCCGCCGCACAGGACGAGGTCATCAAGGCCACCGGCATGTCGACGGACGAGCTGTTCCGCCTCCGGGACGACCTGCAGCGGCTCGCCTCCCGCCTCCGGGCGTCGGAGGCCGGGGCCGCCTCGGCCTGACCGGGGCCGCACCTCCCGTCCGTGCCGCGGCGCGGATCGTTGCACGGGTATATGCTTGCCGACAGGCAATCATATGGAGTGTGCATGAGCGGCCTCGACCCCGACGAGCTGGCGCGGCTGCGCACGGACCTGGCCCGGGTGGCGCGGGGCTTGGACCGGGCCACCCGCGGCTCCGACCTCACCCGCAGCGCCCTGTCGGTGCTCGACACCGTCGCCGTCCGCGGCCCGATCGGGATGGGGGAGCTCGCCACCGTCGAGGGCGTCAACCCCACGATGCTGTCGCGTCTGGCCGGCAGGCTGGAGGCCGCCGGACTGCTCGTCCGCGACACCGACCCCGACGACGGCCGCGCCGTGCGCGTCGCGGTCACCGAGGCGGGCGCGGCCGAGCACCGCCGACGCCGCGAGGAACGCACACGTCTGCTCGGCGCACACGTCGACGCCCTGACCCCCGACCACACCGCACGGCTGCGGGCCGCGCTGCCCGCGCTCGACGCGCTCGCCGCGGCCCTGCGGGACGCACGGTGACCGCCGACCCGGACCAGGCACCCCGGCGGGCGCTCGCCCGGACCTTCGCGTCGCTGTCCGGCCACAACTACCGGCTCTGGGTCGGCGGTCAGTCGATCTCCCTGGTCGGCACCTGGATGCAGTCGATCGCCCAGTCCTGGCTGGTCTACGAGCTGAGCGGGTCCGCGGCGGTGCTCGGCACCGTCGTCGCCGTCCAGACCGTGCCCACGCTGCTCCTCGGGCCCTACGCCGGGGTGTGGGTGGACCGGCTCGACCGGCGACGGCTGATGATCGGCCTGCAGACGATGATGGGCCTGCAGGCCGCCGCGCTCGCCGTGCTCACCCTCACCGGCACCGTCGCGCTCTGGCACGTCTACGTGCTGGCCGCGGTGCTCGGGCTGAACAAGGCCGTCGAGAACCCGGCCCGGCAGACCTTCGTGCACGAGCTCGTCGGCCCCGACGACCTCCGCAACGCCGTCACCCTCAACTCGGTCCTGGTCAACGCCGCGCGCGCGGTCGGTCCCGCGGTCGCCGGGCTGGTCATCGTCGCGGGCGGGACCGGGATCTGCTTCGCGGTCAACGCGGTCAGCTTCGTCGCCGTCGGTCGGCACCTGGATGCAGTCGATCGCCCAGTCCTGGCTGGTCTACGAGCTGAGCGGGTCCGCGGCGGTGCTCGGCACCGTCGTCGCCGTCCAGACCGTGCCCACGCTGCTCCTCGGGCCCTACGCCGGGGTGTGGGTGGACCGGCTCGACCGGCGACGGCTGATGATCGGCCTGCAGACGATGATGGGCCTGCAGGCCGCCGCGCTCGCCGTGCTCACCCTCACCGGCACCGTCGCGCTCTGGCACGTCTACGTGCTGGCCGCGGTGCTCGGGCTGAACAAGGCCGTCGAGAACCCGGCCCGGCAGACCTTCGTGCACGAGCTCGTCGGCCCCGACGACCTCCGCAACGCCGTCACCCTCAACTCGGTCCTGGTCAACGCCGCGCGCGCGGTCGGTCCCGCGGTCGCCGGGCTGGTCATCGTCGCGGGCGGGACCGGGATCTGCTTCGCGGTCAACGCGGTCAGCTTCGTCGCCGTCGTGACCTCGCTGCTGCGCCTGGACACCTCCGCGCTCGTGCCCACCGCGCCGGCGCCGCGGGCGCCCGGGCAGCTGCGCGAGGGACTCGCGCACGTGCGGGACAACCCCGAGCTGTGGGTCCCGCTGGTGATGATGGCGTTGATCGGCTGCCTGGCCTACGAGTTCCCGGTGGTGCTGCCGGTGGTGGCCTCGCAGACCTTCGGCGGCGACGCGAGCACCTACGGCTGGCTGACCGGTGCGATGGGTGTCGGCGCGGTCGTCGGCGGGCTCGTCGTCGCCGGGAACGGGCGCACCGGGGTGCCGATGCTGGTGCGCACCGCGCTGCTGTTCGGCCTGGTCCTGGGGCTCGCCGCGATCGCGCCGTCGCTGTGGGTCGCGCTGGTCGCGATGGGGCTGGTCGGGATGGCCAGCGTCGCGTTCATGGCGGGCGGCAACTCGACGCTGCAGCTGGCCTCGGCCCCGCACATGCGGGGGCGGGTGATGGCGCTGTGGTCGGTGGCCTTCCTCGGCTCCACCCCGATCGGCGGCCCGATCGCCGGCTGGGTCAGCGAGCAGTGGGGTGGTCGCGGCGGGCTCGCACTGGGGGCGGTGGCCTGCCTGGTCGCGGCCGCGATCGGCCTCCCCACGGCGCGCCGCGCCGCCCGGGCGGAGGCCGCCTCGTGAGCGCGCCCGGCCGGCCGGCGGTGCTCACGGCCGTCGCCGCCGGCGGGGTGGTGGGCGCCGAGGTGCGCTGGCTGCTCGGGCTCGTCGGCCCGCCGGCACCGTGGACGACGCTGATCATCAACGTCACCGGCTGCCTGCTGATGGGGATGCTGATGGTGCTGGCCACCGAGCGGTTCTCCGCCCACCCGCTGGTCCGCCCGGCACTCGGGGTCGGGGTGCTCGGCGGGTACACGACGTTCTCCACCTACGCCGTCGACGTCGCCGCGCCGGCGTTCGGATCACCGGGGTCGCTCGCGCTGATGGTCGGCACCCCGGTGCTCGCCGTCGCCGCGACCGCGCTCGGCGCGAGCCTGACCCGCGCGCTCGCCGGGGGCGGAGCCCGATGACGGCGCTGCTCGTCGCCCTCGGTGCGGCCGTCGGGGCGCCGCTGCGCTACCTGGTCGACAACGCGGTGAAGGCGCGGACGCCGTCGGCGTTCCCGTGGGGCACCTGGGTGATCAACGTGGTGGGGTCGTTCGTGCTGGGTGCGGTGGTGGCGCTGACCCCGTCGGCCGGGCCGGGGTTCGCCGCGCTGCTCGGCACCGGGTTCTGCGGGGCGTTCACCACCTACAGCACCTTCGGCTGGGAGACGCTGTCGCTGCTCGAACGGGGTCGCACCGCGCTCGCCGTGGGCTACGCGGCGGCCAGCGCCGTCGTCGGTGTCGCGGCGGCGCTGGCCGGGCACGCGCTGCTCACCGCCGTGGCCGGCTGAGCCGCGCCGGGAGACGGCGGCCGGGTCAGCGGATGCGGCCGCCGGTGGCGATGCGCAGCAGGTCACGGGCGGTACCGCGGGGGGAGGTGCCCTCCCGCCAGACGGCACGGAACTCCCGGGTCAGGTCGAGGCCGCGGACGTCGACGACGACCAGGGACCCGGCTGCGACGTCGGCGGCGACCACCGCACGCCCCAGCACCGCGGGGCCCGCACCGGCGCGGACGGCGGCACGCAGGGCGGCGTCCGCGGCGTACCCGCGACGCGGCGCAGCGAGCTCACCGGCACCGGCGGCGTCGAGCGCGGCCTCCAGCGCGGGCCGGGCCCCGGCACCGGGCGGCCGGGTGAGCAGCGGGGTACCCGCCAGCTCCGTGGCGTCGACACCGTCGACCGCGGACCACGGGTGCCCGGGGGCGACGACGAGCACCAGCGGGTCCGACGCCACCGTCGCCGCGTGCAGGTCCTCCAGGGGGCCGGGCGTGGACACCACACCGACGGCCGCGTCACCGGACCGGACCGCCGCGGCGGGGTCCGCGGTGTCGCGCAGCACGACCCGCCCGCCCGGGCCGTCGCGCAGCTCGACCAGCCAACCCTGCAGCAGACACTCCGCGACCACCGGGTTCGCCGCCAGGACGACCGTGTCCTCCCCGGCCGGCTCGTCGCGCAGGGCCGCGACCGCGACGTCCAGGTCGGCCGCGGCGGCCAGCAGCGGGCCCGCCCACTCCACGAGCAGGACGCCGCGGGTGGTGAGGCTGCTCGACCGGCGCCCCCGCCGGCCGCGTTCGAGCACCGGACCGCCGGCCTGCTGTTCGGCGGCCCGGATCCGCGCCGACGCGGCCTGCACCGTCAACCCGAGCCCCTCGGCCGCGGTGGCCATGCTCCCGGAGCAGGCGATGTCACGGAGCAGGGCGAGAGCGGTCAGGTCGGGGACGCGTGCAGGTGCGGTGGCCATCGGAGCCAGCCTAGGTGGCGGGCGGGGTCACACTCCCAGCAGCCCGCGCAGATAGGCTGCCTGACCGGCGTGCTGGAGGTCGTCGCCGACCACACTGACCAGGCGTTCGCCGAGGGGCACGTTCTCCCCCCAGGTGGGCGGCAGGACGCGCGACAGGTCCTCGTCGGCGAGGCCCGCGAGGTGCCCGACGGTGCGTTCGTGCACCGCCGCGCCGTAGCCGGTCAGCAGATCGGCGGTCGTCCGCACGGCGTCGACCTGCGCCGAGGTGTGCCCGAACCCGGTGTCGGCGGGGTCGAGGTCGAGGCCGAACCGCTCGGCCCAGCCCTCGCCGGTCCAGACCTGCTCGGCGTCGAAGGCATCGGCGACGTGGTCGTCCTGCACCCGCAGCAGGTGCCACACCAGCCAGCCGATCGGGTTGCCGGGGCCGTCCGCACCCTCCGGGCGGCGGGCGAGGTCGGCCTCGGACAGGCCGTCGACCACCTCACGCACGAGCTCGTCGATCCGGCCTACGTGGTCGGTCAGCAGTTCCGCGGTCGTCGTCATGCGGCAGGCGTTCCCGTATGCAGGCCTCCGCATGCGGGTTCGTGCGGGTTACGGTGGGCCGTGGTGACCGAGAACGTGAGGACCCACAGCGCGCACTGGGGCGTGTTCCACGCCCGCTGGGACGGCAGCAGGCTGCGGGTCCGCCCGCACCCCGGCGACCCGGACCCGTCGCCGGTGCTGGACAACGTCCCCGCGGCCGTCGGGCACGCCGCCCGGGTCGCCGCACCGGCGGTGCGCCGCGGCTGGTGGGACCGGGGCCCCGGTCGTGACCCCGGCCGCGGGCGCGACGGCTATCACACGGTGTCCTGGGACGCCGTGCTCGACCGGCTCGCCGAGGAGACCCACCGGGTCCGTTCCACTCACGGCGACGAGGCCGTCTACGGCGGCTCCTACGGCTGGGCGTCGGCCGGGCGGTTCCACCACGCGCAGAGCCAGCTGCACCGGTTCCTGGCGCTGACCGGGGGCTACACCCGCTCGGTCAACACCTACTCCGGCGGTGCCGCCGAGGTGGTCCTGCCGCACGTGCTGGGCACCTTCGACGCGGTGACCCGCTACGCGGTGACCTGGGACCAGGTCGCGGCGCACACCGACACCGTCGTCGCGTTCGGTGGGATGGCGCTGAAGAACTCCGCGATCGCCGCGGGCGGGGTCAGCCGGCACGTCGAGCGCGGGGCGATGCGTGCCGCGCGTGAACGGGGCGCGGTGTTCGTGCTGGTCAGCCCGCTGCGCCCCGACCTGCCCGAGGCCCTCGACGCCACCTGGCTGCCGATCCGGCCGGGCACCGACGTCGCCCTGATGCTGGCGCTCATGCACACGATCGTCGAGGCGGGGCGGGCCGACACCGACTTCCTCGCCTCGCACTGCGACGGCTGGGACCGGCTGCGCGAGTACCTGTTCGCCGCCCCGGCGCGCGACGCCGGGTGGGCCGAGGACATCACCGGCATCCCGGCCGCGACGATCCGGGAGCTGGCCTGGCGGATGGCGCACGGCCGCACCCTGGTCACCGTCGCGCAGTCGCTGCAGCGCGCCGAGCACGGCGAGCAGCCGGTGTGGGGCGGGACGGCTCTCGCCGCGGTTCTCGGCCAGATCGGCCTGTCCGGCGGCGGCTTCAACTACGGCCTCGGGTCGCTCGGGCACTACGGGCGCCCGCGCAACGCGGTGCCGGTGCCCACGTTCTCCCGGGCGCCGAACCCGGTGACCTCGTTCATCCCGGTCGCGCGGGTCGCGGACATGCTGCTGCACCCGGGGGAGACCTACTCCTACCAGGGCGTCGACCACACCTACCCGCACGTGCGGATGGCGTGGTGGGCCGGGGGCAACCCGTTCCACCACCACCAGGACCTGCGTCGGCTGCGGCGCGCGGTCGCCGAGCTCGACACGTTCGTCGTGCACGACCCGATGTGGACGGCGACGGCGCGGCACGCCGACGTCGTGCTGCCGTCGACGACGACCCTCGAACGCGACGACATCGGCGCCACCAGCTCCGACCCGCTCGTCGTCGCGATGAAGCAGCTCGTACCCCGGCACGGCGAGGCCCGCGACGACTACGACGTGCTCGCCGACCTGGCCGCGCGGCTCGGGCACGGCGAGGCCTTCACCGAGGGCCGGACGTCGCACGAGTGGCTGGTCCACATGTACGACCGCACCCGAAAGGGCCTGGCCGACCGGGGACTCGACGCGCCGTCGTTCGAGGAGTTCTGGGAGCGCGGCGAGCTGGAGCTGCCCCAGCGTCCCGACGACGGCGGGGTGCTCGGCCGCTTCCGCGCCGACCCCGCCCGGCACCCGTTGCCGACGGCGTCCGGCCGCGTCCAGCTCGGGTCCGGTCCGATCGTCGCGCTCGGGCTGCCCGACCACCCCGGCCACCCGGCGTGGATCGAGCCGACCGAGGTCCCCGACGACCGGCACCCGTTCTGGCTGGTCTCCAACCAGCCGGCGACCCGGCTGCACTCCCAGCTCGACTTCGGCGCCCACTCGGCCGGGGCGAAACGCTCCGGGCGCGAGGTCGTGCGCATCCACCCCGACGACGCCGCCCGGCTCGGGATCGGCGACGGCGACGTCGTCCGCATCCACAACGACCGCGGTGCCTGCCTGGCCGCGGCGCGGGTCACCGACGACATCCGGCCCGGCGTGCTGCAGCTGCCGACCGGGGCGTGGTGGGACCCGCGCCCCGACCCGGACCGTCCCGAGTTCGGCGACGACGGCCTCTGCGTGCACGGCAACCCGAACGCCGTGACCCGCGACCGCGGGACGTCGAGCTTCGCGCAGGGCACCCACTGCACCGGGCCCCAGGAGATCGAGAACGAGGCGATGTAGACGACGATCCCGGCCAGCGTCAGGCCGAGCAGCAGCGGTCCCCGCTCCAGACCGACCAGGTTCGTGACCGCCAGGACGATCATCGCCAGGCACATGCCGACCGCGCCCCACCGCAGCAGCGGGCGTCGCCCGGCGCGGTCGATCAGCCACATCCCGGGCAGCGTCATCAGCATGTTCACCGCGCCGATGGCGACGTTGGCGCCGATCGCGTCGGTCGCCCCGTAGCCGACGTCGGTGAGCAGGGTCGGCGCGTAGTAGATGATCGTGTTGATGCCGACGAAGTTCTGGAAGAACACCAGGAGCATCCCGATCAGGGTCAGCCGCCGCAGCCGCGGCGAGAACAGCGTGCCGATCGCGACCTTCTCGGTGTGCTCGCGCTCGACGCGCACGCTCTCCCGGATCTCCGACAGCTCGGCCTCGGCCGCCTCCGGGGTGCCGCGCAGCCGCTCCAGGACGGCCCGGGCCGTGGTGACACCGTCCTCGTCACCGCCGGGTCCGTGTGCGACCAACCAGCGGGGGCTCTCCGGCTGGGTGTAGATGCCGATCGCGAGGACGACCGCGGGGATCACGCCGAGCCCGATCATCCAGCGCCAGTCCCGGGCGTCGGCGAAGGCGTAGTCGACGACGTAGGCGAGGAAGATCCCGACGGTCACCAGCAGCTGCATGAGCGAGGTGAGCCGCCCGCGGATCCGGGCCGGGGCCAGCTCGGACAGGTACATCGGCACGACCACCGAGACGATCCCGACACCGACGCCCATCACGAAGCGGAACCCGACGAGCATCGCGACGTTCACCCCGAGGGCCGCGCCGAGCGTGCCGACGACGAACACGATGCCGCCGAGCAGGATCAGCGGCCGTCGGCCGAGGGTGTCGGCGAGCTTGCCGGAGACGCCCGCTCCGAGCATCGCGCCGACGAGCAGCCCGGACACCACGGTGCCCTGCTCCAGTGAGGACAGCGGGATGTCGTCGGGGATGAACAGGATCGCCCCGGAGATGACGCCCGTGTCGTACCCCCACAGGATCCCGCCGAGTGCCCCGAAGAACCAGATCGCCCACTGCGACGGCCGCTTCGCCGTCCCTGCCCCCGAACTCATCCGCTGATCCTCCGGCGGGGTGTTGCGGGTCGCAACAGGAGGGTCAGGTGGCGTGCCGGGAGGCGTCCAGCCTGCGGCGTCCGTCGTCGGTCGCGGCGTCGACCTCCTGGACCCCCAGCGCCTTCGCCGGCACCGATGCCGGCATGTCCCCGTAGACGGTCTCGAACTCCCCGGCGACGAAGGTCTCGTGCCAGATGCCGACGGCCCCGGGATAGCGGCGGGCCCGCCGGTTGAACGCGGCCCAGGCCGGCCGGTGCGTCGCCGTGGTGTCGCTCGCATAGGCGTAGAGGGACTCTTGGTCGCGCCAGTACTGGACGAGCAGCGGACCGCCGGGGCCGATCCCCGAGCGGGTCCCGAGCAGCCCGTGGGCGGGCTCGCGTTCCAGCTCGCGCAGCATCCCGGCCATCGCGGTCACGACCGGGAGCCAGGCCCGGACCTTCCAGGCCCGGTCGAAGCGCATCCGATCAGCAACACGACGACCTGGTCCTCGGTCGGCTGGTTGGTCGTGCGGGTGTGGGGCGCCATCGGTCCACTCCCTCGTGCGGCGGGCTGTGGATACTGACGCTATCCGATGCCGGCGTCATCCGTCGCGGTCGAGCCAGGCCCGGACCTCGGCGGAGTCGGCCCCGAGCGGCGGGGGAGAGCGGCGGTAGGACGGCGGGGTGGCCGACCAGCCGACCGGGTTGCGGACGGTCGGGATCGCGGCGGCGTCGTCGGCCCGGACGACCGGGTCGAGCCCGAGCTCCTCGGCGAGGGCGACACCGCCGTCGACGGTGTTGATCGGGCCGCAGGGCACGCCGGCGGCGGTGATCGCGTCGTACCACTCCTGGGCGGTGCGGGTGGCGAGGCGGGCGCGCAGCCGCTGCTCGATCTCTTCGCGGTGGCCGATCCGGTCGGACATGGTCGCGAAGCGCGGGTCCTGCGCCATGGCCGGGTCGCCGAGGACGGTCGCGAGCTTGCGGAACTGGCCGTCGTTGCCGGCGATGACGATGAGGTCGCCGTCCGCGGTGGGCATCGGCTGGTACGGGAAGACGCTGGGGTGGGCGTTGCCCATCCGGCGGCCGACCGCGCCGGCGGCGACGTAGGCCTCGCTCTGGTTGACCAGGGTGGACATCGCGACCGACAGCAGGTTGGTCTCGAGCAGCTGGCCCTGCCCGGTCCGCTCGCGGTGCCGCAGCGCCGCGCTGACCGCGAGTGCCGCGTGCAGCCCGGTCAGGACGTCGAAGACCGCGACCCCCGCGCGGAACGGGGGACCGTCGGCGTCGCCGGTCAGACTCATCAGCCCGGACACCGCCTGGACCAGCAGGTCGTAGCCGGCCAGGTGGGCGCCGCCGCGGGCCCCGAACCCGGTGATCGAGCAGTACACGACCCCGGGGTTGTCGCGGGCGACGCTGTCGTGGTCCAGCCCGAACCGTGCCGCACCGCCCGGCCGGAAGTTCTCGACGACGACGTCGGCCCGCCGCGCCAGCTCCCGTGCCGCCGCGAGGTCGCCCGGGTCGGTCAGGTCGAGGACGACCGACCGCTTGTTCCGGTTGGTGGACAGGTAGTAGGTGGAGATCTCGCCCTGCTCGGGGTCGCTGACCACCGGGGGCTTCCAGGTGCGTGTGTCGTCGCCGCCGGGGCCCTCGATCTTGATCACCGTCGCGCCGAGGTCGGCCAGCATCATCGTGGCGTAGGGCCCGGCGAGCACGCGGGAGAAGTCGGCCACCAGCACGCCGTCCAGCGGTCCGCCGGTGGGGTCGTCGCCGAACGGGGAGTGGTCCACGTCCCGGCACGCTAGCCGCGACGACGCCCGGCCGCTCACGGTGGGTCGGGCGCCCACGGTGGGTCGGGCCCGAGGTGTTCGATGGCCAGGGATCATCCCAGGGAGAGCTGGATGTCCCCGTTCCGGACGGCGGCGTCGGTGAACGTCACCTCACCGCGATGGCCGACCTCCACGGTGTAGAAGTCCGAAGCCGGTATGTCGTCGACGACGAAGGAGAAGGTGCAGCCGTAGCTGCTGCCCGTCCCGCTGCCGAGAGCACCGACGCCGGCGATCCTGCCGGCGGAGTCCCGGACGGTCACCGCCGTCCCGGCGACGATATCGTCGTAGCCGCTCGACAGGCGGCAGGAACCGTAGGACGAGCTCGAGTAGAGCGAGCTCGTGCCGTTCATGACCGTCATGACTCCGGTGATGCTCCGGGTCGAGACGCCCGCCAGGGCGAGCAGCAGCCCGGTCGCGAGGGCCAGGACGACCGCGACCGCGGCGGCCGCCAGGACACGGCGGGAGGTCCGGGACCCGAGCTGGACATGGCCCGGCGTCACGGCAGCGGCCCAAGGAGCCCGTGGCTGCGGGATCGCGGTCTGTGCGCCCCGGGACTGGGCGACCCGGGGCTGTGCGCCCCGGGACTGGGCGTGCTGCCACTCCCGGAAGCGGGCCCACTCGTGGCGCTCCTGCTCCGACATGGACTCCCACTGCTGCACGTTCATGGTCTCCCGATCTCCGCCGTCCGGCCGTTCCCGACTGGTCCGTTCGGACGGCATGTCGACGGTCGCGTCCGGCGCGTTGCACGGAGTCCCCAGTTCTGATGAGGCGGCCCTGATGAGGCGGCGCCTAACCGACGTCCCCGTCGACGTAGAACCACCGCCCGTCCTCCCGGACGAACCGGCTGCGCTCGGCCAGCACCCCGTCCGTCCGGTGGGCCCGGAACTCGACGGTCCCCTCGGTCTCGAACATCGTCCCGCCCGAACGCGCGACGATCTCCAGCCCCGCCCACACCGACCCCGGCTCCAGCCGCAGCCGCCGCGGTCGCGTCGACGGGTGCCACGATGCCAGCAGGTACGCGCGGTCGCCCCGCACGAAGGCGGTGTAGCGGCTGCGCATCAGGGCCTCCGCCGTGGCGGCGGGGCGCCCGGCGAGCACGGGGGCGCAGCAGGTGTCCTCGGGGCGGCCGGTACCGCAGGGGCAGAGCACGGTCGTCGAGCATGCCCTACGCCGCATGTGAGGTGCCCGACCGACCCGACGGGACAGTTGACCACCTCGACGGACGTGTGGTCGTCTCATCCGTCGCCGTGCCGTGTACCGCAGGAGGAATGCCGACGTGACGGACTTCTACGACGTCCTGCACTCCCGCCGTGACGTCCGTACCGGCTTCCGGCCCGACCCGGTCGACGACGACGTCCTCACCCGCGTCCTGGCGGCCGCGCACGCCGCTCCGAGCGTCGGGTTCTCCCAGCCCTGGGACTTCGTGCTGGTCCGCGACGCGGCGGTCCGCGAGCGCGTGCACGCCCTGGTCTCCGCCCAGCGCGACCGCTACGCCGCGTCGCTGCCCGCCGCCCGCGCCGAGGCGCTGCGCGCGATCCGGGTGGAGGCGATCCGGGCGACCCCGCTGAACGTCGTCGTGACCGCCGACGCCACCCGCGGCGGTCGCCACACCCTCGGCCGGCACGAACGGCCCGAGATGGGCCCCTACTCCGCCGCGCTCGCGGTGCAGAACCTGTGGCTGGCCGCCCGGGCCGAGGGCCTCGGCGTCGGCTGGGTGTCGTTCTTCGGTGACGAGGGGCTCACCGAGCTCGGCGCGCTGCTCGGGCTGCCCGCACATGTCGAGGTCGTCGCCTACCTGTGCGTCGGCCACGTGGACGCCTTCCCCGACCGGCCCGAGCTGGAGCAGCACGGCTGGGCCCGGCGCCGCCCGCTGGACTGGGCGGTGCACCAGGACACCTGGGGTGCCCGCGGGCTGCCCGGCGCGGCACCCACCGCGCTGCTGGAGTCCACCGTGGAGGCCGTCGCACCGGTCGACGAGGCCGCGCGGGCCGCCGCTCGCGACCGGCTCGACCGCATGACCAAGCCGCGTGGCGCGCTCGGCCGGGTGGAGGACGTCGCCGTCGCGCTGGCCGGGATCGCCGGCGCCGAGGTGCCGCCGGTGCCGTCCCCGGCCGCGGTCGCGATCTTCGCCGGCGACCACGGCGTGCACGCCCAGGGCGTCACCCCGTGGCCGCAGGAGGTCACCGCGCAGATGGTCGCGAACTTCACCGCGGGCGGTGCGGTGGTGAACGCGTTCGCCCGTCAGCTCGGGGCGGAGGTGCTCGTCGTCGACGTCGGGGTGGCCGCCGAGCTGGATGCCGTCCCGGGGCTGCTCCCGCGCAAGGTCGCGTTCGGCACCGCCGACATGACCGCCGGGCCCGCGATGACCCGCGAACAGGCCCGCGCGGCACTGGAGCACGGCATCGAGGTCGCCCGCGACCTGGTCGCCGCCGGGAACCGCTGCCTGCTCACCGGGGACATGGGCATCGCCAACACCACCGCCGCGGCCGCGCTGGTGTGTGCCTTCACCGGGGCCGACCCGGCCGTCGCGACCGGGCGCGGCACCGGCGTCGACGACGAGACCCTGGCCCGCAAGACCGACGTCGTGCGTCGTGCCCTGGAGCGGCACCGGCCCGATCCGGCCGACCCGCTCGGCGTGCTGGCCGCCGTCGGCGGGCTGGAGCACGCGGGGCTGGCCGGGTTCGTCCTGGGCGCCGCCGCGTTGCGTACCCCCGTGGTGCTCGACGGCATCATCGCCGGCTCCGCCGCGCTCGTCGCCGCCGCGTTCGCCCCGGAGGTCGCCGGCTACTGCCTGGCCGGGCACCGGTCCGCCGAGCCGGGCGGTGCGCTCGCCCTGGACCACCTCGGCCTGGCGCCGCTGCTGGAGCTCGACATGCGCCTCGGCGAGGGCACCGGCGCGCTGCTCGCGCTGCCGGTGCTGCAGGGCGCGGCGCGGGCGATGGCCGACGTCGCCACCTTCGACGCCGCCGGGGTCACGGACAAGACCGGTGGGTGATCCGCTCACCGTCGTCGGGGTCGGTGCCGACGGGTGGGCCGGGCTGCCGGAGTCCCACCGCGACGCCCTGCGCGACGCCGAGGTGCTGCTCGGCGGGCCCCGCCAGCTCGACCTGCTGCCCATCGACGTCGCCGGGGAGCGGCGGGCGTGGCCGTCGCCGCTGGTCCCGGCGCTGCCCGGGATCCTCGACGAGCTGTCCGGCCGCCGCGTCGCGGTGCTCGCCTCCGGCGACCCGATGTTCTTCGGGATCGGCGCCACACTCGCCCGCGTCGCCGGACCGGACCGGCTGCGGGTGCTGACCCACCCGTCGTCGGTGGCGCTGGCGTGCGCCCGCCTGGGCTGGGGATCGGAGCACGTCGCGGTGCTCAGCGTCGTCGGCCGCCCGCTCGACGCGCTGCGCCGGGCGCTGGCCCCGGGTGCCCGCCTGGTCGTGCTCTCGGCCGGAGCCGGGTCGCCCACCGAGATCGCCGGGCTGCTCGCCGGCGCCGGGTGGGGTGGGTCGCGGATGACGGTCCTGGAGCGGCTCGGCGCACCCGACGAGCGCCGGGTGTCCGCCACCGCCGCGGCCTGGCGGGGCGAGGCGGACGCGTTGAACGTCGTCGCGGTCGAGTGCGAGCCCGACGCCGGGCTGGTCCCGCCGGGGGAGACGCCCGGTCTCCCCGACGACGCCTACGACCACGACGGACAGCTCACCAAGCGCGAGGTCCGCGCCGTCACCCTCGCCCACCTCGCGCCGCGCGTGGGGGAGCTGCTGTGGGACGTCGGCGCCGGGTCCGGCTCGATCGGCGTCGAGTGGATGCGGGCGCACCCGCGGTGCCGCGCGATCGCCGTCGAGAGCCGTCCCGAGCGCGCCGACCGGGTCGCCGCCAACGCCGCGGCCCTCGGTGTCCCCGGCCTGCGGGTGGTGACCGGCCCCGCGCCGGACGTGCTGGCCGGGCTGGAACGACCCGACGTCGTGTTCGTCGGCGGCGGGCTGACCCGCGAGGGCGTCCTCGACGCCTGCCTGGCCGCGCTGGGCCCGGGCGGTCGCCTGGTCGCCAACGCGGTCACGGTGCAGACCGAGGCGGCCCTGGCCGCCGCCCACGCCGCGCACGGCGGGGACCTCGTGCGGGTGCAGGTCGCCCGCGCCGTCCCCGTCGGCGGCTTCCACGGATGGCGCCCCGCCATGCCCGTGACCCTGTGGAGCTGGAGGGACCCCTCGTGAGGACCGAACCGTGACGGTGCACTTCATCGGTTCCGGACCCGGTGCCGTCGACCTGCTGACCCTGCGGGCCCGCGACCTGATCGCGGCCTCCCCGGTCTGTCTCTACGCGGGCAGCCTGGTGCCGCCGGAGATGCTGGAGATCTGCCCGCCCGGGGCCCGCACCGTCGACACGGCGCTGATGACGCTCGACGAGATCCTGGACGAGATGGTGCGCGCGCACCGGCACGGGCTCGACGTCGCCCGGCTCGCCTCCGGTGACCCGTCGGTGTTCTCCGCGATGGCCGAGCAGATGCGCCGGCTGGAGGCGGCCGGCGTGCCCTACGACGTGTGCCCCGGCGTCCCCGCCTACGCTGCGGCGGCCGCCGCACTGGGCCGCGAGCTCACCGTCCCCACGGTCGCCCAGACGGTCACCCTCACCCGGATCGCGGCGCGCGCGACCCCGATGCCGGAGAACGAAGGTCTCGACAAGCTGGGCAACGCCGGCGGCACCGTGGTACTGCACCTGGCCGTGCACCGCATCGCCGAGGTCGTCGACGCGCTCGCCCCGTCCTACGGCGGTGACTGCCCGGCCGCGGTGGTGGCGCACGCGTCGCGCGCACACGAGATCGTGCTGCGGGGGACGCTGGAGCAGATGCCCAAGGCCGTCGACGAGGCCGGCATCCAGCGCACCGCCGTGATCATCGTCGGCGAGGCGCTCGCGGCCCGGCACTTCCCGGACTCGCACCTCTACAGCGCGGACCGCTGCCGGAGCTGACGACGCGGCGACCGCTCGTCGTCCGTTCGCCGCGGGACGGTGGCATCGCCACCGACAACTTCTGCCAGCGCGGGGCGACCGGCGCGGGGCACTACCGCTACGCGAGCGACCGGACCGCCGCCACGACGTTCGCCGTGCAGCGGATCGGCGGCTGAGCCCGGCTCAGTAGTCCTCGTGCCAGGCCCGGCCGTCGCGCTCGATCAGCGCGGTGGCCGAGGCCGGGCCGTGGCTGCCCGCGCTGTAGGGGCGCGGCCGCTGGTCGGTCGCCTCCCAGGTTCTCAGGATCGGCTCGGCCCACCGCCACGCGGCCTCGATCTCGTCGCGGCGCATGAACAGGGTCGGGTTGCCGCGCAGCACGTCCATGAGCAGCCGCTCGTAGGCGTCGGGCAGCCGGTCGCCGAAGGTGCGGGCGAAGCTCAGGTCCAGCGGCGCCGGGATCGGGCGGATCCCGCCGGGGCCGGGCTGCTTGGCCGTCATGTGCAGGCGCACGCCCTCGTCGGGCTGCAGCCGCAGGACGAGCCGGTTGGCCGGGATCTCCTCGCCGAACGCCGGGAAGATCGAGTGCGGGACCGGCTTGAACTGCACGACGATCTCCGACGCGTGGGTCGCGAGCCGCTTGCCGGTGCGCAGGTAGAACGGCACCCCGGCCCAGCGCCAGTTGGCGACCTCGGCGCGCAGCGCCACGAAGGTCTCGGTGGAGGAGCGCTCCCGCTCCCGCGGGGTCCCGGCGCGGGACTCGGCCAGCTCGGTGGCGTAGCCGGGCACCGCGGTGCCGTCGACGAGCCCCTCGACGTACTGCCCGCGCACGGTGTCGCGCACGACGTCCGGACCGTCGAGCGGCCGCAGCGACTGCAGGACCTTCAGCTTCTCGTCGCGCACGCCCTCGCCGTCGATCTTGGCGGGCGGCTCCATCGCGACCAGGCACAGCAGCTGCAGCAGGTGGTTCTGCACCATGTCGCGCAGCGCGCCGGAACCGTCGTAGTAGTCCGCGCGGTTCCCGACGCCGATCGACTCGGCGACGGTGATCTGCACGTGGTCGATCTGCGAGGCGTTCCACAGCGGCTCGAACAGGGAGTTGCCGAAGCGCAGGACCAGCAGGTTCTGCACCGTCTCCTTACCGAGGTAGTGGTCGATCCGGTAGATCTGCTCCTCGGAGAACACCGAGCCGACCTCGTCGTTGATCGCCTGCGCCGACGCCAGGTCGGTGCCCAGCGGCTTCTCCAGCACGACGCGGGTGTGCTCGTCGACGATGCCGGCGGCCGCGCCGCCGACGCAGATCCGGCCGAACAGCTGCGGGGCGGAGGCGAGGTAGAGCACCCGGGTGCGGCCCGGCGAGGGCGCCCCGATCAGGTCCGACAGCAGCGACCAGTCGTCGTCGGCGACGTCGAGGGTCACGTGGTGCAGCCGGTCCAGGAAGCGGCGGTGCTGTGCGTCGTCGGCGCAGGCGTCGGGGCCTGCCCAGCGCGGCGCGGTGCGCCGCAGCTCGGAGTCGACCTTGTCGCGGTAGCCGGGGGCGTCGAGCCCGGAGCGGGACACGGCGACGATGCGGGTGTCGTCGGCGAGCTGGCCGTCGCGGTCGCGGAGGTAGAGCGCGGGCAGCAGCTTGCGCATCGCGAGATCGCCGGTGCCGCCGAACACGACGACGTCGGCGGGGGCCATGACGGGAAGGGGGTGCGGCACGAGCCGTCTCCTCGGTAAGCGAACGGGTGCGGGTCGAGCGGTGCCAGGGCCCGCATGACGGGCACTTCCGTACTGTACCGATTCCGTTCCGCCCGCGAAAGGCGGAAGGGGTGTGCGGTCAGGCCAGCCTGCCCGCCCCGTCCGACGGCGTTCCGGTGAACACGACCGGCTCGGTCCAGCCGCGCTGTGCGTAGGCCTCGCGCACCGACGCCGCGACCGCGACCGCGGCGTCGGCCTCGACCAGCGCGATCACGCAGCCGCCGAAACCTCCGCCGGTCATCCGGGCGCCTGTCGCGCCGCCAGCACGGGCCGCCTCGGCCGCCACGTCGACGTGCGGGACGGTGATCTCGAAGTCGTCGCGCATGGAGGCGTGCGAGGCGTCGAGCAGTGGCCCGATCGCCCGCGGGTCCGCGCCGCCGGTGAGCAGGCGAACGGTCTCGACGACCCGGTCGTTCTCGGTCACGATGTGCCGGGCCCGGCGGCGGATCCGCTCGTCGGCGATGCGGGGCAGGTCGTCCGGGCCCGCGTCGCGCAGGGCCGCGACGCCGAGCGCCGCGGCCGCGGCCTCGCAGTCGGCGCGCCGGGCGCCGTACTCGCCCGAGGCGTGTGCGTGCGGCGCACGGGTGTCGACGACCAGCAGCTCCAGGCCGTGCGCCGGCAGGTCGAAGGGGACGAGCTCGACGGTGTCGTCGCGGGTGTCGAGGAACACCAGCCGACCGGCGCGGCCGTGCATCGAGGCCATCTGGTCCATCCCGCCGGTGGGGGCGCCCACGAACTCGTTCTCCGCGCGCCGCGCGATCCGGGCCAGCGTCGTGGGGTCGACGTCGATCCCGGCCAGCCCGGCGAGCGCGACGCCGACCGCGCACTCCACCGCTGCCGACGACGACAGCCCCGCCCCGACCGGCACGTCGGAGTCCAGCTCCAGCTCGACCTCGCCCACCGGGTACCCGGCCTGGCGGAACGCCCAGCATGTCCCGGCCACGTAGGCCGCCCACCCCGGGACCTGGCCCGGCACCACCGACGCCGCGGAGAACTCCACCGCCCCGCCGGGCTCCTGCACGGACCGGACCCGGCTGCGGCCACCGGTCGCGGGCGCGGCGGCGACGACGGCCCGGTGCGGCAGCGCGAAGGGCAGCACGAACCCGTCGTTGTAGTCGGTGTGCTCGCCGATCAGGTTGACCCGCCCCGGGGCGAACCAGACCCCGGTCGGGGCCGCCCCGTGACGGGTGGTGAAGGCGTCGGAGACGATGGACATGGCAGCTCCGGTCGTACTGGTGCGTGATCGCTGGCGGACTCGGTGGCGGACTCGGTGGCAGGTCCGGGGCGCGGGCACGGTAGCCGACCCCCGCGCCGCGGGGCCGGTGCGCCGGGGCACGATGACCTCCGTGCCCGACGTGTCCGATCGCCTCGAGTCCGTCCTGAACGACCCGGTGACCTCCACCCTGCGCGGGCGGCTCGGCGCCTTCGGCGCGACCCGCGGTGGCGCGGTGCGCTTCGACCCGGAGGTGTCGCCGTTCGGGGCGCTCCCGCTCGACCGGGACGGCCACGGCAGCACCGGTGACTGGGCCGACCTCGCGGCGCTGTGCGGGTCGGGCGGTGAGGTGGTCGTCGTGCGCGCCGCCGACGGGCCACCCCGGATCCCGGCGGGCTGGGAGCTGCTGCGTGCGATCCCCGGGGTGCAGATGAACGGCTCCGCGGTGCCGGGCGCGGCCGCCGACGACGTCGTCGAGCTGGGCCCGGCGGACCGGCCGGCGATGGCGGATCTCACCGCGCGCACCCGGCCGGGGCCGTGGCTGGAGCGCACCGCCGAGCTGGGCCGCTACCTCGGCGTCCGCGACGACGGCCGGCTGGTCGCGATGGCGGGGGAGCGGATGCGCCTCGGCGGCGAGGGTGCCGCCGGGGCGACCGAGATCAGCGCGGTCTGCACCGACCCGCAGTACCGGGGCCGAGGTCTGGCCCGCCGCCTGGTCGACGCCGTCGCCGCGGGGATCGTCGCCCGCGGCGAGCGCCCCGTGCTGCACACGGCCGCCGACAACCACGGCGCGATCCGGCTCTACGAGGCGATGGGGTTCACGCTGGCCCGCGCGATGCGGTTCGACCTGCTGCGCGTGCCGCACCGCTGAGCGGCTCAGGCCGACAGTGCGGCGTCGACGGAGCCGGGGGAGAGCACCTCGTCGAGCACCAGGATCGCGCAGCCCATCACGCCGGAGCGCCCGCTGAGCAGGCCCGGCTCGATGCGCAGGTTCTGGGTGGCCGCGGCCATCGAGCGCCGGTAGATCGCCTCCCGCACGCCCGCGACGAGCGGATCGAACGCCCCGACCAGGTCCCCGCCGATCGCGACCAGCGCGGGGTTGACGAGGTTCACCGCTGCGGCGAGGACCTCGCCGAGCCGACGCCCGGCGATGCGCACCAGCCGCACCGCGTCCGGGTCGCCCTGCTTGACCAGCGCGACGACGTCGGCGATCGCGGTGACCGGCTGCCCGCACTCGGCGAGGTCGCGCACCAGGGCGCGGCCCGAGGCCAGCACCTCCAGGCAGTCGATGTTCCCGCAGCCGCAGCCGATGCCCGGCCCGTCGTGGACCGGGGTGTGCCCGATCTCGCCCGCCGCGCCCCAGGCGCCACGCTGCAGCACCCCGCCGCAGACGAGCCCGGCGCCGACCCCGGACCCGATCTTGACCATCAACAGGTCGTCGACGTCGGGATGCGCGTCGTGCTCGGCCAGGGCCATGACGTTCACGTCGTTGTCGACCAGCACCGGAGCCGGGAAGCGCACGGTGAGCAGCGGCGGCAGCGCGATCCGCTCCCAGCCGGGCAGCGCGGGGACACCCACCGACCAGCCCCGCTCGCCGTCCACGGTGCCCGGGATCGACAACCCGATGCCGCGGATCGTCGCGTCGTCCACACCGGCGGTGAGCAGCAGCTTCTCCAGCCGGATGACCGCCTCGGAGAGCAGGTGCTCCGGACCGGCTGAGGCGGGGATGTCCACGACCTCCTCGGCGAGCACGGTGCCGGACAGGTCGCACACGGCGGCCTTGGACCGGCTGACCCCGACCGACAGCGCCAGCACGGTGCCGCCCGCGGCGTTGAACTCCAGGCGCGCGGCGGGGCGCCCGCCGGTCGCGGCGGCGCCGACCACCTCGGTGACCAGGCCGTCGGCGAGCAGCCGGTCGACGCGTGCGGCGACCGCGGTCCGGGACAGGCCGGTCTCGCGACCGATCTCGGTCCGGGTCCCGGCCACGCCGTCCCGGACCAGCCGGAAGATCTCGCCCGCCGTGGCGGGCGCGCTGGTCGGGGTGCGTCCTCGCATTCGTCCAGTGAACCACAGGGCTTCCACCTGGTGAAACGCTGATGCCGTCGCTCTAACGTCTTGTGAGTACATAAGACAGTCGATAGAGTGCTTATCGAACGGTTCGCCAGGCCCCCCACCCTCTGGAGATCGACGTACCGTGACCGCTTCCGTGCCGCTGCATCCCGTCGTCGACGCCGTCACCCGGCGGGTCGTCGCCCGCTCGGCCACCACCCGATCCGCCTACCTCGAGCGCATCCGTGCGGCCGCCGCCGCGGGGCCCGCCGCCGGTCCCGGCCGCGCCGACCTCGGATGCGCCAACCTCGCCCACGCCGTCGCCGCGTGCGGCCCGGACAAGCTGACGCTCACCGCGTCGCCCGCCCGGAACATCGGCATCGTCACCGCCTACAACGACATGCTCTCGGCCCACCAGCCGTTCGAGACCTACCCGGCGCGGATCAAGGCCGCGGCCCGTGCCGCGGGCGGGGTCGCCCAGGTCGCCGGCGGGGTCCCCGCCATGTGCGACGGGATCACCCAGGGCCGCGCCGGCATGGAGCTGTCGCTGTTCTCCCGCGACGTCATCGCGATGTCCACCGCGATCGCGCTGAGCCACGACATGTTCGACGCCGCCGTCTTGCTCGGGGTCTGCGACAAGATCGTCCCCGGGCTGGTGATGGGGGCGCTGTCCTTCGGTCACCTGCCGGTGCTGCTCGCCCCGGCCGGCCCGATGACCTCCGGCCTGCCGAACAAGGACAAGGCCCGCGTCCGGCAGGCGTTCGCCGCGGGCGAGGCCGACCGCGCCGAGCTGCTCCGGGCCGAGTCGGCCAGCTACCACGGCCCCGGGACCTGCACCTTCTTCGGCACCGCGAACTCCAACCAGCTGCTGATGGAGGTCATGGGCCTGCACCTGCCGGGGTCGTCGTTCGTCAACCCCGGCACCGCGCTGCGCGACGCCCTGACCGACGGGGTCGCCCGCCGCGCACTCGACGCCGCGGGGGACCCGGACCGGGCGATGGGCGCCGTCGTCGACGAGAAGGCCGTGATCAACGGGATTGTCGCGCTGCTGGCCACCGGCGGCTCCACCAACCACACGATGCACCTGGTCGCGATGGCCGCCGCCGCGGGCGTGCAGATCACCTGGGACGACTTCTCGGACCTGTCCGCGGTGGTGCCGCTGCTGGCCCGGATCTACCCCAACGGCTCCGCGGACGTGAACCACTTCCACGCCGCGGGCGGCACGGCGCTGCTGGTCCGCGAGCTGCTCGACCACGGCCTCGCCCACGACGACGTCCGCACCGTCGACGGCCCCGGCCTGCGCCGGTACACCCGCGAGCCCTTCCTCGACACCGGAAGCGACACCGGAAGCGGCAGCGGCATCAGCAGCGACACCGGCGTCCTCGTCTGGCGCGAGGGACCCACGGAGAGCCTGGACAAGTCGGTGCTCCGCTCGGTCGCCGACCCCTTCTCCCCGGACGGCGGGCTACGCGTGCTGCACGGCGACCTCGGCCGGTCGGTGGTCAAGACCTCCGCCGTAGAGCCCGACCACCGCGTCGTCGAGGCACCGGCCGTGGTCTTCGACGACCAGGACGACCTACTGGCGGCGTTCGCCGCGGGCGAGCTCGACGGGCGCGACCTGGTCGCCGTCGTGCGCTACCAGGGCCCGCGTGCCAACGGCATGCCCGAGCTGCACAAGCTGACCCCCGCGCTGGGGCTGCTGCAGGACCGCGGCCACCAGGTCGCGATCGTCACCGACGGCCGCATGTCCGGTGCCTCGGGCAAGGTCCCGGCCGCACTGCACGTCACCCCGGAGGCCGCACAGGGCGGACCGCTGCGCAGCGTCCGCGACGGCGACCTGGTACGTCTGGACACCCTGAACGGCACGCTGTCCCTGCTGGTCGACGCCGACGAGTTCGACGCCCGCGAGCCCGCCCGGCCCACCCGCCCCTCCGGTCCGACGACCGGCACCGGTCGCGAGCTGTTCGGCGCGTTCCGGGCGGCCGTCGGACCCGCCGACGCCGGCGCGACCGTCGCCCTGCCCTACTGAGCCGCCCTGCCCTACCGAGAGGACTCCATGAGCGAGAAGCTGCTGGAGCTGGCCCCCGTCGTCCCCGTCGTCGTGCTGCACGACGCCGCGACGGCCGTCCCGCTCGCCCGCGCCCTGGCCGACGGCGGGCTGCCGGTCATCGAGGTGACCCTGCGGACCCCGGCCGCGCTCGAGGGCGTCCGCCGGATCGCGGCCGAGGTGCCCGATGCCGTCGTCGGCACCGGGACCGTCCGCACCCCCGACGACGTGCGCGCCTCGGTCGAGGCGGGCGCCCGCTTCCTGGTCAGCCCCGGCGCGACGCCGCGGCTGCTCGACGCGATGGAGGACTCCGGACTGGACTTCCTCCCCGGCACCGCGACCATCTCGGAGATGATGGCCGTCGCCGAGCGCGGACACACCGCGTGCAAGTTCTTCCCGGCCGAGGCGGCGGGCGGGCGCCCGTTCCTGAAAGCCGTCGCCGGGCCGCTGCCGGACCTGCGGTTCTGCCCGACCGGCGGGGTCACCGTCGACTCGGCGCCGGACTACCTCGCGCTGCCCAACGTGTCCTGCGTCGGCGGCTCCTGGCTCACTCCGGCCGACGCCGTCGCCGCCGGCGACGTCGACCGGATCCGCGGGCTGGCCGCGGCCGCCGCGGCGCTGCCCCGACGGCGCGGGGAGCACAGCACGGCCCGGGCGGCCAGCACGGCCAACGCCACGTAGACCAGGACCAGGGTCGCTCCGACGATGTCGCTCACCGCGTCATGGTGCGGCTGCGGCGGCACGGACGGGCCCGACCCTGACGCGATCCTGACGCCCGGGGACGCACGAGGGGGTCGCCCCCGGGTGCCGGGGCCCGGGGTGGTGTGGGCCTCGATCGGGCAGACACCGGCACCGGCGACCGTTATCATCACCCTCCGGTGTGCCGGGAAGTCTGGTCGGCGAGCGATGTCTCCTGCCCGCCCGACCTCCCCGGAGCCCCGTGAACACCAGCCCCGTGAACTCCACCCCCCGTCGCCTGTTCCCCCGCGGACCGTGGCGCCGAGCCCGCCGGGTCGCCGACGTGCTGCGCACCGAGACCATCGGCGGCGTCCTGCTCGTGACCGCGGCCGCGGTCGCGCTGCTGCTGGCCAACTCGCCGTGGCGCGAGGCCTACACCGCGCTCGCCGGGTTCCGGATCGGCCCGGCCGCGCTGCACCTCGACCTCTCGCTGGCCACCTGGGCGGCGGACGGGCTGCTGGCGGTCTTCTTCTTCGTCGTCGGGCTGGAGCTCAAGCGCGAGTTCCTGGCCGGGGACCTGCGGAACCCGCGCACGGCGCTGCTGCCGGTCGCCGCGGCCGTCGGCGGGATGGCGGTGCCCGCCCTGGTCTACGTCGCGATCAACCTCGCGAACCCCGGTGCCCTGGTCGGCTGGGCCATCCCGACGGCCACCGACATCGCCTTCGCCCTCGCGGTGCTCGCCGTGATCGGCGCCCACCTGCCGACCGCGCTGCGGACCTTCCTGCTCATCCTCGCCGTCGTCGACGACCTGCTGGCCATCACGATCATCGCGGTCTTCTACACCGACCAGCTGTCGGTCCCCGCGCTGCTCGGCTCCCTCGTGCCGCTCGCCCTGTTCACCCTCGCGGTGCAGCGCGGGATCCGTTCCTGGTGGGTGCTGCTGCCGCTCGCCGCGCTCACCTGGGTGCTCGTGCACTCCTCCGGGGTGCACGCCACGGTCGCCGGTGTGCTGCTCGGCTTCGCCGTGCCGGTCCTCGGGCGGCGTCGGGTGCAGGGGGTGTCGCTGTCGGAGCACTTCGAGCACCGCTGGCGTCCGCTGTCGGCCGGCTTCGCGGTGCCGGTGTTCGCGTTCTTCGCCGCCGGGGTGACCGTCGTCGGCGGCGACGGCGGGGGGATCGGTGCCGCCCTGGCCGACACCGTCGCCGTCGGCATCGTCGCGGGCCTGGTGCTGGGCAAGACCGCGGGCGTGCTCGGCGCGACCTGGCTGGTGCAGCGGTGCACCCGGGCCGAGCTGTCCGACGACCTGTCCTGGTGGGACCTGCTCGGGCTCGCCCAGCTCGCCGGGATCGGGTTCACCGTGTCCCTGCTCGTCGGGGAGCTGTCCTTCGGCGCCGGGACCCCGCAGGACGACCACGTCAAGATCGGTGTGCTCGGCGGGTCGCTGCTCGCGGCGTTGCTCGCGGCCGTGGTGCTGCGCGCCCGCAACGCCCACTACCGGCGGATCGAGGAGATCGAGACCCGCGACGACGACCACGACGGCGTGCCGGACGTCTTCCAGGAGGACGACGGCGCCCGCCGCGACGACTGAGCGCCCGGTCAGCGGTGGTCGGCGCGTGCCGCTGCGTGCACCGCCGCGGCCGGGGACAGGCCGCGCCGCCCGTGGTCCCAGTCCCCGGTGTCCGGGCGGGCGCACGGCAGGGCGTGCACGAAGCTGCGCGCGGGCCCGCCGTCCGGCGCCGCACCGCCGTGGGAGCGCACCCGCAGTGGCTCGGCCGTGGGGTCGATCGGGTTGAGGCAGCGCTCGCACAGCGCGTCGCGGATCACGCCGCGCGCCGCTCGGTCGGGACGACGGTGCCCGCGGGGACGCAGGACGCGACGTGCACGACGGCCTCGCGCCAGGTCACCTCGCCGGCCGCGTCGGCCGACTCGATGTGGGACAACCGGTAGACGCGCTCGGTCGCGGCGTCGACGGGGGAGTAGCAGCGCTCGCAGAGCAGGATCATCGGGGCTCGACCTCGTGGCTCGCGGGATCGGGACGTCAGGATCCACCCGCCGGCCATGATCCGGACACCGGAACGTGACCCGCGCCGCTCTGTGGCGCGCCCCACCTGAGCTGCGGGTTCGTCGTCCGCAACCGGTTCGGCGGTGTCGCTCGCGTCTCCCGGCGGGGACCCGCCCTAGACTCGGCCGTCGCCCGAGCCACGACCGGTTGGAGTCCCCTTGCGCCTGGTGCACGCCGCCGACCTGCACCTCGACAGCCCGCTGCGCGGGCTGTCGAGGCTCGGCGACGGCGAGCTCGCGACGACGTTGCGCGCAGCGACCCGGCGGGCCTGCGAGAACCTGGTCGACGCCGTCGTCGACTCCCGGGCCGAGGCGCTGGTGCTGGCCGGCGACGTCTACGACGGCGACTGGAAGGACTACGCGACCGGCGCGTTCTTCGTCCGTCAGCTCTCCCGGCTGCACGACGAGGGCGTCCCGGTGTTCCTCATCAGCGGCAACCACGACGCCGAGTCGGAGATCACCCGGTCGCTGCGGCTCCCGCCGAACACCCACCGCCTCTCGGTCGAGCACCCCGAGACCGTCATCGACGACGACCGTGGCCTGGCCGTGCACGGCCAGGGCTTCGCCCGCCGCGCGGTGCTGGAGAACCTGGTCCCCGCCTACCCGGACCGGATCCCCGGCCTGGTCAACGTGGGCCTGCTGCACACCTCGGTACAGGGCGACGACCGGCACGACACCTACGCCCCGTGCCGCCCGGAGGACCTGTCCGGCTGCGGCTACGAGTACTTCGCCCTCGGCCACGTCCACGAGCAGCAGCAGGTCTGCGCGGGCGCCTGGTTCTCCGGGAACCTGCAAGGCCGCCATCCCCAGGAGCGCGGGGCCAAGGGCGCGCTGCTCGTCGACGCCGCACCGGGTGCGGCCGCGACGGTCACCCCCCTGGTCCTCGACGTCGCCCGCTGGGAGCTGGTCGAGGTCGACATCGCCGGGCTCGACGGCGCCGACGACGTCTACGACGCCGTCGCCGCCGCGCTGCGTGACCGCTGCGCCGCCGCCGCGCCGCGCACCGTCGTCGCCCAGGTCACGCTGCACGGCGCCGGGCCCGCCGCCCAGGACCTGACCTCCGCCGAGGGGGTCCGCACCGAGATCGAGCTGATCGCCGAGCGGTGCGGCGCGGTGCTGGAGAAGGTCCGCAACCGCACCCGCCCGCCCGCCGGGGCGCTCGCCGTCGACCCGGAGCTGACCGCCGCGGTGTCCGCCGCCGCGGCCGGCCTGGCCGCCGAGCCGGACCGCATCCGCGAGCTCGCCGCCCCGCTGGAACGCGAGGTCGGCCGCCGGCTGCGCGAGGCGGGCCTGCTGGACCTGCGCGACGACGAGCGCCTCGCCGCGCTGGCCCGCCAGGCCGAGCAGCAGCTGCTGGCCCGGATGGCCGGGTCGTGAGCACGACCGCGCGGCTGCGCACCCTGGTCCTGGAGCGCTACGGCGCCTACGAGGGCCGCGAGCTGACCCTCGGCGACGGTCTGACGATCGTGTCCGGGCCCAACGAGGCCGGCAAGACCACCCTGCTCGACGCCCTCTCCGACCTGCTGTGGGGGATGCCCCGCCCGGTGCGCCACGCCTACGCCGTCGGCCCGTCGCGGCTGGCCGTCTCGGCCCGGGTCACCGGTGCGGGCGGTGCGGGGGCCGAGACCGTGCTGCGCCGCACCACCCGCGGCCTGCACGACGACACCGGAGCCGTCGCCGACGCGCCCTGGGGTGAGTCCGGTGCCGACGCCCGGCGTCGCTGGCGGGAGGGCTTCGGGCTCGGCCACGAGGAGCTGCGCGAGGGTGGCCGGGCACTGTGCGCGGGGGAGGGGGACCTCGCCGAGCTGGTCTTCACCGCCCGCAGTGGCCGCGACGCCCGCGCCCTGATCGCCGCGCTGGACACCGAGGCCGACGCCCTGTTCAAGGACCACCGGGGCAACCGGTCGGTCGAGGTGCGCGCGGCGTTCGCCCGGTTCACCGAGACCGAGAAGGCCGTGGGGGAGCGGGTGTCGCGGGCCGGCGAGGTCACCGCGCTGGCCGAGGAGATCGCCCGGCTGGAACGCCGCGCCGCGGAGCTGACCCGTACCCGTCGCGGAGCGGCGGGAGCCGCGGACCGGGCCCGGCAGGCCGTCCGCGGCCACGACCCGGCCCGGGAGCTGGCCGCGCTGCGCGCCGAACGCGCCGCCCTCTGCGCGACCGGCGCCGCCCTCGACGCGGCCTCGCTGGAGGAGTACACCCACGCCACCGCCGCGCTGGCCGACGCCGAGACCGCCCGCGACGAGCACCGTGCCACCGCCGACGCGCTGCGGGCCCGCCGCGCCGAGCTCGACCTCGACGAGGACCTGCTCGCCGACGCCACCCGGGTCCGCGAGCTGGAGTCCGCTGCCCAGGCCCGCCGCGCCGACGCCGAGCGGGCGGCCCGGCTGCGCGCCGACGCCGCCGAGGCCCACCGGCGCGCCGAGACCGCGCTGGCCGGGTTGGTCGCCGAGGACGGGCGCAGCCCCGCCGACCGGCTCGCCGCCGTCCACCTGCCGGCCGACCGGGCCCGCGACCTCGACGAGCACGCCCGCCGCCTCACCGAGGCGCTCGCCGAGCAGACCCGCGCGGAGCGGCTGCACACCGACGCGCTCGCCGAGGTCCGCGAGGTGGCCGACGTCCCGGGCGGTCTCGACGCCGACCGGGTCGGCCGGGTCGCCGAGGTCCGCCGGGCGATCGAGGCCGAGGGCTCCGCCGCAGCGCTGTGCCGCACCGCCGTCGCCGACCGCGACGGCGCCCGCACCCGGCGCGCCGAGGCGCTCGCCGCGGCCGGGTACCGCGGCACCCCCGACGGCCCCGCCGTCGACGGTCGCGGGGTCGACGGTCGCGGAGTGCTGGCCCCGCCGCGCCGCGAGGTCCGGGAGCTGCGGGCCGCACTGCGCATCGCCGAGCAGGACCAGCGCGGAGCCGAGCGGGCCGCAGCGGACGCCGCGGACCGCGCGCACCGCGCCCGGGCCGCCCGCGACGGGGTGGCCGCCGACGGCCGCCCGGTCGGCGCGGACGCGCTCGCCGCGGCCCGCGCCGCCCGCGACACCGCGCTGGAGCAGCTGCTCGCCGCGGGGCCGGGCGGCGGCGCCGCGGCCGCGGGCAGGCTGTCCGCCGCGCTCGCCGGGGCCGACCGGGTGGCCGACGACATGATCGCCTCCGCGGACCGGGTCGCGGAGCTGGCCCACCGCGACGCCGAGCTCGACACCGCCGACGCCGAGGCCGCCCGCACCGCGGCCACCTCCGCCGCGGCCGGGGAGCGCACCGCCTCCGCCGGCGCGGCCTGGGCGACGCTGTGGCGGGCGCACGGCGTCGCCGTCCCGGAACCGGACGACGCCGACGCCGTCGTCGCCACGCTGGCCGAGGCCGCCCGTGCAGAGGACGACGCCGCGCGCGCCGACGAGCGCCTGGCCCGGCTGCGCGACCAGGCCGAGGTACAGGAACGGGCGCTGGGCTCCGCGCTCACCGCGGCCGGGCGCCCGCGTGACGGCGCCCCGCTGGACGTGCTGCTCGTCGCGGCCGCCGACCTCGCCACCGAGGCCGAGCACGCCCGGGACCGGCGGGTGCTGCTGGCCCGGCTGCGCAGCGAGGCCGAACGCGCCGGGGGAGCTGCCGACGCCGCCCGCCACGAACGGGAGCTGGCCACCCAGCGCTGGCGGTTCGCGCTGCGCGGCGCCGGGCTGCCCACCGATCTGGAGCCCGCGGGCTGGGACACCCGCCGCGACACCGTCGCCGACGCCCGCACCGCGGGGGCGCTCGCCCGCCAGGACGACGAGGAGGCCCGCCGTCTGGAGCGCGCCGTCGCCGCCCACGTCCGGGCCGTCGCCGCGCTGGTGGAGCGGCACCTGGAGCCCGCACCGACCGGCACTGCGGCCGCGGACCGGCTCGGCGAGCTCGCCGACCGCGTCCGCGAGGTCACCAAGGCCGCGGTGTCGGCCGGCCACCTCGACGACGGCATCGCTGCCGCCGAGGACGACGTCACCCGGGCCGCCCGCAGCGCGGCCGCGGCCACCGCGGTGCTGGACCGGCTCGCCGTCGAGCTGGCGCTGACCGAGGCCCCGGAGCCGGGCGGGCTGGAGGCCGCGGCGCAGCGCGGCGCGCACGTCGCCGGGCTCGACGTCCGCATCGCCGAGCAGGAGCGGCTGCTGGCTGCCGCCGCCCCCGACCTCGATGCCGCCGAGCTGGTCGCTGCCGCCCCGGACACCGAGCCCGGCGCGCTGACCGAGGCGCTCGACCGGGCCGAGACCCACGAGCGGGACCTCGGCGCCGAGCAGGACGAGGTGCGCGAGCAGCTGGGCGGGCTGCGGGCCCGGCGCCGCGAGCTGGAGGAGGCCGAGGGGGCCGCCGAGCTGCACGCCCGGGCCCAGTCCGAGCTGGCCGGTGTCGCCGACGCCGCGGAGCGCTACCTGGTGCTGCACCTGCAGCGCGAGATCCTGCGCCGCGAGCTGGAGGCCTACGAGCGCAGCCACGCCTCCCCGCTGCTGGTCCGCGCCGGGGTGGTGCTCGAACACCTCACCGGCGGCCGGTTCGTCGCGCTGCGGCCCCCGGCCGAGGCGGGCGGCGCAGGACGCAGCCTGGTCGCGGTGCGCGCCGACGGCGAGGAGCTCGCCCCGACCCGGCTCTCGGAGGGCACCGCCGACCAGGTGCACCTCGCGCTGCGTCTGGCCGGGATCGAGCAGCTGCAGGCCGACCGGGTCGCCGCCGGGCTGCCGACGGTGCCGGTCGTGTTCGACGACGTCCTCATGACCTTCGACGACGAGCGCGGCGCCGCCGCCGTCGCCGTGCTGGGGGAGCTGGCCGCAACCGCGCAGGTGCTGCTGTTCACCCACCACGAGCACGTCGTGGGGCTCGCCCGCGACGCGGGCGTCGCGTTCACCGTCGCCGAGCTGGGGCCGCCCGCCCCGGTCGAGGTCGTCGGCGACCCCGACACTGCCCGCGCCACCCCGCTGGCCGGCTGAACGGAGCGATCACGGAGACTCACCGACGTGGACGCGTGCGGTGAACGGTTCGTGATCGTGAGCGGCGACTCCCGGGCCGAGGTCGACGAGGTCGGGGCGGCGCTGGCCGGGTTCTCCCAGGGCGGCCGGGTCCGGATCGAGCCGCACCCGCCCATGGCACGCCCGCCGAAGGGCTCCGGGGCGGTGCTCGCGCCCTGGCCGAACCGGGTCCGCGGCGGTGTCTGGACCCATCGCGGGACCCGCCACCGGCTCGCGCTGACCGAGCCCGACGCCGGCAACGCCATCCACGGCCTGCTGCGGCACGTGCCGTGGACACCGGTGGAGCGGGCGGGGGACCGGATCACCCTGACCGCCGTCGCGCCGGTGCAGCCCGGCTGGCCGCAGCCGGTACGGCTCACGGTGACCTACGCCGTCGGCCGCGACGGGCTCACCGTGACCACCGAGGTGGAGAACCTCGGGGACGCGCCCGTCCCGTTCGGCCTGGGGTTCCACCCGTACCTGCGGGTCGGTGACGTCCCGACCGACGAGCTGGAGCTCACCCTGTCCGCGCGGACCGAGCTGCCGCTGCGCGAGCAGCTGCCCGACGGCCCGCCGGCGCCGCTGCCCGCCCCGATGTCCCGCACGAAGCTCGCCGGCCTCGTCCTGGACGGCGCGTTCGGCGGCTGCACGCCCGGCGACGGCCCGGACGGCGGCGCCGACGGTCGGGTCCGGCACCGCGTCGGGGCCCGCGACGGCGGCGGCACCGAGCTGTGGGCCGACGCGGCGTTCGGCTGGGTGCAGGTCTTCACCCCGTCGGACTTCCCGCGCCAGGGCCCGGACGGGGTCGTCACGCCGTCGCGGGCGATCGCGGTCGAGCCGATGACCTGCCCGCCGGACGCGCTGAACTCGGGCACCGACCTGATCGAGCTGGTCCCGGGCGAGACGCAGGTGCTGCGCTGGGGCGTCCACGCCACCGGGTGACCGCAGCACGTGACTCGTGTCACGGCGCAACGGGGAATGCGGGCGAAGTCGTTGAACGCTCTACGTTCCGTGACTGCTGAGACCGCTTCCCCGGTGCTCCTGCCCCGTCTCGACGAAGCCGGCCGCGCCGCGCTGTTCACCGAGGCCCGCACCGCCACCACCTTCACCGACGAGCCCGTCACCGACGAGACGCTCCGCGCGGTGTGGGACCTGGCGCAGTGGCCGCCGACCGCGGCCAACACCCAGCCGCTGCGCGTGACGTTCGTCCGCAGCGACGAGGGCAAGGCCCGTCTGGTGCCGCTGCTCGCCGAGGGCAACCAGGCCAAGTCCCAGGCCGCCCCGGTCGTCGCGATCCTGGCCGCCGACCTGGACTTCCACGAGCACTCGGACACCACGTTCCCGGTCAAGCCCGGCTTCCGCGAGGGACTGGAGTCCCAGGGTCGCGAGGGCCGCGAGCCGATGGCCCGGTTCAACGCGTCGCTGCAGATCGGCTACCTCCTGCTCGCGGCCCGTGCCCACGGCCTCGCGACCGGCCCGATGGCCGGCTTCGACGCCGTCGCCGTCACCGAGGAGTTCTTCCCCGGCGGCCGGCACCGCGCGCTGCTGGTGGTCAACCTGGGCCACCCCGGCCCGGACGCCTGGCACCCGCGGCTGCCGCGGCTCGAGGCCGAGCAGGTCCTCGACTTCGCCTGAGCGGGCACGCCCGAACTGCCGTCACCGCACGGCCGTCATCGAGGGTGTGTGCTGCAGCAGGGTGCGGGTGTAGTCGTGCTGCGGGTCGGTGAGGACCTCGTCCACCGTGCCCTGCTCGACGATCCGGCCCTGCTGCAGCACCGCGATCCGGTCCGCGACCTCCCGGGCGAGGGCGATGTTGTGCGTCACGAACAGCATCGCGGTGCCCAGCTCGCGGCGGACCGTCGCCAGCAGCTCGACGATCGAGGCCTGCACCGACACGTCCAGCGCCGAGGTGACCTCGTCGCACACCAGCACGTCCGGGGCGGTGACCAGGGCACGTGCGATCGCCGCGCGCTGACGCTCACCGCCGGACAGCCCGCCCGGGTAGCGGTGGGCGAAGGACTCGTCGAGCCGCACCTGGCGCAGCATGTCCAGCACCCGGGCCCTGCGTGCGTCGGCGTCGAGGTCGGTGAGGTGCCGCAGCGGCACCTCCAGTGAGCTCGCGACGGTGCGCCGCGGGTTCAGCGACGCGAACGGGCTCTGGAACACGTACTGCACGCTGCGCAGCTGGGCGTAGCTGCGTGGGGTGGCGAGCGCCTCGCCGTGCAGGCTCAGCTCGCCCGCGTCGAGGGTCAGCAGCCCGGACAGGCCACGGGCCAAGGTGGTCTTCCCCGACCCGGACTCGCCCAGCAGCATCAGGCACTCCCCGGCGGCCAGGTGCAGGTCGACGCCGTCGAGCACGGGGCGGTCGTCGTAGCGCTTCCCGGCGCCGCGCACCCGCAGCACCGGTTCCCCGGCCGGTGCCGGCTCCCGCCCGGTCTCCCGGTGCAGGTCCGGCACCGCCGCGATCAGCGCCCGGGTGTAGGGGTGCTCCGGCGCGGTGAGCACCGCGCGCACGGTTCCGGTCTCGACGACCTCGCCGGCCTGCATGACCGCGACCCGGTCGGCCAGCCCGGCGACGACGGCGAGGTCGTGGGTGATGTAGAGCGCGGCGGTCCCGGAACGGGTCACCAGCTCGCGCACGGTGTCGAGCACCAGGTCCTGGGTGGTGACGTCCAGCCCGGTCGTCGGCTCGTCGAGCACCACCACGTCGGGCCGGTGCACGAACGCCGCCGCGATCCCGACCCGCTGCTGCTGCCCGCCGGAGAGCTGGTGCGGGTAGCGGTCGGCGAAGGCGTCGTCGCCGGGCAGCCCGACGTCGGTCAGCACCTCCCGCACCCGGGCGGCCACGTCACCCTCCCAGCCGTGTGCGGTGAGGACCTCCGCGACCTGCGGCCCGATGCGCAGCACCGGGTTCAGCGACAGCGCCGGGTCCTGCGGCACGTAGGAGACCAGCCGACCCCGGATCCCGCGCAGCGTCGCCGCGGGCAGCGTGAGCAGGTCGTCGTGGGACTCGGTGTGCCCGGCGAAGCGCATCGTCCCGCCGGTGTGGGTCAGCCCGGCGCGGAAGTGGCCGAGCGCGGCCAGCGCCGCGGTGGTCTTGCCGGACCCGGACTCGCCGACCAGGGCCAGGATCTCGCCCGGTGCGACGGCCCAGTCCACGCCGTGCAGCACCTCGCGGCCGTGGGTCGTCGAGACCCGCAGCCCCGTGCACTCGATCGTCGGTGTCTGGCTCATGCCCCGCCCCCCGTCGTGTCCGCGGACTCCTTCGCCAGCGCATCGGTGATCATGTTCGTGCCGACGGTGAGGACCGCGATCGCGAGCACCGGCAGCAGCACCCCCCACGGCGTGACGATCAGCGCGATCCGGTTCTCGTTGATCTGCAGCCCCCAGTCCGACGCCGGCGGCTGCACCCCCAGTCCCAGGAACGACAGCGACGCCACGTAGCCGATCGAGTAGGTCAGCCGTAGGCCGAGCTCGACCATCAGCGGGCCGGTGATGTTGGGCAGGACCTCGGTGGCGAGGATCCGCCGCCGGGGCATCCCGTACATCCGGGCGGCCTGCACGTAGTCCTGCCCGGCGACCGACAGCGTCGCCTGCCGGGCGACGCGCGCGACCCGCGGGACGTGGGTGATGCCGATGACGAGCACCAGCAGCCAGCCCGACGAGCCGAGCACGGCGACCGCGAGCAGTGCCAGCACCAGCTGCGGGAACGACAGCAGCACGTCGCCGCCCCGCATGATCAGCGTGTCCAGCCGGCTGCCGGTGGTGCCGGAGTAGCCGGCGAGCATGCCCAGCGCCGTCCCGCCGACGACGCCGATCGCGGTCGCGGCCAGCGCGTAGAGCAGCACCGGACCGCCGCCGGCGAGGAACCGGGTGAACACGTCGCGGCCCAGGTCGTCGGTGCCGGCGATGCCCTCGGCGCGGAACGGCCGCCCGGCGAAGTCGTCGACGCCGTAGCCGGTCAGCAGCGGCCCGATGAGCGGGCCGAGGAGCGCGACCGCGACGACCAGGACGGTGAGGACGGCTCCGATCCGCGCCTGCCGGCGGCGGAAGGTGCGGCGCAGCAGGCCGGCGGGCACGGACGGCGCGGACGGGGTGGGCGGGGTGGGCGGGGCGGTCATGCGGGACCTCCGGTCGAGGAGTGCCGGATCCGCGGGTCGGCCAGGATCCCGGCGACGTCCGCGGCGAGGTTCACCACGACGTAGAACGCCGCGATGACGAGCGTGATCGCCTGCACGACCTGCACGTCCCGGTTGGCGACGGCGTCGATCAGCGCCTGCCCGATCCCGGGGTAGCGGAACAGGAACTCGACGACGACCACGCCCCCGGCCAGCCAGGCCAGCTGCAGGGCGATCACCTGGGCGACCGGGCCGATCGTGTGCGGCACGGCGTGCCGGAACAGCACGGTGCGCTCGGGCAGCCCCTTGAGCCGGGCCATCTCGACGTAGCCGGCGTCGAGGGTCTCCGACAGCGTCGCGCGGGTCATCCGCACCACGTAGGGGATCACCACCAGCGCCAGCGTCACGACCGGCAGCACCAGCTGCTCGGGTCGCGCCCACACCGGCTCGCCCGGCCGGGCGATCGTCACCGACGGCAGGATCCGCAGCACCGACGTCGCGAACAGCACGACCAGCAGCACGCCGATGACGAACTCCGGCAGCGCGGCCAACACCAGCGAGGTCCCGGACACCGCGGAGTCGGTCCGGGTGCCGCGCCGGACCGCGGCCCGCGCGCCCAGCGCGAGCGCGACCGGGGTGGAGACGAGCGCGGTCAGCACCAGCAGCAGCGCCGAGGCCCCGATCCGGTCGCCGAGCAGCTCCGACACGGGGCCGCCGGTGGCGGCGGAGACGCCGAGGTCACCGGTCAGGACACCGCCCAGCCAGGTGAGATAGCGCTCGGGCGCGGGCCGGTCGAGGCCCAGCTGCGCGGTCAGCGCCGCCACCCGTTCCGGGGTGGCCTGCTGGCCGAGGATGGCCCGGGCGGGGTCGCCGGGCAGCAGCAGCGTCGCGGCGAAGATCAGCACCGACACGACGAGCAGGATCAGCACCGACAGCGCGAGGCGCCGCAGGATCATGCGGACGAGCGGGCTCATGCGTCCACCCACGCCTTCCGGAACTCGTAGCCGGACAGGGACAGCCCGGTGCGGTTCGGGACGAGGCCGCCGACGTAGGCCTGGTGGGCGTCCACCCGGTTCGGGAAGCCCCAGATCAGGTAGCCGCCGCGGTCGAACTCGATCCGCTGCGCCGCGCGCACCAGCTGGGCGCGCCGCCCGGCGTCGAGCTCGGACCGGGCCCGGCGGACCAGGCCCTGGTACTGCGCGTCGGTCCAGTGCGTCTCGTTGAACGGTGCGTCGGGCATCGAGGACTGGGAGGCCTGCGGCAGGTAGTTGCGGGTGTTCCAGAAGCTCTGCGCGAACTCCCACTGCAGGTACTGGTCGGAGAAGAAGGTGGAGGTGTCGACCCGGCGCAGCCCGACGTCGATCCCGGCGCCGCGGGCCTGCGTGGCGAACACCTGCGCGGACTCGACGGTGCCGGCCTGGATCGGGGAGGTCACCAGCTCCACCGCGAGGTTCGGCTTCCCGGCCGCGGCGAGCAGGTCGCGGGCCCGGGCGAGGTCCTGCTCGCGGGACGGGTCGAGGTAGTCCGGGTCGAAGCGGGCGTAGAGGTCGACGCCGGCGGTGCCCTGCCCGGACAGCACCTGGTTGACCAGTTCGCCGCGGCCGGTGACCAGACGCAGTGCCTGGCGGACCCGGACGTCGTCGAACGGGGCGACGTCGACGCGCATGGTGAACGGCAGCCACGACCCGGTCTCCGAGGTCAGCAGCCGCACCGAGTCGTAGGAGCCGACCACCTCGGTCAGCGACAGCGGGACCTGGTCGATCGCGTCGACCTGCCCGGAGAGCAGCGCGTTGATCCGGGCGTCGTCCTCGGAGAAGTTGATCAGCTCGAGGCGGTCGACATACGGCTGGGCCGGGCGCCAGTAGCCGTCGTGGCGGACGAACGTGCTCTGCTGGCCGGGGGTGAACGAGGCGAACCGGAACGCCCCGGTGCCGACCGGCCTGTCCAGCGAGAAGTCGGCCGGGACGATCCCGCACGAGTACTCGGCCAGGTACTGGTCGAAGATCGGGGACGGCTCGGACAGCACGAACCGCACCGACCGGTCGGAGGCGACGACGACGTCGTCGAGGATCCCGAACTGCGACGCCCCGGACTTCGGGTCGGCCGGGTCGGTGATCCGCGCGAAGGTGGCGACGACGTCGTCCGGGGTGACCGGGCGGCCGTCGTGGAAGGTGATGCCGGCGCGGATCACCGCGGTCCAGGCCCGTGCCCCGGGCTCCGCCGTCACCGACTCGGCGACCGCGGGCTGCAGGGTGTAGGCGTCGTCCCAGTGCAGCAGCGGCTCGTAGAGGCTGAGCGTGCGGGCGATGTCGGGGTTCGTGGCGGGGCTGTGCGGGTCCAGGGTGTCCGACGATCCGCCGCCGGTCACCCCCACCCGCAGGACGCCGCCGCGGCGCGGGGGACCGGCGTCGCGGGCTGCGGCGGGGCCGCCGCAGCCGGCGAGCACGGCCGCCGCGGCGAGTCCCGCCGCGCCGCCCAGCAGGCGTCGCCGGGACAGCGACGTCAGGGTCGGGCTGGTCATCGAGCTGTCTCCTCGGGGAGGGCCCCGCAGGTGCGGGGCCGCGGTCGCGGGTCAGGTCGGGGGCCGGGTCACCTCCTGCACGGCACGTCCGGCGTGCTCGGGTACGGGGTAGCCGGTGACCAGCGCGTCGAGGTCGGCGGCGACGCCGTCCGGGAACGGCGCGGTGCCGCCCGGGCCGACGTGCAGACACATCAGCTCCTCGGTGGCACAGAGCCGGCCCGCGGTGCGCAGCTCGTGCCAGAGCCGCAGCCGCTTCGCGTCGCGGCCGAGCACCCGGGTGGTGACCTCCAGCTCCGCGTCCGCGCCGATCTCGCGCAGGTACCGCACGTGCGCCTCGACGGTGTAGAGCGAGCAGCCGGTCGTGTCCCGGTAGCCGGCGTCCATCCCGGTGTGCTCCATCAGCGCCGTCGTCGCGTCGCCGAACACCAGCACGTAGTAGGGCTCGGACAGGTGGCCGTTGTAGTCGATCCACTCGGGGCGGACGACGTCGCGGTGCGCCGGCAGCGCGCTCACCGGGCGGTCTCCCCGGTGGTCTGCACCGTGGTCTGCCGGGCCACGGCCACGGCCCGGCGGACCGCGATCACCGCCCGGTCGCGCTCCGCCACCAGCTCGGCCATCGGCCGCCCACCCGCGGAGACCTCGGCGCCGGCGACCATGTCGTCGCGCAGCTCCCGGGTCAGCTCCGGGGCCTCCAGGCGCGTCCACGGCGCCTTCAGCGACGGTCCGAAGTGGTCCAGCATGTGCGCCATCCCGCCCCGGCCCCCGGCCAGGTGGAAGGTCAGGCAGGGCCCGTGCACCGGCCAGCGCAGCCCCGGGCCGTCGGTGATCGAGCGGTCGATCTCCTCGGGGGTGGCCTCGCCCGCGGCGACCATGTGCAGCGCCTCGCGCCAGATCGCCTCCTGCAGGCGGTTCGCGATGAAGCCGGGCAGCTCCCGTTCCATCTCGATCACCGACTTGCCGATGTGCCGGTAGAAGTCCGCGGCCCGCGACGCCGTCCAGGCCGCGGTCCGCTCCCCGCCGACGACCTCGACCAGCGGGATCAGGTAGGGCGGGTTGAAGGGGTGCCCGACGACGACCCGGTCCGGGTGCGCCGCGGTGGTCGCCATGTCGGTCATCGGGAACCCCGAGGTCGACGACGCCACCACCACGTCCGGACCGGCCGCCACCGCGGCGTCGGCCAGCTCGGCCAGCAGGGAGCGCTTGAGCGTCAGGTCCTCCGGGGCGCTCTCCTGCACGAAGTCCGCGCCCGCGACGGCCTCGGCCGCGGTCGGGAACATCGTCAGCGCGTCCCGGTCGGCGCCCTCGGCCAGTCCCAGCTCGGTGAGCGCCGGCCAGGCGGCGTCGACCACGCGGCGCAGTGTCTCCTCGGCGTCCGGGGCGGGGTCCCAGGCCCGGACCCGCAGCCCTCGGGCCAGGAAGTACGCCGCCCAGCCCGCGCCGATCACCCCGGCGCCGATGCAGGCGACGGTCCGGATCGCGGAGACGGGCCGGAGGTCGGGCACGGGCTCGGTGACCGGCTCGGACAGGGACTCGGACACGGGCTCAGACACCGGCGCGCTCCTTCAGACCGAGGATCGCGCGGGCGCGGTCCGGCGTCGCGACGCTCGCGCCGAGGTTCTGCACGATCTCCACCGCGCGCTCGGTCAGCTGCTCGTTGGTCGCCTTCACCCCGCGGGAGAGGTAGAGGTTGTCCTCCAGCCCGACGCGGGCGTGCCCGCCGGCCAGCACCGACCGGGCCACCCACGGCAGCTGGTCGCGCCCGATCGCGAACGACGCGAAGTTGGCGCCCTCGGGCAGCAGGTTCACCTCCGCCGCCAGCACACCCGGGTCGGCCGGGGCGCCGTAGGGGATGCCCATGCACAGCTGGAACAGCGCCGGGGCGTCGATCAGACCCTCCTCGACCAGGACGGTGGCGAACCACAGCTGTCCGGTGTCGAAGATCTCCAGCTCGGGCTTCACCCCGAGCTCCTGCACCCGCCTGGCCCCGGTGCGCAGCATGTCCGGGGTGGAGACGTAGAGCTGGTTGCCCTCCCCGAAGTTCAGCGAGCCGCAGTCCAGCGTGCAGATGTCGGGCAGCAGCTCCTCGACGTGCGGGAGCCGCTCCAGGGCGTTGACGAGGTCCGTGCCGTCGATCGGCTTGAGCGGGTCGTCGGCGTCGATCACCAGGTCGCCGCCCATGCCGGCGGTCAGGTTCAGCACGACGTCGACGCCGGAGTCCCGAATGCGGGTCACGGTCTCGCGGTAGAGCTCCACCGCCCGCGACGGGCTCCCGGTCTCCGGGTCGCGCACGTGGATGTGCACCACGGCGGCCCCGGCCCGGGCCGCGGCGATCGCGTCCGCGGCGATCGCGGCCGGGGTGACGGGCACGTGCGGGCTGCGGCCCACCGTGTCGCCGGCCCCGGTCACCGCGCAGGTGATGATGACGTCACGGTTCATCCGATCTCCGTTCGTTCCGTGCCTGCCGGTGCCGCGAGCACGGCCCGGTCGATGAAGTCGTGCAGCAGGGCGCGCATCCGGTCGGTCCCGGCCCGCGGGGTCATCGCCAGCACCTGGATGCCGAGCCCGTCGATCAGCGCGGTGAGCTGGTCGGCCAGGGCCTCGGTACGGCCGGACACGAACACCCCGGCCGCGGCTCCCTCGGCGATCGTCATGGCGATGCTGCGGTACCAGCGGTCGTAGGCGTCCCAGTACAGCGCGCGCCGGGCCGGGTCGATCGCCGACTCCGCCCACACCTGGATCCAGATCGACCACTCGCGGCGCAGCAGGGCGCCGTCGGGGAGCTGCAGGTCGATCAGCCGCAGCAGCCGCTCGTGCGGGTGGGCGACCGTGTCGAGCTCGGCGACCTGGCGGTCGAAGGCGAGGCGCACGTTGTGCCGCAGCGCGGAGTCGAGCAGCTCCGAGCGGGTGGGGAAGTGGTAGTGGATCGCCGCCGGGCTGGTCCCCGCCGCCCGCGCGACGTCGGCGGTGCGGACCCGGTGGTAGCCGTGGTCGGCGATCAGCTCCCAGGCCGCGTCGAGGATCCGGCCACGGGTGCCGTGGGCCCCGCCGGGCTCGCGTCCGGTGTCGGGCTCGGCCGCCGCGGCGGCGGCCCCGGTGGGAACCGCGGTCCTGGCCCGGGCGCCGTCGTGGCCGTGCAGCAGCCGGGCCACGGTCTCACCGGTGACCTCGGCGATGCGGACGAGCTCGTCGGCGGCGAAGCGGCGACGCCCGGCGAGGGACTTCGACAGCTTGGTCTCCTCCAGCCCGATCGCGGCCGCGAACCGACGCTGGGTCCAGCCGTCGCGCTCCAGCATGGCGCGCACCCGTCCGGCCACCGCGTCCTCGGCGGTCCGGGTGGCACGGGGGTCGGTCACCGGGCGACCGTAGGCCTGACTTGCGATACGCGCAAGTACTGATCTCTGATCGTCGCAGCGTACGACGTTGTTTCGTGGGATCTACCGGTTGCAGGACCAGTTCGCGGGGCTTCTCGCGGAAGCGCTTGCGTGCGACGGTGCGAGCGGTAGGGTCGGCGTCTCACCCGACGGCGCCGTGGGGCGCGGGGGACGTGGCAAGGGGGACCATGCGTTCGCTGGACGAGACCGGGATCTGGGCCGAAGGGATCGAGGGCGTGGAGGTCCCCGGCTACGACCGGGCAGCCGTGGGGCGCGGGATCGTCCACATCGGCGTCGGTGGGTTCCACCGCGCGCACCTCGCGATGTACGTCGACGCGTTGCTCGCCTCCGGCGGGGCGCCGGAGTGGGGGATCTGCGGGGTCGGCGTGCTCGCCGCCGACGACCGGATGCGTGACGTGCTGGCCGCCCAGGACGGGCTGTACACGCTCGTGCTGAAGGGGGCCGACGGGACGCTGACGCCCCGGGTGGTCGGGTCGCTGGTCGACTACCTCTACGCCCCCGACGACCCCGAGGCCGTCATCGAGCGGATCGCCCACCCCGACACCCGGATCGTCTCGCTGACGATCACCGAGGGCGGCTACGCGATCGACCAGAAGACCGGCGAGTTCGACCCGGACTTCCCCGGCATCCGCGCCGACCTGGACTCGATGGCTGCCGGCTCCGCCCCGACCGGGGGGTTCGGGCTGGTCGTCGAGGCGCTGGCGCGTCGCCGGGAGCGCGGCACCGGCCCGCTCACGGTCATGAGCTGCGACAACATGCAGGGCAACGGCGACGTCGCCCGCCGGGTGTTCACCGGTGTCGCCCAGCTCCGCGACGCCGGGCTGGGCGCCTGGGTCGCGGAGTCGGTCACCTTCCCGAACTCGATGGTCGACCGGATCACTCCGGCCACCGCCGACACCGACCGCGAGGCCCTCGCCGAGCGCTTCGGGCTGCGCGACGGCTGGCCGGTCGTCTGCGAGCCGTTCACCCAGTGGGTGCTCGAGGACCACTTCGCCGCGGGCCGCCCGGAGTTCGAGCGGGTCGGGGTCCAGCTCGTCGACGACGTCGTCCCCTACGAGTTCATGAAGCTGCGCCTGCTCAACGCCACCCACCAGGCGCTCGGCTACCTCGGCTACCTCGCCGGACACCGCTACGTGCACGAGGTCGCCCAGGACCCGACGTTCGCGGCGTTCCTGCGGTCCTACATGGACGACGAGGCCACCCCGACGCTACGCCCGGTGCCCGGCATCGACCTCGACGCCTACAAGGACACCCTGATGGAACGCTTCGCGAACCCGGGTGTCGCCGACACGCTGATGCGGATCAACTACGGCAGCTCCGACCGGATCTCGATCTTCCTGTTGCCGGTGGTGCGCGAGCAGCTGGCCGCGGGCGGGCAGGTCGCGCGGGCGGCGGCCGTCGTCGCCGGGTGGTGCCGCTACGCCGAGGGCACCGACGAGCAGGGCCGCGAGATCCCCCAGCAGGACCGGCTCGCCGGGGAGATGACCGCGCTGGCCCGCGCCGAACGGGACACCCCGGGGTCGTTCCTGTCCCACCGCGGGGTGTTCGGCGACCTCGGCTCCGACGAGCGGTTCGCGGGCGCGTTCCGGACTGCGCTGGAGTCGCTGTGGTCGCGCGGCGCCGCGTCCACCGTCGCGGACCTCGCCTGAGCCGATCCGATGAGATCCGGGTCGGGCCACGGTCCTACCCCCGTCACCTCCGTACCGGACCCCGGGAGACCACAGTGGGCACCATCGACGTGCACGAGTTCATCAGCCTCGACGGGGTCGTGTCCGACCCGTCGTGGACGGCCGAGTACGGCTTCCCCGACGCGATGGGGGAGGCGATCGGCCGGCTGACCGACGCGGCGATCCTGCTCGGCCGCACCACCTACGAGATGTTCCACCCGGCCTGGTCGGCCCGCGGCCACGACGTCGAGTCCGGCGGGGCGTTCTTCAACGGCGCGCCCAAGCACGTCGTCACCTCGACCCTGGCCGACCCGCTGGAGTGGGAGAACTCCCGGGTGCTCGGCCCGTACGACCCGGTGCGGATCCAGCAGCTCAAGGACGCGACCGACGGCGGCATCTACGTCTCCGGCAGCGTCACCCTGGTCCGTGCGCTGCTCGCCGACGGCCTGGTCGACACGCTCGACCTGTTCGTCTACCCGGTGTCGCTCGGGGCCGGGCTGCGGCTGTTCGCCGAGGGCGCCCGGGTGCCGTTGCGGCTCTGCGAGTCGGAGGCCTACGAGAACGGCGTGGTCCGGCTGACCTACGGACCGCCGGCGGCCTGAGTCCGGGGCGTTCAGTCCGGCAGCGCCGAGAAGGACTCCCGGGCGGCCGCCAGCACGTCGCCGTAGACCTGGCGGGCCGCCGGGCCCTCCGGGGCGGCCAGCCAGCCGCCGACGGCGACCTGCATGATCGCCATCGCAGCGGCCGCGGCGAGCCGGTGGGCCGTCGTGGGGGTGTCGGTGCCCTCGCGCTCGGCGAGTCCGACGGCGACGGTCTGCTCCACGGTCCGTCCGACGTGGGCGATCCGTGGGCGCAGCTCGGGGTGGGTGCGCAGCAGCTCCATCTGGCCGTGCCAGGTCGGGCTGGTCGTCAGCGCCTCGGCGACCTCGGCGAGCACCGCCGTCGCGGCCCCGAGCGGGGACGACTCGGGCCGGGCGCGGACCTCGGTGGCGAGCTCGGCGAGGGAGGCGGCGTCCCAGTCGAACAGCACCGCGTCCTTCGACGGGAAGTGGTTGAAGAACGTGCGCGGCGCGACGTCGACGTCGGCGCAGATCTCCTCCACGGTGAACGCGTCCGGTCCCTGGGTACGGGCGCGTTCCAGTGCCGCGGCGCGCAGCGCCTGGCGGGTCCGCACCTTCTTGCGCTCCCGCAGCCCGTGGCAGCGTTCCTCCTGGCCGGTCAGCATGTCGCCGATCATGCCCGTCCCGCCTCTCCCGCTGGTCCCGGCGCGCGGCTCGCACCCTCGACCCGAGCGGGGAGTGCAGTCGTGCAGTCACTGCAGTGTGCTCGCAGGATCGTGAGCACCGCAAACTACTGCACGACGAAATCCGGCACCGGACGAGGGTCAGCCGTGCGCCAGCAGCGCTGCCCCGATGATCCCGGCCTCGTTGAGCAGTCCGGCCGGGACGAGCTTCGTGCGGGTCCGCACGTAGGGCGACCACTTCTCGAACTTCTTGCTGACCCCGCCGCCGACGACGATCAGGTCCGGCCACAGCAGGTTCTCGACGTGGGTGAAGTAGCGCTGCAGCCGCCCGCCCCACTGCTCCCAGTCCAGTTCCTCGCGCTCGCGGGCGGAGTCGGCGGCGCGCGACTCGGCGTCGAACCCGTCGAGCTCCAGGTGCCCGAGTTCGGTGTTGGGCACCAGCTTCCCGTGGTTGACCAGCGCAGACCCGATGCCGGTCCCGAGGGTCACGACGAGCACCAGCCCGTGGTGGTGGTCGGCGGCCGCGCCGAACTCGGCCTCGGCGACGCCCGCGGCGTCGGCGTCGTTGACCAGCACCGCGTCCCGGCCGGTGACCCGGCGCAGCACCGCGGCCGCGTCGCAGTCGATCCAGGCGCGGTCCACGTTGGCCGCGGTGCGGGTCACCCCGTGCGTGACGACCGCCGGGAACGTGCAGCCGAAGGAGTGACGCCAGTCGAACTCGTCGAGGATCTGCGTGACGGTCTCCGCGACCGCCTCCGGTGTCGACGGCTGCGGCGTCGGGATCCGCACCCGCTCCGCGGCCAGCCGGCCCCTGTGCAGGTCCACCGGGGCGCCCTTGATGCCGGAGCCGCCGATGTCGATGCCGAACCCGAGTGCGTGCTTGCTGCTCACGCGCCCGATCCTGCCAGGGCCGCCGAGACCACGCCGCGCGCCTCGTCCTGGATGCGTGCCAGGTGCTCCGGCCCGCGGAAGCTCTCGGCGTAGACCTTGTAGACGTCCTCGGTGCCCGAGGGGCGGGCGGCGAACCACCCGGTGTCGGTGAGGACCTTCAGCCCGCCGATCGCGGCGTCGTTGCCTGGGGCGCGGGTGAGCTTCGCTGTGATCGCGTCCCCGGCGAGTTCGGTGGCGGTGACGGCGTCGGCGTCCAGCTTCGACAGCGCCGCCTTGTCCTCCCGCGAGCAGGCGACGTCGGTGCGGGCGTAGGCGGGGGCGCCGAACCGCTCGGTCAGCCGGGCGTAGTGCTCGCTGGGGGTCGAGCCGGTGACCGCGGTGATCTCCGAGGCGAGCAGGGCGGCCAGCAAGCCGTCCTTGTCGGTGCTCCACGGCGAGCCGTCCCGGCGCAGGAACGACGCGCCCGCGCTCTCCTCGCCGCCGAAGCCGATCTCGCCCGAGCGCAGGCCGGGCACGAACCACTTGAACCCGACGGGCACCTCGACCAGCGTCCGGCCGAGGTCACCGGCGACCCGGTCGATCATCGACGAGCTGACCGCGGTCTTGCCGATCCCGGCGGCGGCGGGCCAGCCGGGGCGGTGGGCGAACAGGTAGCCGATGGCCACGGCGAGGTAGTGGTTGGGGTTCATCAGGCCGCCGTCGGCGGTGACGATGCCGTGCCGGTCGGCGTCGGCGTCGTTGCCGGTGGCGATGGTGAAGGGAGCCGGATCGGACTCCATTCGGGCCCGCAGCGACGCCATCGCGTACGGCGAGCTGCAGTCCATCCGGATCTTCCCGTCCCAGTCCAGGGTCATGAACCCGAACGTCGGGTCGACGGCTGGGTTGACCACGGTGAGGTCCAGGCCCCAGCGCTGCGCGATCGCGCCCCAGTAGTCGACCGAGGCGCCGCCGAGCGGGTCGGCGCCGATGGTGACCCCGGCGTCGCGGATCGCGGCCATGTCGAGGACCTGGTCGAGCTGGTCGACGTAGGTGCCGAGGTAGTCGTAGCGGTGCGCGGCCGCGGCGTCGAACCGGGCGGCGCGGCGCACCTCCTTCAGGCCGTTCTCCAGCAGCTGGTTGGCGCGGTCGGCGATCCAGGTCGTCGCCTCGGTGCCCGCGGGGCCGCCGTCGGGCGGGTTGTACTTGAAGCCGCCGTCGGCGGGCGGGTTGTGCGAGGGCGTGACGACGACGCCGTCGGCCAGGTGCCGGCCGTCGCGCCCGGCGTTGGTCACCAGGATCGCGTGCGAGATCGCGGGGGTCGGGGTCAGCCCGTCCCGGGAGTCGACGACGACGTCGACGTCATTGGCCACGAACACCTCGGCCGCGGTGCGCCAGGCCGGCTCGGACAGCGCGTGGCTGTCGCGGCCGAGGAACAGCGGGCCGTCGGTGTTCTGGGCGGCCCGGTACTCGACGATCGCCTGGCTGGTGGCGGCGATGTGATCGTCGTTGAAGGTCGCGGTGAACGCCGACCCGCGGTGCCCGGACGTGCCGAACGCGACCCGCTGCACGTCGACCGACGGGTCGGGGTGGGTCGTGGCGTACGCGGCCAGCAGCGCGTCGACGTCGACGAGGTCCTCGGGGCGGGCCGGGGTCCCGGCGCGCTCGTGCACGGTCATGCGGCGATCCTTCCCTCTCGTCGCGGCGCACGCCACCGCCTACCGTTGCGCGGTGTGCGGATCGCGTCGCTGCTCCCGGCCGGCACCGAGATCGCCGGGCGGCTCGGCCTGGCCGCCGACCTGGTCGGCGTCACCTTCGAGTGCGACGACCCGGCGGGGGTGCGGGACCGGGTGCCGGTGGTCGTGGACACCGCGCTGCCGCCCGCGGCGTCGCCGGGAGAGATCGACGCCGTCGTCCGCGAGCGGGCCGCGGCCGGGCTGCCGCTCTACGAGGTGGACCGCGCCCGCCTCGCCGCCGCCGACCCGGAGCTGATCCTCACCCAGGACCTGTGCGCGGTGTGCGCGCTGCCCGGCTCGACCGTCGCGCAGGTGCAGGCCGAGCTGGGTACCCGGGCCCGGGTGCTGTCGCTGGACCCGCACCGGCTGGCCGACGTGCTCGACGTGGTGACCGCGGTCGGCACCGCGGCCGAGGTGCCGGACCGGGCCGCCGAGCTGGTCGCGGGCCTGTCGGCGCGCCTGGACGCGGTGGCCGCCATGGTGCGGGGCCGCCCGGCACCGCGGGTGCTGGTGCTGGAGTGGACCGACCCGCCGTTCCTGCCGGGGCACTGGGTGCCCGACCTGGTCACCGCGGCGGGCGGTGTCCCGGTGGCCGCCGCCCCGGGTGGGCGCAGCACCGCGGTCGACCGGGCCGACCTGCCCCCGTGCGACGCCGTGCTGGTCGCGCCCTGCGGTTTCGGGCTCGACGACGCGCTCGCCCAGGCCCGCACGGCGCTGCCGTGGCTTCCCGCCCGGGTCCCGGTGCACGCGATCGATTCGGCGTCCTACGTCGTGCGGGCCGGTCCGCGCCTGGTCGACGGGGTGGAGGCGGTCGCGGCCCTGCTGCACCCCGGCGCGGTCCCGGCGCCGCCGCCGGGACGGGTCGCGCGGGTCCGCTGAGCGGGCCTCACTCCCCGGTGCCGGGGCCCAGGCGCCGCCCGACCATCCGCGCGGTCCACGGTGCGACGAGCAGCATCAGGATCACCCGAAGCACCTGCACCGCGACCACCGAGGTGACGTCCACCCCGGACGAGATCGCCGTCGCCAGCACCGCGTAGATCCCGCCCGGGGTGGTCGCGAGGTATCCCTCCAGCGGCGTCATACCGGTGAGGGAGGACAGCAGCAGCCCCAGCAGGGCGCACAGCGCGACGACGCCCAGGATCAGGACGGTCGCCAGCGGCAGCACCCGCGCGACGGTGCCGAGCGCAGCCCGGGTGAAGCGCAGCCCGGCCTGCCAGCCGATGACGGCGTAGGCGATGTCGACGATCGGGAGCGGTACCGACGCGTCGAAGGAGAACCCGGCCAGGCTGATCACCAGCGCCACCACCATCGGCCCGAGCAGCGCCCCGGCGGGGACCCGCGCGACCTTCCCCAGCGGGACGCCGACGCCCACGCACAATGCGGTCACCGCGAGCCCGACCCACCACGGCGCGTCGGTGCCCGTGCCCGCGGCGGCCGGGGCACCGGGGGAGGCGCCGTAGACGAACGCGGCGACCACCGGCATCGTCGCGGTGACCAGACCGACCCGCAGGTACTGGATGACGGCGACGGTGCGCTCGTCGCCGCCGAGCTCGCGGCTGATCGCGACCAGCCCGGACGCACCGCCCGCGGTCTGCGCGAGCATCCCGGTGAGCGGGGTGACCCCGCGCTGCAACCCCATCAGTAGCCCGGACCCCATGCTGAGCAGCAGCGTCGCGAGGCTGATCAGCAGTACCGGCAGCCATTCCGCGGCCACCGCCGCCAGGGTGTCCGGTCGGGCGAGCAGGCCGATGACGACGCCGATGACCGCCTGGGCGGCCGAGGTCGCCGGGCGGGCGACCCGGGTGGGGCCGAGCCCGGACAGCGCGAGCACGGTCGCGACCAGCAGCCCGGCGAACAGGGCGGGGGAGGGCACGTCGACCGTGGCGAGCCCGGCGGTCACCAGCGCGGTGAGGGCGGCGAGCAACGGCCAGCGCCACCATCCGGACAGCGACGGGCGGGAGCTCACCGTGGGATCACGACCCGAGCCTAAATGGTACGGACGTACTGGGGCGCGGTGAGTCCGGACACGATCGTTGTCGTGAGCGAACGATCACCGCTTCCGTCGGAGCGGCCGCCGGGGTAGGACGGACGGGCACGAGGAGGTGCGCCGATGGGAGACACCCCGAGGAACGACACCGGAGCGGCGACGACGGGACTCGGCCCGGTGATCGCGACGCTGACCGCACCCGGCGGGGAGTTCGAGCTGATCGACGCCGAGGTGCGGGGCGTCGCGATGCGGGTCTACCGGCGTGGCCCGCACACCCTGGCCGAGCTGTGGGCGGCGACGGCGGCCTGGCCGGAGCGCACCTTCACCGTGTACCAGGGCGAGCGGTGCACCTACGGCGAGCACCGGAGCCTGGTCGCCGACCTGGCCGGCGTGCTCACCGGGCGGTTCGGGCTGCGCCCCGGTGACCGGGTCGCGATCGCGATGCGCAACCTGCCGGAGTGGCCGGTGGTCTTCTTCGCCGCGCAGGTCGCGGGACTGGTCGTCGTGCCGCTGAACGCCTGGTGGAGCGCGCCCGAGCTGGCCTGGGCGGTGGCCGACTCCGGTGCCCGGGTGGTCGTGGCCGACCCGGAGCGGTGCGCCGCCCTGTGCGGCGGCGGCACCGATGGCAGCGCTCGCGGCCTCGGGGTGCCCGTCGTGCGGGTCCGCGGTGGCCGCGCGCCCGCGCCCGGCCCGGTGGTCGAGTGGGAGGACCTCGGGCTGCGCACCGACGGTCCCGGTGACCTGGGCGGCCACAGCGCGCCCGGCCCCGACGACGACGCGACGATCCTCTACACCTCCGGCACCACCGGCCGTCCGAAGGGCGCGGTCGGCACCCACCGCAACCAGGTGACGAACCTGCTCAATGTCGCGCTGACCGCCCGGGCGACCGCGCTCGACGCCGGGACGGAACTGCCGCCGGGGCAGCAGGGGACGCTGCTCATGTATCCGATGTTCCACATCGCCGGGATCAACGGCCTCGTCGGCGCCGTGCTCGGCGGGGCGAAGCTCGCGACCCTGCACCGCTGGGACCCGGCCGCGGCGCGGGCGGTCGTCCGGGCCGAGCAGCTGACCCGCTCCAACGGTGTCCCGTCGACGACGGCGGAGCTGCTCGACGGCGCCGACCCCGCCGATCTGGCCTCGCTGCGGACGGTCGGCATGGGCGGGGCGCCCGTGCCGCCGGAGCTCGTCGCCCGGATCGGACGCGACCTCGGTGCCGGCGCGGCGAACGGCTACGGCCTGACGGAGACGACCTCGGCGATCTGCGCGAATACCGGGCCCGAGTACCGGGCCCGCCCCGACTCGGTCGGCAGGCCCGCGCCGGGGGCCGAACTGCGGGTCGTGGGCCCGGCCGGGGAGGCGCTGGGCGACGGCGAGGTCGGCGAGCTGTGGTTCCGCGGCCCGAACGTGGTCCGCGGCTACTGGAACCGGCCCGACGCCGATGCCGAGGCGTTCGTCGACGGCTGGTTCCGCACCGGCGACCTGGGGCACGTGACCGACGGCTGGGTGTACGTCGTGGACCGGTCCAAGGACGTCGTGCTGCGCGGCGGGGAGAACGTGTACTCCGTGCAGGTGGAGGCGGCGATCCACACCGTCGACGGGGTGCTGGAGGTGGCGGTGCTCGGGGTGCCGCACCCGCGCCTGGGGGAGGAGGTCGCCGCGCTGGTCCGGGCCCGCCCCGGAGCGGCCCGCGACGACGACGCCGTCCGCGCCGCCGTCGCCGCGCGGGTGGGGGAGTTCGCCGCGCCCGCGCACGTGCGGTGGACCGACGAGCCGTTGCCCAGGACCGCGACCGGCAAGATCCGCAAGCGCGAGCTGCGGGCGGGCTTCACCGCTCCGGCGTGAGGCTCTTGCGGGCCGCGGCCGCGGCGTCCAGCCAGGGCCGCGGGTCCGGGGCGCCGGCCGGCGGGACCAGGACGACGGTGTCCAGCCCGGCCGCGGCGTGGGTCGCGACGATCGACTCGACCGCCCGCCGCCGCCCCGGGAGTGCGGGATCCTCCGGCAGCGCGACGTAGCCGATGCGCCGGAAGCCGTCCGCGGCGCCGCCCTGCCCACACGACCCGAGCGAGGACCGGACCTCCTCGGGGGTCAGACCCGAGTCGAGCAGGACCCCGTCGGCGAGGTCCCCGGCCAGCCGCAGGGTGCGCGGCCCGCGCCCGCCGACCAGGACCGGGGGCACGGTCGCCGGCGGGTGGTCCAGCCGGACCCGGTCCAGACAGACGTAGCGCCCGGAGCGGGTGACCTCGCGCCCGGAGAGCAGGTCCCGCACCGCGGTCGTGTGCTCGGCGAGCAGGGTCAGCGGTGAGGTGACCCGGTTGCCGACCTGGCCCATCCAGTCGAGCACGCCGTGCCCGAGGACCGGCAGGTACCGGCCGGGGAACAGCCCGGCGAGCGAGGCGATCTCCATGGCGACGACCGCCGGGTTCCGCAGCGGCACCGGGAACAGCCCGACGCCGACGGCCAGGGCCTCGGTGCGCGCCAGCGCGACGGCGGCGGTGGCGGTCCCGCCGTGCAGGAAGCAGTCCTCCCACAGCCACAGCTGGTCCAGCCCGGCGGCCTCGACGTCACGGGCGGCACCCGGCAGCTCCTCGGGGGGCAGCTCGGGCCGGAGGACGATGCCGATGTCCGTATGACCGTCCATACGACGCTCAGGCCGGGTCGATGCGGAACACCGGGCAGATGCCGGTCAGGGCACCGAGCGCCTCGGGCGTCGGCTCGGTGACGATCCCGTTCTCCATCATGACCGCGACGCCGTCCGGGGTGACCTCCGGCCACGCCTCGAGGACGGTGCGCGCCTGCTCCGGCGGCACCTCGACCAGCACGACGGGCTCCGGCTCGGCGTCGTGCCCGGTGCTCAGTGAGGCGTGCCCGCCCGCGGCCCGGACGTTGACGATCCAGTCCGCGCCCGGGAACCCGCCGACGACGAACCGCTCCCCACCGGTCGCGTACACCGTCAGCGGGGTGTGCCGCGGCCGGCCGCTGCGCCGGCCGGGGACGGTCAGGACGGGCAGCTCGAACGGCAGATCGCCGCGGTCGCGCCGGGCGAGCAGGTCGTCGTTGAGGTCCTTGATCTGCTGGGGGGCGCGGATGTGACGGCGGGGATCGTCGGACACGGGAGCTCCTCGTTGTCGGATCCGGGCCAGGATGCCACGGGTCCGCGGACGGGTGGCGGCACCGCTCGCCGCCGTGTCCGGTGGCGGCCGGGGAGGGACGGGGCCTCCTCAGTCCGACCGCAGCCCGTCCAGGATCTCCTCGGCGCGGGCCAGGTCCTCCCCGGCCCGGTCGGCCCGGGCCGCCGCGTCCCGGGCGGCGCGCTCGGCCTCGTCCCGGGCGCGGTCGGCGTCCTCGGCCGCGGACCGGGCGCGGGCCAGCTCGGCGGTCAGCTCCGCCCCGCGGCGGTGCGCGTCGTCGCGGCGCCCCGCGGCCTGCGCGGCGCGGTCGCGGGTGTCGTCGCGTTCCCGGTCGGCGTCGTGGGCGGCGAGCCGGGCGGTCTCGACGGCCTCCTCGGCCTCGGCGACCGCCCGCGCGTGCCGTTGCGCCGCGCGCCGCTCCTGCTCCTCGGCGGCCCGGCGCTCGGCCTCCCGGCGCCGGGCCTCGCGCCGGCGCCGGGACAGCTCCCCGTCGCCGTCCGGTCGGGATGCGCCGGTGTCCGGGGGAGCCCCGGTGCCTGGTGCGGGCTCGGTGTCGCGGTCCGTCGAGGTGGGCGGTGACGAGGTGGGCGGTGGCGGGGTCCGCGGCGGCGAGGTCCGGGGCGCCGGTGGCCCGGAGTCCGGCTCGGCGAGCGGGCCGAAGCCGCTGTGTCGCTCGTAGCGCTCCAGCCGTCCCGACCGCAGGCGGTCGGCCAGCTCCGGGTCGGCCAGCGCCGACTCCAGGACCCACCGCACGTCGCGTTCCAGGCCGGGGTCCACCCGGGCCCCCGCGGCGCGGCCGAGTGCCGCGGCCCGCCGGGCCAGCGCACCGACCAGCCGGGTGCGCTGCGCGGACACCTCCCGCAGGGCCGCGCCGTCGAGCGTGCGCTGGGCGTGGGCGAGTACCGGGGCCAGGGTCAGGAGCCCCTCGACCTCGTCGCGGGCGTCGTCGACCAGCAGGTTGGCCAGCCACGCGGCCCGGGTCGGCCGCCGGGCGGCGGCGATCGCCCGGGCGGCGTCGGCGTCGGGCTCGGTGCGGGCCCGGGCGACGGCGGCGGCACGCGCGGCGACGAAGTCCTCCGGCGGGACCCGGTAGAGCAGGTCCAGCTCCGCGTCCGCGTCCACGCCGGCGGGCCTCAGCTCAGGTTCGCGTGCGTCCCGACCAGGACGGCACGGCCGACGGTGTGGCTGAACAGGGTGAAGGCGAGGAACGTGGGCGTCGCGGTGGCGGGCACGTCCAGCGTGGGCACGTCCACGGCGTGCACCACGAAGAAGTACCGGTGCGGGCCGTGCCCGGGCGGCGGGGCGGCGCCCAGGTAGCGGGCCAGGCTCGCGTCGTTGCGCAGCTGGACCGCGCCCTCGGGGAGGCCGGAGCCGGTGTCGTCACCGGAGCCGGACGGCAGCGACGTCACCGAGGCCGGCAGGTTGAACACCGCCCAGTGCCAGAACCCGGCGCCGGTCGGGGCGTCCGGGTCGTAGCAGGTCACGGCGTAGGACCGGGTCCCCTCCGGTGCGCCGGACCAGGACAGCTGCGGCGAGACGTCCTCGCCGCCCGCGCCGAAGATCCCGGACAGCTGGGGGGTGGCGAGCGCGGTGCCGTCGGTCAGGTCGGTGCTGGTCAGGGTGAACGACGGGACCGGGGGCAGCTCGTCGTAGGGGTTGCGGGGCACGGGAGGGACCTCCTCGGGTCGGTGGCGGGTGTCTCGCCGTGATCCTGGCACGGCGCGTCGGCTGCCGTCCGGCGGCGAGGAGGGCAGGGTGTCGGTCCGTGGAGATGCTGCTCGTGCTCGTCGGGATGATGGTGGCCGCGGTCGTCCTGGTCGGGGTGGGTGACCGGCTGCGGCTGCCCTGGCCCGCGCTGATGGTGGTGCTCGGCGTGGTCGTCGCGCTGCTGCCCGGCCTGCCCGACGCGTTCGTCATCGAACCCGGGTTGATCCTGCCGCTGTTCCTGCCGCCACTGCTGTTCGCCACCGCGCAGCGCACGTCGTGGGCGGTGTTCCGGGCCCGGTGGCGGTCGATCGCGCTGCTCGCCGTCGCGCTGGTGCTGGTCACCGCGACGGTCGTGGCGGGCACGGTGTGGCTGCTGGTCCCGGGGATCGCGGTGACCGCGGCGATCGCGCTGGGCGCGATGGTGGCCCCACCGGACCCGGTGGCGGTCGAGGCGGTCGCCGGGCAGGTCCCGATCCCGCGTCGGGTGGTGGCCGTGCTGCAGAGCGAGGGGCTGTTCAACGACGCGACCGCCCTGGTCGTGTTCCAGGCCGCGGTGCTCGCCACCGTCTCCGGCGGCGAGCTGAGCCCCCTGGGGCTGGGGCTGCGGTTCGTCCTCGGCGCGGCCGGGGCGGTGCTCATCGGTCTCGGGGTCGCCTGGCTGGCCCGACGGGTGCTCGGCCGGGTCACCGACGCCACCGGACGCAGCGCGCTCACCCTGGTCCTGCCCTTCGCCACCTACCTGGCGGCCGAGGAGCTCGGCGCGTCCGGGGTCATCGCGGTCGTCGTGCTGGCGTTGCAGCTGCGGGCCGGGGCGGACGCCGACGAGGCGGCCGAGCGGCTCACCCAGTCCTCGCTGTGGAACGTCGTCGAGCTGCTGGTGACCGGGCTCGCGTTCGGCCTGATCGGGCTCGACCTGCGCCAGGTCGTGCTCGCCGCGGGCGACGAGCTGCCCAGGATGCTCGCGCACGCGGCGGTGGTGTGCGTGGTCGTCGTCGCGGTGCGGGTGCTCTGGATGGTCGTCGCCTGGCGGGTGCTGGCCCGCGACGCCGACGGGGCCGCCGCGGCCGGCGCCGCGCCGCTCACCGGACGCGAGGCCGTGCTCCTGTCCTGGTGCGGCATGCGGGGGCTCGCGACGCTCGCCCTCGCGCTGTCGCTGCCGCTGCAGACCGCGTCCGGGGCGCCGTTCCCCGCCCGCGACGAGCTCGTCCTCATCGCGGTGTCGGTGCTGTTCGTGACACTGCTCGTGCCCGGCTTCACCCTGGGCATGCTGGTCCGCGCCCTCGACATCGACGACGAGGCCGACGCCGAGGAGCGGGCCGAACGCGAGATCGTGCTGCGGGCGCGCCGGGCCGCCGTCGCCACCCTGGAGTTCGAACGCACGGTCCGCGGCCTGCCCGAGGAGGTCGGCACCGCCATGCGGGAGCGCGTCGAACGGCTGGAGCGGGTGCTGTCGGGGGAGACGCCGTCGGAGGAGGAACGGTCCCGGATCGCGGCGGTGAAGAAGGCCCGCCGGGCGTTCGCCGAGGCGCAGGCGTCGGCGCTGGCGGCCGCCCGGACCGAGGTGCTGGCCGCGCGGCGCGAGCCCGGTGTCGACCCGCACGCCGTCGACCGGGTGCTGCGTCGCCTCGACCTGCGCACGGTGCTGCTCGACTGAGGACCGGAGGTGTCCGCGTCCACGGGCACGATGGAGCCATGACGTGCCCGTTCACCGCCCGTACCCGCTCGCTGTCCGATCCGGACCCCGCGCCGGCCGGAGGTCCGGTCGTGCCCACGACGCTCCCCGGCGGGCCCGCTGTGTGGGTGGTCACCGAGGAGGTGCTCGCCCGCCGGGTCCTCACCGACCCGCGGTTCGCCAAGGACCCCGCGCTCGCCCCGCCCGGCGTCACCGACCTCGAACCCCCGGCTGCCGAGCGGCTGTCGCTCACCACCGCCGACGGTGCCGGGCACGCCCGGCTGCGCCGCGCGCACGTCCCGCTGCTGTCGGCCCGCGCGCTCGCTCCGTACGCCGGACGGATCCGGTCCCTCGCCGCTGGCCTGCTCGACGGCCTCGGCCCCGGCGAGGTCGACCTCACCGAGGACGTCACCATCCGGTACCCGCTGGCCGTCGTGCTCGAGGTCGTCGGTGCCCCGCCGGGGCTCCTCGACGACGCCGTCGACGCCTGCCGCGCGATGTGGAGCCCCGCCCCGGCCGTGGCCGGCGCCGCGTTCGGAAGGCTGCAGGCGATCGGCACGGCCGCGGTCACCGACGGGACCGGCGACGGTGTCGCGGCCGGCCTGCGTGCGGCCCTGCCCGACCTCGACGACGCCCAGGTCGGCTACCTCGTGTTCGGCCTGGTGTTCGGCGGTCAGCTCACCACCGACGCCGCGCTCGGCTACGTCGTCGCCCACGCCCTGGACTCCGGGCTCGCCGGCCGCACCGCCGACGAGCTCGACGCGCTGGTCACCGAGGTGCTGCGGGTCCACCCGCCCGCACCCTTCTCGCTGTGGCGCTTCGCCCGCACCGCCGTCGACCTCGCGGGACAGGCGCTGCCCGCCGGGGCTCCGGTGCTCGTCGACATCCGGGGGATCGACGCCCGCCCGACCCAGGGACATCCGCTGACGTTCGGGCACGGCCCGCACTTCTGCGCCGGTGCGCACCTGGCCCGGCTGGAGCTGCGCACGATGCTGGAGGTGCTGCGCGACGACTTCCCCGACGCCCGGCCCGCCGTTCCGGCCACCCACCTCGTCGAGGTGCACCCTGGCGGGTCCGGCGGACCGCGGCTCGCCGCGTTACGGGTGCACCTGCGTCCTGCCCGGTGATCTTCCCCGCAGCCACCGAGCTGCCGCCACATGATGAACTGTGCAGGTGTGGGAACGACGGTCGGTGGGCGCCGCGACGGTGACGGTGGCCCTGGCGGCGCTGCTGGCGGTCGCGCTCCTGGGCTCGCTCGCCTTCGGCGCCGAGGTCCTCCCGGTCGCGAGGGTCGTCGACGCGGTGCTGCAGGACCGGCCCGGCCCGGTCTCGACGATCGTGTGGGACCTGCGGATGCCGCGCTCGCTGCTCGCCGCGATCGTCGGTGCGGGCCTCGCGCTCGCCGGCACCGGGGTGCAGACCCTGGTGCGCAACCCGCTCGCCGACCCCTACCTGCTCGGGGTCTCCTCCGGCGCGAGCGTCGGCGCCACGGCCGTCATCACCACCGGGGTGCTGGGTGCGCTCGGCACCTGGGCGCTGTTCACCGGGGCGTTGCTCGGCGCCCTCGTGGCCGGGGTACTGGTCGGGGCGATCGCCGTCGCACAGGGCGGGATCACCCCGATCCGGCTGATCCTCACCGGCACCGTGCTCGGCTCGGCGTTCTCGGCGACGGCGAGCTTCCTCGTGTTCCGCGCCGGCGACCCGGCCGCCGCCCAGTCCGTGCTGTTCTGGCTGCTGGGGAGCCTGTCCGGGGCGCAGTGGGACCGGGTCGCGGTGCCCGCGGTGACCGTCGGGCTGGTGCTCGTCCTGTTCCTGGCCTCCAGCGGCTGGCTCGACGCACTGAACGCCGGACCCGACACCGCGGCGGCGCTCGGCGTGCCGGTCACCGCCGCCCGGGCGGCGCTGTTCGCGGTCTGCGCGACCGCGGTCGGGGTGCTGGTCGCGGTGTCGGGCGCGGTGGGCTTCGTCGGGCTGGTCGTGCCGCACCTGGCCCGGCTGCTCGTCGGCTCCCGGCACCGGGTGCTGGTCCCGGTGTCCGCGCTGGCCGGGGCGCTGTTCCTGGTCGTCGTCGACGTCGCGGCCCGGATCGCGGTGCGGCCCACCGAGATGCCGCTGAGCGTGGTCACCGGGCTGATCGGCGCCCCGGTGTTCCTGGTCCTGATGGGGCGCCGCCGCTACCGGACCGCCGGGAGCACGGCATGAGCCTGCGTGCCGAGACCCTCACGTGCGTGCTCGGCGGGCGCACCGTGCTGGCCGGGGTCGACCTCGCGGTCGAGCCCGGCGAGGTGCTCGGCGTCGTCGGTCCCAACGGCAGCGGCAAGTCCACCCTGCTGCGCGCCCTCGCCGGGATCCGCCGACCCGCCGCGGGCCGCGTGCGGCTCGACGGCACCCCGCTGACCGCGCTGCGGGCCCGGCAGCGGGCCCGGCGGATCGCCTTCGTCGGCCAGGAGGAGGACCTCCCCGCGGACCTGTGCGTCGGGGAGATCGTCGCGCTCGGGTTGGTCCCGCACCGGCCGCCGTGGTCGGGTGGCGATGCGGCCGAGCGGGCCGCGGTCACCGCCGCGCTGGCCGCGGTCCACCTCGACGGCCTGGCCGACCGCCCGGTCGACCGGCTCTCCGGCGGCGAACGGCGCCGGGTGCTGCTCGCCCGCGGCCTCGCCCAGGACGCCGGGGTCCTGCTGCTCGACGAGCCCACCAACCACCTCGACGTCCGGCACGCACTGGGCCTGCTGGAGCTGGTGCGCTCACTCGGCCGGACCGTCGTGGTGAGCCTGCACGACCTCGACCTCGCGGACCGCTGGTGCGACCGCCTCGTCGTGCTGCACGACGGCCGGGCCCTCCCGGCCGTGCCCGACCTCGACCCCGACACCGTCTCACGGGTCTTCGGGGTCGCCGCCGCCCGCGTCACGCACCCGGTGACCGGGCGGTCCCGCCTCCTGCTCGACCTACCCGGGGAGACTCCGTGACGCTCCTACCCGCCCGTCCACTGCGGCTGTCCGCCGTCCTCGCCGCGGGGGTGGTCGCCCTCGCCGCCTGCTCGGCCCCGGCTCCGCCCGCCGCCGATGCCCCGGCCGGCACGGTCACCGTGACGAACTGCGGGGCCCCGGCGTCGTTCCCGTCCCCGGCGCAGCGCATGTTCGTCAACGACGGCAACATGATCTCGATGGTCCTGGCGCTCGGCGCCCAGGACCGGGTCGCCGCGGTGTCGAGCATGCAGCGCGACGCCGAGACGCTGCGCCGCCACTTCGGCGCCGCCGTCGACGGCCTGGCCCAGGCGGCACCGCAGTACCCGACCCTGGAGACGGTCCTGGCCCGCGACCCCGACGTGATGGTCGCCGGCTGGAACTACGGCTACAGCGAGGAGAAGAACCTCACCCCGGACCGGCTGCGCGAGCAGGGCATCGCCCCGTACATGCTGACCGAGTCCTGCCGTCAGGCCGACGGGCAACGCGCCCGCGGCATCGTCGACCCCTGGACGGCGCTGCGCGAGGACCTGCACAACCTCGGCACGATCACCGGGCACACCTCCGACGCCGACCGCGTCGTCGCCGACCTCGACGACCGGCTCGCCACGCTGGGGAGGGCACCGAAGGCCGCGACCCCGCCGACGGTGTTCCTGTTCGACAACGGCACCGAGTCGCCGTACTCCAGCGGCCGCTTCGGCGCCCCGCAGGCGATCATGGAAGCGGCCGGGGCGCGCAACGCGCTGTCCGACGTCGACGACACCTGGACCCAGGTCTCGTGGGAGCGGGTCGCGACGGCGCAGCCCGCCGCGTTCCTGTTCGTCGACTACCCGCCGCAGACCTTCGCCGAGAAGGTCGCGGTGCTCAAGAGCCGCCCCGACACCCGCGACCTGCCCGCGGTCCGGGAGAACCGGTTCCTGAACCTGCCCTACGCCCTGTGGACCTCGGGCCCGCTCAACGTCGACGCCGCCGAGCAGGTGCGGGCGGCGCTGGAGCGCTGGAGCCTGGTGCCCGCCTCCGGCCTGACCCCGGAGTCCGACGACGTTCCCCGCAGCTGAGTGCGCAGGTCCCGTGGGTGCCGCGCGGCCCCCCGGGACCTCCGCCCCGATCCTGGCCGGTCGGGTCAGGTGATCGTCATGCCGCCGTCGACGGCCCAGGTCTGGCCGGTGACGTAGCCGCCCGCACCGGAGGCGAGGAACAGCACGGCCGCCGTCAGCTCCTCCGGGTCGCCGACGCGTCCCATGGGGATCCGCTCGGCCATCCTCTCCAGGTAGCCGTCCTGGTACTGGTCGGTCATCTCGGAGGCGAAGAACCCGGGTGCGATCGCGTTGACCCGGATGCCCCTGCGGGTGGCCCACTGCTGGGCCAGGTCGCGGGTCAGGCCGACGATCGCGGCCTTCGACGCCGAGTACGCCGCCTGCGGCAGCAACGCCGTGGTCAGGCCCAGCACCGAGGAGATGTTGACGATGCTGGACCCGGCGCCCATGTGCGGCGCGCAGGCCTGCGCCATCCAGTAGGAGCCGTTGAGGTTCACGTCGATGACCGAGGTGAACTGGTCGGGGGTCTCCTTCAGGGCCGGGACGGCGGTGCCGATCCCGGCGTTGTTGACCAGCACGTCGAGCCGACCGAACTCGTCCACCGCCGCCCGGGCGAGTGCCCGGCAGTCCTCGGGCCTGGTGACGTCGGTGGCGACGGCGACCGCGCGCCGCCCGGTCGCCTCCACCATGGCCACGGTGTCGGAGAGCCGCTCGGTCCGGCGGGCGCCGAGGACGAGGTCGGCGCCCGCCTCGGCGAGGCCCGTCGCGAAGGCCACGCCGAGGCCGGACGACGCACCGGTGACGACGGCGACTCGGCCGTCCATTCGGAACCGCTCCATCACGCTCACGCCCGGACCCTAACCCGGATCAGTCGCGCAGCCGGTCGGCGAGCTGGGGGACGAGCCGCTCGAGGGTGAACGGGGCGGACAGCACGCTGTTGTAGGTCATGCCCGCCCGCACGTCGGCATCCGGGATGATCATGTCGCCACGGGCGACGACCGGGACCTGGGCGAGGACCGGGTCGGTGTCGACCTGGCGGCGGGCCGGTCCCTCGTCGGCCAGCACGACCAGCGCGTCGCCGTCGAGCAGCCCGGCCTGCTCGGACGCGAGCTCGACGTAGAAGCTGCTGCCGTCGTCGAGCGCGGCGACCCGCTCGGGGAGGACGAAACCGAGACCGGACATGAACTGTCCGCGCGCGTCGGCCGGGGTGAAGGCGCCGTACCTGCCGTCGAAGGGCAGCACCGCGGGGGCGGTCGCGCCGCGGAACTCCGGGTGCGCGGCGACGGCGTCGGCGAACGCCGCGTCGGCGGTCCGGACGAGCTCCTCGCCGCGCTCCCGCTCGCCGAGTGCGGCGGCGACGGTGCGGGCCTGGTCGCTGCGGGGCACGCCGTAGGCGATGGTGCCGGCCGGACGGGCGACCACCGGGGCGATCGCGGACAGCCGGTCGTAGGTGGCCTCGTCGATGCCCGAGGTGACGGCGATGATCACGTCCGGGGCGAGCGCGGCGAGCCGCTCCAGGCTCGGGGAGGTGTCGGGCTCGGACAGCAGCTGGGGCGGGTTGCCGCGCACCAGGTCGCGGCCCCACGGGCCCACCCCATTGGTGTCCTGGAACACCGGGTAGGACGTGGTGGCCAGCGGGGTCACTCCCAACGCGAGGACCGGGTCGATGTCGGTCACCCCAGGGTGACGACCCGCTCCGGCCGGGCCGGGATCTCCGTGCTGCCGTAGACGTGGTCGATGCGGACCGGGAACGTCCCGCCGGACCCGGACGGCGCGGCGGCCGGGCCGGGGTCGGAGGCGCAGGCGCTGAGCAGTCCCGCGAGAGCGAGCACGACGATCGTCCGACGGAGCACCCCCGGACCATAGTCCAGGCTCGCCTAACCTGGAATGCCCGGTTCGTCGCGGGCCGCGCGTTCGCACCGGCCGTCGGTTCCGGGCACCGGTGCGAACGCGCCGGGTCAGCCGCGCGGGCGGCGCTTGCGGGCCACCACGGCCCGGTAGAGCAGCGGGTCGCGGCTGGTCGCGAGCCGGTGCCGGTAGACGGTCGCGCCCAGCTCCTCCAGCTCGCCGGAGGCGAGCATCGAGGAGATGAGCCCGGCGAACCCGGAGGTGTCGCCGTCGTTCAGGAAGTCGTCGCGCAGGGTGATCGCGACGAATCCGTCGTCGGCGACCATCTCGAAGGCGGCGCGGAACGCCGCGGGCGGGATGTCACCGAAGCCGAGCGCGGCGACGCAGGTCAGGGCGTCGAAACCGCCCGCGGAGATGGTCTCGGTGGTCTCGTCGTCGAGGGCGATGAGGTCGACGACGTGGTAGTCGTCGTAGACCCCGGGGCGGTCGCGTTCGGCGGCGTCGCGGGCCTCGGGGAGGATGTCGATCCCCACGACCTTCCCGACGCCGCGGGCGCGCAGCTCCTCGGCGACGATGCCGTTGCCGGCGCCGACGTCGAGGACGCGCAGCCCGGACGGGTCGACACCGACGGCGTCGAGCTGCTCGGCCAGGGCGCCCGCGACCACGGCCGGGGACTGGCACTGCAGGATGTCGTAGAAGAGCTTCTCGTAGAGGCCGGGGATCTTGAACAGCTCGTCGTAGTCGTGGAAGCGGTACTCGGTCCACCCGTGTCCGAGGTCGATGACGCAGTACTCCGCGTCCTGCTCGAACGAGGTCGTGGGCTCCGGCAGAGCAAGCCGGTAGGTCGGTTCGGAACGCTCGACGGCCATGAACACCTTCCTGGTCGGGAACGGACACCTCGACGCTAGTGCACCCGCCACCCCCGTCCGGGGGTGAGCGATGTCGCACGGGCCGTTCCGCGGCCCGGCGGCGGGTGGTGACACGATCGGCTGCGGGATGACACCCGGAGATCACCGTCGATCAGCGAGGAGAGACATGACCCAGCAGCAGAGGACCGCGATCGTCACCGGTGGGGCGCGCGGCATCGGGGCCGCCACCGCGATCCGGCTCGCCGCCGACGGACACAAGGTCGCGGTGCTGGACCTGGAGGAGTCGGCCGCGAAGGCGACCGTCGAGGCCATCGAGTCCGCGGGCGGGACCGCGGCCGCGTTCGGTGCGAACGTCGCCGACGAGCAGGCCGTCGCCGCCGCCGTCGACGCGGTCACCGAGCGCCTCGGCGCACCCACCGTGCTGATCAACAACGCCGGCATCACCAAGGACAACCTGCTGTTCAAGATGACCGTGGACGACTGGGACGCGGTCATGGGTGTGCACCTGCGCGGTGCGTTCCTGATGACCCGCGCGGTGCAGAAGCACATGGTCGACGCCGCCTGGGGGCGGGTCGTGAACCTGTCCTCGACCTCGGCGCTGGGCAACCGCGGCCAGGCGAACTACTCCGCGGCGAAGGCCGGCATGCAGGGCTTCACCAAGACCCTGGCGATCGAGCTCGGCAAGTTCGGCGTCACCGCGAACTGCATCGCCCCCGGCTTCATCGCCTCGGAGATGACCAAGGCGACCGCCGAGCGGATCGGCGTGGACTGGGAGGACTTCAAGGCCGCCCGGGCCAAGGAGATCCCGGTGCAGCGCCCCGGCGCGCCCGAGGACATCGCCCAGACCGTGTCGTTCTTCGTCGACGAGCGGTCGTCGTTCGTGAGCGGCCAGGTCATCTACGTGGCCGGCGGCCCGAAGGCCTGACCCGCGCCGCACGACGGGCCGGCACCGCGGAGGCGGTGCCGGCCCGTCGTGCGCTCCGGAGTGGTCAGGAGGTGCTGGTCATGGGCGCGATCGCCCAGCCGGGGATGTCCTCCTGGCCGGAGACCGGCACCGGGTCGGCGGAGAAGTTGACCAGCAGCACCGAGCCGTCGGCGGCGCGGAAGCCGCCCAGCGAGGAGCCGTCGGTCGCCCGGCCCAGCTCCACGGTGCCCTCACGCAGCTTCGGCACGAGCCAGCGCCACGCATCGGTCAGCGGGGTCGCCTGGCCGCCGTTCTCCTCGGTCGCGGGGGTCCACAGCGAGGAGTACTCGAGCGATTCGGCGCCCTCCGGGCCCCACAGCAGCGAGCCCTGGGTGCCGGACCGGGCCATCGCCTGCAGGGCCGCGATCGTCGAGACGGCGCTGGCGGGGGAGGCGTAGCCGGCCTGGGCGTCGGCGGGGACGTTCGCGTAGAACTCCGCCCACCAGATCGGCAGCTGGGTGCGTTCCTGGATCCAGCGGTCGATCACGGAGAACTTCTCCGCGCCGACGTCGACCGGGGAGATCGCGTCCTGCTGGCCACGGTTGGTGGTGGAGCCGTCGACGACGATGAAGTCCGCGCCGACGTTGTTGGCCAGCCAGTAGTCGAGGACGTCGAGCGGCCGCTGGTCGAGCGCACCCCAGGGGCCGCGGATGTCCGAGGCGTCTCCGGAGTCGACCGGGACGCTGCTCATGATGACGTACGGGCCGCCGACCTGGACGTCGGGCCGGACCTCCTTCACCGCGCGGTACACCTCGTTGTACATCGCGGTGTAGCCCTCGTAGTCCCAGCGGTTCTCGGCCTGGTTGTAGAAGCCCTTGAGCTCGTTCCAGACCAGGACGCGGTCGACCTGCGGGTAGCGCTGGACGGCCTCGCGGGCGAGGTTGGCGAAGTCGGCGAAGTGCTCGGGCAGCGGCGCCTTCTCCAGCCGGTCCCAGCGGGTGGCGCCGCTGTCGCGCGGGGCGCCCTTCATCCAGTCCGGGGAGCAGCACAGCGTCAGCATCGCCTTGCCGCCGGTCTCCTCGGTCAGCTGCATCCGGCGGTCCAGCGAGCCCCAGTCGTACTCACCGGGCCGGGGCTCGGGGTTCAGCGTGCCGAAGCCCATGAGGTGGTGGTTCTGGTACTCCTCGCCGAGGCTGGACAGGATGTCCACCCCGCGCTGGCGGGCCTGCGCCGGCTCGGTGTCGTCGAGGCTGTCCTGGGTGTGGGTCACCCCGATCTCCATCGGTCCCGGCTGCTTGTCCCACCGCCAGCTGCCCAGGTCGACGGCCTTCGCGGAGGCCTCCAGGGCCGACGACGGCGCGGTGCCGCCGGCGGTGTCGTCACCGCCGACCCCCGAGGTGCAGGCGGCGAGGGCCAGGACCCCCGAGAGCACCAGGGCCAGGGTCGGGGCCCGGCGGAGGCCGGACCGGAACCGGGGGGTCCGCGACGCGGACCTCGGTCCTGACGTCGTCGGGGAGGGACGGCGTGACGCTCGCACGGGGTGGTGACCTCACGTTCTGACCGGACGCGGCGCCGGGCGGATGCCGTGGCGCGCGCGGGCTCGTACTGACTCCTGCACTCCTGCACGGGACGGTGTCCCGGCGAGGTGCTCCCAGCGTGTCAGGGGCCTCCTGTGACCCGACTGAGAGAACCCCGGGCACGCTCGGAGCCGGCGCGAGCCCGCTATCGGACGTTCGGAGCAGGGTAGGGCCGCGGTTCGCGAGGGCTGCACGCAGCCCCGTCACGCAGGTGGACCTTCTTGTCGCGCAGCGTGTACACGCGGTCGGCGCGCGGCAGCACCGCCGGGTCGTGGGTGATGAGCAGCACCGCACGCCCCGCCGCGGCGGCGAGCAGGTCGTCGAGGACGGCGTCGCGGGTGTCCGGGTCGAGGTGGGCGGTGGGCTCGTCGAGCACCAGCACCGCCGGGTCGACGAGCAGCGCGCGGGCCAGCGCGAGCCGCCGGCGCATCCCACCGGACAGCCGGGCGCCGTGTGCGCCGACCTCGTCGTCGAGCGCCAGCCCGGTGAGCCCGACCCGGCGCAGGACGTCGTGCAGGACGGCGTCGTCGGCGTCGGGGGCGGCCAGGCGCACGTTCTCCCGGACCGTCGAGTCGAACACGTGCGGGTCGGCCGGCACCCCGGAGACCACCGCGCGGACCTCCTCGGGTGGCCGCACCGTCAGGTCGTGCCCGTCGAGCCGGACGGTGCCCGCGCGCGGGTCGAGGAACCGGAACAGCACCGCGGCCAGCGTCGACTTGCCCGACCCGCTGGGGCCGACCAGCGCCACGACCTCCCCGCGCCCGATGTCGAGGTCCACCTCGTGCAGGACGGTGCGGCCGCGGCCGTCCGGTCCCGGTCCCGGCCAGGCCGCGGTGAGACCGCGGATCGCCAGGTCACCGCGGCGGGGCAGCGGTGTGGAGCCCGGTTCGCGGTGTGCGACGGCGGGGGCGGCGTCGAGCACCGGCACCAGCCGGGCCAGCCCGGCGCGGACCGCGGCGAGCCGGGCCGCGGCGGCAGGCAGCGGCGCGACGATCTCGAACGCGGCGAGCGCGGTCAGCACCAGCACGGCCAGCGGGACCGCGCCGAGGGCACCGGCGTCGACGGCGGCGACGCCCAGCAGCAGCATCCCGGCCAGGGTGAGCCCGGCGACCAGGGCGCCGGAGCCCGCGCCGAGGCCGAGCAGCGCGGCGTCGCGGCGGGCGGTGCGGGTCAGCTCGGCGTCGGCCCGGGCGACCGCGTCGACGGCGTGGCCGGTCGCTCCGTGGGCCAGCAGCTCGGGGCCGCCGTCGAGCAGGTCGACCAGGGCGGTCGCCAGCCGGTCCCGCGCGACGCCGGCGCGCTCGGCGGGCCGCCGCGACAGCGCCGCGGCGAGGGCGGGCACCGCGACCCCGGCGAGCAGCAGTCCGCCCGCGAGCAGCGCGCCGCCAGGGAGGTAGAGCGCGGTGGCGAGCAGCACCGCACCGGACCCGGCGACCGCGGCCGCGACGACCGGCAGCATCCCGCGCACGACCAGGTCCTGCACGGAGTCGGTGTCGCCGACCAGCCGGGCGACGAGTTCGCCGGACCGGAACCGGTGGACCGGCTCGGTGGCGGCGAGCCGGGCGTAGACGCGGCCGCGCATGTCCGACAGCGCGCGCAGGGCTGCGTCGTGCCCGACCAGCCGCTCGGCGTAGCGGGCCACCCCGCGTCCGACGCCGAGGGCGCGGGTGAGCACGACGGCGACCGACAGCGCCGTCACCGACGGGTGCTGGGCGGCGGTGGCGAGCAGCCAGGCAGCCAGCGACAGCAGCCCGGCACCGCAGGCAGTGGCGAGCGCGCCGAGCAGCGCGCCACCGACGACGCCGCGCAGCCGGGGCGCCAGCACGCTGCGGGCGAGCGACCAGGGGCTCATCGGGGTCTCCCGGCCGGGGTGATCGTGGCGGGACCGGCCGTGGTCGGGGTGATCGTGACCGGAGCGATCGTGACGGTGCGGTCGGTGTGCTCGGCCCAGCCCGCGTCGTGGGCGACGACGACCGCGGTGCGCCCGCGCAGCAGCTCGGTGGCCGCGGTGCGGACCGCGGCGGCGGAGTCGGGATCCAGGTGCGCGGTCGGCTCGTCGAGCAGGACCAGCGGGGCGTCGCGTAGGAACGCCCTGGCCAGCGCGACCCGCTGGCGCTCGCCGGAGGACAGCTGCGTGCCGCCCTCTCCGAGCACGGTGTCCCAGCCCCGGGGCAGCCGGGCGACGACGGTGTCGAGCCCGGCCCGGCGTGCGGCCGCGCGTACGGCGTCGTCGGTGACGTGGTCCCGCCCGGCGCCGAGCCGGACGTTGGCGGCGACGGTGTCGGCGAACAGGTGCGGCTGCTGCGGGACCCAGGCCACCCCGCGCCGCCAGGCGTCGAGGTCCAGCTCCGCGAGCTCGGCGTCGGTCCCGTCCCGGCCGTGCACGGTCACGGTGCCGCCGGTCGGGGCGACCGTGCCGAGCAGCACGCCGAGCAGGGTGGACTTCCCGGCCCCGGACGGGCCGCGCAGCAGCACCGTCTCACCGGGGGCGAGGGTCAGCGACAGCCCGGCGACGGCGTCGGTGTCCGCGCCGGGGTAGCGCACCCGCAGCCCGTCGACGGTCAGGCCGCGCCCGGCCGGGTCGGCGGGCGGCGGCACCGGAGTGGTCCCGCCGGTGGCGCCGCCGACGGGGCGGTCGAGCTCGGCGAACACCTGCCGGGCGGCGGCGACCCCCTCCATGCTGGCGTGGAACCGGGCACCGACCTCGCGCAGCGGCAGGTACGCCTCCGGGGCCAGGACCAGCACGAACAGCGCGGTGGCGTAGTCGAGGTTCCCGTAGAGCAGCCGCAGCCCGACCTCGACGGCGACCAGGGCGACGGCGAGCGTCGCGAGGACCTCCAGCACGAACGCGGACAGGAACGCGACCCGCAGGGTGCCGGTCATGGCGTGCCGGTGGGCGTCGGTGGTCTCCCGGACCTTGCCCGCGACGACCTGCGCACGGCGGAACAGCGCGAGGGTCGGCAGCCCCTGCACGACGTCGAGGAAGTGCCCGCCGAGGCGCGACAGCAGCCGCCACTGGCGGTCGGTCCTGGCCCGGGTGTGCATCCCGACCAGGGCCATGAACAGCGGGATCAGCGGCAGCGTCACCCCGATGACGACCGCGGAGATCCAGTCGGCGTCGGCGACGACGATCAGTACCGCGACCGGGACCAGGACGGCGAGCACCAGCTGGGGCAGGTAGCGGGCGAAGTAGTCGTCGAGGGCGTCGAGCCCGCGGGTGGCGAGGGTGACGATCTCGCCGGAGGACCGCCGCGGGTCCGGCGCGGCGAGCGCGAGCCGGCGCACGAGCTGCATCCGCAGCTGGGACTTGGCGCGGGCGGCGCTGCGCAGAGCCGCGGACTCCGCGCCGTAGGACAGCAGCGCCCGCGCCACCGCGACGACGGCGACGCCCCCGACCAGCCAGGCCAGGGTGTCGAGCCCGGCGCCCGGACCGATGGGCGTGCCGTCGGTGGCGAACGACGGCGTCGCCCCGGCCACCACCCGCGACACGAGCCAGGCCTGGGCCAGGATCAGCCCGGTCGCGGCGACCCCGCAGCCCGCGGCGACGGCCAGGTGCACCCGGACCGCGCTCGCGGTGCGCAGCAGCCGCGGGTCGACGGGCGGGCCACCCGCGGGCGGGGCCCCGGCGGTGCCCGGCGGGACCGGCGGGACCGGCGGAGCCGACGGGGTGGACGGGTGCGACACGGTCGTCATCGTGGTGCCGGTACCGCGGTGCCACGAGGCCCGCCGGAGGTCGCATCCGGTGCGACCCGCGCCCCGCCGAGGCGCTTGCGGAACACCCAGTAGCTCCAGGACTGGTAGGCGAGGACCAGCGGCAGGAACACGGCCGCGACCCAGCTCATGACCGTGAGCGTGTAGGGCGCGGACGCGGCGTTCGCGACGGTCAGGGTGTGGGCAGGGTCGGTGGTCGAGGGCAGCAGCGACGGGTACAGCTGCCCGAACAGCACGACCGACAGCCCGCTGATCGACAGCGCGGTGGCGGTGAACGCCCACCCCTCGCGTCCGAGCAGCAGCGCCACCCCGCCCGCGGCGAGGGCGAGCCCGCTGACCCAGGCGACCGTGCCGGTCCAGGACGGCTCACGCAGCGCGAGCGTCGCGGCCAGGAAGGCGACGGTGACCAGCAGGACCGGGACCACCGCCCGCAGGGCGAACCGGCGTGCCCGGTACCGCACCGGCCCGTCGGTCTTGAGCGCCAGGAACACCGCGCCGTGCAGGAGGAACAGCGTAGTGGTGACGACGCCGCCGAGCAGGGCGTAGCCGTTCAGCAGGTCCGCGAGCGAGGCCGTGACCACGGTGTTCTGCCCGCTGCCCGGGGCGCTGAGCTCGGTCGGCAGGCCGCGGACCAGGTTGGCGAGCACCATGCCCCACACGAAGGCCGGGACCAGCGACCCGAGACCGATCATGAGGTCCCAGCGGGCCTTCCAGGACGCGTCGGAGCGCTTGTGCCGGTACTCCAGCCCGACCCCGCGCACGATCAGGCCCAGCAGGACGAGCAGCACCGGCAGGTAGAGGCCCGACAGCGTCGCCGCGTACCAGGCGGGGAACGCGGCGAACATCGCGCCGACGGCGGCGATCAGCCACACCTCGTTGCCGTCCCACACCGGGCCGATCGCGCCGAGCGCCGCCTCGCGGTCGGCCTCCTCGTCGCGGCCCAGGACGCGGACCAGCATCCCGACGCCGAAGTCGAACCCCTCGAGCACCAGGTAGCCGGTCCACAGCACGGCCACGGCCAGGAACCAGATCGTGGGCAGGTCCATCGTCGTCCCTCCGCAGGTCAGTAGCTGAACGCCGCGGGGCGGCGCTCGTCGTCGGTGCCGACGGCGGCGCCGTCGTCGGGACGGCCGTCGGGGCCGTCGGGATCGTCGGTGTAGGGGAGTGCGGCGCCGGGACCGGCCTGCACGTAGCGGAACAGCAGCCGCACCTCGACGACGGCGAGCACCCCGTAGAGCGCGGTGAACGTGGCCAGGGAGAACGCGACCTGGCCCAGGCTCACCCCGGGGGAGACGCTCTGCGCAGTGAGCAGCTCGCCGTGCACCGTCCAGGGCTGGCGGCCCATCTCGGTCAGCACCCAGCCGGCGATGTTCCCGGCGAGCGCGGCGGGCAGGGCGGCGATCACGCCCCGGTAGGCCCACCGCTGGAGCCGCCCGGCCGGAGCCGGTGCGCCGTCGCGGGTGAAGCCGGGCAGCCGTCCGCCGCGGGTGAGCCAGAGCCCGGCCGTCGCGACCGCGACCCCGGCCAGGCCGAGGCCCATCATCAGTCGGAACGCCCAGTAGAGGACGGCGATGTTGGGCCGGTAGTCCCCGGGGCCGTAGAGCGCCTCGTACTGTGCCTGCACGTTCTCGATGCCCTGCACCGGGCCCCACGGGCTCCCGGTGGACAGGAAGCTCAGGACGCCGGGGACCTGCACGTTGATGTGGTTGCGGCTGCCCTGGACGTCGCCGACGGCGAACAGCGAGAACCCGGCCGACTCCTCGGTCTGCCACAGCGCCTCGGCCGAGGCGAGCTTCATCGGCTCGTAGGTGGCGGCCAGCTTGGCCTGGTGGTCACCGGAGGCGATGACCAGCACCCCGGCGACGAGGGTGACGAGGAACCCGGTGCGCAGGGTCTTCCGGAACAGCGTGTGCTCGCTCGGGTGCGGCGTCGCGTCAACGGGACGGCGCCAGCGCTCGCGCATCAGCTTCCAGGCGCTGACCGCGGCGACGAACAGGCCCGCGATCAGGAACGCCGCGGCGACGACGTGGGCGTAGGTCGACCAGGCCTGCGGGTTGGTCAGCACGGCGCCGATGTCGGTGAGCCGGGCCCGGCCGGTGGCGCGGTCGACCTCGTAGCCGACCGGGTTCCGCATCCAGGCGTTCGCCGCGAGGATGAAGTACGCCGAGAGGTTCGATCCGATCGCGGCGGCCCAGATGCAGGCCAGGTGCACGCCCCGGCGCAGCCGGTTCCACCCGAAGATCCACAGCCCGATGAAGGTGGACTCGAGGAAGAACGCGATGAGCGCCTCCATCGCCAGCGGCGCGCCGAACACGTCGCCGACGAAGGTGGAGTAGGCGCTCCAGTTCATCCCGAACTGGAACTCCTGCACGATCCCGGTGACCACGCCCATCGCGAAGTTGATCAGGAACAGCTTCCCGAAGAACTTCGTCGCCCGCAGGTACTCCTCCCGGCCCGTGCGGAACCAGGCGGTCTGCAGCGACGCGACGATCACCGACAGTCCGATGGTCAGCGGCACGAACAGGAAGTGGTAGATCGTGGTGATCCCGAACTGCCAGCGAGCCAGGTCGAGCGCGTCCATCGGGACCTCCCGAGCGAAGTTCTACGTCCAGTAGTAGTTCTACCGGAAGTAGAAGATCAGCGGGGATCCGGGCCCGGTGGCGCTGGACACGCGGGCCGCCGCGGGTGCGCTCGCCCCCCGGGGCCGGGCACTCCGTCCGGTCCGGTCAGGCGACGGCGAGCGTGCGCCGCAGGAAGTCCACCTGCGCGGCCACGGACCGCTCGAACATCTCGCCGAGGTAGATGTCGAAGTGCCCGCACGGCAGCTCCAGCACCTCCGATCCCGCCCCGGCCCGCCCGGCGACCGCACGCACCGACGCCGGCGGCGCGATCGAGTCCCGCGCCGCGACGACGACGAGGATCGGCGCCCGCAGCCGCCGCGCCGCCGTCACCGGGCGGTTGAGCGGGATCCGCAGCGCGCCCCGGGCCCGCATGGTGTTGCGGAACCCGGGTCCGGCGATCGAGGAGTAGCCGCTCTCGGCGTCGTGCGAGGTGATCGCCGCGGTCGACCCGGGCGGCCCGAACACCGCGATCCGGTGCGGCGGGCGCCCGAGCAGCCCGGCGGCGGCGTCGCGCAGGCCGTGTCCGGTGAGGCGGGCCAGCTGCCAGGGCCCGGCGTGGCGCAGGATCTCCAGCAGCGCGGCGGCCCCGTCCATCGCGGCGCCCTGGGAGATCACCGCGGCGACCTGGCCGTCGCGGGCGGCGACCGGGACCACGTGCCCGCCGGAGTACGAGCTGCCCCACAGCACGATCCGCTCCGGGTCGACGCCGGGCAGCGTGCGGGCGTACGCGATCGCGGCGTGGTAGTCGGCGCGGTGGCGGCCGTGGTGGACGTCCTGGTCGAGCTGCGGGTCGCCGGTGCCGTCGGAGGCGCCGAACCCGCGGTAGTCGAACACCAGCACCGCGCAGCCCGCGGCGGCGAAACGCTGCGCGAAGGGCAGCAGCCCGGAGTCGCGGGTGGCGCCGAACCCGTGCGCCATGACGACGCAGGGCCGCCCGCGGTCGTTCGTGAGCGCGTCGCCGGACGCCGTGAGGAGCCAGGCCGCGCAGCGCAGGCCGCCGCTCGGGAACGACGTCTCGGCGGGGGTGACGGTCATCGTCGGCTCCTGCGTGCACGGGCGGATCGAGTCGGTCCGGGCCGCTCGCGGCAGCACGCGGCGGCTCGGGGCCGGGTCATCGTGCCGCACCCCGGTGCCCGGCTGCTCGGTCAGGCCCCGGTCGGGCCGAACTGCTCGATCCGGATCGCGTGGTCGGGGACGCCGGCGGCGGCGAGCAGGTCGGCCGCGGCGGCGGAGAAGGCCGGCGAGCCGCACACGAACGCGGTCTCCCCGCCGCGGACCAGCGGGGCGACGTCGGCGAGGGTGAGCCGGCCCGCCGGGCGGGTCGCGCCGGGCGGGGCGGTCCGGGTGAACACCGCGGTGACCGGCGGACCGGTGAGCTCCTCGCCGTAGAACAGATCGTCGGGGGTGCGGACCGAGACCAGCATCCGCACCAGGTCGGGACGGCCGACGGCGCGGGCGTGGCGCAGCATCGCGGCCAGCGGGACCTGCCCGGACCCGCCGCCGACCAGCAGCGCGGGGGAGTCGCCGTCCCAGGCGAACCAGCCACCGACCGGGCCACGGACCTCCAGCACGTCCCCGACGACGGCGACGTCGTGCAGGAACCCCGACACTTCGCCGTCGTCGAGACGCTCGACGGTCAGCGCGATCTCCGGCCGCCCGTCGGGCGCGGAGGCGACGGAGTACGAGCGCTGTGCGGTGTAGCCGTCCTCGGCGGTCAGGCGCAGCACGTAGTACTGGCCGGGCAGGTGGGTGGCCGGTTCCTCCAGACCCAGCCGGAAGGTCTTCACCCCCGGGGCCTCGTCGTGCACCGACAGCACGGCCGCGGCCTGCCAGCGCAGGGTGCGGCGTGGGGTCGTGTCCACCGTCAGTCCCCCTGGAACCGCTGCTCGGACCACGGGTCGCCGCGGTCGTGGTAGCCGTTGCGCTCCCAGAAGCCCGGCTCGTCCTCGGCGAGCAGGCGCAGCCCGGCGACCCACTTCGCGCTCTTCCAGAAGTAGAGGTGCGGCACCAGCAGCCGCGCCGGGCCGCCGTGCTCGCGGGTCAGCGGCGCACCCTGCGCCTCGAACGCCAGCCACGCCCGGCCGCCCGTCAGGTCCGACAGCGGCATGTTCGTGGTGTAGCCCGAGTGCGAGTGCACGACGGCGAACTGCGCCTCCGGCAGCGGTCCCGCCGCCTCCAGCAGCGTGTCGACCGCGACCCCGCTCCAGCGCATCCCGAACTTCGACCAGGTCGTGACGCAGTGGATGTCGCCGTCCCACCGCTCGCGGGGCAGGCCGCGGATCTCGTCCCAGGTCCACTCGACCGGGCGCTGCACGAGACCGTCGATGCGGAAGGTCCAGCGGGCGGTGTCCAGCACCGGGGCGCGTTCGGCGGTCAGCACCGGCCATTGGTCGCCGGCGTCGTACTGGCCGGGCGGCAGCCGTCGGTCACGCGGTCTGCGCCCGACGAATCCTCGGGTCACGCGGGGCATGCCGACCACAATGCACCCCCGCCCCCGGTTGTTCCCGCCCCGGCCCGTCACACCGGCACCCGGCCGCCAGGAGCTACCGGCGGGGAACGGCCGGGTGTACGCCGCGACGCCCCCGGACGGCCCCGTTGCGCCAGTCGGGTGCATCACAGGCCGTGCGCGCCTCGCCACAGCGCATGCCCCTGGCGGTCACCGGCTCACTAGACTCCGCTGCACTTCGGTGGCATCGACGACGGCGCCATCCGGCGGGCAACGAGGCCGCCCCGCGGGCCGGTGAGGAGAACAGAGCGGATGACGGACAGTGACCGCAGCGCGGTCGGCCGCGCAGCCGGTCCGGAGGGCTCTTCCGTGGATGCTCCGGTGGAGCCGGAGGAGCTGGTCCTCGCGGGCGCCTTCGACCCGGTCACCCGCGACCAGTGGCTCGCCGCCGTGGACGCGGTGGTGCGCAAGTCGGGCCGGATCGGCGAGGACGCCGAGCTCGGGGCCGGGGTCGAGACCCTGACCCGCACCTCACCCGACGGGATCCGGGTCGCGCCGCTCTACGCCGAGGAGGACACCACCGACCTGCCGCCCACCGGCGTGCCGGGGTCGTGGCCGTTCACCCGCGGCGCCCGCACCGACGGGCACGTCCCCGACGGCTGGGACATCCGCCAGCGCCACGCGGGCACCGACCCGGCCGCCGTCCGGGAGGCCGTGCTGGCCGACCTGGAGTGCGGCGTCACCTCGGTGTGGCTGCGGGTGGGCGAGGGCGGCGTCGCCGTCGCCGACCTGCCGCGCGCCCTCGACGGCGTGCACCTGGACCTGGCCGGGGTCGCCCTCGACGCCGGGACCGAGCAGGTCGCCGCCGCGCACGCCTACCTGGACCTGGCCGCCCGCAACGGCGTCGAGGACGCCGAGCTGCTCGGCTCGCTGGGCGTCGACCCGATAGGGCTGCGCGCCCGCGCGGGCTCCGGCCCGGACGTCGACAGCGTCGTCGAGGTCGCCCGCCGCGTGCACGGCACCTTCGACAAGGTCACCGCGATCACCGTCGACGCGACCGTGGTCCGCGAGGCCGGCGGCTCCGACGCCCAGGAGCTGGGGTGGTCCCTGGCCGCGGGGGTCGCCTACCTGCGCGCCCTGGACGCCGCGGGGATCGGGGTGGCCGACGCGGCCCGGCTGATCGAGTTCCGCTACGCCGCCACCCCCGAGCAGTTCGCGACGATCGCGACCCTGCGCGCCGGCCGGCGGCTGTGGGCCCGGGTGCTGGAGGCCTCCGGGGTCACCGACGTGCCGCAGACCCAGCACGCCACCGTCCCCGACACACTGTTCACCCGGCGCGACCCGTGGGTGAACATGCTGCGCGGCACCGTCGCCGGGTTCGCCGCGGGCGTCGGCGGGGCCGACGCGGTCACCGTGCCGCCGTTCGACGCCGCCCTCGGCGTCGCCGAGCCGTTCTCCCGCCGCATCGCCCGCAACACCCAGAACCTGCTGGTGGAGGAGTCGCACCTGGCGCGGGTCATCGACCCGGCGGGCGGGTCCTGGTACGTCGAGCACCTCACCGACGACCTCGCGCGGGTGGCCTGGGAGTTCTTCGTCGAGATCGAGGCCGCGGGTGGCGCGGTCGCCGCGCTCGACTCCGGCCTGGTCGCGGAGAAGGTGGGCGAGGTCCGTGCCCGCCGCGAGGCCGACGTCGCGAGGCGGAGGGCCCCGCTCACCGGCGTCTCGGAGTTCCCCGACCTGAACGAGAAGCCGGTGCGGCGCACCCCGCTGCCGCCGGCCGTCGAGCGCGGGGGGCTGCCGCTCTACCGCCCCGCCGAGGCCTACGAGGCCCACCGGGACCGCTCCGACGCGCTGCTGGCCGAGACGGGCTCGCGGCCCACCGCCTTCCTGGCGACCCTCGGTCCGCTGGCGGTCTACACCGCCCGCGCCGGGTTCACCCGCAACCTGCTGGCCGCGGGCGGTGTCGACACCGTCGACGCCGGCCCGACCGAGACCGCCGCCGACGTCGTCGAGGCGTTCGGGAAGAGCGGCTCGCCGGTCGCGGTGCTCTGCTCCTCGGACACGCTCTACGACGAGCGGGCCGCCGAGACCGCCGCCGCGCTGCGTGAGGCCGGGGCCACCCACATCCTGCTCGCGGGGAACCCGAAGGAGCCGGTGCCCGGCGTCGGCGGCCACCTGTTCGCCGGCTGCGACGCCCTCGCCGTCCTGGACGACGTGTACACCCACCTGGAGGGCTCGAAGTGAGCATTCCCGACTTCACCACCGTGCCGCTCCTGGGCGGCGACACGGGCGACACCGCCGCCGCGACCACCTGGAACGGCTCCGCCGAGGTCTGGGAGGCCCCGGAGGGGATCGGCGTCAAGCCGCTCTACACCGCCGACGACCTCGCCGGCGTCGACTTCCTGCACACCTACCCGGGCATCACCCCGTACCTGCGCGGGCCGTACCCGACGATGTACACCAACCAGCCGTGGACGGTGCGCCAGTACGCCGGGTTCTCCACCGCCGCGGAGTCCAACGCGTTCTACCGGCGCAACCTCGCCGCCGGGCAGAAGGGCCTGTCGATCGCGTTCGACCTCGCCACCCACCGAGGCTACGACTCCGACCACCCCCGCGTCGCGGGCGACGTCGGCATGGCCGGTGTCGCGATCGACTCGATCCTCGACATGCGCCAGCTCTTCGACGGCATCCCGCTGGACAAGATGTCGGTGTCGATGACGATGAACGGCGCCGTCCTGCCGGTGCTGGCGCTCTACATCGTCGCCGCCGAGGAACAGGGCGTGAACCCGGAGAAGCTGACCGGAACCATTCAGAACGACATTCTGAAGGAGTTCATGGTCCGCAACACCTACATCTACCCGCCGCAGCCGTCGATGCAGATCATCTCCGACATCTTCGGCTTCACCAGCCGGAAGATGCCGAAGTTCAACTCGATCTCCATCTCCGGATACCACATCCAGGAGGCGGGTGCGACCAACGACCTGGAGCTCGCCTACACCCTCGCCGACGGCGTGGAGTACCTGCGGGCCGGTGTCGACGCCGGGCTGGACATCGACAGGTTCGCCCCGCGGCTGAGCTTCTTCTGGGCGATCGGCATGAATTTCTTCATGGAGGTCGCCAAGATGCGGGCCGCGCGCCTGCTCTGGTCGAAGCTCGTGAACCGGTTCGAGCCGCAGAACGCCAAGTCGCTGTCGCTGCGGACGCACTCCCAGACCTCCGGCTGGTCGCTGACCGCGCAGGACGTCTACAACAACGTCGTCCGCACCTGTGTCGAGGCGATGGCCGCGACCCAGGGCCACACCCAGTCGCTGCACACCAACGCCCTCGACGAGGCCCTCGCGCTGCCGACGGACTTCTCCGCGCGGATCGCCCGCAACACCCAGCTGCTGCTGCAGCAGGAGTCGGGCACCACGAACGTCGTCGACCCGTGGGGCGGCTCGTACTACGTCGAGAAGCTCACCTACGACCTCGCCAAGCGGGCGTGGGCGCACATCGACGAGGTCGAGAAGGCCGGCGGCATGGCCCAGGCCATCGACGCCGGCATCCCAAAGATGCGTGTCGAGGAGGCCGCGGCCCGCACCCAGGCCCGCATCGACTCCGGCCGCCAGCCGGTGATCGGCGTCAACAAGTACGTCGTCGAGGCCGACGAGCAGATCGACGTGCTAAAGGTCGACAACAAGAACGTGCGACGCGAGCAGCTCGAGAAGCTGCAGCGGCTGCGCGCCGAGCGCGACGACCGCGCCGTCGACGAGGCGCTGCGGGCGCTGACCGGAGCCGCGGAGAAGATCGCCGAGGGCTCGTCGCGCTCCGACGACGAGAACCTGCTCCAGCTGGCCGTGAACGCGGCCCGCGACCAGGCCACGGTCGGGGAGATCTCCGACGCACTCGAGAAGGTCTTCGGGCGCCACGCCGGTCAGATCCGCATCATCTCCGGTGTGTACTCCGCCGAGGCCGGGCAGAACCCGGCGATCGACCGCGCCCGCGAGCTCGTCTCCGAGTTCGCCCGCCACGAGGGCCGCCAGCCCCGCATCCTGGTCGCGAAGATGGGCCAGGACGGCCACGACCGCGGCCAGAAGGTCATCTCCACCGCGTTCGCCGACATCGGCTTCGACGTCGACGTCGGGCCGCTGTTCCAGACCCCGGCCGAGGTCGCGAAGCAGGCCGCCGAGTCCGACGTGCACGTGATCGGCGCCAGCTCGCTGGCCGCAGGACACCTCACGCTGGTCCCGGAGCTGCGCCGCGAGCTCGCCGAGCTGGGGCGCGACGACATCATGGTCGTCGTCGGCGGGGTCATCCCGCCCGCGGACGTGCCGGAGCTGCTGGAGATGGGCGCCGCCGCGGTGTTCCCGCCCGGCACGGTCATCGCCGAGGCCGCCGTCGACCTGCTCGGCAAGCTGTCCGCCGCGCTCGGCCACGACGACCCGGGCACGTCCGCACCGACCGGCAGCGTCTACGCCGACTGAGCCCGCCGGCACGGTGCCGCTGGCACGATGCCGCTGTCACGATGCAGCCGTCACGGCGCCGCCGTCAGAGTGTCGCCGTGCTCGTGCCGCCGTCACTGTGCCGCCGTCGTCGCGCCCGGTGCGCCCACCCGCGCACCGGGCGCGGTGCCGACCCGCAAGGAGAGTCCCGCCGATGGTCCCTCGCGTCCCCGACCCCGCGGAGCTCGCCCGCGGGGTCCTGGCCGGCGACCGCACCCTGCTCGCCCGGGCGATCACCCTGGTCGAGTCCAGCAGGCCCGACCACCAGCGGGCCGCCCAGGAGCTGCTCCTGGAGCTCACCCCGAAGGCCGGGCACGCGGTGCGGGTCGGCGTCTCCGGGGTGCCCGGCGTCGGGAAGTCGACGTTCATCGAGGCGATGGGGTCCACGCTCACCGCGCAGGGCCACCGGGTGGCGGTGCTCGCCGTCGACCCGTCGTCCACCCGGACCCGCGGCTCCATCCTGGGGGACAAGACCCGGATGCCGCGCCTGGCCGTCGACCCGGACGCGTTCGTGCGGCCCTCGCCCTCGGCGGGCACGCTCGGCGGGGTCGCCCGCCGCACCCGGGAGACGATGGTGGTCATGGAGGCCGCCGGGTTCGACGTCGTGCTCGTCGAGACCGTCGGGGTCGGCCAGTCCGAGACCGCCGTCGCCGGGATGGTCGACACCTTCCTGTTCCTCACCATCGCCCGCACCGGCGACGCGCTGCAGGGGATCAAGAAGGGCATCCTGGAGCTCGCCGACGTCGTCGCGGTGAACAAGGCGGACGGCCCGCACGAGCGCGACGCCCGCGCCGCGGCCCGCGAGCTCGCCGGCGCGCTGCACATGATGACCCCCACCTCGGCGCACTGGCGCACCCCGGTGCTGTCCTGCTCGGCGCAGACCGGCAAGGGTCTGGACGCGGTGTGGGAGAAGGTCACCGCGCACCGCGAGGCCCTCGAGTCCGCCGGTGAGCTCGCGACCCGGCGCGCCGACCAGCAGGTCGAGTGGATGTGGCAGATGGTGCGCGACCGGCTGATGGACCGGGTGCTGCACGACCCGGCGACGGCCGAGCGGCTCCCGAAGCTCACCGCCGAGGTCCGCGAGGGCGGGCTCACCCCCACCCTCGCCGCCCAGCAGATCCTCGACGTCCTGGGCTGAACCACCCGTTTCGGTCCCTGCCCGCACCGAGGCGGGTCACTAGCGTCGGCGACCGTGAACGAGCGGATCATCCCCGGGATGCTGGCGATCGGGCTCGGGTCGGCGCTTGTGCTGGCCGTGCTCGTCCCCGTCGTCGCGGTGACCTACCGTCGCCGCGGCCGGTTCGGGCCCGGGGAGCTGGCCGTGCTCGTCGCCGTCCCGGTGTACGGCCTGGCGATCCTCGGCTACACCCTGCCCCCGCTGCCCCAGGTCGACGCGGCGTTCTGCGCCGGGCGCACCGCGGCGGACTCGCTGCAGACCCGGCCGTTCGCCTTCGTCGGCGACATCGCCCGGATCGCCGCCCGCCAGGACGCGACCGGCGCGCGGGCCTGGCTCGCGAACGCCGCCGTCCAGCAGGTCGTGCTCAACGTGGTGCTGTTCGCGCCGCTGGGCTGACTGCTGCGCGGGGTGTTCGGCCGCTCACTGCCGGTCACCGTCGCCGCCGGGTTCGCGGTCTCGCTGCTCGTCGAGGCCACCCAGTACACCGGCAACTGGTTCCTGTTCCCGTGCGCCTACCGGCTCGCCGACGTCGACGACCTCATCGCCAACACCGCGGGCGCCCTGCTCGGCGGGCTCGCCGCGATGCTGCTGCGGCCCCGCAAGTGGGACGGGACGGGCGCCCCGGACCTCCCGGCGCCGGTCACCGGCGGGCGCCGCCTGCTCGGCGCCGTGTGCGACCTGACGGCGGTGTGGGCGACCGGGGCGCTGTTCGGGGCGCTGCTGCTCGGTGGGGTCACCGTCGTCGCCGGGCTGCGGGCGCCGTTCCCGGACTGGTACGACACCGCCAACGCCGTCGTCGGCTTCTGGGTGCCGTTGCTGGCGTTCCTGGTCGTGCCGCTGTTCGGCCGGGGCGGGACGGTCGGCCAGCGTGCGGTGCGGCTGCGCCCTGCGCTGCCCGACGGCAGGGTCCCCGGCCGCGGACGCCGCCTCGCCCGGGCACTGCTCGGCACCGGCGGGTTCCTGCTGCTGTCCGGTCCGTCCGGGGGGCTCGGCCTGCTCGGGCTGGTGTGGGGGCTCGTCGGCCTGGTCGGGCTCTGGCGCAGCACCGGCCACAGCGGGGTGGCCGGACGCCTCACCGGGCTCGCGATGGTCGACGCCAGGGAGCCCGCCCGCACCACCCCGGACGACCGTCCCGTGGTGCGGGACGGGTCCGCGGGCTGACCGCTCAGGACCGGGCGTAGGCCAGCTTCTCCGCCAGCGCCGCCCGCAGGATCGCCTGCTCCGCGGCGAGCATCGTGAACGTGCACCCCAGCGCCCGGAAGCGCCGTACGTGCGCGGGGGAGTCGCAGTAGATCCCCACCGGGACCCCCGCGCCCGCGCAGACCGCGGTGATCCCGGAGACCAGCTCGGCGTGCCGGTCGGACCCCGGGCCGCCGTCGCCCTGGGCGGCGACCGGGAGCCCGTGCGCCAGCGCCAGGTCCGACGGCCCGACGAACACCGCCGCCACCCCCTCGACGGCCACGATGTCGGCCAGGTTCGCCACCGCCGCGACCGTCTCCACCATCACCACCGTGCGGGGCGGGGCGAACACCTCGCGGCCCTGCCACGACGGGCGGACCGGGCCGAAGCTGCGCACCCCGTCCGGCGGGTAGCGGCACGCCGCGACCGCCGCCGCGGCCTGCTCGCCGGTGTCGACGAGCGGGACGATCACGCCGTCGGCGCCCCGGTCCAGGGCCCGCCCGATGCCCTCCGCGCCGTGACCGGGGACCCGTACCAGCGCCGGCGTCCCGGTCGCGGACAGGGCCTGCAGCATGCCGAGGACGGTGTCGTCGCCGATCAGGCCGTGCTGGGTGTCGACGCAGACCAGGTCGAACCCGACGGAGCCGGCGATCTCGGCGACGGCGGGGGAGGGCAGCTGCAGCCAGCTACCGACCGCGTCGTCGGTGAACAGGGGATCAGTCGTCATGCGACGACCGTGCCGCCCGACCCGTCCGACGCGCCAGTCGAGATCGTCGTCTCGTTGTGTGCCGGACCCCCGTCGGCTGGGATGGTCAGGTGAGCCTCACCTTCCCCGACCGAGCCGTGTGCCGAGCCGTACGCCGTGCCGGGTGCCCCGTCCTGCCCCGTGCGGTGGCCGCCGGGGTGTGCCTGTTCCTGCTCGCCGGCTGCGGCGCCGGGGCGACCCGGACACCCGCGCCGGCGGGCACGGACGGTGCGGCCCCCACCGCGCTGCCCGCCGGGCAGGGCTCGTCCGAGCCCGACGGCGTCTTCCCGCGCACCGTCATCCACGAGACGGGCACCACGACGATCCCGGCCGGGCCCCGGCGGGTCGTGGTCGTCTCCACCGGGCAGCTCGACGGGCTGCCGTCCCTCGGCGTCGTGCCCGTCGGGTCCACCCGGGCCGAGGCGGCCACCATGGTCCCGGAGTACCTCACCACGGCGTTCCCGCAGCACCGGGCCGCGCTGGCGGCGATGGCCGACCTGGGCCTGCGCACCGACCCGGCGATCGAGGCGGTCGCCGCGGCGCGCCCGGACCTGATCCTGGCCGACGTGGCCGGGGCGCAGGAGGTCGCCTCCCGGCTGTCCGCGATCGCGCCGACCGTGATGACCCGGGGCAACGGCGTGAACTGGAAGACCGACCTGCTGCTGATCGGGCACGCGCTGGGCCGGGCCGGCGCCGCGCAGGTCCTCGTGGACGAACTCGCCGGGCGGGCCCGTGCCGTCGGCGAGCAGGCCGGGCCGGTCGAGGTGTAGCTGCTGCGCATCCAGCCCACCCGGGTCCGGGTCTTCGGCGTCGGTTCGTTCCCCGGCTCGCTGCTCGCCGACGCCGGGATCGCCCGGTCGCCGAGCCAGCGCTTCGCCGCGACCTCGGAGGACCTGTCGGCCGAGGAGCTCGGCCGCGCCGACGCCGGATGGATCTTCTACGGCGTCCAGGGCGCCGCACCGGACGCCCCGCCGCCTGCCCTGCTGACCGAGGGGATCGGGGCCTCGCTCGGTGCCGTGCGGGACCGGCGCACCACCGCCGTCGACGACGACACCTGGTTCCTCAACGCGGGCCCGCAGGCCGCGAGGGTGGTGCTCGACGACCTGGCCGCCGCACTCGGGACGGGGTGAGCCCGGCCGGCCGCCGACGGCGGGGTGCGATCATCACCCCATGTCGTCGCCGTCCGCGCAGCCGTCCCTGCCCGCCCGGCCGGTGGTCGGGGTCCTGCACCCCGGCGCGATGGGCGCCGCACTCGGGTCGGCCCTCAATGCCAGGGCCGGCGCGGTGATCTGGGCCGACGCCGGCCGCTCGCACGCCACCGCCAAGCGCGCCGAGCTGGCCGACCTGCAGGCGGTGCCGACGGTCGCCGACCTCGCCGCCCGGGCCGACGTGATCGTGGCGATCTGCCCGCCGCACGCCGCGCGCGAGGTGGCCGGACTGGTGGGCGCCGGGCTGACCGGGCGCACCGACCGGCCGCTCTACGTCGAGGCCAACGCCGTGTCCCCGGACGCCGTCCGCGGTGTCGCGACGCTCCTGGGCGACCGTGCGACGGTCTGCGACGGCGCCGTCATCGGACCGCCGGCGTGGACGGCGGGCACCACGACGCTGTGGCTGTCCGGGCCGGGGGCCGACGCCGCCGCCACCCTGTTCGAGCCCGGCCCGTTCGAGGCCCGGGTGCTCGGGACCGCCGGGACCGACCTGGGCACCGCGAGCGGGCTCAAGGCCTGCTTCGCGCTGCAGAGCAAGGCTGCACCGATGCTGTGGGTGGCGCTGGAGGAGGCCGCGGCGGCGTTCGGCGTCACCGACGTCCTGCACTCCGAGCTGGACCGGGCCGGGGTCGACCACGCTGCCGCGCTGGCCCACGCCCGCGAGCGCATGGCGGGCAGGGCCTGGCGCTGGGCGGGGGAGATGGACGAGGCGGCCGACGCGTTCGCCGCCGTCGGGCTGCCCGACGGCTTCTCCCGCGCCGCCGCGGAGCTCTACCGGCGCGCCGCCGGGGCCGGGCAGGACGGCTGAGCCGGGCCCGGCACCGCCTCGGCGGCACCGGACCCGGCCGATCTCACGCCGCGACACTGCCGTGTGGATCGATCACGAACTTGCGGGCCACACCGCCGTCGAACTCCTGGTAGCCGCGCGGGGCGTCGCCGAGCGAGATCGTGGTCGCGTTGACCGCCTTCGCGATCTGCGCCCGGTCGGACAGGATGGCCTGCATCAGCTGCCGGTTGTACTTCTTCACCGGGCACTGACCGGTGGTGAGGCTGTGCGACTTCGCCCAGCCCACCCCGATCCGCACACCCAGCGTGCCCTCCTTGGCATTGTCGTCGGTGGCACCGGGGTCGCCGGTGACGTAGAGCCCCGGGATGCCGAGCGCGCCGCCGACCCGGGTCACCTCCATCACCGAGTTCAGCACGGTCGCGGGCGCCTCCCCGGCGTCGCGGCCGTGTCCGCGGGCCTCGAAGCCGACGGCGTCGACGGCGGCGTCGACCTCGGGCTCGCCGAGCAGCTGCTCGAGCTGCTCGGCCAGGGTGCCGTCGGCGGACAGGTCGACGGTCTCGCAGCCGAAGCTGCGGGCCTGGGCGAGCCGCTCGGGGATCATGTCCCCGACAACGACCGCGGCCGCCCCCAGCAGCTGTGCGGCGTGCGCCGCGGCCAGCCCGACCGGCCCGGCGCCGGCCACGTAGACCGTCGACCCGGTGGTCACCCCCGCGGTCACCGCGCCGTGGTAGCCGGTCGGGAAGATGTCCGAGAGCATCGTCAGGTCCAGGATCTTCTCCAGCGCCTGGTCGCGGTCGGGGAAGCGCAGCAGGTTGAAGTCGGCGAAGGGCACCATCACGTACTCCGCCTGGCCGCCGATCCAGCCGCCCATGTCGACGTAGCCGTAGGCGGCGCCGGGACGGGCCGGGTTGACGTTCAGGCAGACACCGGTTCTGCCCTCGTTGCACATCCGGCACCGCCCGCAGGCGATGTTGAACGGCACCGAGCAGATGTCGCCGACCTTCGCGAACAGCACGTCCTCGCCGACCTCGACGATCTCGCCGGTGATCTCGTGGCCGAGGGACTGCCCGACCGGTGCGGTCGTGCGGCCGCGGACCATGTGCTGGTCGGAGCCGCAGATGTTGGTGGTGACGATCTTGAGGATCGCCGCGTGCGGGGCCTTGCGCGCGATGCCGAGGCCGTCGACGACGTCGGACGGCAGCTCCAGCTTCGGGTAGTCGATCGCCTCGACGGCGACCTGGCCGGGCCCCTTGTACACGACGACGCGGTTGTCGGGCATGACGTGCTCCTCGTTGCGCGGGGGTGCGGGCCGCGATCACGGCCGCACGGTGGCTCCGTGGACCGAGGGATCCCCTGCGCCCCATCGGGGCCGGCCACGTCGCCGGTCCCGACCCTCCCAGCTCGTGGCCGGGTGCGCATCTGACGATGGGTGCAGGTCCGAAGGGTGTAGTGCCGTCCGGCGCCGGACGACGGCGCGGGTGATACTGCGCGAATGGCCGTTGACGATCTTCTCGAGCCGCCGGTCCCGGTGCTCCCCGCGCCGTACCACACCCCCGAGCGCGAGGCGCTGCAGAAGCAGGCCCGCGAGTTCGCCGCGAGCCGGGTGCTGCCCGTCGCCGACGAGCTGGACCCGCGCAAGGGCGAGATCCCCCGCGACCTGCTCGACGAGATGGGCGAGCTGGGCTACTTCGGCATCACCGTCGACCGCGAGCACGGCGGTCTCGGCCTCGGTGCGTTCGAGTACTGCATGGTGGCCGAGGAGCTGGCCAGGGCCTGGATGAGCGTCGGGTCGATCATCGCCCGCGCGCAGGGCGCCGGGACCGCCGTCGCCGACCCGCGGCGCCGCGCGGTGCTGCTGCGCCGGTCGGCCCGCGGGCAGTGGATCGGCGCGATCGCGCTGTCCGAGCCCGACGCCGGGTCCGACCTGGCCGCGGTGGGGACCCGCGCGGTCCGCGACGGCGACGAGTTCGTGATCACCGGGCACAAGCGCTGGACCGGCAACGCCAAGGCCGCCGACTTCATCCAGGTGCTGGTGCGCACCGACGACCCGGCGCCGGGGGAGAAACGCTCCGCGGGGCTCGCGACCGTCGTCGTGGAGAAGGAGCGCGACACCTTCCCCGCCGGGATCACCGGCCGGCCCATCGACAAGATCGGTTACCACGGCTTCGTCACCTGGGATCTGGAGTTCGACGGTGTGCGGGTGCCGGTCGGCGACCAGCTCGGCGCCGGCGGCGAGGGCTTCGCCGACGCCCAGGCCTGGCTCAACATCGCCCGGGTGCACACCGCGGCGCGCGCGGTCGGGCTGGCCAGGGCCGCCGTCGAGGACTGCGTGCGCTACCTGCAGCGCCGCCACCAGTTCGAGCACCCGATCGGCGACTTCCAGGCCGTCCGGTTCACCCTCGCGACGATGGCCGCCCGGGTCGAGCAGGCCCGCGCCTTCTACCAGAACGTGGCGCACCGGCTCGACCTCGGCGAGCCCTGCGAGCGGGAGGCGGCGATGGTCAAGCTGCTGGCCACCGAGATGGCCGCCGAGGTCACCGCGGACGGCGTCCAGCTGCACGGCGGCAACGGCTACACCACCGAGCACCAGGTGGAACGGCACTGGCGTGACGCCCGGCTGACCACGATCTTCGAGGGCACGAGCGAGATCCAACGCAAGATCATCTCCGACCGGCTGCTCCCGCGCAGCCCGCTCGGCTGACGGCGACGCCGGGGGGGCGTCAGCGGAAGGCTGCCCGCACCGCGCCGAGGGCGTCGGACTCGTCGAGCCCGAGGCGCCGGGCGAGCTCGGCCAGCTCGGTGGCCTTGCGCTCCAGCTCGGCGCGCCCACCGGTGGCCCGCTCGGTGAGCACGGCCCCGCGGCCGCGCCGCAGGTCGACCAGGCCCTCGTCGCGCAGCTGCTGGTAGCCGCGCAGCACGGTGTGCAGGTTGATCCCGAGCGCGCCCGCGACCTCACGGGCGGGCGGCAGCCGGTCCCCGGCGGCGGCCCGCCCGTCGGCGACCGCCCGGCGGACCGAGGCCGCGACCTGGTCCCCGAGCGGCACCGGCGACGACGGGTCGACCCTGATCAGCACGACGGTGCAGCGCCGGCCGCGCCCTGCCCGGCGCGCCGGTCCAGCTCGGCGTTGACCAGCCCGGCCGCGGTGGCGGCGTCGGGCACGGTGACGACGAACCTGCGGTCGTCGGTGAGGTCGAGCACCAGCGCCTCCCCGGCCCGCCGGGCGCGGTAGCCGAGCACCGACGGCGTCCGGCGGAGGACGCCGTAGTCGTTCCAGCGGAAGTGCTCCGGGTCGAGCTGCTCCGACCGCGCGCCGCGGACCTCGGCCAGCGGTGCCTCGGCCAGCGGGCGGCCGAGCAGGGCCTGGCGGACGTGCACCCCGCCGTCGTCGACCCGGACCCGGGCGACGGCGGTCAGTGCGGTCGTGACGACGGCCGCGGCGATCAGCACGACGACGAGCGGGGCCGCCCCGCCCGCGAGCAGCATCGCCACCCCGGCCAGGACCAGCACGCCCGCGAGGAGCAGGGTCGGACGGGAGAGCACGGAGCGCGCCCACAGGTAGCGCTCACCGGGCGCGAGCGGGGTGCGCACCGCGCCGGCCGGGGCGCCCCCTGTCGCCGACGGGTGCGGGGCGTCCGGACCGGCGAGCACGTGCCCGATCCCGTAGGCGACCACGGCCCCGGCGAGCAGGGCGACGGTCCAGGCCCAGCCGGGGACCTGCGGGGCCAGCCGGGAGGCCGGCACCCACCACACGATGACGGCGAACGCCCAGGACGTGCCGACGGCGCGACGCTCGACATCGGGCCGCCCGGAGCGCAGCCGCAGCAGCGGCAGCCCCAGCGCGAGCAGCCCGATGACGACCACCGGGACGGCGAACCGGCCGTCCGGCCGGGTCGCCACCAGGGCGGCGAGCCCGGCCAGGGTCAGTGCCACCGCGGGGGCGGCGGCCAGCAGCCTGCGCCGGCTCGTACGGCCGGCGGGTGTGGTGGATGTGGTCATGACGTCCTCCGTCCTCGAACGAACCGAACTTGTTCGCAATGTACTAGAACAATACTGCCTGCGCACCCCTCGGTGGATGCCGGGTGTACCGGGTAGGCGCACCGGCGGTGGTCGGAACGCGTCGCCGCCGCTAGCCGGATCGGGTGAACCGCGGCGCCCGTGACCTGCGCGGACAGGGTCGCGTCACACGGACGTGACACGGGCGATACGGTGCGGTAGCCGTCCCGCGCCACCCTGTGGCTCCCGGTCGCGCATCGTGACGACGAGCGCAGCGTGGGGCGAAACGGACGACCGCGGCGCCCCGGGCCGTCGGGGTCGCGACGCGCGGAGGGTGGATGGCACGGTCGGAGATCGGACGCACCGGGGCCCGGTTCGGGACGCCCCCGTCCCGGCACGCCCCCGACCCGGAGTACCCGCACGGCAGACCACCGGAGCCGGCGCCGGAGTCGGAGTCGGAGTCGGGGCCGACCGTCGTCGGGGAGGAGCCCGAGCCGGAGAGCCTGGTCGGGGTGACCGGGGCCAGGTTCGGCGGGCACTCGGCGAAGCGGACCCGGCTGAGTCGCCGGGAGCGCGCGGCCCGGCGTGCCGCTGCCCGGGCCGCGGCCGACGACGGTGCGACGGCGACACCCGGTGACGGCGCACTCGGCAACGCGGCCGGCACACCCGGCGGCACCGCCCCGGAGACCCCCGACGCTGTCGGTGCGGGCCTCGCCGACACCGCCCCGCTGCCGGTGGTCGCCGGCCGGCCGGACGGCCCCGCCACCGCGGGTCCGGGCCACCCGTCGGGTGCTGCCGCCGGCACGGACGGCGGCTCAGACAGCGGCACGGGCGGCGGTGCGGCCGGCGCGTCGCCGCAGGTCCCGGCGTTCGCCCCGGTCCGGCCCTACGTCATGACCGGTGGCCGTACCCGGGTCCGCGCCGAGCTGCGGCTGGAGACGCTGGTCTCGGTGCGGCCCGCCCCCGGCCCCGCCCCGCGGGCCGAGTCGGTCGAGCGCGCCACGGTGCTGCGGCTCTGCGCCCGGCCCCGGTCGGTGTCGGAGGTCGCGGCGCTGGCCGCGGTGCCGCTGGGTGTGGCCCGCGTGCTCATCGACGACCTCGCCTCCGAGGGGCGACTGGTGGTGCACGGCGTGTCCTCGGCGGAGGACGGGCCGAGCGTCGCGCTGATGGACCGGGTCCTGGCGGGGTTGCGCAGGCTGTAGGCCCCCGACCCGCGGGCGTCGTGCGAGGACCGCTCGCCGGGGCCAGGATGGGGACATGACCGATCCGCGTCCCGTCCGCATCGGGCTGCAGCTGCAGCCCCAGCACGCCGACTACGCCGACATCCGCCGCACCGTCGCCGCCGCGGAGGAGGCCGGCGTCGACATCGTCTTCAACTGGGACCACTTCTTCCCGCTCTACGGCGAGCCCGACGGCAAGCACTTCGAGTGCTGGACCATGCTCGGCGCCTGGGCCGAGGCGACCTCCCGGGTGGAGATCGGGGCCCTGGTGACCTGCAACAGCTACCGCAACCCCGAGCTGCTCGCCGACATGGCCCGCACCGTCGACCACATCTCCGGCGGCCGGCTCATCCTGGGCATCGGGTCCGGCTGGTTCCAGCGCGACTACGACGAGTACGGCTACGAGTTCGGCACGGCGGGCGGTCGGCTGAACGACCTGGCCGCCGCCCTGCCCCGGATCCGCGACCGGTGGTCGAAGCTCAACCCGGCTCCCACCCGCGACATCCCGATCCTCATCGGAGGCGGCGGCGAGAAGAAGACACTGCGCTACACCGCCGAGCACGCCGGCATCTGGCACGGTTTCGGCGACGTCGACACCCTCGTCCGCAAGTCGGCCGTGCTCGACGGACACTGCCGTGACATCGGCCGCGACCCGGCCGAGATCGAGCGCTCGGTGGGCGTCGAGGGCTCCCCGGAGGACTCCGCAGCCGCCCTGTACGACGCCGGCGCGCGGCTGTTCACCGTCGGCGAGGACGGCCAGGGCGGCTACGACCTGGCCCGGCTGAAGGACTGGATCGCCTGGCGCGACGAGCGCAACGCCGCCTGACGGACCGTTCAGAGCTCGCGCAGGAACGGGTCCCGGATCAGGTCCGGGACCCGTTCGGCGGCGACCGCCGGTGCGTAGTACCAGCCCTGGGCGTTGGCGCAGCCGTACTCGCGCAGCCGCGCCGCCTGCTCCCGGGTCTCCACCGCCTCGGCGGTGACCTCCAGGTCCAGCGCCGAGGCCAGCGAGATCAGCGTGCGCAGGATGACGTCGTCGCGCTCGGCGGTCCCGGCGAGGAAGTGCCCGGCCAGCTTGAGCCGGTGCACCGGCAGGTGCCGCAGGTAGGCGAGGTTCGAGTAGCCGGTCCCGAAGTCGTCGATGGCGATCTTCACCCCGAGCCGGTCGAGCTCGCGCAGCGTCGCCAGCGGCCGGCCGGGCGACCCCATCAGGTCGGACTCGGTCAGCTCGACCTGCAGCAGCTCGGGTGGCTAGTCGTGGCGCTCCAGGGTGGCCGCGACGTCGGCGACCAGGTCGGACTCGGTCACCTGCCGGGCGGCGACGTTCACGCTGATGGTCAGCGGCCTGCCCGGGTACGCGTCGGACCAGATCCGGCCCTGCCTGCAGGCCTCGTCGAGAACACGTCGGCCCAGCGGCACGACCAGCCCGGTCTCCTCGGCGAGCGGGATGAACCGGTCCGGGCCCAGCAGCTGCCCGTCGGGCCGCTGCCAGCGCACCAGCGCCTCCACCCCGATCGTCTGCTCGTCGGCGAGGCGGACCAGCGGCTGGTAGACGACCACGAAGTCGTCGCGGCGCAGCGCCTCGGGCATCTGCGAGGACAGCTCGAGGCGGGCGACGTCGTCGCGGTGCCGGTCGCGGTCGTAGAGCGCGTAGCGCCCGCGGCCGGCGCGCTTGGCCGAGTACAGGGTGGTGTCGGCGGCGGCGATCAGCTCGTCGGCGTCCATCTTGCCGTCGTGGCGCACCACCCCGACGCTCGCCGAGATCACGATGTCGCGGCCGTCGACGCGGACCGGCCTGCGCACGGTCCCCAGAGCGCGGGCCGCGACCTCCTCCAGCTCGGCCCGGTCGGCGGTGCACGGCACCAGCACGACGAACTCGTCCCCGCCCATCCGCGCGACGAGGTGACCCGCGGGCTCCAGCGTGTCCCGCAGCCGGTCGGCCAGCACCTGCAGCAGCCGGTCCCCGGCCTGGTGGCCCAGGGTGTCGTTGACGACCTTGAACCCGTCGAGGTCCAGGTAGCAGACCCCGGGGCGGGCGCCGGAGGAGCCCGCGTCGATCGCGGCGCGCAGCCGCTCGAAGAACATCGACCGGTTCGGCAGCCCAGTCAGTGGGTCGTGCGACGCCTGGTGGGCCAGGCTCTCCCGCATCCGGAGCTGGTCGGTCACGTCGGTCACCACCGCGACGAACAGCCGCTCGTCACCGCCGACCGGTCCGAGCAGGGTGACGACGGCGTCGATCCACACGTCGCTGTCGTCGGCCCGCCGGACCGAGCGGACCACCCGGAGCCGGTCCAGCGAGCCGTCGAGCAGCCGCGGCCGCTCCGCCCACACCTCCGGCGCGGACTCCGGGGGCACGAAGTCGGTGACCCGCATCGTCAGCAGCTGCGCGGGGGTGTAGCCGAGCATGACCGCGGCGGTCTCGTTGACCTCGACGAGCCTGCCGTCCGGGTCGAAGATCACGATCCCGACGGCCGCGGAGTCGACGACGGTCCGCAGCCGCAGGTCCGAGCGGCGGCGGGCCTCCTCGGCGACGCGGCGGGCCTCCAGCGCGGCGCGGGTGACCTGCTCGTGCTCGGCGAGGACCAGGCGGCGGGTGGCCTCGGTGAACCCGCGGGCGAACGACGCGAGCACCGCCGCGATCCGACGGACCCGGGCGGCGGTGTCGGCGGCCGGTTCGAGGTGTGCCCCGAGCAGCTCCATCCCGACCTCCAGGCAGCCCGGCTGGTGGATCCGGGCCCGCACCAGGTCCCCGCCGGCGGTGGCCGGGAGGTCCGGGTCGTAGCGCTCGGCCAGTGCGGCGGCCCGCAGCTGCCCGGTCACCCGGTCGACGACCGGGCGCAGCTCCGCGACCGGCAGCACCGAACGGCGGGCCAGCTCCTCGGTCCACGGGGCGGCGAGGTCGGCGGGGTCGGGGAGGGCTGCGCGGACGAGCGCCCGTCCGTGGTCGGCGCGTGCAGCGGCGACGTCGGCCTGCTGCATCCACCGCCCCCGTTCGCTCCGGTGGTAGGGACTTCCCTCATGATCGGGATGATCGGTGAACACCGTAACCGATCCGACCCGCCCGGTGGGGCCGACCGGGTTACGTCGGTGCCGGACAACCGACCGGTCGGGTCAGACCGAGGACCCGTCGGTCACGTCCGTCACCCACACGACCGCCTCGCCCGCCTCGTCGGAGGCGGCGAGGTCCACCTCGGCGACGATCGCCCAGTCCCGGTCGCCGGCCGGGTCGTCGAGCACCTGGCGCACCAGCCAGCGGTCGGCCTCCTCGGTGAGGTCGAACAGTTCGGGCCCGCGTGCGTCGGGCCCGAAGCCGATCCGGTCGTGGATCGCGAAGTAGGGGGCCAGCGCGTCCCGCCAGCGGTCGGCGGTCCAGCCGGCGTCGGCGTCGAGGTCGCCCAGCTCGGCGTAACGGCCCATCGTCGCGAGCTCCACCCGGCGGAACAGCGCGTTGCGCACCATGACCCGGAACGCGCGGGTGTTGCCGGTGACCCCGGTCGGTGTGGCGACGGCGACCTCGGCCCCCGGCGGAAGCACCTCCCCGTCGGCCCCTGCACCGGCGGCGAGCTTCTCCCACTCGTCGAGCAGCGAGGAGTTGGTCTGGCGGACCAGCTCGCCCAGCCACTCCACGAGGTCGGTGAGCTCCTCGGTGCGGGCGTGCTCGGGCACGGTCTGGCGCAGCGCCCGGTAGGCGTCGGCCAGGTAGCGCAGCACCAGGCCCTCGGAACGGGCGAGCTGGTAGTGCGAGACGTACTCGGTGAACGTCATCGCGCGCTCGCTCATGTCCCGGACCACCGACTTCGGTGACAGGACGGCGTCGGCGACCCACGGCGCGCCGCGGCGGTAGGTCTCCAGCGCGGCGTGCAGCATCTCCTCCAGCGGCTTGGGGTGGGTCACCTCCTCCAGCCGGGCCATCCGCTCCTCGTACTCGATGCCGTCGGCCTTCATCGCGGCGATCGCCTCGCCGCGGGCCTTGTTCTGCTGGGCGGCGAGGATCTGGCGGGGGTCGTCGAGGGTCGACTCGATCACCGAGAGCACGTCGAGGGCGTAGGTCGGCGACTCCCGGTCGAGCAGCTCGAACACCGCCAGCGCGAACGGCGACAGCGGCTGGTTGAGCGCGAAGTCCAGCTGCAGCTCGTCGACCACCCGGGCGCGCGGCCGGGCCGCGCCCTCCACGGTGTACTGCTCGACGACGCCGGAGGTGCGCAGCGCCCGGTAGATCGCGATCGCCCGCAGCATGTGCTTGAGCTGCCGCTTGCGGGGCTCGTGGTTGTCGGTGAGCAGGTGCTCCATCGCCGCGTAGGTGTCCCCGCCGCGCGAGACGACGTTGAGCAGCATCGCGTGGGTGACCTCGAAGTGGCTGGTCAGCGGCTCGGGGCGAGCCTGCTGCAGCTTCTCGAACGAGGTCTGCGACCAGCCCACGAACCCCTCGGGGGGCTGCTTGCGCTGAACTTTGCGGCGCTTCTTCGGGTCGTCGCCCGCTTTGGCAAGTGCCTTGGCGTTCTCGATGTCGTGCTCAGGGGCCTGCGCGACGACGGTGCCGACGGTGTCGTACCCGGCGCGCCCTGCCCGGCCGGCGATCTGGTGGAACTCGCGGGCCTTGAGCGGGCGCACCCGGCGCCCGTCGTACTTGGACAGCGCGGTGAACAGCACCGTGCGGATGGGCACGTTGATGCCGACGCCGAGGGTGTCGGTGCCGCAGATGACCTTGAGCAGCCCGGCCTGGGCCAGGGTCTCCACCAGCCGCCGGTAGCGGGGGAGCATCCCGGCGTGGTGCACGCCGATCCCGTGGCGCACCAGCCGGGACAGGGTGCGGCCGAAGCCGGAGGTGAACCGGAACGCCCCGATCGTCTCGGCGATCGCGGCCTTGTCCTCCTTCGAGGTGACGTTCACGCTCATCAGGGCCTGGGCCCGCTCGACGGCGGCCTGCTGGGTGAAGTGCACGACGTAGACCGGCGCCTCACGGGTCGAGAGCAGCTCGGTGATCGTCTCGTGCAGCGGCTCGACGACGTAGCGGAAGTGCAGCGGCACCGGCCGCTCCACCGAGGTGATCTCGGCGGTCTCCCGGCCGGTGCGCCGGGTCAGGTCCTCGGCGAAGAACGACGTCTCGCCCAGCGTGGCGCTCATCAGCAGGAACTGCGCCTGCGGCAGCTCGACGATCGGTACCTGCCAGGCCCAGCCACGTGACGGGTCGGCGTAGAAGTGGAACTCGTCCATGATCACCGTGCCGACGTCGGTCCCGGGGCCCTCGCGGAGCGCGAGGTTGGCCAGGATCTCCGCGGTGCAGCAGATGATGGGCGCCTTCTCGTTCACCGCGGCGTCGCCGGTGAGCATGCCGACCTTGTCCGCGCCGAAGACCTCGCACAGCGCGAAGAACTTCTCGCTGACCAGCGCCTTGATCGGTGCGGTGTAGAAGCTGCGCTCCCCGCGGGCCAGGGCGGCGGCGTGCGCACCGATCGCGACCAGCGACTTCCCCGAGCCCGTCGGCGTCGAGAGGATCACGTTGGCGCCGGTGACCAGCTCCAGCAGCGCCTCCTCCTGCGCCGGGTACAGCGACAGGCCGCGCTCGTCGAACGCCCACTCGGCGAAGGTGTCCACCAGCGCGGCGGGGTCCGGGGGGTTCGCGGGGTCGGAGGAGCGCGGCAGCCGGTCGGTGAGCGTCATGATGGGACCGATCGTCGCAGACACCCCCGACACCGGGCGCCGCAGCGCCGAGGTGGCGGCCGCACTCGCCCGTGCGGGGGATAGCGTGGATGCCGTGGTGGGGGGCGGTGCGACGCACGGCGCCGGGCAGTCGGGCGCCGGCGCGGGACCTGGCGCGCCCATGCCCGACCTCGTCCCGCCGATGCTGCCCGCCGCCGGGGAGCTGACCGACGCGGTCGACCCGGACCGCTGGGCGGTCGAGTTCGCCTGGGAGGGCCACCGCTGCGTGGCCTACGCCCGGCCCGGCCGCGTCCGGCTGCTGTCGTCCACCGCGCGTAGCGTGACCGGGTCCTTCCCCGAGCTGGCCGTGCTCGGCGACCAGGCCCCGCCAGGGGGCCTCGTGCTCGACGGCACCGTCGTCGCCCTCGACGAGGCGGGCCGCCCGTCGCGCGGGCCGCTGCTGCGCCGCACCGCGACGGTGTCCCCGGACGCGGCCCTGCGGACCGAGGTGCCCATCGGCTACGTCGTCACCGACCTGCTGTTCTGCGACGGCCGCCGCACCCTGGAGCTGCCCTACCGGCGGCGCCGCGCGGAGCTGGAGGCACTCGGCCTGGCCGGGCCGAAGATCCTGGTCCCGCCCTCGTTCGGGCTCGACGAGGCCGACCTTGTGGTGCGGACCGCGGAGCGCTACGGCCTCGACGGACTGCACCTCAAGCGGCTCGACCTGCCCTACCAGCCCGGGCGGCGCACCCGGAACTGGCTGCGGGTGCCGCTGCGCCGGCATCGGCAGGTGCTCGTCGCCGGCTGGGTGCCGGCCGGGGGCCCCGGCGGGGGCCGGGAGCGGATCGGCGCGGTGCTGCTGGCGCTGCCCGAACCCGACGGGCTCCGCTACGTGGGCCGCGTCGGGATCGGCGCCGCCGACGTCGACGCCCGGACCGTCGTGGGCGTCCCCGCCACCGGGACCCCGCCGCTCGGGGTGCCCGAGGGCATCGGTGACGCCCGCTGGCTGGCCCCCGGCCTGGTCGCGGCGGTCGAGCACCGGGGTCGGACGGCCGCCGGGCGGCTCGCCCTGCCGTCCTGGCGCGGGCTGGTGCCGCCCGCCGAGCACGACGACGACCTGGGTGCCGCCATCGAGGCGGCCCGGCGGGCGGCGTCGGCGTCCCGGCCGACCGTCGCGCTGCGCCGGCCGGGGGCGTCCCCGGCCCGGACCGGCCAGGGTCCGGGTCCGGGGACGGTGGTGCTGCCACGGGCCGCCGGCGCGGGTACCCGGCCCGCGGCCACCGACGACGACGCGCGCCCCGTCACCCGCACCCCGGGCCCGGCCCCCGGCCGAGCCGGGCCGGATCACGACCCGGCCGCGCGGACCACCCGGGACCCCGCTGCCGCCCCCGCCGCCGAGCCGGCCGCCCGCGACGCGCCCCCCGACGAGGCCCGTCCGCCGCGGCCGGGCGCCCACCGCGCCCCGGCCCCCGACGAGACCGTCCGCATCCGGGTGCGCGACGCGGTCCCGCCCCTACCCGGGGCCCCGGCGGCGCCGACGGCCGCCGCGGACGGCCCCTGGCACGGGCCGCTGTCGCGCCGGCTGGAGCAGCACTTCGTGTACAACACCCTCAACACCATCGCGTCGCTGGTGCGCACCGACCCGCCGCGGGCCCGGGAGCTGCTGCTCGGCTTCGCCGACCTGTCGCGGGCCGCGGACCGGGCCGGGGAGGCGTCGATCCGGCTCGACGAGGAGCTCGCCGCCGTCCGGGCCTACCTGCAGATCGAACGGACCCGGTTCGGGGCCCGCCTGTCCGCCGAGCTCGACGACCCGTCCGGGGCCGGGGTCGACCCGTCGTCCGCGGTGCCGCCGCTGTCGCTGCTCGCCGCGGTCCGCCGCGGGGTGCAGGAGGAGATCGAGCCGCACAGCGCGGGCGGCGCGGTCCACGTGCGGCTGGACCCGGACGCCTCCGACGGCCCGGCGGCCCGGGTGGAGGTCCATCCGGCGGCGCCGACGGACACCTCCGCCGGCGCCCCGTTCGTCCTGTTGGTCCTGCCGCTGGGCGTGCCCGTGGTGTGACACCCGTCGGCGGGGGAGTGGCGTGCACCGCCCGGGGCGACGGAGCTTCATCGATCCGGATAGCGTGCGCGCCATGCTGGGGCTGCCCGAGGGCACACGCGCGTGCCTGTTCGACCTGGACGGCGTACTCACCGACACCGCGAGCGTCCACGCTGCGGCGTGGAAACAGATGTTCGACGAGTACCTCCGTGCCCGTGACGGTGACGGGTACACCCCGTTCGACGTCACCACCGACTACGGTCCGTACGTGGACGGGAAGCCCCGTCTCGAGGGGACCCGCAGCTTCCTCGCCTCGCGCGGGATCGAGCTGCCCGAGGGGACGCCGGACGACCCGCCGGACGCCGAGACCCTGTGGGGCCTGTCGACCCGCAAGAACGACCTCGTGCAGGAGCGCATCCGCACCGACGGCGTCGACGTCTACCCGGGGTCGCGTCGCTACCTGGAGGCGGTGAAGGACGCCGGCCTCACCACCGCGGTGGTGTCCTCCAGCGCCAACGCCGAGCAGATCCTGCGGGTCACCGGGCTGGAGACCTTCATCGACCACCGCGTCGACGGGGTCACCGCCCGCGAGCGCGGCCTGCCCGGCAAGCCCGCCCCCGACACCTTCCTCGCCGCCGCGGCCGACCTCGGGGTCGACCGGTCCGCCGCGGTCGTGTTCGAGGACGCGCTGGCCGGCGTGCAGGCCGGCCACGCGGGGGACTTCGGCGCCGTCGTCGGCGTCGACCGTCTCGACCAGGCGGCCGCGCTGCGTGAGCACGGCGCGGACGTCGTCGTCACCGATCTCGCCGACCTGCTGGAGCGTTCGTGAAGCCCGACCACCTGCCCACCTTCACCGTCGAGCCGTGGGTGGTCCGCGAACCGCGCCTCGACCTGGACGCGATGGGCCAGACCGAGTCGGTCTTCGCACTGTCCAACGGCCACATCGGGCTGCGCGGCAACCTCGACGAGGGTGAGCCGCACGTCCTGCCCGGCACCTACCTGAACTCCTTCTACGAGGTGCGTCCGCTGCCGTACGCCGAGGGTGGCTACGGCTATCCCGAGTCCGGGCAGACGATCATCAACACGACCAACGGCAAGCTGATCCGGCTGCTGGTCGACGACGAGCCGTTCGACCTGCGCTACGGCACCCTGCACCGGCACGAGCGGGTGCTGGACATGCAGGCCGGGACGCTGAACCGCGAGGTCGAGTGGGAGTCCCCGGCCGGGCGCCGGGTCCGGGTCCGCTCCACCCGCATGGTGTCGCTGACCCAGCGTGCGGTCGCCGCGATCTCCTACGAGGTCGAGCTGGTGAGCAACGGCAGCGGGGACGTCGGCGCCGGCAGCGGCGGGGCGGGTGTCGAGGGCGCGCTGCTGGTGCTGCAGTCCGAGCTCGTCGCGAACGAGCAGTTGCCCGGCCGCGACGCCGACGACCCGCGCCTGGACACCGCGCTGGACAACGTGCTGGAGCCCGAGCAGTCCCGCGCCGGCGACGCCGGGGCCACCCTGGTGCACCGCACCCGCAAGTCGGTGCTGCGCTGCGGCGCGGCGATGGAGCACGAGGTCTTCGGCCCGGACGGCGTCCAGGTGTCCACCGACGCCAACGAGGACCTCGCCCGCACCACCGTCATCGCCAGGGTGCAGCCCGGCCAGTCGCTGCGCGTGGTGAAGTACCTCGCCTACGGCTGGTCCTCACGGCGCAGCCTGCCGGCGGTCTACGACCAGGTGCGCGCCGCCATCGCCGCCGCCCGCTACACCGGCTGGGACGGCCTGGTCGCCGAGCAGCGCGACTACCTCGACGACTTCTGGGCCACCGCCGACGTCGAGATCGACGGCGACGCCGAGCTGCAGCAGGCCGTGCGGCTCGCGACCTTCCACATCCTGCAGGCGGGCGCCCGCGCCGAGCGCCGCTGCATCCCGGCCAAGGGGCTGACCGCCGACGGCTACGACGGCCACACCTTCTGGGACACCGAGACGTTCTGCCTGCAGGTGCTGTCCTTCGTCGCCCCGGAGGCCGCGGCGGACGCGCTGCGCTGGCGCAAGTCGATCCTGCCGCTGGCCTTCGAGCGCGCCGAGACCCTCGGTCTCAAGGGCGCGGCGTTCCCGTGGCGCACCATCCGCGGCCACGAGTGCTCCGGCTACTGGCCCGCGGGCACCGCGGCGTTCCACATCAACGCCGACATCGCCGACGCGGTGAAGCGGCACGTGCACGCCACCGGCGACACCAAGTTCGAGCTGGAGGTCGGGCTGGAGCTGCTGGTCGCGACGGCGCGGCTGTGGCGCTCGCTGGGCAGCCACGACTCGGCGGGCAACTTCCGCATCGACGGCGTCACCGGCCCCGACGAGTACTCCTCGATCGCGGACAACAACGTCTACACCAACCTGATGGCCCAGCAGAACCTGCGCTACGCCGCCGAGGTCGCCGCGAAGCACCCGCGGTCGGCGTCGCGGCTCGGGGTGGACTCGGAGGAGATCGCGTCCTGGCGCGACGCCGCGAGCGCCATGTTCATCCCGTTCGACTCCCGGCTCGGCGTGCACCCGCAGTCCGAGGGCTTCACCGAGCACCAGCGGTGGAACTTCGAGGAGACCCCGGCCGACCGGTACCCGCTGCTGCTGAACTACCCCTACTTCGACCTCTACCGCAAGCAGGTCATCAAGCAGGCCGACCTCGTGCTGGCGATGCAGATCTTCCCGGAGGCGTTCACCGAGGAGCAGAAGCGCCGCAACTTCGCCTACTACGAGGCGATCACGGTGCGGGACTCGTCGCTGTCGGCGTGCACCCAGTCGGTGATGGCCGCCCGCACCGGGCACCTGGAGCTGGCCCACCAGTACCTCGCCGAGGCCGCGCTGGTCGACCTGCAGGACCTCGCGGGCAACACCGACCACGGCATGCACATCGCGTCGATGGCCGGCACCTGGTCGGCGGTCATGCTGGGCTTCGGCGGGATGCGCTGCGAGGCCGACGGGCTGTCGTTCGCGCCGGTGCTCCCGACGTCGCTGTCGCGGATCTCGTTCGGCCTGAAGTGGCAGGGGCGCCGGATCCGGGTCTCGATCACCCCCGAGGAGACCGAGTACCGCCTGACCGACGGCGCCCCGATGCGGCTGCGGCACCACGGGGACCCGATCGCGCTCGACGGCGAGGGCCCGGCCACCGCGCCGACCCCCACCCCGGAGTGGGTGGAGCCGGTGGAGCAGCCCTACGGGCGGGCCCCGCGGGTCCGCGGCTGACCGCACCCGGCGCTCCGCCGTCCGGCCGCTCCGCCGGACGGCGGGTCGCCGGCCGGCGCGGCAGCAGGAAAGCGGCCGGACGACCCGGCCCGTCACGTACCGGTCGGTCGTGCACCGCTGGTAGCCTGGTCAGTCGCTCCGTCGGCGACAGGGCTCGCCCTGCCACCGCGCGGACGTGTCGTGTACGTCCCCCCGGTGGAGGATCCCCGCGCCGTGCCCGAACCCACTTCCGCTGCCGGTTCCCCGGCTGCCGCGGCCGACCCCGCCGCGCCGGTCGACCCGGAGCTGGCACACGAACAGTCCTACGTGGCCATGCTCTACGAGCAGCTCGAGGACCGCCGCCGCGACACCGCGCGCCGGCTGGCCGACACGCTCCGCGAGGAGACCGTCGGCACCCCGCAGGCCATCACCCAGCGCGACGCCGCCGCGGAGATGCTCACCGACCGGCTCGCCGGTCTGCGCGCCGCCGAGCACGGGCTGGCCTTCGGCCGGCTCGACGCCGACGACGGCGAGATCCGCTACGTCGGCCGCATCGGCCTGCTCGACGAGGACAACGAGTACGAGCCGCTGCTGATGGACTGGCGGGCGCCCGCCGCCCGGCCGTTCTACACCGCCACCGCCGCGAACCCCGAGGGGATGCGGCGGCGCAGGCACCTGCGGACCCGGCTCCGGCAGGTCGTGGCGATCGACGACGAGCCGCTCAACCTGGCCGAGATGTCCGAGGAGGAGCGGGCCCGCTCCGGGTCGGGGCTCACCAGCGAGGCCGCGCTGCTCGCCGCGGTGTCGCAGGCCCGTACCGGGCGGATGGGCGACATCGTCGCGACCATCCAGGGCGAGCAGGACCGGATCATCCGGTCGAAGCCGTCCGGCGTGCTGGTCGTGCAGGGCGGGCCCGGCACCGGCAAGACGGCGGTCGCGCTGCACCGCGCGGCGTACCTGCTCTACACCCACCGCGACCGGCTCGCCCGGCGCGGCGTGCTCGTCGTCGGGCCGAACCCGACGTTCCTGCGCTACATCGGGCAGGTCCTGCCCTCGCTGGGAGAGACCAGCGTCGTGCTCGGCACCGTCGCGCAGCTGTTCCCCGGCCTGGACGCGCGCCGGACCGAGTCCCCGGCGACGGCAGAGCTGAAGGGCCGCGCCGAGATGGCACCGGTGATCGCCGCCGCCGTCCGCGACCGGGAGCAGCTGCCGCGCAGCCCGGTCGAGCTCGTCGTGGAACAGCAGCGGGTGGTGTTCGACCGCGACACCGTCGCCCAGGCCCGTACCCGGGCCCGGCGTTCCCGCAAGCCGCACAACGAGGCCCGCCGCATCTTCCGCAAGGAGCTGCTCCGGCTGCTCGCACAGCAGGTCGCCCGCCGTGTCGGCGGCGGCGAGTCCGGTCTGTTGGACCGGCGCGACGTCGGCGACATCCGCGACGAGCTCGCCGAGTCCACCGAGGTGGCGGCGCAGCTGGAGGAGCTCTGGCCGACGCTGTCGCCCGAGCAGCTGCTGACCGACCTGTTCGCCGACCGCCGCCGGCTCAACTCGGTGGCCCGCCGGATCCCGGCGCCCGAGCGGGCGCTGCTGGAGCGCCCGGCGCCCGGTGCCGACGTGCCCCCGGACCTGCGCTGGACCCCGGCCGACGTCGCCCTGCTCGACGAGGCGGCCGAGCTGCTCGGCGACGACGGCGCCGCCCAGGCCGCCGCTGAGGCCGCCGCGCTGCGCGAGGAGGTCGAGTACGCCCAGGGCGTGCTCGACGTGCTCGACCTGGAGGAGGACCTCGACCCCGAGCTGCTGCGCGCCACCGACATCATCGACGCCGACCGGCTCGCCGAGCGCATGCAGGTCTCCCGCTACGACTCCACCGCCGAGCGGGCGGCCGCGGACCGTGAGTGGACCTACGGTCACATCATCGTCGACGAGGCGCAGGAGCTCTCGGCGATGGCCTGGCGGATGGTCATGCGCTGCGCGCCCGCCCGGTCGATGACCCTGGTCGGGGACATCGCCCAGACCGGTGACCGCGGCGGTGCGGGCTCCTGGGACGAGGTGCTGTCACCGTTCGTGGCGCGGCGGTGGCGGCTGGAGCAGCTGACGGTGAACTACCGGACGCCCTCGGAGATCGCCGACGTCGCCGACGACGTGCTCGCCGAGATCGACGCCTCGCTGCAGCCGCCCTCGTCGGTGCGCTCGACCGGGGTCCCCCCGTGGGCGGTGGCGCTGCCCGCCGGGGCCGACGGGGACCGGATCCTGGTCGAGCGGGTGCGCGCCGAGCGCGACGCGGTCGGGGACGGGCGCACCGCCGTCCTCACGCCGCAGGGCCGCCTGGACCGGGTCCGCGCCGTCCTCGACGCGGCCGGGCTCACCACCCCGGAGCCCGCCGAGGGGGAGTCCGAGCTGGACGCGCCGGTCGTGGTGCTGCCGGTCGCGGCGTCGAAGGGGCTGGAGTTCGACGCCGTCGTCGTGGTGGAGCCGCAGGAGATGCTCGACGAATCGCCGCGCGGGCTCAACGACCTCTACGTCGCGATCACCCGAGCCACCCAGCGGCTCGGGGTGCTGCACAGCGGGGAGCTGCCGCCGGTGCTCAAGCGGATCGGCCGGCCCTAGCTGTGATGTCCATGGACGTTGTTCCAGGTTGAGCTGATGACGGCCTGTCGCTGAGACAGGCGAGGACCCCCGGTTGTGAAGTGGAGCTGTCTAGGAACCGCTTCACCAACCGGAGGCCCTTGTGACCCACGCTAACGCTGCGCTGACTCCGCGTGCCCGGCTACGGCTGGCCCGTCTGATCGTCGACCAGGACTGGACCTGCTCCACCGCGGCCAGAATGTTCATGGTCGCCCCTCGCACCGCCCGAAAGTGGGCTGACCGCTACCGCGCCGAGGGCCCGCCCGGGATGGTCGACCGCAGCTCCCGACCACGGTCGATGCCGGCCAAGACCCCGCCGAGGCTGGTGAAGCAGATCGTGCGACTGCGGTGGCACCACCGACTCGGACCAGTACAGATCGGCGGCCGACTCGCTCTCGCCGCCTCGACCGTGCACGCGGTCCTGCGCCGCTGCCGGATCAACCGGCTCTCCCACATCGACCGGGTCACCGGCGAGCCCCTACGCCGCTACGAACACCCACACCCCGGCTCGTTGATCCACGTCGACGTCACCAAGTTCGGCAACATCCCCGACGGAGGCGGACACCGCTTCGTCGGACGCCGACAAGGCGCCCTGAACAAGCGGTCCACTCCCGGACTGCCCAGGGGAACCGACTACAAGCCGCGCACCGGCAGAGCGTTCGTCCACACCGTCATCGACGACCACTCCCGCGTCGCCTACGCCGAGATCCACAGCGACGAGAAAGCCGACACCGCCACCGGTGTGCTACGCCGGGCCGTGGACTGGTTGAACGCCCGCGGCGTGACCGTCGAACGGGTCCTGTCCGACAACGGCAGCTGCTACCGCTCACACGCCTGGCGTGACACCTGCAGCGAACTGGGCATCACCCACAAGCGAACCCGGCCCTACCGGCCTCAGACCAACGGCAAGATCGAACGTTTCCACCGCACCCTCGCCGACGGGTGGGCATACGCCCGCTTCCACCCCTGCGAAACGGCTCGGCGAGACGCGCTCCCCGGCTGGCTGCACTTCTACAATCACCACCGGCCCCACAGCGCAACCAACGGCCTACCGCCGATCGGTCGCCTGACCAACCTGCCTGGACATCACACGTAGGGCAGCTCCAGACGGTGCCGGGCGAGGAGCTCGGTGTCGGCCAGCAGGTCCCGGGTCGGCCCGTCGGCGACGACGGTCCCCCCGTCGAGCACGACGCTGCGCGGGCTCAGCTGCAGCGCGTACGGCAGGTCGTGGGTGACCATGAGCATGGTCCGGTCCAACCCCAGCAGCACCTCGGCCAGCTCGCGGCGGGCCACCGGGTCGAGGTTCGACGACGGCTCGTCGAGCACCAGGATCTCCGGGTCGCACGCCAGCACCGTGGCCAGCGCCACCCGGCGGCGCTGCCCGCCGGACAGGTGCAGCGGGGAACGGTCGCCGGCGTCGGCCATCCCCACCGCGGCCAGTGCCTCGTCGACCCGCTCGCGCAGCGCCGGCCCGCGCAGCCCGAAGTTCGCCGGGCCGAACGCCACGTCCTCGGCGACGGTGGGCATGAACAGCTGGTCGTCGGGGTCCTGGAAGACGATCCCGACCCGGCGCCGGATCTCGCGCAGGTTCCGCTTCTCCACCCGGAGCCCGCCGACCTCGACCGAGCCCGCCCAGCGGTCCTCCCGGCCGTCCCCGCTGCCGCCGAGGATCCCGTTGAGGTGCAGCACCAGGGTGGTCTTCCCGGCGCCGTTCGGGCCGAGCAGCGCGACCCGCTCGCCGGGGGCGATCGTCAGGTCGACACCGAACAGCGCCTGGTGGCCGTCGGGGTAGGCGAAGGCCAGGTCGGTCAGCCGCAGCGACGGCGGGCTCATGCGGCCACCCAGCCGGACCCGGCCAGCAGCACCGCGACCCCGGCCACGGTCAGCCCGGCCAGCCACTGCCGCGGGGTGGTCGGGGCGTCGCCCGACGGCGGCATGGTGCCGGTCCAGCCGCGCGACAGCATCGCCAGGTGCACCCGCTCGCCGCGCTCGTAGGACCGCACGAACAGCGAGCCGATCCCGCGGGCGGTCGCCCCGGCCTGCCACAGGAACCGCGGGTCGTGACCGCGGGAGATCCGGGACAACCGCATCCGCCGGGCCTCGCCGGCGATCACGTCGGCGTAGCGCAGCATCAGGGTGGCGATCGTGGTGACGATCGCCGGGGCGCGGAGGCGCTGCAGGCCGACGAGCAGGTCGCGCATCGGCGTCGTCGCGGCGAGGGTCAGCGAGGTCAGCACGCCCAGGGTGCCCTTGACCAGGATGTTCCACGCCCCGAGCAGCCCCGCCTGGGACAGCGTGAGGCGGAGCCAGTCCAGCGTCGGCGCCGGGCCGGTGAACGGCAGCAGCACCGCGAGGACTACGAAGGGCAGCTCGATGAACGAGCGGCGCAGGATCCAGCCCGGCCGGATGCCCGCCAGCGCCCAGACCCCGGCGAGCAGGACGGCGAACCCGCCGAACACCGCGAACGCCTCTCGCGGGGTCGCGACCACGCACACCGTGACCAGCAGCGCCGAGACGATCTTGACCTCGGGTGGGAGCCGGTGGACGGGGGAGTCGCGGTGGAGGTGGAGCGGGTGGGAGTGCCCGGCGCCCATCAGCCGTCCCGTCGGCGCAGCAGCAGGAACACCCCGCCCGCGACGACGACCGTCACCAGCACCCCGGCCACCCCGGCGACGCCGGTGGTGCCCTCGCCGCCCAGGACCGAGTACCCGGCGAGCGGACTCGACGCCATGGCGTGGTCGCTCTCGTGGGTCGCGATGCAGGTCCCCTCCAGCCGCTCCTCGCCCTCCGGGGTCGCGACGGCGGTGCAGCCCTGCCGGGCGACGGTGTCGAGGCCGTCGGGGTCGGGGGAGGCGAGGGAGGAGACCAGCCCGGCCACGACGAGGGACACGATGAGGAACCCGGCGAAGAACAGCAGCGGACGGCGGTGGGCGGTGCCGGTCATCGCACACCCTCCTCGGAGGTCGAGCGACGGGCGAGCGGGGCCGCGGTGCCGCGCAGCAGGTACACCAGGTCCGGCCGGACGGCGGCCACCGCGCCCACGGTGGCCGCGGTGATCACGCCCTCGCCGATGCCGATCAGCAGGTGCAGCCCGCCCATCAGCGCGAAGACGGTGCCGAGGGTGGCGCCGCCCGCGCCGCCGATCGCGTACTCCAGGACGAAGCCCATCGCGGCGACGACCGTGTTCAGCAGGGCGGCGACGAACGCGACGACGACCAGCCCGGTCCGTGACCGCACCGCGAACCGGCGCAGCGCCCGCGCCACCAGCCAGCCGACGACCACCCCGATCACGGCCATGTTCGTGATGTTGAGCCCGAGGGCGGTGATGCCGCCGTCGGCGAACAGCAGCGCCTGCACGACGAGCACGATCGAGATCGCGATGATGCCCACCCAGGGGCCCACCAGGATCGCGACGAGCGCCCCGCCCAGCAGGTGCCCGCTCGCGCCGGGCAGGATCGGGAAGTTGATCATCTGGACGGCGAAGACGAAGGCCGTGACCAGCCCGGCCATCGGCGCGGTGCGGTCGTCGAGGTCCGCGCGGGCGCGCAGGACGGCAACCGTCAGCGCGATGACCGCGACGACGGCGAACAGCAGCGCCGTCGGGCCGTTCACCAACCCGTCGCTCATGTGCATGGCGACCGCATGCGTCTGCATCGCGCCCCCTCACCGGTCGGTCCGGCCGCCACCGGGCCGGGTGAGGGAATTCAACGCGACGGCAGTGCTGCCGCAAAGACCTGGCAGCAGATACGCGACTGCATGTCCCCGATGTCCGGTGTCGGCCCCGCCGATCGGGGAGTCCGGGATGCCGTCCGTCCGGCGGCCGCGGTCGCGGCCTGCGCTCAGCGCGGTCAGCGGGCCTCGGCGGCCGCGGCCTCGTCGCGCTCGGCGATGAGCTTGTCGTCCTTGCGGGCGGCGATCCGCGACACCTTGAACAGTGCCTTGCGCCGGGCCCGGCCCAGCGGCAGGGCGAGCCGGCCGATCCGCACGTCGATCGGGCGGACGTCGAACACCCCGGAGTCGCCCAGCTCGTCGAACAGCAGCTGCTGCTCCTCGGAGATCTGCTGCTCGAACTCCGAGGAGACCGAGCCGCGGGCGATCCGGAACGCGGCCAGGGTCTCGGGGACGCCGAGGAAGTCGCCGTACTGGAGCAGCCGCATCCAGAGGTCGAGATCCATGATGAAGCGCCGCTCCGGGCGCCACCCGCCCGCGGTGACGAACTGCTCGTGACGGAACAGCACGTTGCCCGGCTCGCCGATCGGGTTCGCCCCGTTGCGGATGACCCGCCGCGCGACCTCGCTGCCCGAGTGCAGCCCGACCAGGCCGCCGCCGAGGCCGCGGCGCGGGACGATGACCCGGCTCTGCTCGTCGATCATGTGCCGGCGAGAGGCCACCACCGACAGCGAGGGGTCGTCGCGCATCGGCGGCACCTGCAGCTCCAGGCAGCGCGGGTGCAGCAGGTCGTCGGCGCACACCAGCTTCACCAGTGGCGCACGGCACAGCTCGACGGCGCGGTTCCAGTTGTCGCCCTGCGGCAGGACCTGCCGGTTGCGCTCGACCCGGATCCGCGGGTCGCGGAGGGAGGTGGCGATCTCCCAGCTCGCGTCGGTGCTGCCGTTCTCCAGCACGACGAGCTCGAAGTCCCGCCAGGTCTGCTCCAGCACGCTGCGGATGGTCTCGGCGAGATAGGCCTCGCCGTTGTGGACCGGGATGCAGACGGACACGCTGGGCACAAAGCCGCCGGGCCTCATCGGGTACCTCGCAGGGGTGGAACGGATCGGACGAGCAGGCGGCGACCCACGCTACCCGCCCCGGTCGACGTGCCGGACGGCGGCGCGGACGTGCGACGTCCGAACGGGACCATCGGGACGGAACGGATACGTACCGTGATCATGGGCCGGGTATCCCGCCGCTCGCCGCCCGACGGTCACCGCTCGTCGGCCGGGGCCCCGCGAGGCGGTCCCGCGCCGCGGTGGTCCGGAGGGCATCCGTAGTATCCGTCGTCGTGTTCGCGTGGTCGGTCCACGCCGCGGCGACGGAGTTCGGGGGTCTTGCGCCGTCCGGGCGACACCCGATGCGGTGCGGCTCACGTAACGCGACCGACGGCACCGGAGATATCTCTGATGACCCCCCCGTTGTGGGGTAAAGGATCCGGTCGGATCGGCATCGTCGTCACGACCGGACACGCACTGCTCGCCAACCGCGCGCCAGGACCGATCGATTCGGGGGAGAGACCGGTGAACAAGCGCCCTGACCACGGACGACGTCGTCCTAGCCAACCGAGGGTGTCGGTGATCGTGCCGACCCGCAACGAAGCACGGAACCTCGAGGTGGTGCTGCCGGCCGTCGCGGCCGTGCGTCCCGCCGTGCACGAGGTCATCGTCGTCGACGGCGACTCCCGGGACGGCACCGTCGAGACCGCACGCCGTGTGCTGCCCGGCGTCCGGATCGTCCGCCAGACCCGCAAGGGCAAGGGCAATGCGATGGCCTGCGGGTTCGCCGCGGCCACCGGGGACGCGATCGTCATGTTCGACGCGGACGGCTCCGCCGACCCGCAGGAGATCCCGCGCTTCGTGGCCGCGCTCGTCGACGGCGCCGACTTCGCAAAGGGCAGCCGGTTCACCAAGGGCGGCGGCAGCGACGACATCACGCTGCTCCGCAAGGGTGGCAACGCCGGGCTGAACCTGATCGCGAACACGCTGTTCGGCACCCGCTACAGCGATCTCTGCTATGGCTACAACGCCTTCTGGGCCGACATCCTGCCGCTGCTGGACCTGCCCGCGGTCGACATGCCCCCACACCCGGACGGCGGGATGTACTGGGGCGACGGGTTCGAGATCGAGACGGTCCTGAACTGCCGCGTCGCCGCCGCCGGTCTGACGATCACCGAGGTCCCCTCGGTGGAGAAGGAGCGGATGTTCGGCGAGACGAACCTGCGCACCTTCGCCGACGGCACCCGCGTCCTGCGGACCCTCGCCGCCGAGCGGCGTCGCGCCGGTCGCGAGGACCGGCCCGCCGTCCCCGGCCCCGCGGCGGTCGCCCCGCCCGCCGGACACCCGGCGGCGCCCACTACCCCGCCCACGGGGCCGGTGCCGCCCACGACGCCGGACCGGACGGTCCCGCCGGCCCACCAGCGACGCCCGGCCCCGCGGCCGCGCGCCGACGCCCCGGCCCCGCAGCGCCGGCAGCAGCCGTCGCGACCGGCCCCGCAGCCGCAGCCCGGCACCGCCCAGCCCGGCCCGCCGCAGCCGGCCCCGTCGCCGGTCGCCCGCGAGCAGCGCCCCGTCGGCGCCGAGCGGGACGGGTCCGCCCGTCCCGAGCGGACCGGTGTGCGGTACGCATGGGGGGAAGAGGCGTCCTGAACGCCCCGGGACCGGATCGACCCGGTCCACGCCCCACCGGCACCCGTCCCACGGGGGACGTCGTGCCGGGAGAACCACCAGTGAAGAGGAGTGAGCCGCGGTGAGCGTGCAGTCCGCAGCAGAGCTGACCCGCGCGAGGACCGCGCGGCGGTACGTCGCGATCCTGCTCGTCCTCGCCGGCATCGTCGCCTGCGGACTGAACGTCGCCGGGGTCACCGGGGGCGCGTTGGGCGAGTTCCGGCTGCTGGTCACCATCGGCTTCCTGCTGCTCGGCCCAGGCTGGGCCGCCGCGGGATTCCTGCGCCGCGCGCCCGCCGCGCACGTCTGGCTGCTGACCCTCGGGGTCGGCACCGCCGTCACCCTGATCGGCGGCCAGCTCATGGTCAGCCTGGGGCTCTGGTACCCGAGCGTCGCCCTGTTCGCCGTCACGCTCCTGTCGGTCCCGTTCCTGCTGCGCCACGCCGTGGTGGCCCAGTGAGCGGGACCTTCCGGTGAGGCCGGTCGGGCCGGCGCATCCCCGCCCCGCCGCGGGGACGCCCGGTCCCGGCCCCGTCCCCGGACCGCACGCGAGGGGCGTCGACCCGGAAGCCCCGACCCAGCGTCTGTCCACGGCGCACGCCAGGGCGCACTCGCGCCGCAACGCCGAGCAGCACACCGAGTTCCTGCCCCCGCTGGTCGGGCTGCGCGGGCCCGGTGAGAACCCGCCGACCCCGCCGCCCACCCCATCACCCGGAGCGGGCGGCGGAGGCGGCGACGGCGACGGCGAGCAGGTCCCGGACCGCAACGGCGGCATCGGTGACGGCATCGCCCTGACCCTGTGCTCGGGCTTCGGCTCGGTCGCCGGGCTGCTCGGCGTGCTGATCGCGACCCGGATCATGCCGCAGTCCGAGGTGGGCCGGGCCTCGGAGTTCGTGTCGGCCTTCCAGCTGATCGGCGGCGTCGCCCAGCTCAACCTGGGGCTCGCGCTGCTGCGCTGGCTCCCCGGGGCCGGCCGCAAGTCGGTCCGGCTGACCTTCGGCTCGCTCCTGCTGATCATGCCGCTGTCCGGGCTGATCGGCCTGATCTACGGCACGCTCGTGCCCCGGGTCGCGGAGGCCGCCGGCGGCGGATCGTTCGGCTGGGGACTGGTCGTCCTGGTCCTGACCTGCGCCGGCTGGTGCGTGTTCGTCGTCCACGACTTCGTCATGGTCGCCATCGGGCGGCCGTGGGTGGCGGTGTGGCGCAACGGCACCTTCGCCGTGACCCGGATCGTGCTGCTGCTGGCGCTGGGCAGCACGCTCGCGTCCGAGGCGCTGGTGCTGTCCTGGGCGATCCCGGTCGTGCTGTGGATCGCGGCGGGCACCGTGCTGCTCTGGTTCATGGTGCGGCGCTTCGCCCGCGCCGGCGGGCCGGGCACGCTCCCGTCGCGCCCGGAGATGATCGCGTTCCTCGCGCCGACCGCGTTGGCGCAGTGCGGCAACGCGCTGCTCTACAACCAGGTCCCGTTGTTCGCGAACTTCCGGATGGGCAACGAGATCGGCGCGGTCTTCTTCATCTGCTGGCAGGCGGTGACCGTCATCGACCTGGCCGCGACGTTCTTCACCAACTCGCTGACCGTGCAGACCGCCCGGGAGCCGCACCGCGCCGAGGAGTTCGCCCGCGTCGCACGGCGCCGGATGCTCCTGCTGTTCGTCCCGGCGCTCGGACTCGGCGCGGCACTGGGCTACCCGGTGCTGTCGCTGCTCGGGGAGGGCTACGCGCCCGGCGCCCCGGCGCTGGCCGTGCTCATGGGCGGGCTGTTCTTCCGGCTGATCGTCGTGTTCGAGCTCGCCCGCCGCCAGGCCGACGGCGACGGGATGGGCTACGCGAAGATCCAGTTGCTCAACACCGGCCTGGTCGTGGCCTTCGCCGGTCTGGTCCCGCTGCCCGAGCCCGGGACCGCGTCGGTCAGCATGACCATGCTGCCGGTCGTCCTCGGCTACGTCGGCGCGCAGGTCCTCTGCGCGCTGGCACTCAGATTCGTCCCGGCGTGTGGAACCGCCGGAGCACACCGGAGGTGAAGTCGTGACGTCGGAGACCCGCCGGACGGGCGGCCCCGGCCCGTCAACCCGCGGCCACCGCGGCGAGGAGCCCGCCGTCGCGCGGACCCGCGTCGCGGAGGAGAGCGCGAGCGAGCGGACCCAGTTCGTCACGCCGCCGGGTCCGGACTCGCCGACCATGGCCGTCCGCGGCCCGGTCCCGCGCCCGCCCGGTGACGGTCCGCCGCCGCCTCCGCCGCCCGCCCCGGAGACCGCCGAGCCGCTGTCCCCGCTGTGGGTCTGGGGCGCCCCGGTCCTGGCCGTGCTCGCGGTGCTGCTGCTGCCCGTCGCCGCGGCGACGACCGACCTGTCCGACCTGGGCGGCTGGGGCCTGGCCCCGGCGCTGAGCCCGTTCGCGTGGGTGGCCCTGCTGCTCGCGATCGGGGCCTGCCTGGTCGAGCTGTGGTCGCGCCGGCCGCGGATCCCGATGCTGGGTGCCGCGACGGGTGTGCTGCTGCTGTGCTCCACCGGTCTGCCCTCGGTCGTGCAGCCCCAGGCCCGGTTCACCACTGCGTGGCTGATCTCCGGCTTCGTCGACGCCGTGGCCAGCAACAACGGTGTCCCGCCCACCGGTGTGGACGCCCGGTTCTTCTGGCCGGCGTTCTTCGCCCAGTGGGCGTGGATCCGCGACGCCGCGGGCGCCGACCAGCTCGACACGGTCCTGCGCTGGTACCCGCCCGCCGTCACCGCGGTGTGGGCGATCGGTGTCTACGCGCTCGCCCGCTCGATGCTCGGGGGCACCCGCGCACCGTGGGTGGCGGCCTGGCTGTTCATCGGCCTGAACTGGATCGAACAGGACTACTTCTCGCCGCAGGCGACCGCGATCGTGCTGCTGCTGACGGTGCTGACCTTCGCGCTCGGCCCCCTGGCCACCCGTCGCGTCGACAACGCAGGTGCCGCGGGCTGGCCACGGGCGCACCGTGGGGCACCACCGCTGCCACGGTGGCGGCGCTGGCTGGTGTCGGCGTTGACCCCGCCGAACACACCGACGCTGCCCGCCCGGCAGCTGCTGCTGATCTACTTCTGCGCGGCGCTGTGCGTGATCGCGGTGGCCCCGGCCCACCAGCTGACCCCGTTCGCCATCATCGGCCAGCTGGCCGTACTGGCGATCGTGGGCCGGTTCCGCGGCCGCGGGCTGGTGATCGTCGCGATCGCCGCGGTGGCGGTGTTCGTGCTGATCGGCGCCCGCGACTTCTGGATGAACCAGATCAGCATGATCATCGGCAGTGGCGACGAGGGCAGCGCGCTGCAGGCCGGCGTCGCCGACCGGTTCCAGGGCGACACGGGCCAGCTGGTGGGCAAGGGGCTCCGGGTCGTCATGACCGGCCTGACCTACGTCATCGGCTTCGCCGGTGCCTGGGTCTACTGGCGCCGCCGTCGCGACCTCGTGCCGATCCTGCTGGCGATCATCCCGATGGGCATGGCGGTCGTGCAGAGCTACGGCGGCGAGCTGCTCCTGCGCGTGCTGCTCTACGGCCTGCCGATCCTGTCGATCCTGGCCGTCGACGCGCTGCGGGCCTTCGCCCGGGTCGACCGCAAACGCGAACGGCTGCTCGCGGTGGGCATGGTGGTGGTCTTCGGTCTGCTGATCTTCATCCGCGGCGGCAACGAGGCCTACACCGACGTCACGACCGAGGACGTCCAGATGACCCGCAAGGCCTACGACGAGGCGCCGCCCGGCGCGACGGTGCAGCCGTTGTCGACGGTCGGGCCGTACGCCCTGGAGGGCGTCGGCGAGCACAACAACATGGCCTCGGGCGGTCAGGGCTGCGCGGTCCTCGCCGCGGACCCGTTCCGCTGCATCGACCAGGTCCAGCCGCAGACGCTGCTGTTCTATCCGGCGATCGAGAAGCAGGGCGTCGTCCTGAACGACCGCCAGCCGGGCTGGACGCTCGAGATCCGCAACCAGCTGATCGCGTCGGGCCAGTACCGCGCGACCTACGAGAGCGGCTTCGACGCGATCCTGGTGCGCAACGACCCGCCCCCGGCGCCGGGTGTCCCGGCACCGGCGACGGGCCCGGCCCCGGCGGCCGGCGGGGAGGTGCCGAACCCGTGAACGGATTCCTCCTGACCTGGCTCGCCTTCGGCCTGATGCTGGCGGTCTTCGCCGCCCGCGCCTGGGTGGTGGAGACCAGCCGTGGCCGGCTGGTCACCAGCGGGTCCGCGCAACGCGGACTCACCGCGGCCGCCGTCGCCTCAGTGGCACTGTTGATCGTGATGCTGACCCTCAACGGCGGTGTCGAGCTGGTCGAGCTCGTCTCGGGCGGTCAGGCCGACGTGACCCAGCCCGCCGAACCGGTGCCCGGGCAGGATGCGGCGGTCCCGATCCAGCCGCAGGCCCCGGCACCCGCTGCCCCCGCGGCCCCGGCCAACTGACCGGTCCGCGAACCACGAGGGCCCCGGCGCCGTACGGCGCCGGGGCCCTCGTCCGTGCGCGTGGTCAGCCGCTGTAGCCGATGGCCACGTACTTGGTCTCGAGGAACTCGTCGATGCCGATGGCGCCGCCCTCGCGACCCAGCCCGGACTCCTTCACCCCGCCGAACGGGGCTGCCGGGTTCGACACCAGCCCGGTGTTGAGCCCGATCATGCCGCTCTCGAGGTTCTCGGCGATGTGCAGCGCCCGGTTCAGGTCACGCGTGTACACGTAGTTGACCAGGCCGAACTCGGTCGCGTTGGCCGCGGCCAACGCCTCGTCGGCGGTGTCGACGACGGTGATCGGCGCGACCGGGCCGAAGATCTCCTCGTGGTTGAGTCGGGAGTCGACCGGCACGTCGGTGAGCACGGTCGGCGGGTAGAAGTAGCCCGGCCCGTCCTGGGCCTTCCCGCCGAGCGCGACCGAGGCGCCCGCGGCGACGGCGTCGGCGACCAGGTCGGTGACCTTGTCCCGGCTCTTGGCGTCGATCAGCGGGCCGACGTTCACGCCCTCCTCGGTGCCGCGACCGACTTTGAGCGCACCCATCCGTTCGGCGAGCTTGGCGGTGAACGCCTCGGCGACGCCGCGCTGGACGTAGAACCGGTTCGCCGCGGTGCAGGCCTCGCCCATGTTCCGCATCTTGGCGATCATGGCGCCCTCGACGGCGGCGTCGACGTCGGCGTCGTCGAGCACGATGAACGAGGCGTTGCCACCCAGCTCCAGCGACGAGCGCATGACCTTGTCCGCGGCCTGGGCCAGCAGCAGCTTCCCGACCGGGGTGGACCCGGTGAACGACATCTTCCGGGCGCGGCCGTCGCGCAGGATCGGCTCGATGACCGCGCCGGCGTCGGTGGCGTTGATGACGTTCAGGGCGCCGTCGGGCAGGCCCGCGTCGGCCAGCACCTGCGCGAACGCGAGCATCGTCAGCGGTGTCTGCGGTGCGGGCTTGATCACCGAGGCGCAGCCGGCGGCGACCGCCGGGGCGATCTTGCGGGTGCCCATGGCCAGCGGGAAGTTCCACGGGGTGACGAACACGCAGACCCCGACGGGCTGGCGGACGGTGAGGAAGCGGGTCTGGCCGTTCGGGGCGACCTGGTAGCCGCCGTCGATGCGCACGGCCTCCTCGGAGAACCAGCGGAGGAACTCCGAGGCGTAGGTGACCTCACCCTTGGCCTCGGCGAAGGGCTTGCCCATCTCCAGGGTCATGAGCAGGGCCAGGTCGTCGATCCGCTCGTGGAGCAGGTCGTAGGCGCGGCGCAGGATCTCGCTGCGCTCCCGTGGTGCCATCGCGGCGATCGTGGGCTGCGCGGCGTGCGCGGCGGCGAGGGCGTCCATGCCGTCGGCGGGGGAGGCGTCGGCGACCTCGGTCAGGACCTCTCCGGTGGACGGATCCTCGACCTTCGCGGTCGCACCGTTCTCCGCCTGCCGCCACTGGCCGCCGATGAACAGGCCGGTGGGGACGGCATCCAGCACCCTGCGCTCGTCAGCATTGGTGGTCATGCCCGGAACGTACCCCGGTGAGTCGGCCCATAGACACCGGCGGCGTCGGCGGGGCTGGGTCATGATGAGGCCCGTGGCAGTGACATCGACAGCGGCAGCGACGCTGCCCGAGCTCGTGCCCGACCCGGTCGAGCTCCCCGCCGGGCTGGCGGACCTGCGGGCCGAGGTCCGGTCCTTCCTCGATGAGGAGCGCGACGCCGATCGCTGGACCCCGCGTGCGGACGTGTGGCTCTCCGGCTGGGACGAGTCGTTCTCGCGGCGGCTGGGGGAGCGCGGCTGGCTCGGTATGACCATCCCCACCGAGTACGGCGGGCACGGCCGCACCGCGCTGGAGCGCTACGTCGTCACCGAGGAGCTGCTCGCCGCGGGCGCCCCGGTGGCCGCGCACTGGATCGCCGACCGCCAGATCGGGCCGTCGCTGCTGCGCCACGGCACCGAGGAGCAGCGTCGCGCGTTCCTGCCCGGCATCGCCCGCGGCGAGGTGTACTTCGGCATCGGCATGTCCGAACCGGACTCCGGCTCCGACCTGGCGTCGGTGCGGACCCGGGCGACCCGCGTCGACGGCGGGTGGCGGCTGTCGGGCACCAAGGTCTGGACCTCCGGCGCCCACCACGCGCACGCGTTCTTCGCGCTGGTGCGCACCGAGCCGCGCGACGACGCCCACCGGCACGCGGGCCTGTCCCAGTTCCTGGTCGAGCTGGACTCGCCCGGGGTGGAGATCCGCCCGATCCCGCTGCTCACCGGGGCGCACCACTTCAACGAGGTCCGCTTCGACGACGTGTTCATCCCGGACTCGCGGGTCTTCGGCGAGATCGGCAACGGCTGGGCCCAGGTCACCGGCGAGCTGGCGTTCGAGCGGTCCGGACCGGAGCGGTTCCTGTCGACCTACCCGCTGCTGTCGTCGCTGGTCGGAGAGCTGACCGCGGCGTCGGGCGGTGTCGACACCGGCACCCGGCGCCGGGTCGGGTCGCTGGTGTCGCGGCTGTGGACGCTGCGGGCCATGTCGCTGGCCGTCGCCGGGGCACTGGAGTCGGGTGAGGCGCCCGAGCTGGCCGCGGCCCTGGTCAAGGACCTCGGCACCCGCTTCGAGAATGAGATCGTCGACGCCGCCCGGCTGCTGGTCGACATCCCACCGGACCCCGGCGCGGAGTCCGGGTTCGCCCGGCTGCTCGCCGACGCCGTGCTGCACGCGCCCGGGTTCACCCTGCGCGGCGGTACCAACGAGGTCCTGCGCGGCATCGTCGCGCGGGGGATGGGACTGCGCTGATGGCCCGCAACAGCGACCTCGCCGACCTGGCCGCGTCGATCCTGGCCGCCGGGTCCGACGACCGCGAGGGCACCGGTCTGGACACGGCCGCCTGGAAGGCGTGCGCTGGGGCCGGGCTGACCTCGCTGACCGACCCGGAGACCGGCGGCACCCTCGACGACGCCGCCGTGCTGCTGGAGGTCGCCGGAGCGGCGGCGGCCCGGCTGCCGCTGGCCGAGACCGACCTGCTCGCCGGGTGGCTGGCCCGCGCTGCCGGGCTCGCCGCGCCGGACGGGCCGCTGGCCGCGGTCGTCACCGACGCGACCAGCGGGGACCGCCCGGCCGGTGCCGCCCGGGGCGCGCTCACCGGCGGCGGCACTCACGCCGGCACCGACGGCGGCACCGGCGGCGTCCCTGGCGGCGGCTCCGTGTCGGCGGAGCTGACCCGGGTGCCGTGGGGGCGCTCGCTCGCCGCGGTCGTCGTGCTCGACGGCGACCGGGTGCTCGTGCTCGACGCGGCCGCGGCGCGGGTCACCGAGGGCGTCAACCTCGCCGAGGAGCCCCGCGACGGTCTGACCCTCGACGCGGTCACCCCGACGGCCACCGGCACCGCCCCGGCCGGCGCGGCCGCGGAGCTGACCCTGCGGGCGGCGCTGGCACGATCGCTGCTGCTCGCCGGCGCGGCCCGCGGCGCGCTGGCCGCCTCGGTCGCCTACGCCGGGGAGCGCACCCAGTTCGGTCGCCCCATCGGCCGCTTCCAGGCGGTGCAGCAGATGCTCGCCGAGGCCGGGTCGGAGGTCGCCGCCGCCTCGGCCGCCTCCGCCGCGGCGACCTCGACCGCGCAGCGCGCGGGGTTCGCCGCCGCGGAGACCGCGTTCGCCGTCGCCGCGGCGAAGGCCCGCTGCTCGGAGGCGGCCACGGCCGTCGCCCGGATCTCCCACCAGGTGCACGGCGCGATCGGGTTCACCCGTGAGCACGCGTTGCGGCTGGTCACGACCCGGCTGTGGGCCTGGCGGGAGGAGGACGGCACCGAGGCGTACTGGAACGACCGGGTCGGTGCGGCCGCACTGGCCGCGGGCGCCGACGGCCTCTGGCCGCTGGTGACCGGGCGGCCCTGAGCCGGCCGGAACCCGGTGATCGTCACGGGTGAGGGGATCGGAGCCACATCCGGCACCGATCCCCTCACCCGTGACGATCACATCTTCCGGAAGTCCCAGCTGGTGATCTTCTCCGGGCGCAGCCGCAGCCAGGCGTGCCGGCCGTCGATCGCGACCTGCCCGCCGGAGTAGCGGTCGGCCATCGCCTGCTCGACCCGCTCCAGCTCGGGGTGCGGCTCCCCGGTGCGCGGGACCTCGCCGACGACCTCGACCGAGCCGCGCAGCTCGACCCCGCGCAGCTCGGAGTAGTCGTGCCCGGCGTCGACGACGACGGCGATCCGCGGGTCGCGCTGCAGGTCGGTCCAGCGCTGCGAGCGCGACAGCGAGGTCAGCCAGAGCGCCTCGCCGTCCCACACGTACCAGAGCGGGGTGGCGTGCGGGCCGTTCACGCCGTTGGTGGCGACCCGGCAGGTGCGCTCGGCGTCGAGGAACGCGGTGACCTCCTCCGGGGTCATGGCGATCCTCCGGGCGCGGCGCTGCGGCTTCGGTGCGGTCATGGGTCGAACCTAGATCAGGGGCCCGGCGCCCGGAGCGGTCCGGTCGGGCCGGTCCGGCCCCGGCGGGTCGTGGCCCCGCAGGTCGTGCCCCGGCGGTGGGGCGCGGCCCGGCCCGGGAGACGATCGCGGTGTGCCCGACACCCTGAGCCCCGGCCTGGAGCGGCTGCTCGCCACCGACCGTCCGACGCCGTACCTGGCGCTGGACCCCGTCGTCGTCGGGGAGCGGTACCGCGCGCTGGCCGCCGCGTTCGGCGACGCCCGCATCCTCTACGCCGTCAAGGCCTGCCCGGAACCCGCGGTGCTGCGCACCCTCGTCGCGGCCGGGGCCGGCTTCGACGTGGCCTCCCAGGCCGAGGTCGACCTGTGCCTGGCCGCCGGGGCGGACCCGGTGACCCTGCAACACGGCAACCCGGTGCGCGGCCCCGGTGCCGCCGCCCGGGCCGCCCGCGTCGGCGTCACCCGGTTCGTCACCGACAGCGCCGAGGACGTCGACGCCCTCGCCGCCGAGGTCCCCGGCGCCCGGGTGCAGGTCCGCCTCTCGGTCGACGACACCGGCTCGGCGACGCCGTTCCACGGCAAGTTCGGCGCGCCGCCCGACGCCGCCGTCGCACTGCTGGGCCGGGTCGCGGACCGCGGCCTGGTCGCGGCCGGGGTCACCTTCCACGCGGGCTCCCAGCAGACCCGCCCCGCCACCTACGCCGGGGCCGTCGCGCTCGCGCTGCGGGTCGCCGGGCGGGCCGGGCTGCGCCGACCCGAGCTGGACCTGGGCGGCGGCTGGCCGGTGGCCTACCGCACCGCCGTCGCCCCCGCACAGGACTACGCCGCGGCCGTGCGCAGCGCGGTGGCCGCCGCCGTCGCTGCCGGGCACGTGGACGACGCGACGCTGCTGCTCGAACCGGGCCGCGCGCTGGTCGCCCCGGCCGGAGTGCTGCGCGCCCGGGTGCTGCGGGTGTCCCGCCGCCCGGGGGTCGACCACCGTCGCTGGGTGTACCTCGACGTCGGCCGCTACCAGGGCCTGGCCGAGACCGAGGGCGAGGCGATCGCCTACCCGCTGCGCGTGCCCGGCCGCTCCGGCCCGTGCGGACCGGTCGTGGTCGCGGGCCCCACCTGCGACGGCGACGACGTCGTCTACCGCCGGACCCCGGTCGCGCTGCCGCTGGACCTGGCCGCGGGCGACGTCGTCGACCTGCTCGGGACCGGCGCCTACACCTCCAGCTACGCCTCGGTCGGGTTCAACGGCTTCGGACCGCTGGACGTGGTCGTCGAGGAGGAGGGGGCGGCGTTCCCACATCGCGGTTAACGTGTCCGGACGTGTCATCTTCCACCTCGCCCACCATGTCCGTGCCCGCCACCGCTGCCGGAGAACTGCATCCGGGCACCGGGCTGGGGACGGGCGCGCCCGCACTGCCCAGCACCTCGTCGCCGGTCGGCAGGCACGTCCTGGCCGAGCTCGGCGGCATCGCCCCCGAGATGCTCGACGACTGCGCCCGCCTGCGCAGCGACCTGACCGCCGCGCTGACCGAGGCCGGTGCCCAGGTCCGCCAGGTGGTCGTCGAACGGTTCGAACCGCAGGGAGCGACCGTCGTCGCGGTCCTGGCCGAGTCGCACGCCTCGATCCACACCTGGCCCGAGCACGGCGGCATGCACGTCGACGTGTTCACCTGCGGTGAGAGCGCCGACCCGGTCGACGCCGTGCGCCGCCTCGCCGACCGCGTCGGCGCGACCGACACCGCGCTGCAGGTCGTCGACCGCGGCGGCGCCCCGCGCACGGTCACCGAACCCCTCTCGCCCGGCCTGACCCGGCGCTGGGACCTCGGCCGGGTCCACCACGTCGCGGACACCGGCTTCCAGCACGTCGTCGTCGCCGACACCGCCCACGGCGTCACCCTCTTCTGCGACGACGAGCGCCAGTCCACCGAGCACACCCAGCTCACCTACCACGAGGCACTGGTGTGGCCGGGTGCCCTGCTCGCCCGCGAGCTGGACCGGGTGCTGATCATCGGTTCCTCGGAGGGCGTCGCGTCGGAGATGGCGGTCGCGGCCGGCGCGAGCCGGGTCGACCACGTCGACATCGACGCCGAGGCCGTCCGGATCTGCGCCGAGCACCTGCCCTACGGCTACACCCCCGAGTCCCTGGCCGCGGCCGAGCGCGGCGAGGGCCCGGTGCACCTGACCTATGGCGACGGGCGGCAGTTCGTCCTGGACGCGCGTGAGGACTGGGACCTGGTGATCGTCGACCTGCCCGACGAGCGCCCCGACGAGCCCGACGCCCAGATCAACCGGCTCTACGAGGAGGAGTTCGTCCGGGCCTGCGCACAGCGGCTCACCCCCGGCGGGGTCCTGGTGTTCCAGGCGGGCAGCCCGGCCGTGTGGCGGGACGCGACGCTGCGCTCGGCTTGGCAGCAGCGCTTCGCCGCGGTGTTCGGCGAGACCGGCGGTCGCGGGGTCTACATCGGGTGCGAGGAGCACGAGTGGGCCTTCCTCGCCGGCGTCCGCGAGCCGATGGCCGACCCCGGCGCGGTGGCCGCCGAGCGGCTCGCGTCGATGCCGTCGCGGCCCGAGCTGTGGGACGCGACCGCGCTGCGGCACCGCCTGGTCGCGCCGTTGTCGCTGCGCAGGCTCACCGACTGAGCGAGCCCCGTCCACGGTGCGTGACGGGCCGGGCGGTCCCGGCCCGTCACGTGCGCCGAACGGGGCGTAACCGGTCCGCGACGATGATCGTTGGTCGGTCAGGACCGGCGTGCCCACGCCGGCGACGTCCGACCGGAGGTCCGAGAACCCGTGCGCCGTCCCCGTCCGTCCCGGTGGCTCGCCGTGGCGAGCATGACCCTGCTGAGCTCGGCCGGGATGAGCACCCTCGCGCCCGCGCAGGCGGAGGCGCCGACCACGTTCGCCGAGACCACGCTGTCCGCGCGCAACCTCGACTCCGCCCCGGTCGGGCGCTTCGTCGCCCTCGGCGACTCCTACGCCGCGGGCCCGCTGGTCCCGGTGCAGCAGGGCACGCCGTCGGGCTGCCAGCGCTCGAGCCAGAACTACCCCTCGGTGCTCGCCCGCTCCGCCGGCATCGGCCGGTTCACCGACGTGTCCTGCAGCGGTGCGACGACCGAGGACATGACGGCCCCTCAGGAGGTGAAGGCCGGCCCGAACCCGCCGCAGCTCGACGCCCTCGACGGGTCCGAGTCGCTGGTCACCCTGACCATCGGCGGCAACGACATCGGGTTCTCCGGGATCATCAGCGAGTGCGTGCGCCGCTCCTCGGCGAACCTGTTCGGCGCGGCCTGCAAGGACTTCTTCACCGCGGGCGGCACCGACCAGCTCGCCGAGCGGATCGACGGCACCGAGTCGAAGGTCTCCGACGTGCTCGAGCAGATCCGCGAGCGGTCGCCCGCCGCGCGGGTCGCCGTCGTCGGGTACCCGTCGATCCTCCCGGACACCGGTCCCGGCTGCTACCCGGTCATGCCGTTCAGCGCGGGCGACACCGCCTACCTGCGCGAGACCGAGAAGAAGCTCAACGCGATGCTGGCCGGCGCCGCGCGCGACGCCGGGGTGGACTACGTCGACACCTACACCCCGACCATCGGCCACGACGCCTGCACGCTGCCCGGCGTGAAGTGGGTCGAGGGCCTGGTCCCGACCTCGCCGGCCGCCCCGGTGCACCCGAACGCCCAGGGCATGCGCGCGATGGCCGCCGCCGCGGGCGACGTGCTCGGCATCCCGGTCGCCCGGCCGGCCTCGCAGCCGGTCCCGGGGGCGACGAACCCGGTGCCGACCGAGCCGCTGCCGCCGCAGGCCCCCACCGCGGGCTGACCCCCGGACCGGCCGCCGCGGTGCGTGTCAGACTCGCACCGTGACGGGGACGGTCGAGCGCGGACGGCGCATGCCGGTGCCGGCCCGGTGGGGCGAGCTGCGGACGTGGGCGGCCGCGGTCGACCCCGGCCACACGCGGCTGCACCTGGCCTCGGTCGCGACGGCGGCGATGCTGCTCGCCGCGGTGCTGGCTAGCGTGCTGCGCGCGCTGACCGGGCAGCCGGTCACGATCGTGCTGTTCTCCGTGGTGCTGGCGATGATCAGCAACCTGGCGGTGAACGAGAACGACCTGCGACGGCGGCGGGTCACCACCGCCCTGATGGTGCTGCCCGCCGCGGCGTCGGCGACGGTGTCCGCGCTGCTGTCGACGAACCGGGTCGCGGCCGACGTCGTGTTCGTCCTGGTCATGGTCGTCGCCGTCGCGGTCCGGCGGTACGGGCCGCGCGGGGTCGCGCTGGGCATGGCGGCGTTCATGCCGTTCTTCTTCGTGCAGTTCCTGCACGCCGGCCCCGCCGAGCTTCCGTACCTGCTGGCCGGCGTGGTGATCGGCATCGGCAGCACCTTCCTGCTGCGCTGCCTGGTGTTCACCCGCCGCTCCGAGGCCGTGCTGGACGCGCTGTTCCGGGCGTTCGAGGCGCGGCTGCACGCGCTGCTGCTCACCGCCGTCGAGGCGGTGGAGACCACCGAGGGCGAGCCCGACCTCGACCCGCTGGTGCGCGCCCAGGCCCGGCTCAACGAGACCGCGCTGCTGGTGACCGACCGGCTCGACGACACCGATCCCGACCCCGACCCCGACACTGACACCGCCACCGGGACCGACACCCCGACCGAGACCGCCGCCACCGCGGGACCCGCCGCCGGCCTGCGGCAGTGGATCATCGACTCCGAGCTGGCCGCCGAACGGGTCGCGATGTCGGTCCGCCGGTCGGTCGAGCACCACGACCCGATCCCCGACGACGACCGCGCCGCGCTGGCCGAGGGAGTGCGGGCCCTCGCCGCGGCCACCGCCGTCGGGACACCCGGCGCGATCGCCGCCCGCCTCTACGACGGCGCCCGGTCCGCCGTCGCCGAGATCGTGGACCGGCCGTCCGGGGTCGGGCCCGCCGCTCGTGAGCAGCGCATCGGGTTCGCCGTCGTCCGGCTCGCCGACGCGATGCAGACCACCGTCGAGCAGGCCCGGCTGCGGATCGCCGAGCACCACGACACCGACCGGGCGACCGCGGGCGGCGACCCCGCCCCGCCCGGCGACACCGTTCCCTCCGGTGCCCCTGCTCCCTCCGATGAGACCGTTTCCTCCGGTGAGACCGGTGGTGACACCCCGGCGGGCCGGGACCGGTTCGAGGGGCTCGCGCTGCACACCCGCCAGGCGGTGCAGGTCGGCGTCGCCACCAGTCTCGCGATCGTGGTCGGCGAGCTCATCTCACCGGCCCGCTGGTACTGGGCGGTGATCGCCGCGTTCGTGGTGTTCGCCGGCACCGCCAGCCGCGGCGACGTCCTGAGCCGCGGCTGGGCCCGCGCGGTGGGCACCGCGGGCGGCGTCGTGGCCGGGATGCTGCTGGCGCTGCTGGTGGGCGGCAACGTCGTCGCCAGCCTCGCGCTGCTGTTCGTCTGCGTGTTCCTCGCCCTGTACCTGGTGCGGATCTCGCAGGCGATGATGGCGTTCTGGATCACCGCGGTGCTGGCCCTGCTCTACGGCGTGATCGGCCAGTTCAGCGTGCAGACCCTGGTCCTGCGGGTGGAGGAGACCGTCGTCGGGGGCGCGCTGGGCATGCTCGCCGCCTACCTGATCCTGCCCACCCGCTCGCGCACGGCCTTCGCCGAGGCCCTCGACGACGCCCTCACCGCGGTCGACGTCTCCCTGCGCACCTCGGTCGACGCGGCACTGGGCCGCCCCGGAGCCGGTGACCCGCTGGAGCGGGCCCGCGCCGTCGACGCCGCGGTGGCCACCGTGCGGACCCGCGCGGTGCCGCTGGAACACCCCGTCGCCCGCAGGCCGCTGCGCCGTGGGGTGCACCACACCGTCCGCGTCGTCGGCGCCATCGACCACTACACCCGCCAGCTCGCCGCCCAGGCCGCGACCGCGTCGGCGCCCGGCTGGGCCGCGACGCTGGAGCCCGCGGCCGAGCGGGTCCGCGCGGACCTCGACGGCCTGCGCCGCATCCTCGACGACGGCTGGGGCCCCGCCGACCGGCGCGAGCACCCGCCCGGCGCGAGCCCCGCCGACTACGGCGTCGGCTCCGCGGAGGAGCTGCTCGACGCCGCCGAGGCCGACGCTGCGTCGCGGGCCGTGGTCGGCCCCGGGACCGAGCGGACGCGGCGGCTGGCCGCGGCGCGGATGCTGCGCCGGATCGACCAGCTCGTGGTCGGGCTGGCCCGGGAGCTGTGCGGACAGAGCTGGAGCGAGCCCGCGCCCGCCGGGCGCGGCGCCGGTCACGCGGACGGGTCCGGCGCGTCGACCGCGGGTTAGGGTCCGGCCCGTGATCTCCGTGAGCACCCACGACGACGTCGGTCTGATCGAGCTGAACCGCCCCGAGCGCCGCAACGCCCTGGACATCGCGACCTGTCGGCAGCTGGTCGACGCTGCCGCCGAGGTCCGCGCGGCCGGCGCGCGGGCGGTCGTCGTCGCCGGGAACGGGTCGGCGTTCTGCTCCGGCGCCGACTTCGGCGAGGTCTACACCGACGAGTTCCTCGACGCGCTCTACACCGGCCTGCACGCGGTCGCCGACCTTCCGATGCCGACCGTCGCCGCGGTGACCGGGCCCGCGATCGGCGGCGGGCTGCAGCTGGCCCTGGCCTGCGACCTGCGGGTCGCCGCCCCGGAGGCGGTGTTCGGGCTCCCGACCGCGCGGCTCGGGCTGGCCGTGGACCCGTGGACGATCGAGCGGCTGGTGCAGATCGCCGGCGGCGGGACGGCCCGCAGCCTGCTACTGGCCTGCGCCACGGTCGACGCCGCCACCGCGCACGCCCGCGGCCTCGCCGACACCCTCGGCGACCGCGACGCAGCACTCGCCCTCGCCCGTGACATCGCGACCATGGCCCCGCTCACCCTGGCCTACAACAAGCGTGCGGTGAACGCGTTCGGCCGTGGCGGGCACACCGACCCGGCCGTCGTCGACGGGCTCGCCGCGGACTTCCGCGGCTGCTGGGCCGCCGAGGACATCGCCGAGGGCCGCGCCGCCCGCACCGAGAAGCGCGTCCCGGTGTTCCGGGGCCGCTGACCGGCGCCACCGACCGTCCGGCGCGCCTCGCGTACCGCCGATCGGGGGTATGCGATGCACTCGTTCAGTCCAAGATCGTGATCAACTACGGTTCGAGCACGACCGGTCGCGCTGTGCAGCCGGTCGGTCCGGGCGGGCCGAGCCCGCCAGACCCGACGGAGGAGCGGACGGATGCGGGCACGGGGACGGAGCCGGATCGTCGGGCTCCTCGTGGCGGGTGTCGCACTGAGCGGTGCCCTCGCCGGGCTCGTGGTGGGCCCCGCCCTCGCCGAGCCGTCGGAGCAGCCCGACCCTACGGACCGGCAGTTCGCGACGGGCTCGCTCGTCGCCGGGACGCCGTGCACCTCCTCGGCGCGCGCCTGTGTGGACCTCGCGAGCCGCTCCACCTGGCTGATCGAGGCGGGCCAGGTCGTCGCCGGGCCGGTCGCGATGCGCCCGGGCGACCCGGAGGCCCCCACGCCGACCGGCACCTTCGCCGTGCAGTGGAAGGCCGAGCAGTGGACCAGCCGGGAGCGGCTGACCCAGATGCCGTGGTCGGTGTTCTTCGCCCAGGGCGGGATCGCCTTCCACCAGGGCGACCTCTCGACCCCGTCGGCCGGGTGCGTCAAGCTCGGCGAGTCCGATGCGCGCCAGTGGTTCGAGAACCTGCAGGTCGGCGACCAGGTGCAGATCCACTGACGACACACCCGGGTGTGAGCCATCTCCCGCGGGGGTTCTACGCGCAGTAGAAAGGTTCGCGTAGGATGACCTACGTGACGAGTCTGGGCGAGTTGGAGCGGGCGGTCATGAACGTCCTCTGGGAGTCGGACCGGGACATGACGGCCCGTGAGGTGCAGGATCAGCTCGCCGACCGCGACCTGGCCACGACGACCGTGCTCACCGTCCTCGGTCGGCTCGAGCGCAAGCAGCTGGTCCGGCGCATCCGCGACGGCCGCGCCCACCACTACCGCCCGGTGGCCAGCCGGGAGGACCACGTGGCCGAGCTGATGACCGACGCGCTCGACGACGCGTCCGACCGCGGTGCCGCCCTCGCGCGGTTCCTCGGTTCGATGTCGGAGGAGGAGCGGTCGCGCCTGCGTGACCTGCTCGGCTGAGGGCCGGACGGTCGAGGATCCTGTCCGGTCGCGGGGGTGATGCGGCGCCGCGGCGCGCCCTCCGCGACGATGTGACGCGATGGAGCTGACCGCGCTCGGACTCGGACTGCTCGGCGTACTGCTCGCCGAGCCGGTCAGCCGTGCCCTGGCCCGGGCGCGCTGGCCCGGCCGCGACCCGGTCGGCGCGCTGCTGCTGTGGCAGGCCGTCGGGCTCGGCGGCGGCATCTCGCTGTTCGGTGCCGGGCTGGCCTACGGGCTCTCCCCGATGGGGGAGAGCCTGCCCTCGGCGGCCGCCGCGCTGGCGTCGTCGCTGTCGGCCGGGGAGTGGCCGGAGCAGATGGACCCGTTGCACGTCGGGGCGCTGCTCATCGCGGTCGGGGTGCTGCTGCGGCTGCTGTCGGTGCTGGTGATCACCACCGTGCGGACGCTGCGGGCCCGCCGCCGCCACCGCGACCTGCTCGACGTGCTCGCGTCGCCCTGGCCCTACGCCTCCGGTACCCGCGTGCTCGACCATCCCGTACCGGTCGCCTACTGCCTGCCCGGGCGCAGCTCCCGGCTGGTGGTGTCGGCGGGGGTGCTGGACGCTCTCGACACCGCCGGGGTCGTCGCGGTGCTCGCGCACGAGCGGGCGCACCTGCGCGAACGCCACGACCTGGTCGTGCTGCCCTTCGTCGCGTGGGGTGCGACGGCGCCGTTCGTGCGCGGCATGGTGCACGCCCAGCTCGCGGTGGCCCGGCTGATCGAGATGCGGGCCGACGACGTCGCCCGCAAGCTCTGCGACCCGACCGAGCTGGCGACCGCGCTCAAGGCCGTCGGCGGGTCCGCGCCGGCGGCGGCGCTGTCCTCGTTCACCGATGCGCTGGAGGCCCGGATCGATCGGATCACCGCGCCGCCGGCCCCGCTGCCGCGTGTCGTGCACGGGCTGGTCCGGCTGGTCGCGGTCGTGCTGGTGGCGGTGCCGGTGTGGCTGCTGGTGGCCCCGTGAGCGGCCCGGTCCGGGCGTTCCCCGGGGCGGAGGCGCTGGTGCGGGTGCACGCGGCGTCGCTGCCCCAGCCCGACCAGCTGGCCGGGCCGTTCGTCGCCCGGCTGCTCGTCGCCGCGCTCTCGCCGCTGCCCGCACCGACGGTGGCGGCGTTCGCCCACGCGGCGGGCACCCGGGTGCGGCCCGGCGACGACGTGGCGTCGCGGCCGCCCGGGGCGCCCGCGGACGCCGACTACCTGCAGGGACTGCCGGTCGCCGCGGACGACGAGCGCTCCGGCACCCCGGTGGCCGGCCTCGGACGCGCGGTCGAGGAGTTCTCCGGCGAGTCGCTCGCTGCGGTCCCGGCGGCCGGGGACTGGACCGGCGACCGGCTCGTGGGGCTGCTCGGTGCGGTCACCGGCGACGGCCCGGTCGGGGTGCTCGCGTCGCTCGCGACCGGTGAGCTGGGCGCCGCCGCGACCGCCCTCGCCGACCTCGACGCCGGGGCCCGCCCGGGGCCGGACTGGTCGGTCGCGCACGTCGTCGCGCTGTGGGGGCGCCGGGACGGCCCGGCCGGGCCGCTGCTCGCCGTCGCCGACACCTACCCGCAGCTCGGGTCGCCGGACCTGGGGCCGGGTCTGCACCTGCAGCCCGCGGACCGGGTCGCCGCCGCACTGGGCCACGGCGGAGGCATCGTCCTGGTCGGGCCGGACCGGCGGCGCGCCGCGCTGACCGGGGCCGTCGAGGCCGCCGGGCTGTCGTCGCGCTGGTGGGACGCCCCGGACCGACCTCAGGCGCCGTAGGCCTCGAACAGGGTGGGGCCGTCGTCGGCGAGCAGCGCCCGGGTCGCGGCGATGTTGCGGACCCGCACGGCCTCCAGCGACGCCGGGCTGCGCCGGACCCACCGGCGCTGCAGCGCGACCATCCGTCCCAGGGCCGCGACGGCCAGCTCCCACCCGGGGCTGCGCCGCAGACCCAGCCCGGTGGTCACCGCGGCGCCGTGGAAGCGCCGGGCCAGTGCCTGCAACAGGCGTCGGCCGTGGGGCACGGGCAGGCGCAGCGGCTCGACGAGCAGCACGGCGACGGCCCCGATCAGCGCCCCGGCCAGGGCGCGTGACTCGGGGGCGGGCGGTCCGGTGACGGCGCTGACCAGGGCGTCGAGCTCCTCGGCCGCGGCGTGCGAGGTGACGTCGCGGACCAGCTCGGGGTCGATGCCGAGCTGGTGGGCCAGCAGCTGCCAGCAGGCGTAGACCTCGGTGATCTCGGCGGGGGTGAGCCCGAACCCGATCGTCGCCTCGGCCCGCATCGAGACGAGCGTGAAGTCCAGCCAGGTGCGGACCAGGTCGAGCTGGTTGACCGGGGTGCCGTGCACGGCCTCGTCGAGGCCGCGGTCGCGGGCGAGCACGCGCATGCGGGCGTGCAGCACGCGGACCTGCAGGGTGCTGACGTAACCGGGGCTGCCGGGCCGCATGCCGCCGGGCAGCGTGGCGGCGAGCAGCCAGGCGCCGGTCTCGGTGAGGCGGCGCTCGGCGGACTCCACCAGCCGTCCGGTGGTGCCGAGCAGCACCGCGATCGACGGCGAGCCGTAGGTACGCAGCAGTGCCCCCGCCGACAGCGACAGGGTGTGCACCGCGGGCGGCGCGGTGAACATCGGCCGGACCCCGGTGTCGAGGATCGCGGGGTCGGTGCCCGCGGGCACCGACTCGGCGGAGCCGAGCAGGGCCGCGACGGCGGGGGAGGGGTCGGTCAGCGAGGCGAGTCCCTCGCGGATGCCGCGCTGCAGCTGGGCGGTGAGCGCCCGGCCGCCGTCGCGGCCCGCGGCGCGGATCTCGGCGACGACGGCGTCGGCGAGCGGGTCGCCGGTGGTCCTGGCGCGCAGTGCGAGGTCGGCGCGTGCGGGGCCGAAGCGGGCGGCGACGGCGTCGCGGTCGGGCGCGCCCGGGGATCGGGTGGCGGTCACGGGAACCGGTCCTCCTGGGTCCCGGGCCGAGGCCGTCGGGTCTGGCGGCGGGTCTCGTCGCGGTCGTCGTCGGTGGGGAGCCCGGCTCCGGCGAGCAGCCGTGCCATCCGGGCCCGCAGCTCGTGCTCCGTCGGCGGTGCGGGGGCGAACACGGCGAGCGCGGACAGCCCGAAGACCCCGGCGAACAGCTCGCGGGCCCGTTCCCGGTTCCCGACGTGGTCCTGGATGAGGTCGATCAGGGCCGCGTCGGTTTCCGGGTCGGGCTCCGGATCGGGTTCCGTGCCGTGCGGGCCGGTGGCGCCGCCGTGTCCCCGGGCGACGCGGACGCGCAGCTCCAGCATGGTCAGGAACACCGGGCGGCGGGGGCCGAGCAGGTCGGCCAGGTAGGCGGTGCAGGCGTCGAGCAGGGTCAGCTCGCCGGAGCGGGCCCGGCGGGTGAGCTCGCCCAGCCGTGCGACGGCGTCGCGCTCCAGCTCGACGACGACCGCCTCCAGCAGCGCGTCGACGGTGCCGAAGTGATAGGTCGCCGCCGCGGCGGAGGCGCCCGCACGGTCCGCGACCTGGCGCAGCGTGAGCCGGTCGAAGCCGTGGGCGACGACGACGTCGACGGCGGCCCGCACCAGCGCGCGACGGGTGTCGGCGCCGCGTCGTCGTCGTCCGTCGGGGCGGGCATCGGCCATACCCGATAAACTATCTGTACAGTCAGACAGATTCCAGTCCGGTCCCGCGGAACATCGTTCCGCGACGACGCGCTGCACCCCGGGAGCGGGCGTAGCGTCGAGAGCGTGCCCGTCACACCTGACCTTCCCCGTACCGTCGCCGCACTGCGTGCGTCCGGCCACGTACAGCGCCCCGTGAAGCACGAGATCCGCGACAACCTCCTGGCGGCCCTGCGCGAGGGCCGCGACCCCTGGCCCGGCATCGTCGGCTTCGACGACACCGTCGTCCCGCAGCTGGAGCGGGCCCTGATCGCCGGCCACGACCTGGTGCTGCTCGGTGAGCGTGGCCAGGGTAAGACCCGGCTGCTGCGCTCGCTGGCCGGGCTGCTCGACGAGTGGACCCCGGTCATCGAGGGCTCCGAGATCGGCGAGCACCCCTACGAGCCGATCGTGCCCTCCTCGATCCGGCGCGCCGCCGAGCTCGGCGACGACCTGCCCGTCGCGTGGGTGCACCGCGACCACCGCTACACCGAGAAGCTCGCCACGCCCGACACCTCGGTCGCCGACCTGATCGGCGACGTCGACCCGGTCAAGGTCGCCGAGGGCCGCTCGCTGGGCGACCCCGAGACGATCCACTTCGGGCTCGTCCCGCGGTCGCACCGCGGGATCGTCGCCATCAACGAGCTGCCCGACCTGGCCGAACGGATCCAGGTCGCGCTGCTCAACGTGATGGAGGAGCGCGACATCCAGGTCCGCGGCTACACGCTGCGGCTGCCGCTGGACGTGCTGCTCGTCGCGAGTGCGAACCCCGAGGACTACACCAACCGCGGGCGGATCATCACCCCGCTCAAGGACCGGTTCGGCGCCGAGATCCGCACCCACTACCCGCTGGAGCTGGCACCCGAGGTCGAGCTCGTCGCGCAGGAGGCCGACCTCGTCGCCGAGGTGCCGCGACACCTGCTCGAGGTCGTCGCCCGGTTCACCCGGCACCTGCGCGACTCCTCCTCGGTCGACCAGGGCTCGGGGGTGTCGGCCCGGTTCACCGTGGCCGCCGCCGAGACGGTCGCCGCGGCGGCGCTGCGCCGTGCCGCGCTGACCGGGGAGGAGACCCCCTACGCCCGCCCGGTCGACCTGGAATCCGTCCCCGCGGTGCTCCGCGGCAAGATCGAGTTCGCGTCGGGGGAGGAGAGTCGCGAGGACGAGGTGCTGGAGCACCTGCTGCGCCGCGCCACCGCCGACACCGCCCGGTTCGCGCTGCGCGGCGTCGATCTCGACGAGCTCGCCGACGCGGTCTCGACCAGCCCGGTCCGGACCGGCGAGCGGATCCCGGCGAAGGACGTCGTCGCCGCGCTGCCGCCGGTCGACGCGCTCACCGAGATCGCGGCGAAGCTGGGCGCCTCCGGCACCGAGGACCCGGGGCCGATGGCCTCGGCGGCGGAGCTGACGCTGGAGTACCTGTTCCTGACCCGCAAGCTGGCCAAGGACGAGAGCGACGACGGCGACACGGTGTCGTATGGCTGATCCCAGGCGTCGCCGCCGCCGTTACGCCTACGGCCCCTACGCCGGCGGGCCCGACCCGCTGGCGCCGCCGTACGACATCCGCGCGGCGATGGACCAGATCGGCCGCGACGTCATGGAGGGCTCCTCGCCGCGCCAGGCGCTGCAGGAGCTGCTCCGCCGCGGTCTCGACGGGCGACGCGGCCTCGACGACCTCACCCGCCGGGTGTGGGAGCGGCGCCGCGACCTGCAGCGCGACAACCGGATCGACGGGACGCTGCAGGAGGTCCGCGAGCTCCTGGCGCGGGCGCTGGACGCCGAGCGCGAGTCGCTGGGCAGCGAGGACTCCGACGACGCGCGGTTCCGCGAGATGCAGCTCGACGCGCTGCCCACCGACACCGGCGGCGCGGTGCGCGAGCTGGGTGAGTACGACTGGCGCTCCTCCGACGCCCGCGAGGCCTATGAGGAGATCCGGGACCTGCTCGGCCGGGAGATGCTCGACCAGCGCTTCCAGGGCATGAAGCAGGCGATGCAGAACGCCACCCCCTCCGACGTCCAGCGGATCAACGCCATGCTCGACGACCTCAACGATCTGCTCGACCGGCACGCCCGCGGCGAGGACACCACCGAGCGGTTCGCCGAGTTCATGGGCAAGCACGGCGAGCACTTCCCGGAGAACCCGCAGAACACCGAGGAGCTGGTCGACGCGCTCGCCGCCCGGGCCGCCGCGGCCCAGCGGATGATGAACTCGATGTCGGCCGAGCAGCGCGCCGAGCTGGCCGAGCTGGCCCAGCAGGCGTTCGGCGACCCGCGGCTGGCGCAGTCGCTGGCCCGGCTCGACGCGCAGCTGCAGGGCCTGCGCCCGGGCGAGGACTGGTCGGGGAGGGGGAACTTCCGCGGCGAGAACCCGATGGGCATGGGCGAGGCGACCCGCGCCCTGGAGGAGCTGGGGCAGCTCGACGCGCTGGCCGAACAGCTGGCGCAGAGCTACCCCGGTGCGCGGATGGAGGACATCGACCTCGACGCGCTCACCGAGATGCTCGGCCCGGAGGCCGCCGCCGACGCCCGCACCCTGGCCGAGCTGGAACGCGAGCTGCAGCGCCAGGACCTGTTCCGGCGCGCACCCGACGGCTCGCTGCTGCTCTCCCCGAAGGCGCTGCGCACGCTCGGGCAGTCGGTGCTGCGCGACGTCGCCGACCGGATCTCCGGGCGGTCGGGGCAGCGCGACACCCGGCGTGCCGGAGCGGCGGGAGACGCGACCGGGGCGACCCGGCCGTGGGCCTTCGGCGACACCCAGGCCTGGTCGGTGCCCCGGACCCTGCTCAACGCCCAGCTGCGCCGCGCCGGTGGCGACGACCGGGCACTCGACGTGTCCGACGTCGAGATCGTCGAGACCGAGCAGCGCACCCGGGCTGCGGTCACGCTGCTGGTCGACACGTCGTGGTCGATGGTCGCCGAGGGCCGGTGGGTGCCGATGAAGCGCACCGCGCTGGCCCTGCACCAGCTCATCTCCACCCGCTTCCGCGGCGACGACCTCTCGCTGATCACGTTCGGCCGGCACGCGCAGACCGTCGAGCTGGGCGAGCTGATCGGGCTGGAGGGCGTGTACATGCAGGGCACCAACCTGCACCACGCCCTGCTCCTGGCCCGCGAACGGCTGGCCCGCCAGCCCGACGCGACGCCGGTGGTCCTGGTGGTGACCGACGGCGAGCCGACGGCGCACCTGGAGCGCGACGGCGAGGCGTTCTTCGACTACCCGCCCAGCCCGTACACACTGCGGGCGACCGTGGACGGGCTGGACAAGCTGATCGGAATGGACGCGGCGTTCACCTTCTTCGTGCTCGGCGACGACCCGGGGCTGCTGTCGTTCGTGAACCGGCTCGCCCGCCGGGCCGGCGGACGGGTGGTGCAGCCCGACCTCGACGGTCTCGGCGCCGAGGTGGTCTCGGACTACCTGCGCCGCCGCACCGGCTGAGCCGCAGCAGCGGCGGCCCGCTGTGGTCAGGCGGGTTCCGGGGCGCGCAGGTGTTCGGCGGCCCAGCTCCGCAGGGTCGTCGGGGTCGTCGAGACCGCGTCGCGGCGCTGCTCGGGCACGTACCCGGGGGCGGCGAGCCCCTCCGCCATCCCGGCGACCGCGTCGACCTCGGCCGGGGTCATCCCGGCCCCGGCCAGGATCTCCCGGAACGCCCGGCTCCCGAGAGGCACCGCACGGACCGGGTGACCGAGGACCTCGGTGAGCACCGCCGCGGCGTCGTGGAACGCCAGGTCCGCCGGCCCGTGCACCGCCTGGACCAGCCGCCCCGACCACGCCGGCCCGAGCAGCCGCGCCGCGGCGACGGCGGCGATGTCACCGGGCGCCACCCACGGCAGCGGATGGTCCGGCGGCCACGGCGTCGACAGGGTCCCGCCGGCGAGCTCGTCGGCCGCGTGCAGCAGGTTCGACATGAAGTAGCCGCACCGCAGGTGCAGCACCGGCGCACCGGTCGCGTCGAGGGCCTGCTCGGTCGCGGCGAGGCCGTCGATGTCCCCCACCCCGCGACGCAGTTCCGCCCCGCCGCTGCTCTGGACCACCGTCGCGCCGATCCCGTTGCGGCGCACCGCCTCCGCGACGGCGGCCGCGCAAGCCGCGTGGTGGGCGAGCGGGTCGGTGCCGGGTGGGCCCGGCGGGTTCACCCAGTACAGCCGGTCCGCGCCCAGGGTGGTGCCGACGACGGCGTCGGCGTCGGTCTGGTCCGCGACCACCGGCTCGACCAGACCGGCCAGGTCGGGTGGCAGTCGTGCCGGGTCGCGGAGCAGGGCCACCGGCCGGACCCCGGCCTGCACGAGCAGGCGCAGCACCCGGGAGCCGACAGTGCCGGTCGGTGTCGTCACGACGATGCGCATGCCCGCACCGTCGCACAGGGGTCCGACAGCCACACCCGTTCACCGACAGCGGGTGTGGGGTCAGCCGAGCCAGGGGCGGGCGAGGCGGTCCCAGGTACCGTCGGTGCGGGCGGTGCGCAGCCAGTCGTCCACGCGGGCGGCGAACACCGGATCGCCGGGCGGCATCAGGTAGGCCTTCTCCGAGTCGGTGAACGGGGCGTCGGGGTGCACCGCGCAGAGCACTCCGGGGTGCCGGGCGGCCTGCCAGCGGGTCTCGATCGCGTCGGTGACCATCAGGTCGGCGCGGCCGGCCACGATCTCGTCGAAGATCGTGGAGTTGTCCGGGTGGTCGACGATCGTCGCACGGGTGAAGGTCTCCCGGACGAAGCGCTCGTTGGTCCCGCCCGGGTTCACCACGACCCGCACGCCGGGCCGGTCGATGTCGGCGACCGTGCCGTAGCGGGCGACGTCGGGGCAGCGCACGATGGGCGTCTTGCCGTCGCGCAGGTAGGGCTCGGTGAACACCGCCCGCGCCGCGCGGTCGGGGGTGACCGAGATGCCGCCGACGGCGATGTCGCAGCGCCCGGCGACGACGTCGTCGAGCAGGGTCGCCCAGGTCGTGCGCACCGGCTCGGCCCGGGCGCCGATCTCGGCGGCGAGGTCGCGGGCCATGTCGACGTCGATCCCGGACCAGGTGCCGTCCGCGGCCAGCGCGGTCAGCGGCCGGTAGTCACCGGTCGAGCAGACCCGAAGCACCTGCGACGACGCGACCCGCTCCAGCGTCGGGGACCGCGGCGCGGCGGGCGCGGCGCACCCGGTGACCAGCAGCAGGAGCAGCAGGACGATCGGCAGGCGGCGCACGGTCCGGGACCCTAGCCGCCGATCGGGGGAGTCCAGGACTCCGGACGGAGGTCGGCCGAGCGGATGCTGCGGACCAGCGCCTCGGCCGGGCCGCTGCGGCGTCGTCCGTGCGCCAGCACCACGTCGACCGGACCCAGGTCGGGCAGCCCGGCGTTCTCGGCGACGACCTCCAGGCCGTCGGGGACCAGCGTCGCGGCGTGCGCGAGCACCCCCAGCCCGGCGAGCGCGGCGGCCCGCAGCCCGGACAGGCTGCCGCTGGTGCAGGCCATCCGCCACGGCCGCCCCGCGGCCTCCAGGGCCCCGACGGCGGCGGTGCGCGAGAGGCTCGGCGGGGGATAGGCGACGACCGGCACAGGGTCGCCGGGGCCGAGCGGCAGCCCGGGCGCCCCCACCCAGACGAACCGGTCGCGGCGCACGACCAGCCTGCCGTCGTCGGGGCCGGGCAGGCGCTTGGCGAACATGAGGTCCAGCTCCCCGGCGGCGAGGCGGCGTTCGAGATCGCCGGCGAGGCCCACGGTCAGCTCCAGGTCGACCTCGGGATGGCGACGGCGGAAGTCCGCCAGCACCGCGGGCAGCCGGGTCAGGACCAGGTCCTCCGACACCCCGAATCGCACCCGGCCGTGCACCCGCGAGGCCCGGAAGTGCGCCACCGCCCGGTCACCCGCGTCGAGGATGGTGGCGGCGAACTCCAGCATCGCCTCGCCGTCGACGGTGAGCGACACCGAGTGGGTGTCGCGTTCGAGCAGCGGGCGCCCGACCGTCGCCTCCAGGCGTCGCACGTGCTGGCTCACGGTGGACTGGCCGACGCCGAGGCGCGCGGCGGCCCGGGTGAAGCTGCGGGCGCGCGCGACGGCGGCGAAGGACCGTAGCTGCACGGGGTCGAGCACCCGGTCATCGTAGTTCGCGGACACAGTCATGGTGATCAGCCGGTTTCCCGATCGGAACCCGGCTTGCAGGATGGAACCATGCGTGTCCGTCCCGACCCCTTCCTCGTGCTGCTCCTCGTGACCGTCGGTGTCGCGTCGCTGGTCCCCGCGCGCGGCGCGGCGGTCGGGGTGGTCGACGTCGCTGTGACCGCGGCGATCGCGCTGCTGTTCTTCCTCTACGGCGCCCGTCTCTCGGCCGCCGAGGCACTGGGCGGGCTGCGGTACTGGCGGCTGCACGGCACCGTCCTGGCGGCCACGTTCGTCCTGTTCCCGCTGCTCGGGCTGTCGGTGCTGCTGCTGCCGGAGTGGCTGCTGCCCGCGCCGCTCGCCGCCGGCGTCGTGTTCCTGTGCTGCCTGCCCTCGACCGTGCAGTCCTCCATCGCCTTCACCGGCGTCGCCCGCGGCAACGTGCCCGCCGCGATCGTCGCGGCGTCGGTGTCGAACGTGCTCGGCGTGGTCCTCACCCCGGTGCTGGCCGCGCTGCTGCTGGCGACCAGCGGCGGTTTCGACGCGTCGAGCTTCGGCGACATCGCGTTGCGCCTGCTGGTGCCCTTCCTCGCCGGGCAGGCCGCACGGCCGCTGATCGGCCGGTTCGTCGCCCGGCACCGGACGCGGCTGGCGCTGGTCGACCGCGGATCGATCCTGCTGGTCGTCTACGCCGCGTTCAGCGAGGGCGTCGTGGCGGGGATCTGGGAACGGCTCACCCCGGTCTCGCTGCTCGTGCTGCTCGGGATCTGCCTGGTGCTGCTCGCCCTGGTGCTCGCCGCGACCGCGTACGGGTCCCGCGCGCTCGGGTTCGACGACGCCGACCGCATCGCGATCGTGTTCTGCGGGTCGAAGAAGTCGCTGGCCAGCGGACTGCCGATCGCCGGTGTGCTGTTCGGTGGCCCCGCCGGGGCACTGGTGGTCCTGCCACTCATGCTGTTCCACCAGATCCAGCTGATGGCCTGCGCGCTGATCGCCGAGCGGGTCGGCCGGCGTCGCGCGGCCCTCGACACCGAGCAGGTCGCCGGAGCACCATCGCGGGCGTGACGCCGTCCGCCTGCCGCCTCTGCGGCGCCCCCGGCCCCGACGACGCCGGGGTCGCCGCCGTCGCGGGCTGGGTGACCGACCGCGACGACCGCGGCCGGGACGAGCGGCTCTGCCCGGCCTGTGCCCGCCGCCACGTCCGCGACATCGAGTCCAAGCTCGACCACCGGTGGTGGTGACCGGCGCCAGGGCCGCGCCGGAATCTGCGACGGGCACCGCGCGTTCGCATGCGTGACCGCTTCCGAGAGCTAGGTAGGTTTGACCGCATGGAGACCTGGGCCCCGACCGACGTCCCGGCACTGGAGGGCAGCGGCCCGCCGCTGCGCCTGCACGACACCGCCACCGGCCGGGTCCGGCCCACGGCGCCCGGCCCGGTCGCGACGATGTACGTCTGCGGGATCACCCCGTACGACGCGACCCACCTCGGCCACGCCGCCACCTACCTGACGTTCGACCTGGTCAACCGCTACTGGCGCGACCTCGGACACGACGTGCACTACGTCCAGAACGTCACCGACATCGACGAGCCGCTGCTGGAGCGCGCCGAGCGCGACCAGGACGACTGGATCGTGCTGGGCCTGCGCGAGACCGCCCTGTTCCGCGAGGACATGAAGGCCCTGCGGGTGCTGCCGCCGCGGGAGTTCGTCGGCGCGGTCGAGGCGATCCCCGAGATCGCCGAGCTGGTCGAGAAGCTCGTCGCCTCCGGCGCGGCCTACCGGATCGACGACCCGGAGTACCCCGACGTCTACCACGACGTGTCCGCGACCGGGCACTTCGGCTACGAGTCGAACTACGACCTCGACACCATGCTGACCTTCTCCGCCGAGCGCGGCGGTGACCCGGACCGGCCGGGCAAGCGCAACCGGCTCGACCCGCTGCTGTGGCGCACCGCGCGCCCCGGTGAGCCGGCCTGGGACTCGGGTCTCGGGCGCGGTCGTCCGGGCTGGCACGTGGAGTGCGCCGCGATCTCGCTGAACCGGCTCGGCCCGCAGATCGACCTCAACGGCGGCGGCTCGGACCTGATCTTCCCGCACCACGAGTGCGGTGCCCTGCACGCCGAGTCGCTCACCGGTGAGCACCCGTTCGCCCGGCACTACGTGCACACCGGCATGATCGGTCTCGACGGCGAGAAGATGTCGAAGTCCAAGGGCAACCTGGTCTTCGTCTCCAAGCTGCGCAACGCCCGCGTCGACCCGAACGTCATCCGGGTCGCCCTGCTCGACGGGCACTACCGCACCGACCGGGCCTGGACCGACGAGGTGCACGCGACAGGCGACCGGCGGGTGGCCCGCTGGCGCGAGGCCGTGGGCCTCGACGCCGGACCGGACGCGACCGAGCTGGTCGCCAAGGTGCGGACCCACCTCGCAGACGACCTCGACACCCCCGGCGCGCTCGCCGCCGTCGACGCCTGGGCCGAGGAGGCGCTGACCCGCCGCGGCACCGACACCGCGGCCCCGCAGCAGGTGCGCACCGCGCTGGACGCGCTGCTCGGGGTGCAGCTGTAGACCACCTGTGGACCACCGGTGGGCCGTGGCCCGCACCGTGCTGGGCGGAGGTGCGGCGCCGCCGGTGGTGCCGGAGGCCACCCACGCCCGCTCCCTGGAACGGGTCGCGCTCGGCGACCTGCGGGCGCACGCCGTCGGGCGGGCCTCAGACGCGGTGTGCCCGGTCGACCGCGAGGACGGCCGGCGCGCCCGCCGCGAGCAGCGCGGCCGGCGCGAGGAAGGCCACCAGCGGGTCCGCGTGGTACACCGGCGTCAGCGCGACCGGCGACGCCGCCGTCCCGGCGAAGCGGACCGCCTGCACCACCGACACCGCCCCGCCCCCGCCGCCCCCGGCCGGACCGAGGACCAGCGCGTTCACCCCGACCAGGACGAGCTGGCTGCACACCCCGCCGACCGCCCACAGCGCGACGACCACCCCGAGCCACGGGACCAGCCCGATCGCCGCGACGAGCACGCCGCCGATGACCGACCCGGCCAGCACGCAGCGCCGCGCCCCGAACCGGTCCACCGCCCCGCCGATCACCCGCGCGGTCAGGATCCCGGCGACCCCCAGTGCGGTCAGCACCAGCCCGCGTGGCCCCGAGCCGAGCCCGAAGACCTCCTCCAGCCGCAGCGCGAGCAGGAAGTTCAGCCCGGCCAGGCAGCCCCAGCCGATCCCGGCGACCAGCCCGAGCCGCAGCACCGGGCCGGTCCAGGCCGCCCGCAGCCGAGGCCGGGGGTCGCCGTCGGACGGCGACCCGCCGCCGGGGATGCCGATCACCGCCAGCGCCAGGGCCACGCCCGCGGCGCCCCAGAACGCCCACCACCAGTCCACCTCCGCGGCCAGCCCGCCGACCAGCGGCGCCGAGGTCTGCCCGGCCGCCTGCAGCGACCCGAACCAGCCCAGCACCCGGCCGAGGCGGTCCGGCTCCACCGCGGCGGCCAGCGCCGCCAGCAGCAGGGGAGTGGTGAAGGCGTTCGCGACGCCCTGCAGTGCCCGCCCCGCCAGGAACAGGGGCCAGGACACCGCCAGCACGCAGACCAACGAGGCGACGACGTAGAGCGCGTACCCGGCGACGACGGTGCGTCCCCGCCCCCAACGGTCGCCGAGGGTGCCCGAGACGAGCATGACCCCGGCGAACGGCAGCAGGTACGCGGTGATCGAGACCGACGCGGTCGCCGTCGGGACGCCGAACTCGGTGCCCAACTCGGGCAGCATCGCCGCGGTCATCCCGCCGCCGAACGGGCCGAGGAACGCCCCGGCGAACAGCGCCCCCCGGCGCAGGGCGGTGACCACCGGTCGGGTCAGGAGTTGGGGCCGCGGCGGCGCAGGTAGCGCTCGAAGTCCGCCGCGATCGAGTCCCCGGAGGTCTCGCGCAGCTCGGTGCGGGCCTCCTCGTCGTCGGACTCCGAGGCCTGCTCCTCCAGCTGGCGGACGTACTCGCGGACCTCGTCGTCGGCGTCGGCCATCTCCGAGACGGTCCGCTCCCACTCCTCGGCCTTCTCCGGCAGCACCCCGAGCGGCACCTCGACGTCGAGGGACTCCTCGATCCGGTGCAGCAGCGCGACCGCGGCCTTGGGCACCTGGGCCTGCGAGACGTAGTGCGGCACCTCGGCCCAGTAGGAGACGGCCGGGATGCCGGCCTGCACGCAGGCCTGCTGGAAGACCGCGACGATCCCGGTCGGGCCCTCGTAGTTCGACGGCTCGGTGCCCATCGCCTTCTGCGACTCCGCGTCCCAGGACGTGCCGTTCACCGGAGTCGGCCGGGTGTGCGGGACCTCGGTGAGCAGGGCCCCCAAGGTGATGACCTTCGTCACGCCGAGACGCTCCGCGTGACCCACGAGCTCGGCGCAGAACGTCTTCCAGCGCAGGTTCGGCTCGATCCCGTTGACCAGGACGACATGGCGGTCGGTGCCCGGCAGCGTCGCCCAGGACAGCCGGGTGGTCTGCCACTCGATCCGTCGGGTGACACCGTCGGCGAGCTTGACGTGCGGACGCGTGACCTGGAAGTCGTAGTACTCCTCTGGATCGATCGAGGTCAGAGGCTTCGCGTCCCAGCTGAGCTCGAGGTGCTCCAGCGCGGTGCTCGCGGCCTCACCGGCGTCGTTCCATCCCTCGAACGCGGCGATGAGGACCGGATCGACCAGGTGCGGAGTGCTGTCGCCACCCGTGATGCTCGGCTCTCGGTCGGTCATCTCCCCAGCCTACGACCCCGCGGGCGCGGGGCCTGGTCGCTACCCCTCCAGCAGGTACCGTGGGGGATCGTGTCATCTACGACGGGAGCGGATCACTCGGTGGGCACCTCGGCGCACGACAGCACCCTCCGCCCGGTCGACCCCGAACGGGTCCGGCGGGCTGCGCAGCGTACCGAGCAGCTGGCGGAGCTCCTCGGCCGTCGGATCGCTGTGATCGACGGTGCCTGGGGCACCGTCATCCAGGGCCTCGGCCTGACCCCGGAGGACTACTCCGCGGACTGGCTGAAGGGCCACCCCAAGGACACCAACGGCGACCCGGACCTGCTCAACCTCACCCGTCCGGACCTGATCCTCCGGGCGCACCGCAACTACTTCGACGCGGGCGCCGACCTGACGACGACCAACACCTTCACCGCGACCACGATCGGCCAGGCGGACTACGGCCTGGAGTCGAAGGTCGACCAGATGAACGTGGCCGCGGCGCGGCTGGCCCGCGAGGCCGCCGACGAGGCCGAGAAGGCCACCGGCGAGCCGAAGTGGGTGGCCGGCTCGATCGGACCGCTGAACGTGACGCTGTCGCTGTCGCCGAAGGTCGAGGACCCCGCCTACCGCGCGGTGTCCTACGAGCAGGTCTACGACTCCTACGCCCAGCAGATCGCGGCGCTCGACTCCGGCGGCGTCGACATCCTGCTGATCGAGACGATCTTCGACACGCTGAACTCGAAGGCCGCGCTGCAGGCCGCGCACGACGTCGCCCCGCACCTGCCGGTGTGGATCTCGGTGACCATCGTCGACCGCTCCGGGCGCACGCTGTCCGGGCAGACCGTCGACGCGTTCTGGACCTCGGTGCGTCACGCCGCGCCGCTCGTCGTCGGGCTGAACTGCGCGCTGGGCGCCGACGAGATGCGCCCGCACACCGTCGCGCTCGCCGAGATCAGCGACGCGTTCGTCGCCACCTACCCCAACGCCGGCCTGCCGAACGCCTTCGGCGGCTACGACGAGACCCCCGAGCAGACCGCGGACTACCTCAGGGAGTTCGCCGAGTCCGGGCTGGTCAACATCGTCGGCGGCTGCTGCGGCACCGGCCCGGAGCACATCCGGCACATCGCCGACCGGGTCAAGGGGCTGCCGCCGCGGGTACCGGCCGAGCCGCCGCAGCGCACCCGCTTCTCCGGTCTGGAGCGCTTCGAGATCGGCCCCGACACCGGCTTCGTGATGATCGGTGAGCGCACCAACGTCACCGGTTCCAAGCGGTTCCGCAGGCTCATCGAGTCGAAGGACTACAACGGCGCGCTGGACGTCGCGCTGGACATGGTCCGCGGCGGCGCGAACATCCTCGACGTCAACATGGACGCCGACCTGCTCGAGTCGGCCGACGAGATGCGCACCTTCCTCAACCTGCTGGCCACCGAGCCCGAGGTCGCCCGGCTGCCGATCATGATCGACAGCTCGCGGTGGTCGGTGATCGAGGCCGGCCTGCAGTGCGTGCAGGGCAAGGGCGTCGTCAACTCGATCAGCCTCAAGGAGGGCGAGGAGCCCTTCCTGGAGCAGGCCCGCAAGGTCAAGGCCTACGGCGCGGGCGTCGTCGTCATGGCCTTCGACGAGAGCGGCCAGGCCGACACCGCCGACCGCAAGGTCGAGATCTGCGGACGCGCCTACGACCTGCTCGTCGAGAAGGCCGGGCTCGACCCGCACGACATCATCTTCGACCCGAACATCCTCGCCGTCGCCACGGGCATGGAGGAGCACAACGACTACGCGAAGGCCTTCATCGAGGCCTGCCCCCGGATCAAGGAACGCTGCCCCGGCGCCCACATCTCCGGTGGTGTCTCGAACCTGTCCTTCGCCTTCCGCGGCAACAACGTGGTCCGCGAGGCCATGGACTCGGCCTTCCTGTTCCACGCCATCAAGGCCGGCCTGGACATGGGCATCGTCAACGCCGGCCAGCTCGCGGTCTACCAGGACATCCCCGCCGACCTGCTCGAGATGGTCGAGGACGTCCTGTTCAACCGCCGGCCCGACGCCACCGACCGGCTCGTGGAGAACGCCGACCGGTTCAAGGGCGAGGGCACCCAGCGCAAGGTCGACCTGACCTGGCGGGAGAACGACGTCCGCGCCCGCCTGGAGCACGCCCTCGTGCACGGCATCGTCGACTTCGTCGAGGCCGACACCGAGGAGGCGCGGGCGGAGGCCGCCCGGCCGCTCGACGTCATCGAGGGCCCGCTGATGGACGGCATGAAGGTCGTCGGCGACCTGTTCGGCGACGGCAAGATGTTCCTGCCCCAGGTCGTGAAGTCCGCCCGCGTGATGAAGCGCGCCGTCGCCTACCTCGAGCCCTTCATGGAGAAGGAGAAGGAGGAGGCCAAGGCCCGCGGCGAGATCGACACCCGCGGCAACGGCAAGGTCGTCATGGCCACGGTCAAGGGCGACGTGCACGACATCGGCAAGAACATCATCGGCGTCGTCCTGGGCTGCAACAGCTACGAGGTCATCGACCTCGGCGTCATGGTGCCCGCCCAGACCATCCTCGACACCGCTGTCGCCGAGGGGGCGGACGTCGTCGGGCTGTCCGGCCTGATCACCCCCTCGCTCGACGAGATGGTGAACGTGGCCACCGAGATGGAGCGGCGCGGCCTGAAGCTGCCGCTGCTCATCGGCGGTGCCACCACCTCCCGCCAGCACACCGCGGTGAAGATCGCCCCGCAGTACCAGGGCGACGTGCTGCACGTCCTGGACGCCTCCCGGGTGGTCGGGGTCGTGTCCGACCTGCTCGACGACGACCGCGCCGAGGTCCTGTCCGCGCGCAACGACGCCGACCAGCAGCGGCTGCGCGAGCAGCACGAGGGGCGGCAGGCCGCGCCGCTGCTGCCCTTCGCCGACGCCGTCGCCAACCGCGAGGTCGTCGACTTCGGCGAGCTGCCCGTCCCGGAGTTCACCGGGGTCCGGCCCTGCGAGCCGACGATCGCCGAGCTCCGCGAGCTGATCGACTGGCAGTTCCTGTTCCTGGCCTGGGAGCTGAAGGGCAAGTTCCCGCAGATCCTGAACTCGCCGGTCGCGAAGGAGCTCTACGACGACGCCAACGCGATGCTCGACCAGATCATCGCCGAGGACCGGTTCACCGCCCGCGGCGTCTACGGCTTCTGGCCGGCCCGCGCCGAGGGCGAGGACATCGTGATCTCGCCCGAGGGCGGCGACGTGCGGCTGCCGATGCTGCGCCAGCAGACCGTCAAGCCGCAGGGGCGGGCCAACCGGAGCCTCGTGGACTACGTGGCACCCGAGGGGGACCACCTCGGCGCGTTCGCGGTGTCCATCCACGGTGCCGAGGACATGGCGGCCGAGTTCGAGGCCGCGCTCGACGACTACAAGGCCATCATGGTGAAGGCGCTGGCCGACCGGCTGGCCGAGGCCTTCGCCGAGTACGCCCACCGGCAGGCCCGTCGCGAGTGGTTCGAGCCCGACGCGAACCAGGCCGTCGAGGACCTGCACGCCGAGCGGTTCCGGGGCATCCGGCCCGCGTTCGGCTACCCGGCCTGCCCGGACCACACGCTCAAGCGGCCGCTGTTCGACCTGCTGGGCGCGGAGGAGACCGGGGTGGGGCTCACCGAGTCCTTCGCCATGACCCCGGCGGCCGCGGTCAGCGGCATGATGTTCGCCCACCCGGAGTCGCGGTACTTCACCGTCGGCCGGATCGGGCCCGACCAGGTCGCCGACTACGCCGGCCGGCTCGGCGTGGACGTCGCCGTCGTCGAGAAGTGGCTGCGCCCGAACCTGGGCTACACCCCCGATGCCTGAGCCGACGACGATCCGGCCCGCGGGCGTGCTGCTGGACATGGACGGCACCCTGATCGACTCGGAGAAGGTGTGGGAGGTCGCTCTCAACGACCTCATGAAGCACCTCGGCGCGCCCGAGCTGAGCCTCGGGGCCCGGCTGGAGTCCGTCGGCGGTTCGCTGGACTCGTCGCTGCGGATCTGCTTCCGGGAGGCCGGACGCGACCCGGACACCGTGCCCGCCGACGAGTACCGCGAGACCGGCGAGTGGCTCTACGACCGCGCCGGTGAGCTGTTCACCCACGGTGTGCCGTGGCGGCCGGGCGCCCGGGAGCTGCTCACCGCGCTGCGCGAGGCCGGCATCCCGGCCGTGCTCGTCACCAACACCATCCGGGTGCTGGTGGAGCGGGCGCTGGAGACGCTGGGCCGGGAGCACTTCGTCGCCGTCGTGCCCGGCGACGAGGTGCGTGAGCCCAAGCCGCAGCCCGAGCCCTACCGGCGCGGTGCCGAGCTGATCGGGGTCGACCCCGGCGACTGCGTCGCGGTGGAGGACTCACCGACGGGTGCGCTCTCGGCGGAGCGGGCCGGCTGCGCGGTGCTGGTGGTGCCCTGCGAGCTCGACGTGCCCGCCGGACCGCGCAGGGTGCTGCGCGAGACCCTCGCCGGGATCGGCCCGGCCGAGCTCGGGGCGGTCCTCGCGGAGGTCCGGACCCGCTGAACGGCGCAGGCACCGGCGTGAGCGGGCCGTTCGCGGCGATGAACGGCACCGCACCCGGGGGTTGCTCACTCCGGGTGAACCACCCGGCGCGGTCCGTTGCCCACACGGCTTACCACCCCGGATGCGCCCGGCATGCGGCGTAGGTCACCGTTCACACTGGTACCCGTGAAGACTTTCGACGACTTGTTCGCCGAGCTGGCGGCCAAGGCCCGGGACCGGCCGGCCGGCTCGGGGACCGTCGCCGCGCTCGACGCCGGGGTGCACGCCCAGGGCAAGAAGGTGCTCGAGGAGGCCGGTGAGGTCTGGATCGCCGCCGAGTACCAGGGTGACGACGAGCTGGCGGAGGAGATCTCGCAGCTGCTGTACCGGCTGCAGGTGATCATGCTTCAGCGGGGGCTCACCCTCGAGGACGTGTACAAGCATCTGTAGGCCGACCCGGCCCACCGACACCACCACCACCGATGACGACCGTCAGGAGAGCGGAAATGCTCCGCGTGGCACTGCCGAACAAGGGCACCCTGGCCGAGCCCGCCGCGACGATGATGCGCGAGGCCGGGTACCGCCAGCGGACCGACTCGCGCGACCTCAGCGTGGTCGACGAGGAGAACGAGATCGAGTTCTTCTACCTGCGGCCCAAGGACATCGCGACCTACGTCGGCAAGGGTGACCTGCACCTGGGCGTCACCGGCTTCGACCTCATGGAGGAGTCGGGCAGCCAGACCCAGGAGATCATCCCGCTCGGCTTCGGCAGGTCGCGGTTCCACTTCGCCGCCCCGGCCGACGCCGACTGGAAGATCGAGGACCTCGACGGCCGCAAGATCGCGACGTCCTACCCCCGCCTGGTCCGCTCCTACCTGTCGGGCAAGCGGATCGGCGCCGAGATCGTGAAGCTCGACGGCGCGGTGGAGATCTCCATCCAGCTCGGTCTGGCCGACGCGATCGCCGACGTCGTGTCCTCCGGCCGCACGCTGCGCCAGCACGGTCTGCAGATCATCGGCGAGGCCATCGCCACCTCGCAGGCCACGCTCATCGAGCGGGAGAAGCGGCACGACCGCGCCGAGGACGCCGAGACCACCCGTCTGAAGAAGGTCTTCGCCGACCGGCTGCAGGGCGTCGTCGTGGCCCGTGAGTACCTGATGATGGACTTCGACTGCCCGGAGGGGCTGCTCGAGGCCGTGGAGAAGGTCGCGCCGGGCCTGCAGGCGCCGACGGTCTCGCCGCTGTCGAAGAAGGGCTGGGTCGCGGTCCGCACGATGGTGCGCACCAAGGACACCAACCGCGTGATGGACAAGCTCGCCGACATCGGCGCCACCGCGATCCTCACCTCGGAGATCCGGTCCTGCCGCGCGATGACGGTCAACGGCCACGGCCACTGAGCACGTCCCCGTCCGACGTCCGTTCCCCCCGCGGCGGCCCGCCCCCGGTGACTCCGGTGGGCGGGCCGCCGTCGTGCTGCCGGGATCTCCCGCGGGCCGCTAACGGGCCCGGACGGTCAGCGCCTGGGCGCTCCGACCGGTGTGCCCGTCGTCGTCGAACAGGGTGGCCGAGCAGGTGCCCAGCCCGTCCGGCCCGACGACGGTCGCGGCGTCCACGCCGATCCACTCACCGGCCGGGGCCCGGTGCAGGTGCACCGTCAGCTCGGTGTTGACGAACAGCCAGCGGGCCGCGTCCAGCGGTGCGGCGAGCCCGTTCGCGCAGTCCGCGGCGACCATCAGCCGCTGTGCCGGGCTCGGCTCCTCGCCCTCGACGAGTGGGACCCGCATCCGGATCCAGCCCCGACCCGGGCCGTCGGTGCCGAGGCGGCCGCCGTCGAGCCAGGCCCACTCGACCGCGTCGAGGAACCCGGGCAGCCAGCCGTCCGGCCGCTCGGTCCGCACGACGGCGGTGTCCCGGCCGGGCAGCGGCGCTGTCTGCCCGACCGCGACGGCGGCGGTGTCGGAGGCGGCGAGCCGCCAGGCCCGCGCCCGGAGCACGTCGCGGTCGCCGGCGCGCATCGTCGCCGACAGCAGCTCGATCGTCCGCCCGGGCCGCTCGACGCCCGCGGTCACCGTGACCGGCCCGGCGGGCACCGCCCCGAGCACCTCGACGGTGACGCGGGCGATCCGCCAGTCGTCCCCGGCGCCGCCGGGCCGGGACGCGGGCAGCTGCTCGAGCGCACGGACCAGCAGCGCCGAGGGCGGTCCCATGTGCTGGGCGTCGGCGAACCAGGGGCCGGTGGTCGACGGGGTCGCCTCGAACGCGGCGTGGGTGACGCCGTCGGCGGTGTGCTCGCCGCGGGGCAGGTAGAACGGGCCGGGCGGGATCGGGGGCGGTGCGCTCACCCGTCGATCATGCCCCGCCGCCCGGCCAGCCGGGGTACGGCGGGGGAGTGCCGCCCCAGGCGGGGCAGCGGGCCTGGTGGTCGCAGGTGCGGCAGGCCGGGCCGGGGCGGGGCCGGAAGTCCCCGGTGGGGGCGGCGAGCCGGATGGCGGTCCACACCGCGTCGAGCAGGCGCCCGAACCGGGTGAGCTCCTCGGCGTCGGGCCGGTAGGTCAGGGCGGTGCCGTCGGCCAGGTAGAGCAGGCGCAGCTCGTCGGGGACACGGCCGTGGGTCAGCAGGACCGCCAGCGCGTAGAACTTGAGCTGGAACAGCACGCCGGACTCGTAGCCCTCCCCGGGCGTCGCGCCGGTCTTGTAGTCGACGACCCGCAGGCCGTCGGGACCGTCGTCGAGCCGGTCCAGGATGCCGCGCAGCGGTACCGGGGCCGCGCCGTCCGCCCCGTCGAGGGTCGCCTCGATGCGGGCCTCCACCGCCGTCGCGGTGACGCCGGCCGGGTCCTCCAGCACGAAGTAGCGGTCCAGCAGTGCGGAGGCCGAGTCCAGCCAGAGCGCGAGCTGGGGGTCCTCCGGGCCGGTGAACAGCGCGGCCACGGCGGGATCGGCCGCGGCGAGGTCGTCCCAGCAGGGGCCGAGCAGCTCCCGGGCCGCGCGTGGGGTCCGGTCGGCCGGCTCCCGGGCGAACAGCTGCTCCAGCACGGAGTGCACCAGGGTGCCGCGGACCTGCGCCCGCGACGGCGGCTCCGGCAGCCGGTCGACCGCGCGGAACCGGTAGAGCAGCGGGCAGCGGCGGAAGTCCGCTGCCCGCGACGGCGACAGCGCGGGCGGGCGCGGTGGTGCCCCGACGATCGGGCCGACGGCCGGGGTGACGACCTCGGGGCCCGCCTCGGCCTGGAACGGGCCAGACTCGTCGGAGGGGGCTGCGGTCATGGCGGCAGGCTAGCCGCGACCCCCGACGGTTCCGGGCGGCCCGGTGCGCTCCCGTGCTGCACTGTGCCCCGGCGTCGGGGCCGGGGGTGAGCGCGGATAGCGTCGTCGTCCGTGCACGACGCCCCGACGCCCGACGCGCCGACCGAGTCCGCGCCCCTCGACTCCCCCCAGGCCGAGTCCCACACCGAGGAACCCGTCGACGCGGAGCTCGTCGCCCCCCGGCCCGTCGACGCCGAGCCCGCCGCCGGGCCGGCCACCAACGAGCCCGCCGGCGAGCCGGCCACCTGGGTCCCCCCGCGCCGCGGCGGGCCGTTCCGCGAGGGCGACCGGGTGCAGCTCACCGACCCCAAGGGGCGCCACTACACCGTCGTCCTGCAGGCGGGCGGGTCGTACCACACCCACCGCGGCCAGATCGACCACGACGACATCATCGGCTCGCCCGAGGGCGGGCTCGTGCACTCGGCGGCCAACACGCCGTACCTGACCCTGCGGCCCCGCCTGGCCGACTACGTCCTGTCGATGCCGCGTGGCGCCCAGGTGATCTACCCGAAGGACTCCGCGCAGATCCTGATGTGGGGCGACGTGTTCCCCGGCGCCCGGGTGCTGGAGGCCGGCGCCGGGTCCGGCGCGCTGACCTGCTCGCTGCTGCAGGCCGTCGGGCCGACCGGGAAGGTGATCTCCTACGAGGTCCGCGAGGACCACGCCCCGCACGCGGTCACCAACGTCGAGACCTTCTTCGGGCAGCGGCCCCCGCACTGGGAGCTGACCGTCGGCGACGTCCGGGACCACCGCGGCGAGGTCGACCGGGTCGTGCTGGACATGCTCTCCCCGTGGGACGTGCTCGACACCGTCCGCGACTGCCTGGTCCCGGGCGGGATCCTCGTCGGCTACGTGGCGACCACCACCCAGCTGTCGGTGCTCACCGAGGCGCTGCGCGAGATGCAGTGCTGGACCGAGCCGGAGTCGTGGGAGGCGATGGTCCGCCCCTGGCACGTGGTCGGTCTCGCCGTCCGTCCGGAGCACCGGATGATCGCCCACACGGCCTTCCTGCTGACCACCCGGCGGCTCGCCGACGGCGTCACACCGCCCCGGCAGCAGCGGCGGCCGACCGGCCGCTGACCTGGGCGCTGTGTCCGGTTTCGGGCGGATGGTGACCGCGAGGCGCCCGAACGCGGAACGAGAACGTTACGAACTACCCTCCGTGTGGACGTGGCGGTGACGCCCGCGAAGCCGCAGAGTGACCACATGGTGCCGACCGGCTGAGGCCCGGATCACCGGTTCGACGCACCGTCGCGGTCACCCGTCACGGGTACCGTGGTGAGACGGAACACGGAGGGAGGCTGCCGTGAACCACCCCTACGACGACGGTCCCGGCAACCAGGGTTTCCAGTCTGACCGCGACCTCAGCCCCGCTGAGGCCGCCGAGCACATCCGTCACCTCGAGCACGAGGTCTCCACACTGCGTCAACGGCTGACCGAGACGCCCCGGCACGCCCGAGTGCTGGAACAGCGTCTCGCCGAGACCACGAGCCGGCTGTCCGCGCTCAACGCTCGGAACGAGAAGCTGACCGAGACCCTCAAGGAGGCCCGCGGCCAGCTGGTCGCGCTCCGCGAGGAGGTCGACCGGCTCGCGCAGCCGCCGTCCGGCTACGGGGTCTTCCTCGGCCGGTACGACGACGACACGGTCGACGTCTTCACCTCTGGCCGCCGGATGCGGGTTCCCGTGTCCCCGGCGGTCGAGGGCGAGACGCTGCGCAGCGGCCAGTCCGTCCGCCTCAACGAAGCGCTCACCGTGGTCGAGGCCATGGGCTTCGAGCAGGTCGGTGACCTCTACTCGCTGCGGGAGATCATCTCCCGTCCGGGGGAGGACGGGTCGGCCGGTCGCGGTCTGGTCGTCGGCCACTCCGACGAGGAGCGCGTCGTCTGGCTGGCGGCGCCGCTGTTCGAGCTTGGGCAGGAGGAGGGCACCAGCCCGCTCAAGTCCGGTGACTCGGTCATGGTCGACTCACGGGCGGGCTACGCCTACGAACGGGTCGCCAAGGCCGAGGTCGAGGACCTCGTGCTGGAGGAGGTCCCGGACATCGCCTACTCCGACATCGGTGGCCTGACCCGGCAGATCGAGCAGATCCAGGACGCGGTCGAGCTGCCGTTCCTGCACACCGAGCTCTTCACCCAGTACGAGCTGCGTCCGCCCAAGGGCGTGCTGCTCTACGGGCCGCCCGGCTGCGGGAAGACGCTCATCGCGAAGGCCGTCGCGAACTCGCTGGCGAAGAAGATCGCCAAGCAGCGGGGCGACGACCCGGACGAGGGCCGCGCGTTCTTCCTCAACATCAAGGGCCCCGAGCTGCTCAACAAGTTCGTCGGCGAGACCGAGCGGCACATCCGGCTGATCTTCCAGCGCGCGCGGGAGAAGGCGAGCGCCGGCACCCCGGTGATCGTGTTCTTCGACGAGATGGACTCGATCTTCCGGACCCGTGGGTCGGGTGTGTCCTCCGACGTGGAGACGACGATCGTCCCCCAGCTCCTCGCCGAGATCGACGGCGTCGAGGGCCTGGAGAACGTCATCGTCATCGGCGCCTCGAACCGTGAGGACATGATCGACCCGGCCATCCTGCGCCCGGGTCGGCTCGACGTGAAGATCAAGATCGAGCGTCCGGACGCCGAGGGCGCGATCGACATCTTCTCGAAGTACATCACCGACACCCTGCCCATCCACGAGGACGACCTGGCCGAGTTCGGCGGGGACCGGAGCGCCTGCACCTCCGCGATGATCCAGCGGATCGTCGAGCGGATGTACGACGAGTCCGAGGAGAACCGGTTCTTGGAGGTCACCTACGCCAACGGTGACAAGGAGACGCTCTACTTCAAGGACTTCAACTCCGGCGCGATGATCCAGAACATCGTCGACCGTGGGAAGAAGTCCGCGATCAAGGCGGTGCTCGAGTCCGGCCAGCCTGGCCTGCGGGTCCAGCACCTGCTGGACGCGATCGTCGACGAGTTCGCCGAGAACGAGGACCTCCCGAACACGACCAACCCCGACGACTGGGCGCGGATCTCGGGCAAGAAGGGGGAGCGGATCGTCTACATCCGCACCCTGGTCACCGGCAAGAACGACGCAACCGGCCGCGCGATCGACACCGCGTCGAACACCGGCCAGTACCTGTAGGCACGCTCTGCTCGCACGGGCCCCGCCGCATCCCGCGGCGGGGCCCGTCGTGCGTCCGGCGGCGGTGACCCCGGAGGAGTGAGGGCAGGACGAAACGGGCATCCTGTGCAGGGAGCCGTGCACGTCCGTGTCGCGGCCCGCACCACGGAGGACCACACATGGCCGGCATCATCGGGCGGATCACCGCATTCCTGAAGAGCCCGCAGGGACGTCGTTACACCGACCAGGCCAAGCGGATGGCGAGTGATCCGCGCAACCGGCAGAAGGCGCAGGACATGCTGCGGCGCTTCCGCGGCAAGCGCTGATCCCTGTCCGATCCGTTCACGACGCCGGGCCGCCCGCGGCCTAGCGTCGTGGGCATGGACACCTCGATCGGCGCCGAGCTCGACATGATCGGCATCGTGGTCACCGACATGACCCGTTCGCTGGCCTTCTACCGCCTGCTGGGGCTGGAGTTCCCCGAGGGCTCCGACACCGGGACGCACGTGGAGACCACCCTGCGCGGCGGCCTGCGGCTGGCCCTGGACCTGCAGTCGGCGGTGGAGGGCTTCCACCCGGGGGCCGCGCCGGTCGGCAACGGCCGTGTCGCGCTGGCGTTCCGGTTGCCCAGCACCGCTGCCGTAGATGAGGCCTGGGGCCGGGTCACGGCGGCCGGGCACACCTCGGTGCTGGACCCGTTCGACGCCCCGTGGGGCCAGCGCTACGCGACCGTCGCCGACCCCGACGGGTCGTCGCTGGACCTGTTCGCCTGGGCCTGACCGACCCGGGCGAGCAGGTCACTATGAGCCGGGCGGCAGGGGAGCTCCAGTGCGAGCAGCCGCGACGAGAGCGACTTGCCGTGCGTGTCGAGCTGGGTCGACACGGTGACCCCGCCGCCGTGGATCCCGGTGCAGACGAACTGCAGACAGCTCACCCGGGGCAGCTCGTAGCGGGTGACCTCGCCGCCGACCCAGCGGTTCAGGCCCGTCCGGACCAGCTGCGGGGTGAGCACGGCGACGAGCAGCGGGTAGGTCGCGTCATCGTGCGGGACCACCGTCAGCGTCGCCACCGTTCCCTTGTCGCCCGCGCGACAATGCGCGATCTCATGCAGCAGCACGGCCGGCCTCCAGGACGGTGACCCGTGGGACGACGGCCGCACGGGGGACGAGGGTGGACAGCACGCCGACGACCTCGTCGAGCCGGGTGCGCACGCCGCCCCCGCCCGCGGGGCCGTTGGTGTAGAGCGCCTCGACCTCGTGGGCGAGGACGTCGAGCAGGCCCGGGTCGCGGTGCAGCGCCGCGACCCGCAGCCGGGCGTCGGTGTCGCCGCCACGGACCTCGATCCGGGGGGCGACGGCGAGCCCGCGGACCCGCTCGGCGACGACGTCGGCGGCCAGCCGGGCCCGGGAGGCGGCGTTCGGGCCCACGTAGGAGATCCCGGCCTCGACGCGGTGCCCGGCCCGGAAGCCGACGCTGACCTTCAGCTCGTCCGGGCGGGCGCGGCCGGTGGCGCCGGAGACGCGGACCCGGTCCGTGCCGTCGTGGTCCACGGAGACACCACGCAGGTCCAGGACGACGTCGGGGGTGCGGTACCCGGTGGGGTCGGTCACCTCGTAGAGCAGCTGCTCGCGCACCGTGTGCCGGTCGAGGCGGCCGCCGGTGCCGTCGAGCTTGCCGTAGCGGGCACTCCCGTCCGCGGCGACGTCGGCGAACGGGAACCCGAGCTCGGCCAGCCGGGGAACGTCGAGGTGCCCGGGGTCGGCGGCGTACCCGCCGGTCAGCTGACCGGCGCACTCCAGCAGGTGGCCCACCAGGGTGCCCGCGGCGGCCCGGTCCGGGCGGTCGAGGTCCCAGCCGAGCCGGTGCGCCAGCGGCGCGAGGAACAGCGACGGGTCCGCCACCCGCCCGGTGACGACCACCGCGGCCCCGGTGTCCAGCGCGGGCGCGATCGCGTCGGCGCCGAGATAGGCGTTGGCCGACACCAGCTCCCCGTGCTCGCCCAGCGGCACACCGTCCTCGGCCGCGGGTGCCGCCGGGTCGACCACGTCGAGCACGTCGTCGCCGGTCACGACGGCCACCGGGGCCACCGACCCGAGACCGTCGAGGTGCTCGCGGACGATGCGACCGGCCGCGGGAGGGTTCGCCGCGCCCATGTTGGTGAGCAGCCGGACCCCACCCGCCAGCAGGTCCGGCAACAGCGCCCTCAGCCGCTGTGCGAGCCGTGGGTCGTACCCGGTGGCCGGGTCGGCGAGACGCCGGAGGTGGCCGAGCGCGATGGTGCGCTCGGCCAGGCACTCCAGGACGAGGTCGTCCAGCCCGCCGCGGCGGACCAGGTCGACGGCAGGCTCGATCCGGTCGCCGGCGAAGCCGGCACCGCTGCCGATCCGGGTGGTCGTCCGGGGCATCGGGTCTCCTCAGAGGCTCAGGGCGCCGGTGAGCAGCGCGACGACGGTCATGACGGCGGTGGTGCCCAACGCCCACCCGAACACGAACCGCTGGTGGCGGCCCAGCTCGACGGCGGTGAGCCCCAGCAGGATGAAGGTGGAGGCGGTGAGCGGGCTGAGCGGGAACCCGGTGGTCATCTGGCCCAGGATCGCGGCCCGGGCGACCTCCGCGGGGTCGCCGCCCAGTGCCACCGAGGTCTCCGCCAGCACCGGCAGGACACCGAAGTAGTAGGCGTCCGGGGTGAACACCAGGCTGAGCGGCATCGAGGTCAGCGCCACCGCCACCGGCAGCGCTCCGCCCGCGCCGTCGGGGACGAGCCCGACCAGCGACTGCGCCATCGCGGTGATCATCCCGGTGCCGCCGAGGACACCGGTGAACACACCCGCCGCGAAGATCATCGCGGTCACCAGCACGACGTTGTGGCCGTGCTTCTCGAACAGCGCGCGCTGGCCGTCCCAGGTGGGCCGGTTGACCAGTAGCGCGACGACGAAGGCGCAGAGGAACACCACCGGCAGGTCGGCCAGCTGCAGGAGCAGGACCACCACGAGGGCCAGGGTCAGCACGACGTTGACCACGAACCTGACCCGGTCGGCCCGCGACCGCACGGCGGGCGTTCCGGCGGCCCCGGGCGCGTCGGTGGGCTCGGGCAGCTCGACGACGCCGAGCCGGGCACGCTCGCGGCGGCCGACGACCCAGGCCGCGAACAGCACCCAGACGATGCCGGCGGCCATGGCGGGCAGCAGCGGCACGAACACGTCGGAGGCGGTGAGGTCGAGGGCGGCCATCGCCCGTGCCGTCGGGCCACCCCAGGGGATCATGTTCATCACCCCGGCGCCGAGGCACACCAGCGCCGCCAGGACGATCCGCCGCATGCCGAGCCGGTCGTAGAGCGGCAGCATGGCGCTCACCATGATCAGGAAGGTGGAGGCACCGTCGCCGTCGAGGGCGACGAGCACGGTCAGCGCGGCCGTACCGACGCAGATCTTCAGCGGGTCCCCACCCGCCCACCGGACCACCCGGCGGATCGCCGGGTCGAACAGGCCGGTGTCGAGCATCAGGCTGAAGTACAGGATCGCGAAGGTGATCATGATGGCGACCGGCGCGACGGTCTCCAGGCCGGTCGCGACGTACTCGCCCAGCCCGCCGCCCAGCCCGGCGACGACGGCGGCGACCGCGGGCACGACGGTCAGCGCCAGGAGCACCGACACCCGCCCGGACAGCACGGCCGCCAGGAACACGGCGATGGTCAGGAATCCGATCGCGGCGAGCATCGTCGACCTCCTCGTCGGCGGGGCGGACCGGCGTCGGCCCGGGGGAACGGTGTGCGCTCGCACCTATGATCGTCAAAGACCGAATCCGGATGGACTGATGCGGTGGGCACATGGATCTGACGTTGCAGCAGCTCAGGGCCGTCGTCGCGGTACACGAGGCGGGTGGGTTCACCGCGGCCTCGGCCGTGCTGCGGACCGCGCAGCCGTCGTTGAGCCGCACGGTCGCCGACGTGGAGCGGCTCCTCGGGGCGCGGCTGTTCGAGCGGACCACCCGGCGGCTGGAACCGACGCCGGTCGGGGAGACCGTCGTGGCGGCTGCCCGCCGGGCGCTGGACGGTGTCGCGACCGAGCTGCGCCATGTCGAACACGTCCTGGACGGGCGGGCGGGCACCGTGCGGATCGCGACGCTGCCCTCGCTGGCCGCGATCCTGCTCCCCGGGGTGGTGTGGGCGTTCCGGCGGGAGCGGCCGGGTGTGCGCCCGGAGATCTCCGACGCCCTGGCCGACGAGGTGACCGCACGGGTGCGCTCGGGGCGTGCCGACCTCGCCGTCACCGTGGTGCACGGCCGTGTCCCCGACGACCTCGTGGTCACCCCGGTGGCCGCCGACCGGTTCTGCGCCCTGGTGCCTCCCACCCATCCGCTCGCCGGGCGCAGCACGCTGCGCTGGGCCGAGCTCGACGGCGTCGAGTTCGTCGACTTCGACTCCTCCACGAGCATCCGCCAGCACGTGGACCGCGCCCTGGACGAGTCGGGATGCCGGCCCGGCCGTGGCCTCGCGGCCCGCAACATCGCCGCGGTGGCGGGTCTCGTCGCCGCCGGCCTCGGTGCGACGGCGGTCCCCGGGCTGGTCGTGCCGCTCACCGGTTTCGCCGGCCTGGCCGCGGTCCCGCTGACCGACCCGGTCGTGCGACGGCGGATCGCGCTGGTCCTGCCGCGGGGACGGCAGCCGGTCCCGGCCGCCGCCGCCTTCGCCGGGCTGCTCACCGGCTCCGCACGGCGTCCGTCGCTGCCGGCGCACGCCCGGTGGGCGCCACCGGACGGGGCATCCGGCACCGGCGACGGGAGCTAGCGGACGTCAGCGGCGGCGGGGACGGCCCGCAGCGAGCCCGGCGACACCCCGGCCAGGGCGCGGACCTCGCGGGACAGGTGGGGCTGGTCGGCGTAGCCGGTGCGGGCGGCGACCTCGGCCGGGGCGACGCCGTCGTACAGCAGGGCCGCTGCGGCCCGGAAACGCAGCACCCGCCGCGCGACGGCCGGTCCGTAGCCGAGGGTGGCGACGCAGCGCCGGTGCAGCGTGCGGGCGGTGACGCCGAGCCGGTCGGCCAGCTCGGCGGCGGGCACACCCCCGGCCAGGGCGCGCAGCGCGGCGTGGGGCAGCGGAGCGGGCGTCCGGTGGTCCACGGCGGCCATGCGCAGGGCGAGTGCCAGCCGGGCGAGCCACACGAGACCGCCGCTGCCCGTGTCGCCGGGGTCGCCGGTCCCGGGGACGGCGGGTCGGAGCAGCCGGCGCCGTCCGGGGTCGAGCACCTCGGGGAGGGGGACGCGGCGGTCGCGCAGCACGTCCGCCGGGACGCCCAGCAGCGCCGGGAGGGCGCCGGGACGGAACCGCAGGCCGGTGGTCACCCCGCCCGCGGGCGAGGCGGCGAGGTGCGCGGTGGTGTCCGGTCCGGCGACGACGAGGTCACCACCGGACAGGAGGAGGTCCATGCAGCCGTCGGGCAGCACCCGCTGGGTGTGCGGATCGGCACCCGAGCGCGCCTGCCAGGCCACCTCGACGACGGCGCGCAGCGGTCCGGTCGGGGGCGTCTCGGCGTAGCTGCGCACGGCGGCAGCCTACGGACGCGGCACGGCCCCGGTGCCGGCGTCGCCGGTCCGGGGCCGTGGCCGCGTGAGTGGAGCTCAGGAGGCGCGCAGGACCGCCTCGATCTCCAGCTCGACGCTGACCTTGTCGCCGACCACGACGCCGCCGCCGTCCATCGGCGTCTCGATGTCGACGCCGAACTCCGAGCGCTTGATGGTGGTGGTCGCGGTGAAGCCGGCGCGGGTGCCGCCGTAGGCGTCCGGGCCGAAGCCGTTGACCTCGAGGGCGAACTCGACGGGGCGGGTGACGCCCTTGATCGTCAGGTCGCCGGCGAGGACGTAGTCGTCGCCGCCCTTCGCGACGAGGCCGGTGGAGCGGAAGGTCCACTCCGGGTACTTCTCCACGTCGAAGAAGTCGGCGGAGCGGATGTGGCCGTCGCGCTGCTCCTGGCCGGTCGTGATCGAGGTGGCGTCCACGGTCGCGGTCACGCTGGAGTCCTGGAAGCGCTCAGCGGTGACGAGCTCCCCGGTCACGCCGGTGAAGCGGCCCCGGACCTTGCTGACCATCATGTGACGGACGGAGAAGGAGACGTCGGAGTGCGCAGCGTCGATGTCCCAGGTGCCGACGACGTAGCCGGGGATGGCGGTGGCGGTGGTCATGATCTCTCCCGGAGAACTAGTTGAACTCTCACTTGTTGAGAGCGATGCTAGAACTAACGGATCGCACGTCAAGATGTTTCGGAGGGTGCTGTGGGTCACACACGCTGGCTCGACGACGAGGAGCAGCGCACCTGGCGCGCCTTCCTGGCCGCGCAGCGGCTGGTCTCGGAGAAGGTCGAGCGACGGCTGCAGTCCGGGGCCGGGATGCCCCAGGCCTACTACGAGATCTTGGTCCGGCTGTCCGAGGCGCCGGAGCGGACCCTGCGGATGAGCGTCCTCGCGGACTCCGCGCTGTCCTCGCGCAGCCGGGTGTCGCACGCGGTGGCCCGGATGGAGGAGGCGGGCTGGATCGAACGGCGGTCGTGCCCCACCGACCGGCGTGGCCAGCTGGCCAACCTGACCGACCGCGGCTTCGAGGTCCTGGCCGGCGCCGCACCGGACCACGTCGAGAGCGTCCGCGAGGCGGTGTTCGACGGCCTGACCCCTGCTCAGCAGGCCGGGTTGCGCGAGGCCTGCGAGGCCGTCGTCGCCCACCTGTCCGGTGGCGGGGAGTGGCCGGTGACCCGGGACTCGGGACCGGACGGCCCGAGCCCGGCTCAGGCGTCCTAGGCTGGGCACATGCCTCATTTCGACGTCGTCGTACTCGGAGCCGGACCCGGTGGATACGTGGCGGCCATCCGTGCCGCCCAGCTCGGCCGCAGTGTGGCGGTGATCGAGGAGAAGTACTGGGGCGGTGTCTGTCTCAACGTGGGCTGCATCCCGTCCAAGGCGCTGCTGCGCAACGCCGAGATCGCCCACATCGTCACCAGGGAGCAGAAGACCTTCGGCCTGTCCGGTGAGGTGTCGCTCGACTTCGGCGCCGCCTTCGACCGCAGCCGTTCGGTCGCGGACGGGCGCGTCAAGGGCGTGCACTTCCTGATGAAGAAGAACAAGATCACCGAGTTCGACGGGTTCGGCCGGTTCACCAAGCCGGGGGAGATCGAGGTCGAGCTGTCGAAGGGCGGCAACGAGACCGTCACCTACGACGACGTGATCATCGCGGCGGGCTCCACGGTCAAGCTGCTGCCGGGCACCGAGCTGTCCGAGCGGGTCGTCACCTACGAGGAGCAGATCCTCACCCGTGAGCTGCCGGAGAGCGTGATCATCGCCGGCGCCGGTGCGATCGGCGTCGAGTTCGCGTTCGTGCTGACCAACTACGGCGTCGACGTCACCATCGTGGAGTACCTGGACCGGCTGCTCCCGCTCGAGGACGCGGACGTGTCCAAGGAGCTGGCCAAGGCGTACAAGAAGCTCGGCGTCACGGTGCGGACCTCCACCAAGGTCGAGTCCATCAACGACGACGGCAAGGGCGTCACCGTCTCGGTCTCCTCCGCCAAGGGCAGCGAGGAGCTGCGCGCGGACAAGGTCGTGCAGGCCATCGGCTTCGCGCCCCGGGTCGACGGCTACGGCCTGGACAAGCTCGGCGTGAACCTCACCGAGCGCGGCGCGATCGAGATCGACGACTACATGCGCACCAGCGTGGAGCACGTCTACGCGATCGGTGACGTCACCGCGAAGCTCATGCTGGCCCACGTCGCCGAGGCGCAGGGCATCGTCGCCGCCGAGACCCTGGCGGGCGCCGAGACCCAGGAGCTGAACTACAAGATGATGCCGCGCGCGACCTTCTGCAACCCGCAGGTCGCGTCGTTCGGCTACACCGAGGCCGAGGCCCGGCAGCTGGCCGACGAGAAGGGCTGGAAGGTCAACACCGCAACCTTCCCGTTCACCGCGAACGGCAAGGCGCACGGCCTGGCCGAGCCGGCAGGCTTCGTGAAGCTGATCGCCGACGACACCTACGGCGAGCTGCTCGGCGGGCACATCATCGGCGCCGAGGCGACCGAGCTGCTGCCCGAGCTGACCCTGGCCCAGAAGTGGGACCTGACCGTCCACGAGATGGCGCGCAACGTGCATGCGCACCCGACCCTGTCGGAGTGCCTGCAGGAGGCGATCCACGGCCTGGCCGGCCACATGATCAACTTCTGACGACGGCCGCGACGGGCCCGCATCCCCACCCCGGGGTGCGGGCCCGTCGGCGTACCGGGGGTCAGGACCTGCGGGCGTCCGGCTCGCGCCGGGCGGTGTGCTCGCGACGCGTGGTCGAGCTCGCGGCGACGCGCTGCTCGTGCCGCTCGGCGGCGAGTGCCGCCTCCACCGCGGCCTGCACGGCGGCGGTGTTGACATCGGGATCGATCAGCCTGGCGGCGGCGAGGGATCGGGCCGAGACCGAGATGCTGACCATGGTGGCTCCTGGAACTGTCGCGTGGTGGGTGTGGTGGTCCGTCGGGGAGGCCTCACGCTGGGCCCTTCCCGGAGTGGCGTCGCGCGACCCGCTCGGCATGGACCGATTCAGGTACCGGTGTGGGTGACATATGTTACCCACTGGTAAACGCGCTGGCCCGAGGACTTTAACGGACGAGATCTGCCAGGAGGAGGCGGGTGACGTAGAGGCCGTCGGGGACCCAGGGCCGGTCCGGGGTGCCGACCCGGGCCACCAGCTCGGCGAGGGTCCACCAGCCGCCCTCGGCCACCTCCGAGGGCTGGTGGGTCACCGGGCCGTCGGAGAAGGCGCGGTAGACGTGCACGTGGGCCCGCAGCCCGTCCGGGCCGGTGCCGGGCCCGGTGTCGACGCCCAGCGCGGCGGCGTCGAAGGGGACCACGGCGAGCTTCTCCAGCGGCACACCGGTGACGCCGAGCTCCTCGCCCAGCTCGCGGGCGGCGCCGGCGTCGGGCGTCTCGCCCTCGTCGAGGACCCCGCCGGCCAGGCAGTCCCACATCCCGGCCATGACCAGCTTGGTGTCGGTGCGCCGGTGCACGTAGGCCCGCGTGCCGTCGGCGGAGCGGAGCAGGACCGCGGTCGTCGCGTGCCACAGCGAGCGCGCGTAGACCTCGCCGCGCTCGGCGACGCCGGTGGGCGTGCCCTCGGCGTCGAAGACGGTCAGGCGCTCACGTGCGGGATCGGTCACGCCACGATGATCCCGCCGGGCCGCGGTGCACCCCGGACCGGGGCGCCGACGGTTAGTCTCGTGCAATGCACTCTCGCGCAGGGGGCCGGTCGTGACGGCCCGCCGGATCATGGGCACCGAGGTGGAGTACGGCATCGCCGTGCCGGGTGACCCCACCGCGAACCCCGTCGTCACCTCGACGCAGGTGGTGCTCGCCTACGCCGCCGCGGCGGACGTGCCCCGCAACCGTCGGGCGCGCTGGGACTACGAGGTCGAGTCGCCGCTGCGCGACGCCCGCGGGTTCGACCTGTCGGCGCCGTCGCTGGCGCCGCAGCTCGACACCGACCTCGACGACCTCGGTGCGGCGAACGTCATCCTCACCAACGGTGCGCGGTTCTACGTCGACCACGCCCACCCGGAGTACTCCACGCCCGAGGTGCTGTCCCCGCGCGATGTCGTGACCTGGGACAAGGCCGGCGAGCGGATCATGCTGGAGGCGGCGAACCGTGCGGCCACCGTGCCGGGCGCGCCGCGGATGCAGCTGTACAAGAACAACGTCGACGGCAAGGGCGCCAGCTACGGCTCCCACGAGAACTACCTGATGGCCCGCTCGACGACGTTCCCGTCGATCGTCACCGGGCTGACCCCGTTCTTCGTGACCCGCCAGGTCGTCTGCGGCGCCGGCCGGGTCGGCCTGGGCGAGCAGGGCGACGAGGCCGGCTACCAGATCGCCCAGCGCTCGGACTACGTCGAGGTCGAGGTCGGCCTGGAGACCACGCTCAAGCGCGGCATCATCAACACCCGCGACGAGCCGCACGCCGACGCCGACAAGTACCGCCGCCTGCACGTCATCATCGGCGACGCGAACCTGTCCGAGGTCGCGACGCTGCTCAAGGTCGGCACCGCCGCCCTGGTCCTCGACATGATCGAGAAGGGGCGCTCGTTCGAGGACCTGCGCCTGGCCGAGCCGGTGAAGTCGGTCTCGCGGATCAGCCACGACCCGACGCTGCAGCGGACCGTCCCGCTGGCCGACGGCCGTCACCTCACCGCACTGCAGGTCCAGCAGGAGTACCTGGCCCGCGCGGTCGAGCACCTGGAACAGACGGTCTCCCCGCGCCGCGAGGAGTGGGACCCCGACACCCGCGAGGTCGTCGAGGAGTGGGAGTCGGTGCTGGTCGACCTGGAGCGCGACCCGATGCTGACCGCCGACCGGCTCGACTGGACGGCCAAGCTCAAGCTGCTCGAGGCCTACCGCGAGCGCGACGGCCTGACCTGGGCGTCGGGCCGGCTCGGGATGGTCGACCTGCAGTACTCCGACGTCCGGCTGGCGAAGGGCCTCTACAACCGGCTGGTCACCCGAGGGTCGATGCGCCGGCTGGTCACCGAGGAGCAGGTCGCCGCGGCGATGACCGAGCCGCCCGAGGACACCCGGGCCTACTTCCGCGGCACCTGCATGGGCCGGTTCCCGGTCGAGGTCGCCGCCGCGTCGTGGGACTCGGTGATCTTCGACCTGGGGCGCGAGTCCCTGGTGCGGATCCCGACGCTGGAGCCGCTGCGCGGAACCCGCAAGCACGTGGGGGAGCTGTTCGAGGCGGTGTCGACGGCCGAGGAGCTGGTCGACAAGCTCACCGCCTCCTGAGCCGTCCCGCCGGGAAGCGGATCACACGCCGCTGCGCAACAGGCGATTTTGTCGCCCCCGGTAGGTAGGGTGAGCAGGCAGGCAATTCTCTGCGAGGAGATCTGCAAGGAGGAGCGTCATGTCCCAGGAGCAGACCAAGCGCCAGGGTGGCGGCGACGGAGACGACGAGTCCGGCGAGAACGCGTCCGGATCCGGCCAGGAGCGCCGCGAGAAGCTCGGTGAGGACGTCGACACCATCCTCGACGAGATCGACGACGTGCTGGAGGAGAACGCGGAGGACTTCGTGCGGTCCTACGTGCAGAAGGGCGGTGAGTGAGCTCCACGGGGCCATTCACCGTGCCGCACCCCGGCACCAGCAGTACCGTCCCGGCCGGGTCCGCACCTGCGGGCCCGGCCGTGCCGGAAGGGCCGCCGACCCCCGCCGAGGTGGGGGGCGGGACCCCCGGCGCACGCAGTTCGAACGAAAGGCACGTCCGAGAGATGGAGTTCCGGCCGTCGGTCACCTCCGGGCTGGTGCCCGGGCACCACACGGGTCAGCTCGGCACCTTCCTGACCGGGTCGCAGTCGTTCTCCGACTTCGTCGGCGGCGCGGCCCCGCACCTGCTCCCCGGCGCGGGCCTGGACCGGACAGCCGGTCCCGGCACCTCCGCCGACGCCCTGGGCGTCCCGCACGGCACCACGATCGTCGCGCTGCTGTTCTCCGGCGGCGTCGTGATCGCCGGTGACCGGCGCGCGACCGCGGGCAACGTGATCGCCCAGCGCGACATCGAGAAGGTGTTCGTCACCGACACCCACTCCGCGGTCGGCATCGCCGGCTCCGCGGGGATCGCGCTGGAGATGGTCCGGCTGTTCTCGGTGGACCTCGAGCACTACGAGAAGCTCGAGGGCGTCCCGCTCTCGCTGGACGGCAAGGCCAACAAGCTCGCCGGGATGGTCCGCCAGAACCTGGGCGCGGCGATGCAGGGCTTCGTCGTCGTCCCGCTGTTCGCGGGCTACGACACCGACGCCGCCGACCCGGCCCAGGCCGGCCGGATCGTCACCTTCGACCCCACCGGCGGGCGGTACGACGAGAACCTCGGCTTCCACGCCGTGGGATCGGGCTCGGTGTTCGCCAAGTCCTCGCTGAAGAAGCTGCACGACCCGACCGCGGACCTCGACGGCGCGGTGCGCACCGCGATCGAGGCACTCTACGACGCCGCGGACGACGACACCGCCACCGGCGGGCCGGACACGGTGCGGCGCATCTACCCGGTGGTCGTCGGCATCACCGCCGAGGGCTCCGTGCGCCGCGACGAGGCCGAGATCGCCGCCGTCGTCGACCAGGTGATCGCCGGGCGCCGGGAGCGCCCGGGCGGCCCGTCCCGCTGACCCCCTCCCCGCACGAAGCACGAGCCTGGAGCGCCTCCCCATGACGATGCCGTTCTACTCCTCCGTCGACCAGCTGCTGCGCGACCGTTCCGAGCTGGCCCGTAAGGGCATCTCGCGCGGCCGCAGCGTGGTCGTGCTGACCTACGCCGGTGGCGTGCTGTTCGTCGCGGAGAACCGGTCGACGGCCCTGCACAAGGTCTCCGAGATCTACGACAAGATCGGCTTCGCCGCGGTCGGCCGGTACAACGAGTTCGAGAACCTGCGCACCGGCGGGATCCGGATGGCCGACTTCCGCGGGTTCACCTACGACCGGCGCGACGTGACCGGCCGGATGCTGGCCAACGCCTACGCCCAGGCGCTGGGCACCGCGTTCGTCGAGCAGCAGAAGCCGTTCGAGGTGGAGCTGTGCGTCGCCGAGGTGGGCGTCGAGGCCTCCGGGGACCAGCTGTACCGGATCACCTACGACGGCTCGATCACCGACGAGCCGCGGTTCGTCGTCATGGGCGGGCAGACCGAGCCGATCTCGCAGAAGCTCTCCGAGACCTACGCGCACGGCCTGGAGCTGGGCGCGGCGATCGAGGTCGCGCTCGGCGGGCTGCAGGTGCCCGGGGCGGACCCGGCGTCGGCCGGCAACGGCGCGAACGCGCAGCCGCGGGTCCTGGGCGCCGAGGCGCTCGAGGTCGCGGTGCTCGACCGGACCCGCCCGCGGCGGACCTTCCGTCGTCTCGAGGGGGCGGCGCTGGCGGACCTGCTGCCGGCCGCGAACCGCGGCACCGAGGAACCGGAGCCCGACGTGGCGGGCGGGGACGACAGCCCGGCCGCCGGTGGGGCGCTGGGTGGGGACGGGGCGTCCTGACCCGCTTCTCCGCGACCACCGCGTCCGAGGCCGTCGTCACGGCCTCGCGTGACGACGTCTGGCGCGTCCTGACCGACCCCGCTGTGCTGCCGACGTTGACGCCGCTGCTCAACCGGATCGAGGCCGACTCCGCGCGGGACGCGGCCGTCGACGGCTACGAGCTGTGGCGCTGGCACATGGTGCGGATCGCGGTGCTCGGGGTGGGCATCAAGCCGGTCTTCACCGAGCGGATGACCTTCGTCGAGGGCAAGCGGATCGAGTTCACCCATGCACCGCCCGCCGGGGCCACCGAGTGGGCGGGCGCGGAGGGCTACTACGCGTTGAGCGACGCCGAGCCGGAACCGGACGGCACGCCCGCGACACATCTGGAGATCTCGCTGACCGTCGACGTCGACATGCCGCTGTCGCGGCTCGCCGCGCCGGTGGTGACCCGCACGATGAAGGCGACGATGGACGTGACCGGGGACCGGTTCGGAGCGAACCTGCTGCGTCGTCTGGGGGCGCGGGAGCGCTAGTCCCGTCCGGGTCGACCGGCGCCACGTCGAACACAGTCAGCGCCATGGACCGTGCCGGGCGCCTCACCCCCCCGGCTGTGCGCAGCTCGACGTCGACCCGGCACGACAGTGCTGCCTGCGCGGCCTGGACCTCGAGGTGAGTCCGCGTACGAGCCGGACACCGAGACCGATCGGCCCCGCCCGCACTACGCTCGTCGCATGGACACCGCTCGCACCGTGACCGCCGCAGTGGTGAAGGACGGCGAGTGGTACGTCGCCCGCTGCCTGGAGATCGAGGTCGCCAGCCAGGGCGAGACGGTCGACGAGGCGCTGGCCAACCTCCGTGAGGCCCCGGAGCCGTACTTCGAGGACGACGAGGTGCCCGCCAGCTTCGAGCACCCCCCGGTGACGCCCATCGAGATCCGCATCCCTGCGTGAGCCCGGCTCTGCCCCAGATCTCCGGCAAGCAGGTCGTGCAGGTCATGTCCAGCTGTGGGAGCCGCCCACAGTTCAGGGCGGGCCGTGATCGTGGATCGCGCCCTCACCGGTGAACGGCAACGTGAGGTGCGCGGTGTCGCCGACGAGGGTCACGCCGGAACGCTCACCGGCTGCCGGTCGCCCGTGGCATGATTGAGCCATCAACCAACTGGGGGACCGGATGAGCGAGATCGTCTTCGGCATGGACACCTTCGGCGACGTCCCGGTGGGCGACGACGGCACGCTGCTGTCGCACCCGCAGGCCATCCGCCAGGTCGTCGACGAGGTGGTGCTGGCCGACGGGGTGGGCGTCGACGTCGTCGCGCTGGGGGAGCACCACCGCCCCGAGTACGCGATCTCCACCCCGGAGACGGTGCTCGCCGGCATCGCGACCCGGACGTCCCGGATCCGGCTGTCCTCCGGCGTCACCGTCCTCAGCTCGGACGACCCGGTGCGGGTGTACCAGCGCTTCGCCACGCTCGACGCGCTGTCCGACGGCCGCGCCGAGGTGATCGTCGGCCGCGGATCGTTCACCGAGTCCTTCCCGCTGTTCGGCTACTCCATGAACGACTACGAGCGGCTGTTCGAGGAGAAGCTCGAGCTGTTCGTGCAGCTCCTCGACGAGAAGCCGGTGATCTGGCCGGGTGGGACCCGCGCCGCGATCGACGGCATCGAGGTCTTCCCGACCACCGGCCGCCGGCTGCCCGTGTGGGTCGGCGTCGGCGGCTCGCCGGAGTCGGTGGTGCGCACCGCCCGCCACGACCTCGGCCTGATGCTGGCCATCATCGGCGGCCCCGCCGGACGGTTCGCGCCCTACGTCGACCTCTACCACCGCGCCGTCGAGCAGTTCGGGCACGCGGCGAAGCCGGTGGGCATGCACTCACCGGGCTTCGTCGCCGACACCGACGCCGAGGCGAAGGAGATCTTCTTCGCCCCGTACAAGGCGCAGATGGACCGGATCGGCGCCCAGCGCGGCTGGCCCCCGCTGGACCGCGCCCGGTTCGAGGCCGAGGTCGCCAACGGGGCGCTGCACGTCGGGTCCCCGGAGACGGTGGCCCGCCGCATCGCCGACTCGGTGCGCTCGCTGGGCGCCCAGCGCTTCGACCTGATCTACACCGTCGGCCCGCAGCCGATCTCGGCCCGCCTCCGTGCAGTCGAGCTGTACGGCACCCGCGTGATCCCGATGGTCCGCGACATGCTCGCCTGAGCGGATCCACACCCGCTCCCGGGCAGCCACACCCAGTGCGACGGGTGTGGCTGGCGGACAGGGGGTGTGGCTGCGGGCCGGGGCGGTCAGGCGGGGATGATGCGGGCTGCGGCGGCGCGCAGGCCGTCGACCAGGGCGCGCAGCGCGGGCAGGTCGGCGTCGGACCCGCGGGTGGCCAGCACCAGGGAGCGGCCCGCCGCGGGCCGGCAGGGGAGCAGCCGGACGCCGTCGTCGGCGGTGACCGGGACCGGGCCGGTGCCGCCGGGGACGGCCGACCCCGCCACCGCCATGCCCGGGACCAGCGCGATCGCGAGCCGCGCGCGGACCAGCGCCAGCTGGGTGGCGAAGTCGCCGACCCGGTAGCGGATGTCCGGCTCGAACCCGACACCGCGCAGCAGCTGCAGCAGCGCCGCGTAGGGCTCGGTGCCGACCGGGCCGGAGGTCCACACCCGTTCGGCCAGGGTGCGCAGCGGCACCGGGTCGGGCCCGGTGAGCGGGTCGTCGGCCGGGACGGCGAGCATCGCGGGCTCGGTGGCCAGTGCGGTCACCCGGATCCCGGCGGGCAGCCGGGTCGGGGCCTGCGTCCAGCTCTCCATGAGCACCGCGTCCAGGTCGCGGGACTGCAGGGCGGGCAGCAGGTCGACGACCTCGCCGTCGTCGACGGTGGGGACCAGCCGGGGGTGTGCGGCGGCCAGCCCGTCGATGACCTCGGGCAGCAGCGTGCGCAGCGCGCTCGCGACCGAGCCGATCCGCAGCGGTCCGGCGGCGTCGTCGTGCAGGGCGGCGAGGTCGCGTTCGGCACCGGCGACGGTCGCCGCCGCGGCGGCCGCGTGCCCGGCCAGCACGTGCCCGGCGGCGGTGAGCCGGATGCCGCGCCCGTCCGGTTCGACGAGCCGGGTGCCGGTCTCGCGTTCGAGCTTGCGCAGCTGCTGGGTCACCGCCGGCCCGGTGATGTGCAGTGCGGCCGCGGCGGCGCCGACCGAGCCGTGCTCGGCGACGGCGTCGAACACGCGCAGCCTGTCCCAGGAGATCACACAGCAAAGCTTAGCGGTATCGGGTAGGAATAATCACTGGATCTTCGCGGTGCGGAGAGGGATCGTGGATCACGTGAACGCACGCACCGCCCCCGACCCGCACTCCGCCCTGCTCCTGCTCGCCGGCGCCTCCGTCCTGGCCTGGACCGGCATCCTCGTCGCGATGGCGGGTACCGACCCGGCGACGGCGTCGTTCTGGCGGTGCGTGCTCGCCCTGGTCGTTCTGGGTCCGTGGGCACTGGCCGAGTACCGGCGGGTGGGTGGGCTCCCGCTCGCGACGGTCGGCACCTCGCTGCTGTCCGGGGTGTTCCTGGGTGCGGACTTCCTGCTCTGGACCCACGCGGTGCTCGACGCGGGCGCCGGGATCGCGAACGTCGTGCTCAACATCCAGGTGCTGGCGCTGCCGCTGATCGCCTGGGTCGTCGCGGGCGAGCGGATCCCGCGCAGGCTGGTGTACGCCGCGCCGCTGCTGCTGGGCGGCATCGCCCTGGCCGGCGGGGTGCTCGGCGCCGGTGTCGGGGGGCCGGAACCGGTGCGTGGCGCGGTGCTCGGCACCCTCGCCGGGATCGCCTACGCCGGCTTCCTGCACCTGAACCGCTCGGTGTCGCGGCGCCGTCCGCGCCACCTGGTGACCCCGGTCGCGCTGGCGACCGTCGGGGCCGGGCTGACCTGCGGGCTCGTCGGCGTCGCCGGGGGCGGGATCGCGGTCGCACTGCCCGCGACGACATGGGCCTGGCTGATCGTGCTGGCCCTGACCGGGCAGGTCGTGTCCTGGGTGCTGATCGGGCGCGGCTCGGCCGGGCTGGCGCCGGGCACCGCGGGCGCGCTGCTGCTGGTGCACCCGGTGTTGTCGGTGGTGCTCGGCATGCTGGTGCTCGGGGAGACCCTCACCGGCTGGCAGGCCGCGGGCTGCGCGCTGGTCGTCGCCACCGTCGCCGCACTGGTCGGCCCGACCGGGACCGCGGGGCGGCTGCGCCGGATGGTGGACCGGCACGAGCGGGCCTGGGCCACGCTCACCCCGCGCGTCTGACCACCCGTCGGGCGCGCCACTCACAGGTCGATGCGCTCGGCCCCGGTGTAGACGTTGCCGGTGTCGCCGCGCAGGAACCCGACCAGGGTCATCCCCGACTCCTCGGCCAGCTCCACCGCCAGCGACGACGGCGCCGACACGGCCGCGAGCATCGGCACCCCGGCCATCACGGCCTTCTGCACGAGCTCGAACGACGCCCGCCCGGACACCATCAGCACGGTGCCCGCGGCGGGCACCCGGCCGTCCATCACCATCCGGCCCAGCACCTTGTCCACCGCGTTGTGCCGGCCCACGTCCTCGCGGGCGGCGAGCAGGCCGCCGCCGGCGTCGAACAGGGCGGCGGCGTGCAGCCCACCGGTGGAGCCGAAGACCTTCTGGTGCTCGCGCAGCCGGTCGGGCAGCTCCAGCAGCAGCTCCCGGCCGATCCGCAGCGGGTCCGCGGCCGGGGAGTGGCGGGTCTTGAGCTTCACCGCGTCCAGCGACGCCTTCCCGCACACCCCACACGACGAGGTCGTGTAGAAGTTGCGCTCCACCGACACGTCCGGCGGGGCGACGCCCTCGGCCAGGTCGACGTCGAGCACGTTGTAGGTGTTGCGGCCCTGCTCGTCGACGGAGTTGCAGTAGCGGGCCCCGGCCAGGTCCAGCCCGGAGCCGATCACACCTTCGGTCAGCAGGAAGCCGTGCGCGAGCTCCACGTCGTGGCCGGGGGTGCGCATCGTGACCGTCAGCGCCTTCCCCCCGACGCGCAGCTCCAGCGGTTCCTCGGCGACGAGGGTGTCCGGCCGCGAGCGGGTGCTGCCGTCCGCGTTCAAGTGCAGCACCGGGCGCCGCACGGTGAGCCGTCCCATTCCGCCCCCTCCTGCTGTCGACCTCCCACAGTAGGAGCACGATCGGCACCGTGCGCGGGTACGGGGGGCGGCGGCCGGGGGCGGGGATCGTGCCGGCGGGCGGTGCCTCGTCGCGGATGGGGACGGCGAAGGCGTCGCTGGACTGGCACGGGGCGGCGCTGCTGACCCGCACCGTCGCCGTCCTGGGCCGGGCGGTGGACGGGCCGCTGGTCGTGGTCCGCGCCGCCGGGCAGGACCTGCCGGAGCTCCCGCCGGGCACCGAGGTCGTCGACGACCCGGTGCCGGGCCTCGGCCCGCTGCCCGCGATCGGGGCCGGGCTCGCCGCCGTCTCGGGCCGGGCGCAGGTGGCGTTCGTCGCGTCGGTCGACCTGCCGCTGCTGCATCCCGCGTTCGTCGCCCGGGTGCTGGACCTGCGCGGGGACCACGACGTCGCGCTGCCCGAGGCGTTCGGGCACCACCAGCCGCTCGCCGCCGCCTACGCCACCACGCTCGCCCCGGTGATCGACGGGCTGACCGCGGCCGGGCAGGGGCGCCCGCCGTCGCTGTTCGAGCGGGTCTCGGTCCGCCGGATCGGCGAGCAGACCCTGCGCAGCGACCCGGTGCTGGCCCGCCTCGACCCGGACCTGGCGTCGCTGACCAACGTCAACACCCCCGGCGAGCTCGCCGCGGCCCGCGCCCGCCCGCTGCCCGCAGTACGGCTGCACGGCGGCGGCCGGGTCCGCACCGTCCGCGCCCGCACTGCGGGGGAGCTGGGGCGCCCGGTGGCCGTCGCGGGCCGGACCGGGTCGCTGCCGCCGTGGTTCCCGCTGGTGACCGGCGACGAGCTCGTCGTGGTATGACGCACGTCTCGGCCCGGCCTGGTGCCGCTGCCGAGGAAGGACGATGCGCCGCACCACCACCGCCGAGCTCGCCGACGGCGGGCTGCCCGTCTCCCGACGTGCGGGACCACCCGCTCACCGGTGCACTACGAGCCGGTGTGGGCCCCGGCACGTGCAGGATCGGCTGGAGAAGGCGTGAGCACCGCGGCCACGAACCGGGTCAGCTCCCGATCCACGTGCTCGGCGACCGGCCCCCGGGGGTCGAAGCTCCACCACAGCACGGTGCCCTGCCAGTGGGTCGCCAGGAGCGCTCCGGCGCCGTCCGGGGCACCCGGCGTGCCGGCCAGGCACGCGTCGAGGACGTCGGTGAGTGCCTGCTGCCAGGCGGCGCCCCGCCGTCGTACGTCGGGGTCGAGGAGGTCCTCGCGCAGGACCAGCAGCGCGTCGGCGTAGCTGTCGATCCCGCCGTACTGCCCGGAGAGCCCGACCAGGAATGCGACGGCGCCCTCCGGCGTGCGCTCCGCCCGGGCCCCGTCCCCGGCGGTCCGGCGGTCGAGCCGGTCCCACGCGTGCAGCAGGGTGCGGCGCAGCAGGTCGGGCTTGCCGCCGAAGCGCTGCACGAGCGTCGCGGGGGCCAGCCCGCTCGCCTCGGCCAGCGCGGCGAAGGTGAGCGCCTGCGGGCCGCGGGCGTGCAGCACGTCGAGGGCGGCGTCGAGGACGTCCGCGTCGGGGATCTGCTTGCGACGGGGCACGGCTCACCCTCTCAGGCGGGCTGCGCCACGGACGCCGCGGACCCGGCGAGGCCGGCCGGGTCGGGGCCGTAGGGGACCATCCAGGTGGGCTCGATCCGGTAGAAGACCACCTCGTCCCAGACGAACCCGTCCGGGCCGTAGCAGTCCTTCAGGTAGCCGAGGGTCTCGGGCCACCGCGGGTGCTGCGGCGCACCGGCCGGGTTCAGCGGGTGCGCCGTCCCGTGGGTGAAGATCCCGAGGTCGTCGCCGCGCAGGTGGGCGGCGCTGACCGCGGGGCGGGCTGCGAGGTGGCGGGCCTTGACCGCGCGCGGGTCGGTGCCGACGACCCACGCGCCGTGCAGGAGGTGCCCGTCCACGCCGCTGACGCGGGGCTCGCCGCGCCGCGTGGTGGTGGCCAGCGCCAGGGTGCAGATGCCGGTGGCGACCCGGACGAGCTGCTCGGCGGTGAGCGTCCGCTCCCCGGGGACGACGATGCTGCGCAGATGGTCCCCGGCTCCGGAGACGGAGGCGTCCAGCAGCCGCTGGAGGTCGGTGATCTCGGTGGTCGTCTCGAACATGCTGCGGGTCGGTCCCCTCGGCTCGGCTCGGCTCCGACGAACATAACCGAATGCTCGTTTACAAACAATCCGGTCCCTGCCACGCTGCCCGGTATGACGGACCTGAGGGACAGGGTGGCGCTGGTGGCGGGCGCGACGCGCGGCGCCGGACGGGGGATCGCGGTCGAGCTGGGCGCGGCCGGCGCGGTCGTGTACTGCACCGGCCGCAGCACCCGCGCGGCCCGCTCGGAGTACGACCGGCCGGAGACGATCGAGGACACCGCCGATCTCGTCACCGCCGCGGGCGGCACCGGCATCGCCGTGCCCACCGACCACCTCGACCCCGGAGCGGTCGCGGCGCTGGTGGCGCGGGTCGAGCGCGACCACGGCAGGCTCGACGTGCTGGTCAACGACATCTGGGGCGGCGAGATGATGGTCGAGTGGGACGTCCCGGTCTGGGAGCACGACCTGGACAACGGGCTGCGCACGCTGCGCCTGGCGGTCGAGACCCACCTCGTCACCGCCCACCACGCCCTGGGGCTGCTCGCCCGCACGCCCGGCGGCCTCGTCGTCGAGGTCACCGACGGCACCGACGCCTACAACGCCGAGAACTACCGGCTCAACGTGTTCTACGACCTGGCCAAGATCGCGCCCATCCGGCTGGCCCGGTCCTGGGCGCACGAGCTGCGCGGGCACGGCGGGACCGCGGTCGCGGTCACCCCGGGCTGGCTGCGCTCGGAGATCATGCTGGAGCAGTTCGGGGTCACCGCCGACACCTGGCGCGACGCGTGCGCGGCCGAGCCGCACTTCGCGATCTCGGAGAGCCCGCGGTTCGTCGGCCGCGGGATCGCCGCGCTGGCCGCCGACCCCGACCGGCACCGCTGGAACGGCCGCTCCACCTCCTCGGGCGAGCTCGGGCGGGCCTACGGGGTCGACGACGTCGACGGGTCCCGGCCCGACGCCTGGCGCTACGTCACCGAGGTCCAGGACGCGGGACTGCCCGCCGACACGACGGGATACCGGTGACGGCTCACACGGAAGCGCGCGCGTCGCGCCGCTGGATGACCAGCAGCGCCGCCAGAGCCAGCAGCGCGAGCACCGCGGCCGCGACGCAGAACACGATCCCCGCGGTCCGCAGCCCCCACGCCTGGCTCGCCGCGCCCAGCCCGACGACCGGCAGCGAGATCGCCACGTAGACCACCACGAAGTACGACGACGTCGTCCCCGCCCGCTGGTGGGCCTCCACCCGCGCGGTCACCGAGGCCAGGCCAGTGGAGAACGTCATGCCCTGACCGGCCCCGGCGACCACCGCGCCCGCCACCAGCTCGGCCATCGAGCCCTGCCCCACCGCCAGTGCGACGAGCGCGAGACCGGCCGCCAGCAGCACACAGCCCAGGGCGAGGATCCGCTCGGTGGGCGCGGTGCGGACCGCGAGCTGCGCCAGCACCGAGGCGCCCAGCAGCAGCAGCGACATCGCCCCGGCGACGGCGTGGTTCGAGATCCCGACCAGCTCCGCCACGATCCGCGGGGACAGAGCGGTGAACAGGCCCAGCACCGCGAACCCGGCGAACCCGGCCGTCGCCGCCGGCACGAACACCGCGCGCACCGCGGGTGGCACCTCGGGGACCTGAGGCCGCAGCGTCGGGTGCGCGGGCCGGTCGGTCACCGTCTCCGGTGCGCCGAGCACGAGCAGCCCGCACAGCGCGACGGCGACCGCGTGCACCGCGAAGGACAGGTGCAGCGGCGCGGGCAGGTACTCCACGGCCACCCCGGCGAGCGCCGCGCCCAGCCCGAGCCCGCCGATGTTGGCGACGGTCGCGACCGCGGCCCCGCGTTCCCGCCAGGACTCCGGTGCGGCCTCGATGACCGCGGCGGTCGCCGCCCCCGCGAAGATCCCGGCGGAGAACCCGGACAGCAGCCGCCCCACCAGCAGCACCCACACCGGACCCGCGACCAGGAACACCAGGCTCGACGCCAGCGACAGCGCCACCCCGGCCAGCAGCACCGGTCGCCGCCCCAGCTGGTCCGACCACCGGCCGGTGACCAGCAGCGCGGCGAGCACACCGACCGCGTAGAGCGCGAAGATCACGGTCTGGACGGTCGGGGAGAACCCGAGCTCGCGCTGGTAGAGCGCGTACATCGGGGTCGGCATCGTCGCCCCGAGCATCACCACGGCGAACGTCACGGCCAGGCCGGCGACGGCGGCGGCCCGAGGCAGGCGGAGGATGGCGGAACCCCTTCCGGAGGACGTTGCGCGGTGCACCGACGATGATCGCAGCCGGCCCGTGCGACGGCATCCGCAGCGGCGGCGCCCCGGGCCGCACGGTCGGGGGCGCCGCCGGAGGTGCAGGTCGACCCCGTCCGGCGGCGGACGGGTCTTGACCGTCGCTCCGACGCCCCGGTGGGCGTTGTCGGCCGCCGGCCGAGGTCCGGTGCCCGACCGACCGGACCCTCCGGCGGCTCCCACCTCGGGCGCGCGGCGCGCGGTCACGAACTCCCGAAGTCCCTCACTGGGCGGCGACCGCGACCGACTCCAGCGACCGCCACGAGCCGATCCGGTCCTCGTAGGTGCCGACCACGAGGGGGAGCACGTGGGCGCCCAGCAGCAGGCGGAGCGGGGGCTCCGCCATGTCGACCAGGTCGAGGACGGCGCGGTCGGTGTGTGCCGGATCGGCGACCGGCATCTCGGCGAACACCTTGCCGGTCCGGGCCCGGGCCGCGTCGTAGGCGGGGTGGGGCTCGGTCTGCTCACCGGCGGAGCCGAAGCCCGTGACGTACGCGGCGGGCTCCACCAGCGTCACCTTCACACCGAAGTCGCTGGTCTCCTGGGCGAAGGACTCCCCGAGCCCCTCGACCGCGTACTTCGACGCACCGTAGAGGGCGGCGGTGGGGAAACTGATCAGCCCGCCGAAGCTCGACGTGATCAGTACGTGGCCGTGCCGCTGCTCGCGCAGGATCGGGGCGACGGCCTGCAGGAGCCAGACCACCCCGAACAGGTTGACCTCGATCTGCCGACGGGCGGAAGCCTCCGTGGTCTCCTCCAGCGCGCCGAACAGCCCGTGGCCGGCGTTCGCCACGACGACGTCCAGCCGACCGAACCGCTCGACGCCCTGCGCCACCGCCGCGAACACCGCTGCACGGTCGGTGACGTCCAGAGTCATCGCCACCGCCTGGTCCGGGTACTGCGCCACCAGGTCCTCGACCGAGGAGACGTCGCGGGCGGTGACCACGACCCGATCACCGCGGCGCAGCGCCGCCTCGGCCCAGACCCGACCGAAGCCCCGCGACGATCCGGTGACGAACCAGACCTTGCCGCCATCGTGCGAACTCATGTGAATCCCTTCGTCCCGACTGACTCGTGCTCTCGTACGGAACGAGTTCATCCCTGGTCGCGTCGTGCTGCCAGATCGGGTGAAGGGGGGTCTGGCAGAACCTGCCTCCCCGGCAACGCTCGCCGTAACCTGGAGATCGTGGACCAACGTCAGCAGATCCGTCAGTTCTTGATCAGCCGACGAGCACGCCTCACCCCCGAGGCGGTGGGCCTGCCCACACCGGCGGGCCATCGCCGCGTCCCCGGCCTGCGCCGCGAGGAGGCTGCAACCCTGGCCGGGGTCAGCGTCGACTACTACACCAGGCTCGAGCGCGGGACCGCCACCGGCGTCTCGGACTCGGTGCTGCAGGGCCTGTGCCGAGCACTCGCCCTCGACGACGCCGAACGCGCGCACCTGAGTGATCTCCTTCGGGCAGCCACCGCCACCACCGTGGCCCGGCAGCGGCGACTCCCGTCCCGACAGATCTCACCCAGCATGCAGCGGGTACTGGACAGCATGATCACCTCACCCGCGTTCGTCACCAACTCCCGACTGGACCTCGTCGCCACCAACAGCCTGTGCGCCGCGCTGTACGCCGACCTGGACGACCACACCGGCTCCGCGGTCAACCTCGCCCGGTACACCTTCCTCGACCCCCGCGCGCTCGACTTCTACCCCGAGTGGGACACCGTCGCAGAGATGACCGTGGCCCTGCTGCGCTCCAGCGCCGGGCACGACCCCCTCGACCGCGACCTCTCCGACCTCATCGGCGAACTCGTCACGCGCAGCGACGAGTTCCGCACCCGGTGGGCCGCGCACCACGTCCAGCACCACACCTCCGGCCACAAGCGCTTCCACCACCCCGTCGTCGGCGACCTCGAGCTCGCGTTCGACTCCATGGACCACGCCGCGGACCCCACCTTGACCATGACGGTGTACACGGCCGAGCCGGGATCACCCTCCGCCGACGCACTCACCCTGCTCGGCACCTGGACCGCACCCGTGGACCGAGCACGAGGCGCGCACTGACAATCTCACCGCGCCCCCGCCGAGCCGATCAGGAGTCGGCGATCGCGAGGGCCTGAACCGCGGCGACGGGCCGGCGCGCCCGGTACGGCCGGCCACGGCAGGTCCAGGGGCCCGTCGAGGAGACCGACCCGCTCGCACGCCTCCGGTCAGACACCGGCGCGGTGGGTGAACCGTCCGCCGAGGAGCGTCGCCGCGACCGGCATCGCCCGCAGCGTCGCCGGGTCGCAGGAGGTCGGGTCGGCGTCGGTCAGCACGAGGTCGGCGGGCGCGCCCACGTCGATCGCGGCGGCCGAGCCGTCGACCATCCCGAACGACGCACCGAGCGCGGTCGCCCGGTCGATCTCCTGCTCGGGGTGCCAGCGGTCCCGGTCGCCTGCGGTGCGGTGCACGGCCGCGGCGAGCGCGATCCACGGGTCCAGCGGCGCCACCGGGGCGTCGGAGCCGAGCGCGAGGCGGGCCCCGGCGCGGTGCAGTGCCGCGAACGCGAACGCCCGGCCGGTCCGGCCCGCCCAGAGCCGGTCGGCGACGTCGCGGTCGTCGAGGGCGTGCTCGGGCTGCACGCTCGCGACAAGGCCGAGCTCGGCGAAGCGGGGCACGTCGTCACCGGTGAGCAGCTGGGCGTGCTCGACCCGTCCCCGGGCCCCGGTGGCGGCGAACGCGTCGAGGACCAGGGTGTTGGCATGGTCGCCGATGGCGTGCAGGGCGGCGAGCAGACCGCCGGCGTGCGCCCGGGCCAGCAGCGGGCGCAGCTGCCCCGGCGGGACGAGGAGCAGCCCGCACGGGTGTTCCAAGGGGTTCTCCGGCGGCGCGGGGTAGGGGTCGTAGCAGTAGGCGGTGCGGGTGTTGAGCGAGCCGTCGGTGATCACCTTGAGCGGTCCCGCGGTGAGCAGGCCCGCCGTGCCGTCGACGACGTCGCCGGTGCGGAGCCCGGTGGCCAGGGCGTCGTCGAGGCGTTCGGGCCACACCGACGCCTCGATCCGTAGCCCCGTCGTGCCGCCGGCGATCCGGCGCCGCCAGGCCGGCAGTGACCACGGCGCCTCGAAGTCGACGACCCCGACCACCCCGCGCGCCGCCGCCGCGGCGACGGCGTCGGCGACGAACCCGTCGAGGGCCTCGGCCGGCACGTCCGACAGGGCCGGGGTCACGGCGAAGAACTCGGACTCTCGGATCCGTCCCGTCGGGTGCCCGTCGTGACCGAAGCGGGCCAGCGCGGCACCGTTCAGCCAACCCTGGTGCAGGTCGCCGGACACCAGCACGACCGGGACGTCCCCGGTGACCGGGTCGAGCAGCGACCGGTGCGCCTCGTCCGGCCACAGCGCGTCGCGGAAGCCGAAGCCGACCAGCACCTCACCGGCGGCCGGTGGCGCGTCGGCCACCCGGTGCGCCACCAGCGCGGCGGCCTCGGCGGCCGAGCGGGTCCCGGAGACGTCCAGCCGGCGGCGGGCCAGCGCCCACTGCGCCATGTGCACGTGGTGGTCCCACAGCCCCGGCAGCAGCGCCCGGCCGTCGCAGTCGACGACCTCGGCCCCGTCCGGGTCGAGCCCGGCGCGCACGGCACGCACCCGGCCCCCGTCCAGGAGCACGTCGACGGGGTCGCCCAGGCCGTCGCAGCCGGGCCGCAGCGGCCGGACCGACCGCAGCAGCAGGGAGCTCGTCGGCAGGGTGCTCATCCCTGGAAGGGCCGGTCCCGCCCGGTCCAGCGGTCCTCGTCGCGGCGATAGACCGGGATCGGCTTCTCGGCGAGCCGGAAGGTGTAGCGCCCGGCCTCCTCGACGACCTCGCCGTCGGTGGCCAGCATGCTCGGCTCCAGCAGCTCGACGTCGAGGCTGGGCACCTCCCGCTGGTGGTAGACCCGGCTGTGCCCCAGGGCGCCCAGGATCAGCGCGATCACCACCCGCAGCCGGGAGAACCGCACGTCGGCGCGGAGCCAGCGCACGTCGAGCAGGCCCGAGTCCAGCGTCGGCCGCCACGCCGGGACCGCGCCGCGCGGGTAGTACGGGCCGTTCCCGACGAACAGGAACCACACCTTGTACCAGCGGCCCTCGATCTTCACGCTGATCTTCTCCGAGCGCTGCAGCACGGTGATCAGCGCCGCGGCGAACGCCGGCCACTTGCCGTAGCGCGGCTGCCACCGCTCCCGCAGCCGCACCAGCTCCGGGTAGGAGCCGATCGAGGCGGTGTTGATGAAGTAGCGGGTGCGGGTGACCGAGATGTCCTCGGGGTCGTCGAGTCGGCCCGGGTGGGCCTCGACCAGCGCCAGGTCGACCGCGACGGCCTCCCCGGCCTGGGTGGCGTCGACGGCCTCCTGCGTGTCGTAGACGCCGACGTCGCGCGCGAAGTGGTTCAGCGTCCCGCCCGGCACGACGACCAGCGGCAGCCCGTGCCGGTCCGCGACCGCGGCGGCGGTGGCGACGGTGCCGTCCCCGCCCGCGACCCCCACGGCGCGCACCCACCGCCCGCGCTCGGCCAGCGCGTCCTCCAGCATGTCCTCGACCTTCACCCCGTCGCCGACCACCAGGTGGTGCGCCGCGGGCAGCCGCTCCCGCACCTCCTCGGACACGTCGGTGTCGGGCGGCCCGGAGAACGGGTTCGACACGATGACCAGGCCCTCGCCCTGCGGCAGCGCCGGCACGGTGTCGATCGGACGGGCGCGGGCCTCGTCGCTGGGGCGCACCGGCCACCAGCGGTTCGTCAGCTTCGCCACGCCGGTGCCGATCGCCGCGCCGACGAGCACGTCGGACGTCCAGTGCACCCCCACGTGCACCCGTGACCAGCCCACCAGCGCCGCCAGCGGCACCACGACCGGTGCGGCCCGGCGGTTCTCCATCACCACCGCCGTCGCGAACGCCGCGGCCGAGGCGGCGTGCCCCGACGGGAACGACGACGACGACGGCGGGTCGGCCACCGTCCGGTAGGCCGGCAGTTCGGCCGCGGCCGGGCGCCGGCGCGGCAGCAACGGCTTGAGCAGCGCGTTCGCGGTGAAGCTGGTCAGCGCGATGGACGCGATCCCGCGCATCGCCGCCTTGCGCCAGGCTCCCCGGCGCACCGACAGCACCGCGGCGATCGCGAACCACAGCACGCTGTGGTCGGCGGTGCGGGTCAGCCGCCGCAGGGAGGTGTCCACCCGGCTCGGTGGGCGGCTCGAGATGAACTCGGTGACCGCCCGGTCGGCCCGGGACACCGAGTCCGCCCCGCGGTCCAGTCGACGGGACCTGCGGGCGACGCGTTCGAACCATCCACTCACAGTCGTGACAGTAGAGGGGGTCGGGCGCCTACCCTGAACGGCATGCAGCGTCGGATCTTCGGGGTCGAGACGGAGTTCGGTGTCACGTGCACCTTCCACGGGCAGCGCCGGCTGTCCCCGGACGAGGTGGCGCGCTACCTCTTCCGTCGGGTGGTGTCGTGGGGCCGGTCCTCCAACGTCTTCCTCCGCAACGGTGCCCGTCTCTACCTCGACGTCGGGTCGCACCCCGAGTACGCCACGGCGGAGTGCGACTCGCTGACCCAGCTCGTGTCCCACGACAAGGCCGGTGAGCGGATCCTGGAGGACCTCCTGGTCGACGCCGAACGCCGGCTGGTCGACGAGGGCATCGGCGGCGACATCTACCTGTTCAAGAACAACACCGACTCCGCGGGCAACTCCTACGGCTGCCACGAGAACTACCTCGTCGCGCGGCAGGGCGAGTTCTCCCGGATCGCCGACGTGCTCCTGCCGTTCCTGGTCACCCGCCAGCTCATCTGCGGTGCCGGGAAGGTCCTGCAGACCCCGCGCGGCGCGGTCTACTGCCTGTCCCAGCGCGCCGAGCACATCTGGGAGGGCGTCTCCTCCGCGACGACCCGGTCCCGGCCGATCATCAATACCCGCGACGAGCCGCACGCCGACGCCGAGCGCTACCGGCGGCTGCACGTGATCGTCGGGGACTCGAACATGTCCGAGGTGACGACCCTGCTCAAGGTCGGGTCGGCCACCCTGGTGCTGGAGATGATCGAGGCCGGCGTCCAGTTCCGGGACTTCACCCTGGACAACCCGATCCGCGCGATCCGCGAGATCAGCCACGACCTCACCGGGCGCCGCCCGGTGCGGATGGCTGGTGGCCGGGAGGCCTCGGCGCTGGACATCCAGCGCGAGTACCACGCCCGCGCCGTCGAGTACCTGGAGGCGACCGGGCACCCGGACCCGGCGATGGCGCGCGTCGTCGAGCTGTGGGGGCGCACGCTGGGCGCCGTCGAGTCCCAGGACCTGTCGAAGATCGACCGCGAGATCGACTGGGCGATCAAGCACCGGCTGGTGGAGCGCTACCGGGCCAAGCACGACCTGGACCTGTCCAGCGCCCGGGTCGCCCAGCTCGACCTGGCCTACCACGACGTCCGCCGGGGCCGCGGCCTGTTCGACATGCTGCAGCGCAAGGCGCTGGTCGACCGGGTCACCGACGACGGCGAGATCGAGGCCGCCAAGGACACCCCGCCGCAGTCGACCCGGGCGAAGCTGCGCGGTGACTTCATCGCCGCGGCCCAGGCTGCCGGGCGGGACTTCACCGTCGACTGGGTGCACCTGAAGCTGAACGACCAGGCCCAGCGCACCGTGCTGTGCAAGGACCCGTTCCGCGCCGTCGACGAGCGGGTGGACCGCCTGATCGCCTCGCTCTGACCCGAATCCGCGAGTAGCGCTGGTGTCCGGACTGGGGAGATGGCGATAGGTGCCCGCTGACCTGCGATGATCGTGTTTGCGACGACACGACATTGCGGGTTGAGAGGACACCTATCAGGTGCGAACAGTACGCAAGCGACGCCCGCGGTGTGCGCGGGTGCGTCTCGGCGCGCCGGACGCGGCGCTGACCAGGTTCTCCGGGCTGGCCGCGGTGACCGAACTGATCGACCGGCTCGGGATCATCGACAAGCTCGACGCCGCGGTCGGGCCCATCAAGGACCGCGACCGCGGGTGCAGCGCCGGGCAGATGCTGGTCGGCATGTCGGCGGCGCAGCTGTGCGGGGAGGACTTCCTGGTCGGGCTGGACCGGCACCGCGCCGACACCGCCGGGCAGGCACTCACGCCGGTGCCGGGGTTGGCGTCCACGACCGCCGCCGGGCTCGCGCGCAAGTTCATCGAGGGGCAGTGGGCGGCGGTGGAGACCGGGCTCGGTGACGTGCACACCACCGCGCTGGACCTGCTCGCCCAGGTCGACCCGGACCGGGCCGAGCAGCTGACGGCGGACGTGACGATCGATCTGGACACCACCGATGTCGAGGTTTACGGCCGGCTCAAGCAGGGCGTGGCGTTCAACCACCAAGGCCAGCGGGTCGCCCGCCCGCACGTCGCGACCTGGGCCGACACCGCGGTGGTGCTGGCCGCTGACCTCGGTTCGGGCCGGGATGACCCCCGCGCCACCAGCGCCGAGCTGTTCTACCGGGCGCTGGCCGCGCTCCCCGCGCAGGCGCGGGCGGGGCGAGTCCGCGTGCGTGCGGACGCGGGCTACTTCGCCGGGCAGCTCGCCCGCGCAGCCCTGTTCGTCGGCGTGGAGTTCGCCATCGGCGCCCGACGCATCGCGCCGCTGTGGCGCATCCTCGACGGCGTCGCGGCCGACGGGTGGACCGACGCGATCGACATGACCGGCGCGCAGGTCGCGGTGGCCGACTATTGCCCGAACTGGTGGCCCGCAGCGACCCAGCTGCTGATCCGTCGGGTCCGGCTCGACCTGGACCACGGCCAGGTCTCCGGTGACCCGCGAGCGCGGCGCCGACGCACCCTGCACCCCGCCCAGCGGGCGCTCCCGCTCGACGACCTCGCTACGGTGGCCAAGGTCGACGGGGTGTTCGCCTACTCGTTCATCGTGACCAACCTCGACGTCTCCACACCTGCCGCAGCCGCGCAGGCCGAGTACTGGTACCGCCACCGCACGAAGGTGGAGAACCTGTTCCGCGACACCAAGCACGGCGCCGCGCTGCGCCACCTCCCCTCCGGACACCTCGCGGTGAACCGAGCCTGGATGTGGGGCGCACTCCTGGCCGCCACCACCAGCGGGTGGCTGCACCACCTCACCGCCCGCACCCGCGACGGGCGCCTGGTCGGGCACGGCGTCCGCGGCGGCCAGGCCATGATCGCCACCCTGCGCCGGCGGCTGATCACCATCCCCGCCCGCCTCGTGCGCCACGCCCGCGGCCTCACCCTGCGCCTACCACCCGGCGAGCACCTACTCGCCGAGGTCCTCGCCCGCGTCCGCGCCCTGCCCGCTCCGTCCTGACCCGGCCGCACCGGCCCCGACCAGCACAGGAACCCGCCACCCGAGGCGACACTCGGGCCGCCCGCTTGCCCACCACCCAACTCCCGACCCAAGCAACATCAACTTTGGCCGACCAAGATCAGCTCATGACCTACTCGCGGATTCGGGTCTGACCGCCGCCCCCGGGGTGGGAGTGCACCCACCCCGGGGCCACGGATCAGTCCGGCTGGGCGATCCGACCGAAGCGCGACTCCTGCGGGTCGGCGAACACGTGCAGCCCGAACCGCGACGACAGCTCCCGGCAGACCGCGACCCCGCGCACCGAGTTGCCGTGCCGGTCCAGGCCGGGGGAGTACACGCCGAGCCCGAACCAGCGCGGCAGTACACCCATGATCCCGCCGGACACCCCGCTCTTGGCCGGGATGCCGACGTCGTGCGCCCACTCGCCCGCGGCGTCGTACATGCCGCACATGCTCATCACGCTGATCACCGTGCGCAGGTGCTCGCGGGACAGCGCCCGCTCACCGGTCAGCGGGTTGACCCCGCCGTGCGCGAGTGTCGCGCCCATCACCGACAGCTCCGGCGCGGTGACCGTGATCGAGCAGGCGGCGAGGTAGACGTAGAGGGTGTCGTCGATGTCGCCGTGCAGCATCCCCAGGCTCCGCATGAGATAGCTGAGCCCGAGGTTGCGGTCGTTGGAGACCAGCTGCTCGTCGAGGACGTCCTGGTCGATCTCCAGCGACGGGTTGCCGGTGTAGACCCGGTTGCGCTCCAGCAGCCGCCCGGCCCGCTCCTCCTTCGTCGCCCCCTGCACCATGTTCGCCGCGACCAGCGCCCCGGCGTTGATCATCGGGTTGAACGGGCGGTGGTGCACCTGGTCGAAGGTGATGGAGTTGAACGGGTCCCCGGAGGGCTCCACGCCGATCCGGCGCAGCGTCTCGGCCAGGCCGTTGTCCTCCAGCGCGAGCCCGTAGGTGAAGACCTTCGAGATCGAGTGCAGCGGGAAGCGGACCTCGCAGTCCCCGACCTGCCACTGCGTGCCGTCGACGTTCGTCCCGGCCAGGCCGAACTCCTCGGCCCGGGCCTCCATCTCCGGCGGGTAGTAGCTGACGACCTCCTCGCCGGGCAGCAGGATGCCGCTCCCCGCGGTGCAGGTGCTGCGGAGCTCCTCGAACTGCTGCTGGACGAGTTCACGTTCGGCCTGGGCGACCATCGGTGTCCCTTTCGTCGGGGGTGTCCGGGCGCACCGTACCGACGGCGACGGGCCGGGCCGCGGGCTCAGCCGTCGCGCCGGGTGGGCCAGGGGCCCACCGACGGTCGTTCGGGCCTGTCGAGCCGAGGTCCTCCTCGTCCTCCGTCGCGGCCCACGACCCGGCGGAGGACGACCCGCCCGCGTACGGGCCGAGGGCGTGGCCGTGCCACATGCGGTCGGCACTGCGACCCGCCACTCGCGGAAGGCCCTGCCGTGATCGCCCCCACGGTCCGATCCAGTTCGTCGGCGAGCCGCTCGGCGTCGTCGTCGCAGGCGTCGCAGCCGCACACGGGCAGCGACGACCGCCACCCGGACCCGGCGGAGACGACGAGCCCGGGAAGCGTCGTCCACGTGACGGTCAGCGTGGCGGCCGCCGGATTGCGCGGACGCAGCGACGTCGTCCGCAGGACGGTGTCGGGCGGAAGCTCCGCGGCGTCCACGGTGGTCGCAGGGTCCTCGGACACCTCGGACACCTCGGACACCTCGGACACCTCGGCGTCGAACCGTGCCACCAGGTCCGCGACCAGCGCGTCGGCGACGGCGTGCAGCGGCCGGAACCGCTCCGGGTGGGTCACCACCGAGTAGCTGTCCTCGGGCGGGCCGTCGGAGTCACACCGGTGGCCGTAGGGGATCACCGCGCCGTCGGCGTCGCGGAACGGCCCGGTCACGACGACCGGACGGCGGTAGCCGGACACCCCCGCAGCATGACCGCGGCCCGGACCCACGGCACCCGGTTTCCGTCCGCCGGGGCGACGGCCCGCGCCCCGGTCAGGGCGCCTCGCCGATCCCGTCGGGCAGCCAGCCGTCGCCGGAGGGGTACATCTCGGTGGTCTCCTCGCGCCGGCCCGGGCGCACGATCCTGCCCAGCCGCGACTCCGACGGGTCGGCGAACACGTGCAGCCCGAACCGGTCGGACAGCTCCCGGCACACCGCCACCCCGCGGACCGAGTTGCCGTGCCGGTCCAGCCCGGGGGAGTAGACGCCGACCCCGATCGCGTCCGGGATCGCCGCCAGGATCGCCCCGGAGACGCTGGACTTGGCCGGGATGCCGACCTCGTAGGCCCACTGTCCGGCGGCGTCGTACATGCCGCACATGCTCATCACGCTCAGCACGTCCCGGGTGTAGGTGCGGGGCAGCGCGGGCACCCCGGTGAACGGGTTCGCCCCGCCCCGGGCCAGGGTCGCCGCCATCGTCGACAGCTCGCTCGCGGTGACCGTGACCGAGCAGGCCGCCAGGTAGACGTAGAGGTTGTCCTCGATGTTTCCGTGCAGCATCCCCAGGCTGCGCATCAGGTAGGACAGCGCGACGTTGCGGTCGTTGGAGACCAGCTGCTCGGCGAGGACGTCCTCGTCGACGGCCAGGTCGGGGTTGCCCGCGTAGATCCGCAGCCGGGTCAGCAGCCGCTCGACCTTCTCCTCCCGCGTCGCACCGTGCACCAGGTTCACCGCGACCAGCGCCCCCGCGTTGATCATCGGGTTGAACGGGCGGTGGTTGACCTCGTCGAAGGTGATCGAGTTGAACGGGTCCCCGGACGGCTCGACCCCGACCCGCAGCAGGACCTCCTCGCGGCCGTTGTCCTCCAGTGCCAGGCCGTAGGTGAACACCTTCGAGATGGAGTGCAGCGGGAATCGGACGCCGGCGTCGCCGACCTCCCACTGGGTGCCCTCGATGTCGGTGGCGGCCAGCCCGAACAGGTGCGACCGCTCGGCCATCGCCGGCGGGTAGTAGGCGACGACCCGCCCGTCGGGCACCCCACCGGGGCCCCCGATCGCCGCGTGCAGCTCCTCGAGCTGCCGCTGCACGATCGCGCGCTCGGTCTGCTGCTCCATCGGCGCCCCTCCTCGCGGACCGGTCCGTCCGTGCGGAGCGCAAACTAGATCACCGGTGCGCGGTCACTCGATCCCGGGCATGATCCGGCGCCGCAGCTCGGCCAGCTCGTCCTGGACCTCCGGGTCGGCCGGGCCCGCCTTCTCCGGTGCCGGGGCGATCCCCATGGACCGCAGCAGGCCGGTCGCGGCCGCGGCCGGGTCCCCGGTCTCCCCGAGCACCGGGCGCAGGCCCTGGTCGGCCAGGTGGTGGAACACCAGGTTCACCACGGTCCACGGGTTGTAGGTCTCCTGCTCGCCGGACATGCGCCACCTCCACGTGCCGGTACGGCCGCGGCGCCGCACCCGGGGTCGAGCCTTTGCCGTGCGCGGGCCGTCGTCAACGACCCTGTCGCAGGATGAGACACCGGTCAGCGGTGACCGGTACCCGGCGCGGTCCCGGGTGCCCGCGGCCCGGGGCGCCCGATCCGCCCCGTCCGGCCTGGCTACGATGCCCGTCGTGTCCTCCGCCCGCGCCGAGCGACTGGTCAACCTGGTGCTCTGCCTGATGTCGACGCGCCAGTACCTGTCCGCGGAGCGGATCCGGTCCATCGTCCCCGGCTACGCCGACGGCGCCGGCGACGAGGCGTTCTTCCGGATGTTCGAGCGGGACAAGGCCGAGCTGCGCGAGCTGGGCGTGCCCCTGGAGACCGGCCACAACTCGGTGTTCGACACGGTCGAGGGCTACCGGATCGCCCGGGCCGACTACGAGCTCGGCGAGATCCACCTCGACCCGGACGAGGCGACCGTCGTCGCGCTGGCCGGGAACCTCTGGGACTCCCCGGAGCTGGCGGGGGCCGCGCACGGCGCGCTGGTGAAGCTGCGCGCCGCCGGGGTCGAGGTCGCCGAGACCCCGGCCGCGGCGATCCGCCCCGGTGCCGCTGCGGGCGAGCCGGCGCTCGCGCCGCTGTTGGGCGCGGTGCGCACCGGCCGCGTCGTCACCTTCGACCACCGCCGCGGGGGCCCCGCCGGGGAGCTGGTGCGGCGCACCGTCGAGCCCTGGGGTGTGGTGTCGTTCCGGGGCCGCTGGTATCTGGTGGGCCACGACCGGGACCGCGACGACGTGCGCTGCTTCCGGCTCTCCCGCGTCGAGGGCCCGGTCCGCGCGGTCGGGCCGGAGGGCGCGGTCACCGCGCCCGACGGCGTCGACCTGCGCGCGCTGGTGCGCGCCTCGGCGGGCCCGCAGCCGGTGTCGGGGACCGCGCGGGTCTGGGTCGCGGCGGGACGCGCGGCCGGGCTGCGCCGCACCGGCCGCGAGCGCGGGCCGCGCGACCACGCGGGCCGTCCGGGCGTGGAGATCGAGCTGGACCTGCGTGACCGGGGCACCGTCGCGCGCTGGCTGGCCGGGCACGGCCCGGACGTCGCCGTCCTGGACCCGCCGGAGCTGGCCCACGCGGTCCGCGAGCTGTGGGAGGCCGCGCTCGGCGCCGGAGCCCGGGGGGCCCGCACGTGAGCCGTCAGGGCGTCGCCCAGCGCCTACCCCGGCTGTTGTCGCTGGTGCCCTACCTGCGCGCGCACCCCGGGGTGCCGGTCGCCGAGGCCGCCGCGGACTTCGGCGTCGACGAGCGGCAGCTGCGCAAGGACCTGGAGCTGCTGTGGATGTGCGGCCTGCCCGGCTACGGGCCGGGTGACCTGGTCGACCTGTCCTTCGCCGGGGACACCGTCGACGTCGTCTTCGACGCCGGGCTGACCCGGCCGCTGCGCCTGACCACGACCGAGGCGACCGCGTTGCTCGTGGCGCTGCGCATGCTGCACCAGACCGCCGGGGTGGTCGACTCCGACGCCGTCGGGCGGGCCATCGCCAAGGTCGAGGCCGCGGTGGGGGAGGCGGCCGGCCCGGGCGGCCTGGTCACCGTCGAGTCCGGGATCGGTGAGCGCGACACCACCGCCGTCGTGCGCCGGGCCCTGGACCGCGGGCGCGCGCTGCGCATCGTCTACTTCACCGCGGGCCGCGACGCGGTGTCCCGCCGCGACGTCGACCCGATGCGGATGGTCGTCAGCGGCGGGCGCGGCTACCTGGAGGCGTGGTGCCGCCGGGCCGAGGACGTGCGGATGTTCCGCCTGGACCGGGTCGAGCAGGCCGAGGAGCTCGACGAACCGGCCCGCGCACACCCCGAGGCCCGGCCCGTCGACGTCTCGCACGGGCTGTTCAGCCCGCGCGCCGAGCACCGGTACGCGGTCCTGGAGCTCGAACCGGACGCCCACTGGGTCGCCGAGTACTACCCGGTCGACGAGGTGCGCACCGCCGCCGGCGAGCTGGTCGAGGGTGACCCGCCGCCCGGCGCGCCGGACCCGGTGCCCGCACCGGCGGGCGGCGACGACCGGCTGCGGGTGCTGCTCCGCTTCGCCGACGACGACTGGCTGGTCCGTCTCGTGCTCGGCCTCGGCGGCGCGGCCCGCATCCTCGAACCGCCCGAGCTGGCCACGGCGGTGCGCGACCGGGCCCGCGAGGCCCTCCGGACCGCCGACGCGTCACCCGGGGTCACCCCGCCCGTCACCGACGCATGAATGCGACAGGATGACGACGACGGGATGAACACCGGGTGACCGTGGCCACGTCCGACGACGGGGGGCCGGGCGACCGATTCGCCCGTGTCTACACTCAGTCCTGACCCGGCCCGATCGACGCGAGGTGGACCCATGCCCGGTGGCTACGAGTGGCTGATCATCATCGCCGTTCTGCTCCTGCTGTTCGGCGCGAAGAAGCTGCCCGAGATGGCGCGTTCGGTCGGCCAGTCCGCCCGCGTGTTCAAGGGCGAGATGAAGGGCCTCAAGGACGACGACGCCCGCACCCGCCAGGGCGAGGAGCCCAAGCCCGCCCAGGAGCTGCCTGCAGCCGCCCCGGCGCCGCAGCAGACCGCCCCGGCCCCGCAGCCGCAGGCCCCGCAGCAGCCGCAGGCACCCGCGCAGGCCACCGACCGGCCCGCCGGCCCGGCCGCCTGAGGCACCTCCTCCCGTGAAGGCACCGTTCCGTCGGAAGCGCAGGCTCAACCCCGACGGGACCATGACCCTGATCGAGCACCTCTACGAGCTGCGCAACCGGCTCGGCATCTCGCTCGCCGCGATCGTGGTGACGACGGTGTTCGGCTACATCTGGTTCGAGGTCTCGTTCCTCGGCTTCCCCAGCCTGGGGGAGCTGCTCAAGGAGCCCTACTGCTCCCTGCCCCCCTCGGCGCGCGCGTCGCTGACGGCGGACCCGAACGTCTGCACCCTGCTCGGGACCACCCCGTTCGACCAGTTCATGCTGCGCCTGAAGGTCGGGGCGACGGCCGGGGTGATCCTGGCCTGCCCGATCTGGCTCTACCAGCTGTGGGGGTTCATCACCCCGGGCCTGCTGAAGACGGAGCGCCGCTACGCGCTGAGCTTCGTCTCGGTCGCCGCGGTGCTGTTCGTCGCCGGCGCGGTGCTGGCCTACCTGATCATCCCGCAGGCGCTCGGCTTCCTGCTCACCATCGGTAGCGAGATCCAGACGACGGCGCTGACCGGCACGTCGTACTTCTCCCTGGTCGTCAACCTGATCGTCATCTTCGGGGTCAGCTTCCTGATCCCGCTGCTGGTCGTCGCGCTCAACGCGGCCGGGGTCGTGTCCTACGACCTGTTGCGCCGCTCCCGGCGCGGGCTGATCTTCGGGCTGTTCTGCTTCGCCGCGATCGCCACGCCCGGCCAGGACCCCATCTCGATGCTGGCGCTGGCGTTCGCGCTGACCCTGCTGTTCGAGGCGGCCATCCAGGTCTGCCGGATCACCGACCGCCGCCGGGCCCGCCGGCGGGCCGCCGAGGGCTGGGACTCCCTGGACCCGGACGAGCCGTCGCCGCTGGACACCACGCCGTCGCCGATCGAGGGGCCGTCCGGACCGGTCGAGCCCTCCCGGATCGAGCCGCCCGCCCCGGTGTCCGCCACCTCGACGCACGTCGTTCCCCCGACCGGTGGCGCCACGGGCGCGGCGAACGCCCGCCCCGGTGCCGGGGCGAACGGGACCGCACCCGAGCCGCCCCGCTACGACGACATCACCTGACCGGGCGGCGCCGCAGATCCCCCCGCGGCCCGGTCCGGCACGGCTCCGTAGGCTGGCTCCCCGGATCGGGTCGGGCGGCACTGAGGAGCGGGTCGGGACAGATGAAGTACAATCGGGTGGTCATCAAGCTCAGCGGACAGGCGATGGCCGGTGCCGACGGCTTCGGGTTCTCCGCGCAGGCCCTCGCCCACCTCGCCGACCAGATCCGGCAGATGGGCGCGCTCGGGGTGCAGGTCGCGGTCGTCGTCGGCGGCGGGAACGTGTTCCGCGGCAACCGGTCCGAGACCTGGGGGATCGACCGCGTCGAGGCCGACAACATCGGCATGCTCGGCACCGTGATCAACGGCCTCCTGCTGCGCGGCAAGCTGTCCGCCGGCGGCGAGGAGAACGTCCGCGTCATGACCGCGATCCCGATCAACGCCGTCGCCGAGCCGTTCCTGCGGCTGCGCGCCAAGCGGCACCTGGAGAAGGACGCGATCCTGATCTTCTCCGGCGGCAACGGGCAGCCGTTCATCACCACCGACTACCCGAGCGTGCAGCGCGCCCTGGAGATCGGCGCGGACGCCCTGCTGGTGGCCAAGCACGGCACCGACGGCGTCTACGACACCGACCCGCGCACCAACCCCGACGCCCGCCGCTACGAGCGCCTGCCCTACGACGAGGTGCTGTCGCGCCGGCTGGCCGTGATGGACCAGACCGCGTTCATCCTGGCCCGCGACCACGGCCTGCCCCTGCACGTGTTCGACATCGAGAAGGACGGCCTGATGGCCGCCATCTGCCGTGGCGAGCACCACGGCACCGAGATCAACCCCGACATCGTCGAGGCGGAGTTCGCCCGGCCGGAGTAGGCCGGCGGTCACACGTGGCCCGGCTCACCCTGTGACGGAGCAGGGTGTCGGTGCCGTGTGACAGCCTGGGGCGGTGAATGGTTCCGCCGACCCGGCCGCCGCGTACGCGGCGGCGAAGGCCCGCGCCGCCTACCCGCGGCTGGCCGAGTTCACCGGTCTGATGCCCTTCGACCTGGACCCGTTCCAGCGCGAGGCGTGCGAGGCGCTGGAGGACGGCCACGGGGTGCTGCTGTGTGCGCCCACCGGCGCCGGGAAGACCGTCGCGGGCGAGTTCGCCGTGCACCTGGCCCTGTCCGAGGGCCGCAAGTGCTTCTACACCACGCCGATCAAGGCGCTGTCGAACCAGAAGTACGCCGACCTGGTCGCCCGCTACGGCGCGGACGCGGTCGGCCTGCTCACCGGCGACACCGCGGTGAACGGCGACGCCCAGGTGGTCGTGATGACCACCGAGGTGCTCCGCAACATGATCTACGCCGACTCGGACAAGGCGGCGAACCGGCGGCTGGACCACCTCGGCTACGTGGTGATGGACGAGATCCACTACCTGGCCGACCGGTTCCGCGGCGCGGTCTGGGAGGAGGTCATCCTCCAGCTGCCCGAGCACGTCGCGGTGGTGGGTCTCTCGGCCACGGTCAGCAACGCCGAGGAGTTCGGCGACTGGCTGGTCGAGGTCCGTGGCGACACCCGCGTCGTGGTCGACGAGCACCGCCCGGTGCCGCTGTGGCAGCACATGATGGTCGGCAACCGGCTGTTCGACATGTTCGGCGAGCGGCGCACCCCCGGCGGGCCCGGGGAGGTCGTCGTCGACCCGGAGCTGGTCCGCTACACCCGCGAGATGGCGCGGCGGGACTTCACGACCTCCCGCGCCGCGGACCGGGCGGGCGATCGCGGTCCGCGCGGGCGGGGCGGCCCGCAGCGCGGACGCACCCGGGGCGGGAAGACCGACTCCACTGCCGTCGTCGGGCGGGGGCCGCGCGGGGGGTTCCGGCCGCCGTCGCGGGTGCAGGTGATCGACCGGCTCGACCGCGAGGGGCTCCTGCCCGCGATCACGTTCGTCTTCTCCCGGGCCGGCTGCGACGCCGCCGTCGGGCAGTGCGTGCGGGCCGGGGTGCGCCTGACCGTGCCCGAGGAGGTCGACGAGATCCGCCGGATCGTCGAGAAGCACACCGGCGACCTGCCGCAGGCGGACCTGGGTGTGCTCGGGTACTGGGAGTGGCGCGAGGCGCTGGAACGCGGCGTCGCCGCCCACCACGCCGGGCTTCTGCCGGCGTTCAAGGAGACCGTCGAGGAGCTGTTCGTCGCCGGCCTGGTGCGCTGTGTGTTCGCCACCGAGACCCTGGCGCTGGGCATCAACATGCCCGCCCGCACCGTCGTGCTGGAGCGGCTGGTCAAGTACAACGGCGAGGCCCACGTCGACCTCACCCCCGGCGAGTACACCCAGCTCACCGGGCGCGCCGGGCGGCGCGGGATCGACGTCGAGGGCCACGCCGTCGTGCTCTGGACCCCCGGCATGGACCCGGAGCAGGTCGGTGGGCTGGCCTCCACCCGCACCTATCCGCTGCGCAGCTCGTTCCGGCCCGTGTACAACATGGCGGTCAACCTGGTCGGGCGCCTCGGCACCGACGCCGCCCGCGAGCTGCTGGAACGCTCCTTCGGGCAGTTCCAGGCCGACCGGTCGGTGGTCGGGCTGGCCCGGCGGATCGACCGCAACAACGAGGCCCTGGAGGGCTACCGGGAGGCGATGACCTGCCACCTCGGCGACTTCGCCGAGTACGCCGACCTGCGGCGGCGCATCTCCGACCGGGAGAAGTCGCTGCGTCGCCAGAACACCGTCGCCGCCCGGGACGAGGCCACGGAGTCGCTACGCGAGCTGCGCCCCGGCGACGTGATCGCGGTGCCCTCGGGCAGGCGCGCCGGGATCGTCGTGGTGCTCGACCCGGGGATCGGGGCGGTGTCGGCTGCGGGCCGTGACCCCGAGGTCCGGCCGCTGGTGTGCACCGAGGACCGGTGGGCGGGGCGGCTGTCGGCCGCGGACTTCCCGGACGCGGTGGAGGTGCTGGGCCGGATCAAGCTGCCCAAGCGGGTGGAGCACCGCTCCCCGCAGGTCCGCCGGGACCTCGCCGCCTCGTTGCGCGCCTCCCGGCTGGGGGAGGGTCGCGCCGTCGGGCGTCGTCGCCGGCCCGGGGTGCAGGACGACCCGGAGCTGTCCACGCTGCGGCGGGCCCTGCGGGCGCACCCCTGCCACGGCTGCGACGACCGGGAGGCGCACGCCCGCTGGGCCGAGCGGCACGCCCGCCTCGAGCGGGAGACCGAGTCGCTGCGGCAGAAGGTGCGGGCCACGACGCACTCGCTGGCCCGGGCGTTCGACCGGATCCGGGCGCTGCTCGCCGAGCGCGGCTACCTCGTCCCGGCCGGGGAGACCGAGCCCGGTGAGGAGGAGATCACCCCGCACGGCCGGATCCTGGCCCGGCTGTGGGGCGAGTCGGACCTGCTGGCCGCCGAGTGCCTGCGGCACGGCGCCTGGGACGGCCTGGAACCCGAGGAGCTGGCGGCGGTCGTCTCGGCGCTGGTCTACGAGTCCCGCCGCGACGACGCCCCGATGCCGCGGCTGCCCCCCGGCCCGGTGTCCGAGGCGCTGGAGCGCACCGTGCGGCTGTGGGAGGAGCTCGACGCCGACCAGCGCCGGCACAAGGCCGAACGCACCCGGGCACCCGACCTGGCCTTCGCCTGGCCGATGCACCGGTGGGCCCGCGGGGAGTCCCTGGCGCAGGTCCTGGAGGCCGCCGAGCGGAACGGGCACGAGCTGTCCGCGGGCGACTTCGTACGCTGGACCCGGCAGGTCCTCGACCTGCTCGACCAGATCGCCGGGGTCGCCGGGCGGTCGAGCCCGGTCGGGAAGGCGGCCCACCGGGCTTCCGGTGCCGTCCGGCGCGGTGTGGTCGCGGCCGGTATGCAGTAGCGGTCACCGGCACACGGCACCAGCACACGGCACGAACAGACGGCCACGAACACGGCCACGAACACGGCCACGAACACGGCCACGAACACGGCCACGAACACGGCCACAGACAGCAGGAACGACGAGAGAGACGGGCGGACGAGTAGGCGATGAACAACCCGCAGGGACCGGACCGGCATCCCGAGGATGCCGCGGAGCGGACCGGGGAGATCCCCGCCTGGGGCACGCCACCGCCCGGCGGGTGGGGCGCGGACCCCGAGACCACCGGAGCCTGGTCCCCCGAGCGCGACGACCGTGACGGCTGGGCCACCCTCGGCAGCACCGACGCGGGCTGGGACCCGGCCACCGCCCGCCGGGACGCCACCCACGACACCGGCGGCGCGCCCGTGCAGGGCACCGGCGGCTGGGACGCCGTCCCGCCCGCCGGCGGGCGCCACAGCGGCGACACCGGCGGCTGGGCCGCCCACGACGGATCGGCCCCCGGCGGCGACACCGGGGACCGGACCCGCGCCGAGCCGCTGTGGGGCGACGAGGCGGGCACCGGCACCGATACCGGCACCGACGGCGGGTGGGCCGTCCCGACCGGGCGCCGCGCCCGTCGTCGGGCCGCCGGGGCCGGAGCCCCCACCGACGCCGTGCCGGCGTCCTCGCCGGGGTCGCCCTGGGCCGACGCGCAGTCCACCGCGGCGGTCCCCGCCGACGGCGGGGCCGGTGCGGGCGGGTGGCAGAACCCCGGCCCCGGCGAGGACGAGCCCTGGGTGTCGCGGGACGCGGTGCGTTCCCCGTCGAGGACCCGGTTGTGGATCCTGGCCGGGATCGGCGCCGTGGTGGTGGCCGCGCTCGTCGTCGGGGCGCTGTTCTGGGCGGGCGTGCTCGGCAGCGACCGGCTCGACCGCACCGCGCTGCAGGCCGGGGTCACCCAGGTCCTCACCCGGGACTACGGCCTGCAGGTCGGTGCGATCGCCTGCCCGGAGGACGTCGAGGTGTCGCCCGGCACACGGTTCACCTGCCAGGCCGTCGTCGACGGCGAGCAGGTCGAGGTCCCCGTGGTCGTGACCAGCGACCAGGGCGACTACCAGGTCGGGCGGGTCTGACCGGGCTGCGGTGACGGCCGGGTAATCGGCTGGCGCGCGGGGCGCGCGGGCGCGAGGCTCGTCGGATGTGAGCCCCGATGCCCCGTACCCCGCCCCGCCGACGGCCGCCCCGCACACGGTCCGCACCCTGGCCGACCCCGCCGACCGGCGGCGTGCGTTCGACCTGTTCCTGGGCACCCTGCACCACGGCCCGATCACCGACGACGCGTGGGAGGCCCACGGCCAGGCCGCCGAAGAGCACTGGCTCGGCGTCACCGACCCCTCCGGCGCGATCGTCGGCTCCGCGTACTCCTTCCCGACCCGGCTGACCCTGCCCGGCGGGACCCGGGTCCCCGCGGCCGCGGTGAGCGGCGTGGGGGTGCGACCCGACCGGACCCGCGCCGGGCGGCTGACGGCCCTCATGCGCGCCCAGCTGAGGGCGGCCCGCGACCGCGGCGATGTCGCCGCCGTGCTCCGCGCTTCGGAGGCCACCATCTACGGCCGCTACGGCTACGGCATCGCCTCCCGCGGCGACCACGTCCGCGTCACGACGGGCGCCACGTGGCGCCCGGAGGCCCCGGCCGGGGGCACGGTGCGGATGCTCGACCCCGACGAGGCGACCGCGCTGCTTCCCGACCTGCAGGAACGCCTCGCCGCGCACCGCCCGGGCGGGATGACCCGCTCCGCGCGCTGGTGGCGGCGAGCGCTGCGCCCCGCGGGCCCGTCCGCCGGGGAGTACAAGGGCGTGGCGGTGCACACCGGCACCGACGGCGTCGACGACGGGTTCGTGGTGTGGGGCGTATCCGAGGGCGACCTGGCCACCGGCGCCACGGACGAGGTCCGGCTGCAGCAGCTCTGGTCCGCCGGGCCCGCCGCGACGGCCGGGCTGTGGCGGTTCCTGACCGGTCTCGACCTGGCCGGTGCGGTGATCGGCTGGGTACGCCCGCTCGACGAGGACCTCGACCTGATGCTGACCGACTTCCGGGCCCACCGGGTCACCGGGCGCGGCGACGACCTGTGGCTGCGCCTGCTCGACCCGGGCGGGGCGCTGAGGGCTCGCACCTGGGGGCCGGGCGACCCGGTCGTGCTGCGGGTGCACGACGCGTTCCTCGGCGACAGCGGCACCTGGCGCCTCGCCGGCGGCGCCGCCGAGCCCGCTGCGGACGCCGACCCGGACCTGGAGTGCACCGTCGACGCGCTGTCGGCGGCGTTCCTCGGTGACCGGTCGCCGTCGTCGCTGGTGGCGGCGGGTCGCTGGAGCGAGCGCACCCCCGGAGCGGCGGTCCGCGCGGACGCGCTGTTCGCGGTGCCCGGCCCGGCCCCGTGGTGCGGCACGTTCTTCTGAGCGCGGCGGGCGACCCGGATCCGGCGACTCCTGCCCCCCGCTGGCCCGCCGGACCGCCGGCCCGCCGGCCGGGCGGGACGGACGGGGCGCTCAGGCCCGGCGGCGGGCGCGCACGACCGCGTCGTGCCCGGCCACCGTGCTCCCGTCGGGCAGTGTCACCGGCCGCGGACGGGCTTCGGCGACCAGCACCTCCCACCGGGCCGGGTCGAGCGCCCCGGCGAGCTCCTGCTCGTCGGGGAACATCTCCGGCTCGGGCGGGCGCGGGATCCCCGCGGTCAGGTCGCGCGGGTGGTGCAGCACCAGCAGTAGCGTCCCGCCGAGCGCGACGGCGTCGGCGAGCGCGGCGTACAGCGGGCGGCGCACGTCCGGGGGCAGGTGCAGGAACTGGGCGGTGACCAGGTCGTAGACGCCCGCGGCGGGCGGGTCGGAGCGCAGGTCGGTCGCGGTGAGGGTGACCGCGTCGGTGACCCCGGCCCGCGCCACGGCGGCCCGGGCCCGCTCCAGCGCGACGGGGGAGACGTCGACGGCGTCCACCCGCCACCCTCGCGCGGCGAGCCAGACCGCGTCGCCGCCCTCCCCGCAGCCGACGTCGAGGGCCCGCCCGGGCGGCAGGTCCGCGGCCTCGGCGACGAGGACGGCGTTGGCGTCGCCGCTCCACAGCTGCGGGCGGGTGGCGTAGTGGGCGTCCCAGAACGCCGCGGACCAATGCGGTTCCCCCATGATCGGGGAGGCATCAGCTATAAGGGGTAGCGATGCCAGAGGTACGGAAGCGCTACGACCGGGAGTTCCGTGACGGAGCGGTCCGGGTCGTGGAGGAGACGGGCAAGCCGATCGCCCAGGTCGCCCGTGACCTGGGGGTCAACGAGGGCACGCTGGGCAACTGGGTGGCCCGTGCACGAGAGGCCCGCGAGGACACCGAGGGCCTGTCTCGCGGCGGCGTCGAGGAGCTCAAGCGGCTGCGCGCGGAGAACGCCGAGCTGCGGATGGAGCGTGATGTCCTCAAGCGATCCGTGGTCCTGTGGGTCAAGGAGGCGACGAAGTGAGCGTGGCCCGTTTCATCGCCGACCAGAGGACCTTCCACCGGGTGCCGCACACGCTGGCCTGCGCCCTGTTGGGGGTGTCGATCTCCTGGCTGTACAAGTGGCTCGACCGCGCCGCGCGTTCCGACGGTGGTGCCACCGCGACCGAGAAGCGCCGCTGCGCGTTGGACGCCGCCGTGGCCGTGGCGTTCGACGACGCCCAGCGGCTACACGGCTCACCCCGTCTGCACGCCGACCTGTGTGAGGCCGGATGGCGGGTGTCGGAGAAGACCGTGGCGGACTCGATGCGCCGCCAGGGCCTGGTCGCCCGCCGGATCAAGCGGCACAACGGGCTGACCCGCCAGGACCGCACGGCGCCGAAGTTCCCGGACCTGCTTCGTCGGGGTTTCACTGCGGCCGAGCCGAACCGCAGATGGGTCGGGGACATGACCGAGATCCCCACCGCGGCCGGGAAGTTGTATCTGGCCACGGTGATCGACCTGTACTCGCGGCGGCTGCTCGGCGCGGCCACGGGGCTGCACCCGAACGCCGAGCTGGCGTGTGCGGCGATCCGGATGGCGGTGGCGGCCCGCGGCGGGGCGGACCGAATCGCCGGGGTGATCTTCCACACCGACCGCGGGTCGACCTACACCGCGGGCGCGTTCACCGCTCTGTGTCGGCGGCTCGACATCCGTCAGTCGATGGGCCGGGTCGGGTCGTGTTTCGACAATGCCGCGGCGGAGGCGTTCTTCTCCAGCCTGGAGTGGGAAGTGCTGTCCCGCAACGACTTCGACACCATCAGTAGGGCGCGGGCGGCGGTCATCGACTGGTGTTACGGCTTCTACAACCACCGGCGGCGACACAGTGCCGCCGCCGGGCTCTCACCGATCAACTACGAGAACGCCGCCCTCACCCGAGACGCGGCATAAGAACCCTCCACGATCTCGGGGGAACCGCACAATGGTCCTCGGTCACGGTGGCTCCTCGGGTGGGTGCAGAAGATGGAGTGGGTGTGCGGGGTGCAGCGGTGCCGGTGGTGAGCCCGTGCGGGTCGCCGCCGACCAGCGCGGCGACCCGGCGCTCGGAGGCGGCACCGAACGGGTCCGTGGGGGAGGGAGTCATGGCACCAGCGTGCGCGCCGCGACGCGGAACTGGCAAAGCTCGTTGCTGAAGTGGCAAGCTGCCGGGGTGGACGAGGCGATCGCGGACACCCTGGCAGGCGTCGGCCCCCGGCTGGCCGGGCTGCGCACCGCGCACGGCATGACCCTGGCCGACCTGTCGGAGGCCACCGGCATCTCGGTGAGCACGCTGTCCCGGCTCGAGTCCGGCGGGCGCCGCCCGACCCTGGAGCTGCTGCTGCCGATCGCGGCCGCCCACCAGGTGCCGCTCGACGAGCTCGTCGCGGCCCCACCGGTCGGCGACCCGAGGGTTCGGCTGCGGCCGCGCCGGGCCAACGGGATGACCGTCGTGCCGCTGACCGAGCGGCCCGGTGGGCTGCAGGCGTTCAAGATGGTCATCCCGTTCCGCGGCGACGAGCCCGACCCGCGGGTGCACGAGGGCTACGAGTGGCTCTACGTCCTCGACGGCAGGCTGCGCCTGGTCCTCGGCGGGCACGACGTCGTGCTCGGCCCGGGGGAGGCCGCCGAGTTCGACACCCACGTCCCGCACTGCTTCGGCTCGGCCGACCGCGACCGCGACCGCGCCGTCGAGCTGCTCAGCCTGTTCGGGCCGCAGGGCGAGAAGATCCACACCCGCGCGGCGCCCCGCGACCGCCGTCTCGGCAGTACCGGCGACTGAGCCCCACCCGAGGAGAACGGCCTCACTCGAAGAACGTGGGCACGTCCACCGGGCCGCCCGCCTCGGCGAACTCCGCCGCGACCGCCTCACGCAGCGCCGCGTCGTGCAGCAGGTCGGCCACCACCGTCGCCAGCCCGGCGGCTCCGTCGAGGACCGCGCGGTCCCCGGCCGCGCCCGCCGCGGCCTCGGCGAACCCGGTGGTGTGCAGCGCGGTGCCCGGCTCGGCGATCGCGATCATCGGGTGGATCGAGGGCACCCGCAGCGAGACGTTGCCCAGGTCGGTCGACCCGGTCTCGGACTCCGGCACTACCCCGCGCGGGTACACCGTGCGCCCCCGCCCGGCCTGGGCCACCGCCCAGCGCGCGGCGAGGGTCCGGTTGTGCCGGATCGGCAGGTACGGCGGGCGCGGGTCCCAGTCCAGGGTGTGACCGCAGCCGGTCATCGCCGCCGCCGCGACCACGATCGCCTCCACCCGGGCGGTCAGGTCCCGCAGCGTCTCCGGGTGCTGCGAGCGCAGGTAGTAGCGCGCCGCGGCCCGCTCCGGGACGACGTTGGGTGCCTGCCCGCCGTCGACGACGACGCCGTGCACCCGGTCCCCGTCGGGGATGTGCTGGCGCAGCATCGCGATCCCCTGGTACCCCATCACGACGGCGTCCAGGGCGTTGCAGCCGCGGTGCGGCTGGGCCGAGGCGTGCGCGGCCACCCCGTGGTAGGTCGCCTCGAGCTGCCGGCGCCCCAGGAACGGGTGGTCGGCGATGTCGTGGGCGAACGGGTGCAGCATCACCGCGGCGTCGACGCCGTCGAAGGCGCCGTCGCGGGCCATCGTCTCCTTCCCGCCGCCGCCCTCCTCGGCCGGCGTCCCGAGCAGCACCACGGTGCCGCCCACCGGGTGCGCCGCGAGCACCCGCGCGAGCGCCAGGAACGCCCCCACCGCGGCCGCGCAGATCACGTTGTGCCCGCAGGCGTGCCCGATGCCGGGCAGCGCGTCGTACTCGGCGAGCACCGCGACCGTCGGGCCCTCCCCGGAGCCGAGGGTCGCCCGCAGCGCCGTGTCCAGTCCGTGCACGCCGACGGCCGCGTCGATCCCGTGCCCGGCCAGCAGCGCGGCCACCGCGGCGACGGAGCGGTGCTCGGAGAACGCGGTCTCGGGGTGGGCGTGCAGGTCGTGCGACAGCGCCAGCAGCTCGTCCCGCGGCCCGTCGACCGCGGACGCCACCGCCTCGCGCACCGCGGCCGGGGCGCCGTCGTACGGGGAGGTGATCGGCTCGGCCGCCGCCGCGCGCACCGCGGTCTCCCGGGCCACCGCCTCGTCGTACGCCGACGACGGCGGGACCGGCAGGCAGTGGTCGTCGTCCTGGTCGTGGCGGGTCACGACGCTGCCGCCGCGTCGAGGGCCTTGCGCAGCCGCCCCACCGAGGACTCCAGACCCCACCGCACCGCCAGCTCGTCGAGCCGGTCCGGGTCGGCGAACGCCACCGGGAGCGCGTCGTCGCGGCTGAGGTCCACCTCGGCGTCGGTCCGCACCCGCACCACCGGCTCGACGACGTCGAGGTAGTCCCGCGCCGCCGCCAGCTTCGCCCGCGGCCCGGCGCCGATCCGGGGGTCGCCGTCGCCGACGGCGGCCAGCAGCTCCGCCCACGAGCCGAACCGGCCCACGAGCGTCGCCGCGGTCTTCGCGCCGACCCCGGGCACGCCGGGGAGCCCATCGGAGGGGTCCCCGCGCAGCATCGCCATCTCCGCGTAGGCGGCACCCGCCCGCTCCCGGGGCACCCCGAACTTCGCCGCGACGTCGTCCGGGCCCAGGTTCTCGGCCTTGTTCAGCCCGCGGCCGATGTAGAGCAACCGCACCGGCGGGGCGTCGCGCACGATCTGCATGAGGTCCCGGTCCCCGGACACCCCCAGCACCGGGTCGACGGCCTCGCGGTGGGCCAGGGTCCCGATCACGTCGTCGGCCTCGCAGCCCGCGGCCCCGCCGGTCGCGATCCCGGCCGCCGCCAGAACCTCCATGATCAGCGGCACCTGCGGGGCGAGCGTGTCCGGCACCTCCTCGGGCACCCCGGCCGGGACCTCGTCCCCGGCCCGGCCCGCCTCCACCCGGTGCGCCTTGTACGACGGCAGCGCCGCCACCCGGAACGCCGGCCGCCAGTCCAGGTCCAGGCAGGCCACCAGCCGCGCCGGGCGGTGCTCGGTGACCAGCCGCGCGATCATGTCGGTGAACCCGCGGACCGCGTTCACCGGCGTCCCGTCCGGTGCGGTGACGCTCTCCGGGACGCCGAAATAGGCGCGGAAGTACATGCTCGCGGAGTCCAGCAGCATCAGCGGGCGCTCACTCATGCCGAGAGTCTGGCACCGTCGCCGTACCCGGGTGGGCGGCGGACCCGTCCGGACCGTGCAGAATGTGCTCGTGGAGAACAGCGGAACCACTACGAGCAGCGGACCTGCGGCGGCCGCCGCGGGAGACGAGGACTGGAGCGCCGAGCGCGCCCTCTTCGTGGCCGCCGAGCAGCGCGGCGGGCCCGCCGAGGTCGCCCTCGCCGAGACCGGTCCGCTCGCCCGCGAGTTCACCGCCCTCACCACCGCCCTGCTCGCCTCCGGCTCGGTCGCCGACGTCCTCGCCCGGATCGTCGCGGCGGTCCGCCGGGTCGTGCCCGGCGCGGACATGGTCAGCGTCACCCTCCGCGACGAGGACGGCCGCTTCCACACCCCCGTCGAGACCGACCCCGCCGCCTCCTCGATCGACGAGGCCCAGTACGCCAGTGGCCTCGGACCCTGTGTCGAGGCCGCGCGTGCGGACGGCCCCGCGCTGGCCTTCTCCGACGACCTCACCGCCGAGACCCGCTGGACCGACTTCGCCCGTGCCGCCGTCGGGCACGGCTACCACTCGGTGCTGGCGGTCTCGCTCATCCCCAACGCCGAGCCGCCGCGGCTGCCCGGCGCGCTCAACGTCTACGCCACCGAGCGGCACGCGTTCACCCCGGAGGACCGCGACCGCCTCATGCTGCTCGCCACGCACGCGTCGCTGGCCCTGGCCACCTGCGTCGCCGTGTCCAGCTCCGCGCTCCAGGAGACCCAGCTGCGCCAGGCCATCGTCTCGCGCGACGTGATCGGCCAGGCCAAGGGCATCCTGATGGCGCGCCGCGGACTCACCACCGACGAGGCCTTCGACGTGCTCCGCCGCACGTCCCAGGACTTGAACGTCAAGCTCGTCGAGCTCGCCGGGACCGTCACCGCGCACCCCACCGCGCTCGACACCGACTGACCCGCCGACCGGCTCTGCAGGCGTCCGGTCACGCAGCGCGTCCGGCCGCGCTCCGGCCGCCGCCCGGCCCACGCCGCGGTGCTCCGGGTGGCGGTCGTGTACTCCCCGTGCCCGCCTACGCTCACGGTCATGACCAATGCCGTCCCCACCGAGCTGTTCGCCGACCGGCTGCGCCGTGCCGGTGGGCACGCCGCCGAGCAGGGCTCCGACGTGCTGTTCCTGACCCCGGGAACCGACCTGCGCTACCTGACCGGGTTCGACGGGTCCTCGCACGAGCGCCTCACCTGTCTGATCGTCCCGGCCGCCGGGCACCGGGCGCCGCCCGCGCTCGTCGTCCCGTCGCTGGAGGCGCCGGGGTTCGCGGGTGTGCCGCTGGAGGCCCTCGGCATCGACCTGGTCACCTGGACCGACGGGGAGGACCCGTACCTGCTGGTCAGCGACCTCGCCGGCGGCCCCACCCGGATGTCGGTCGACGACGACATGCCCGCCCGCCACGTCCTCGGCCTGCGTCACGCGTTCCCCGACGTCCCGCAGTACCTCGGCGGCACCGTGCTGCGCGAGCTGCGCATGCGCAAGGACCCGGCCGAGATCGACCGCCTGCGCGAGGCAGGCGCCGCCATCGACCGGGTGCACCGTCGGATGGGCGAGTTCCTGCGCCCCGGCCGCACCGAGGCCGAGGTCGGCGCGGACATCTCCGCCGCGATCGTCGCCGAGGGCCACACCGAGGCCGCGTTCGTCATCGTCGGCTCCGGCCCCAACGGCGCCAGCCCACACCACGACGTCTCCGACCGCGTGATCGAGGCCGGCGACGTCGTCGTCATCGACATCGGTGGTCCGCTCCCCGGCGGCTACAACTCCGACTGCACCCGCACCTACGCCGTCGGCGGCGAGCCCGGCGCGGAGGTCAAGGAGACCTACGCGGTGCTGCAGGAGGCCCAGGAGCGCGCCGTCGCCGCCGTCCGGCCCGGCGCCACCGCGGCCGACATCGACCGGGCCGCCCGCGAACACATCGCCGCCGCCGGGCACGGTGAGCACTTCATCCACCGCACCGGGCACGGCATCGGGCTCGACGTGCACGAGGAGCCCTACATCGTCGACGGCAACGACCTCGTCCTCGCCGAGGGCATGACCTTCTCCGTCGAGCCCGGCATCTACCAGCCCGGCAGGTGGGGCGCCCGGATCGAGGACATCGTCGTCGTCACCGCCGACGGCGTGGAGCGGCTCAACACCACCGCCCGCGACCTCGTCGTTCTGTAGCGCCGTCCTGCGGGGTCTCCGGGTGCGTTCGGGGTCACCGTCGGGGTGTTCCCCGAGCGCGCCGGGGCCCGGTGGTGCCAAGGTGGGGGAGGTCCGATCCGCACCACCAAGGAGCACCCGTGAACATGCCCGTGTCCCAGCGCCTCGTCCGTCCTCGCAACGGGAAGGTGATCGCCGGGGTGTGCGCCGGGCTGGGCGACCGCTTCGGGCTGGGCCGCAACACCGTGCGGTTCCTGTTCGTGTTGTCCTGCCTGCTGCCCGGCCCGCAGTTCGTCATCTACCTCGCGCTCTGGCTGATCATGCCGAAGAGCACGGTCTGACCAGCGCCGATCGAGGGCTGACCGAGCTCTGACCGAGCGCTGTGAGCGCCGTCGCGGGACCCGGTGTGGACCCGCGACGGCGGCCCTGCCATCATCTCCCGCGTGATCGACCCGACGACCGCCACCGCCGCCGCGCGCCCCGTGCGTGTCGCCGCGTGTCGCTGTCGTCGGGGTCCGTCCCCGCGCGGCTGACACCGCCGTCCCGGCTCACCGTCCGTGGACCGCTCCCGCCGCCCGGGTACCGACCCGCTCCGGACCGACGTCCGTACCGGCCATCCCGGCCCCGCACGCGAAGCGATCACCAGGTGCACACCCTCTCCGGCCAGACCGTCCTGGCCCTCCACGCCCACCCCGACGACGAGTCGATCTTCACCGGCCTGACCCTGCGCCGGCTCGCCGACGCCGGCGCCCGCGTCGTGCTCGTCATGGCCACCGGCGGTGACCTCGGTGGCTCCCGGCTCCCGCTGGAGCCCGGCGAGACCGTCCCCGACCGCCGCCGCCGCGAGCTCGCCGACGCCGCAGCGCTGCTCGGCGTGCACCGGCTGGTGCTGCTCGGGCACCGCGACTCCGGCCTGCCCGGTGGCGAGGGTCTGCGCCACCCGCAGGCCCTCGCCGGTGCCGACCCGGTCGCGCTCGGCCGCGCCGTCGCCGAGATCGTCGACGCCGAGGGCGCCGGCACCGTCCTGCACGACGACGACGCCGGCATCTACGGCCACCCCGACCACCGCGCCGCACACGCCGCGGGCGCCATCGCCTGCTCGCTCACCGGCGCCCACGGCTACCGGATGACCGTCGACCGCGAGCACCTGGCGCTGGCCGCGCGCGACCGGCACCTCGTCCACGGCGCCGCGCACGCCGCGGGCGTCGGCTACGGCCGGGTCACCGCCGAGATCACCGTCGCCGTCGGGGGCGGGCGTGCCGAGCTCGCCGCCAAGCGCGCCGCGATGCTCGCCCACGCCAGCCAGATCGCCCCCGAATCGGTCGACGAGGAGAGCTTCGCCGCCACCTACGGCTACGAGTGGTTCCTCGCCGGGGAGAACACCGGCGGCCGGGTCGGCGGCGGTGTCCTGGAGGCGCTGGGCAACGCCCACTTGCTCTCCGGGACGCGCTGACCGCCGTCCCCGTCCCCGTCCCTGCCCCGGCACCGACCGGGCCCGGGGCCGGGTGCGATCCCCTGTCCGGTTCCGTGGCAGAAGCCACCGCGTCGGGCGATCGCACCGCTCCACTACGCTGTCCGCACGACCGCGCTCGGCCACAGCACGACGAGCGGTGACCGAACAGGTGCGGTCCGTACGGGTAGGGTCGTCCGGTCGACACCGATCGGGCGGGGGAGAGGACGAGCATGGTCGAACCGCCGGGCCCGGTCCTGGTCGTGGTTCCCACCTACGACGAGCGGGAGAACCTCGGTCCCGCCGTCGCGCGGCTGCACGCCACGCTGCCCGACGCCGACGTCCTCGTCGTCGACGACGCCAGCCCCGACGGCACCGGCGAGCTCGCCGACTCCCTCGCCGCCGCCGACGAGCGGATCAGCGTCCTGCACCGCTCCGGCAAGGACGGCCTCGGCGCCGCCTACCTCGACGGCTTCCGGCACGCGCTGACCGGCGAGCACCAGGTCGTCGTCGAGATGGACGCCGACGGCTCGCACGCCCCCGAGGACCTCCCCGCGCTGCTCGCGGCCCTGGCCGACGCCGACGTCGTCCTCGGCTCCCGCTACGTGCCCGGCGGGCGCGTCGTGAACTGGCCCTGGCACCGCGAGGTCCTCTCCCGCGGCGGCAACCTCTACTCCCGCCTCGCGCTCGGTGTCCCGCTGCGCGACATCACCGGCGGCTACCGGGTCTACCGGCGCACGGTGCTCGAGCAGCTGCAGCTGGACTCGGTCGCCTCGCAGGGCTACTGCTTCCAGGTCGACATGGCCTGGCGGGCGCTGCAGGCCGGGTTCCGGGTCCGCGAGGTCCCGATCACCTTCACCGAGCGCGAGCGCGGCGCCTCCAAGATGAGCGGCGGCATCGTCGCCGAGGCGCTGTGGCGGGTCACCTGCTGGGGCCTGTCGCACCGGCTCGGCCGCGACGTCCCCCAGCACCCCGCGGGCCCGGTCACCGAGGGCGCCACACACGGCTGAGCCGCACGCGGCGCGCCCCGGTGCGCCGTCAGGCGCGCGCTGCCGGCAGGGCCGCCAGCTCCGGCACCAGGTCGTCGAGACCCAGGGTGCCCTGCGCGAGCGCGGCGGCGTGCCACGCGGACAGGTCGAACTCCTCGCCGCGCGCGGCGTGCGCGGCCCGCGCCCGCTCCCGCCCGGTCAGCCAGGCCCGCTCACCGAGCTTGTAGCCGATCGCCTGGGCCGGCCCGCCGAGGTAACGCAGCAGCTCCGAGTCGGCCATCGCGTCCCCGCCGCCGACGTGCCGCCCGAAGAACTCCCGCCCCAGCTCCGGGGTCCATCGCAGGCCGGGCCCGACCGGGGAGTCGTCGGGGATCGGCAGCGACAGGTGCATCCCCAGGTCGATCACCACGCGCACCGCGCGCAGCATCTGCGCGTTGAGGTAGCCCAGCCGCGAGCCCGGGTCGGCGTGGTGGCCCAGCTCGTCCATCAGCAGCTCGGCGTAGAGCGCCCAGCCCTCCACGTCCGCGCTCACCGCGCCCACCAGCGACGTCTGGAACGTCGACAGCTCCCGGCTGCGCACCGCCCACGACGCCAGCTGCAGGTGGTGCCCCGGGACGCCCTCGTGGTACCAGGTGCTGATCAGGTTCCACAGCGGGTAACGGTCGTCCTCGCTCCGGGGCAGCCAGGTGCGGCCCGGACGGGAGAAGTCCAGCGCCGGCGGTGTGTAGTACGGCGCCGTCGCACTCCCCGCGGGCGCCAGCCGGGACTCGACCTCCCGCAGCCGGCCGGACAGGTCGAAGTGGACGCCGTCGAGCTCCGCGATCGTCTCGTCCATGATCTTCTGCAGGTGCGCCCGGGCGGCCTCCCCACCGACGACGACCCCGGTCGTGCCCCCGTCGGTCTCCAGGAGCTCCATCGCCTCGCGCACGCTGCCGCCGGGCACGATCCGCGCGGCCTCGACGGCCATCTCCGCACGGATCCGGTGGAACTCCGACCAGCCCCACTCGTAGGCCTCGGTGGTGTCGATGTCGGCGCCGTTCCAGAACCGGTTCGCGATCCGGTACCGGTCGGGGCCCACGCCGTCCGGGGTCCCCGCCGCGGCGGTCAGGTACTCCGCGGCCAGCCAGTCCCGCAGCTCGCCGAGCGCGGTCGTCGCCTGCTGGGCACCCCGGTCCAGTTCGGCGCGCACGGCGTCACCGACGGAGGCGTCCGCGGCGAACGCGGCGAACCAGCCGCGGCCGCCCGCGTCGCGGTTCCAGGCGTCGATCTGCTCGGTGACCCGCACGACCTGGCGCGGCGCGGCGAACAGCCCGCGTCGGCATCCCTCCGCCAGCGACGCGCGGTACCCGGCGAGCGCCTCGGGGACCCGCGTCATCCGCGCGGCGACGGTGGCCCAGTCCTCGTCGCCGTCGACGGGCATGAGGGTGAACGCGGTCCGCAGGGTCGCCAGCGGGCCGAAGAGCTCCTGCACCGCGCGCAGCGGCTCCCCGGAGGTCAGGTGGTCGAGCTGGGCGCCGAGACGTTCGCCCAGCAGCCGCGCGCAGCGACGCTCGTCCGGGTCGGTCGGCTCCCGTGCGCCCGTGGTGGCGTCCAGCCGGTCCAGGGTCTCCCGGCAGACGGCGACGAGCGCGGCGGTGCCGTCGGGGGAGAGGTCGGGCAGCTCGTCCTGCCGCGCGGTACCGCCGAGCTCACCGGCGAGGATCGGGTCGAGCTCGGTGAGGCGCCGTACGTGGTCGTCGGCGAGGTCCCGGACCGCCCGGCTGGGGCGTGCGGTGCGGTCGGTCCCGGTCTGCGTGTCGTTCATCGCCGGTCATCATGCCCGGACGCCATGGAGCCCGGACCCCCTGAGGGGTCCGGGCTCCATGGTCACCGGGGCGATGGTCCGGTGTGCCTGTGGCGCGGCCGGGATCAGGCGATCTCGGCGCGCCGCTCGCGCAGCAGCTCCAGGCGCTCGTCGAGCAGCTCCTCGAGCTCGGCGATCGACCGGCGCTCGAGCAGCATGTCCCAGTGCGTACGCGGCGGCTTCTGCTTCTTCTGCTCCGGCTCGGTCCCGTCCACCCGACGACCGACGCCGCCCTGCGGGGACTCCCACGTCGCGGGAGCCTCGGCGTCGTTCGCGAACGGCACCTGGAACTCGTAGCCGGACTCGGACACATAACGGACCATCTGCCGCGGCGCCAGGTCGTGGTTGCGGTCCGTCTCGTAGCTGACAGCCCCGAGCCGGCTGCCACGCAGAACGCGGTCGGCCATGCGTCACCCTCCTGTAGCGCGATGTCGAGGGAGCACCTCGACGGTTACGTCTCCGCCACCGGGTGTAACGTGCGTAGAGCTAGAATATTCCGGCGGCAGGGCAGAACGGACCGCTCGAGTTACCTCGCGGTAACCCGCTCTGCGCCCGATTGACCAGTGTTCCCTATCGCCGCCATCTACACACTCTGATGTGACGTGTCAGCCATGTGTGATGGTGCTCACGTCGACGTCGACGAGTGTTCACACGGCGGACCGGACCGGTGCACGGTCGGGGGAGCGCACCGGCAGCAGCGCGACCAGTCCCGCCGCCAGGACCAGCACGATCCCGACCGTCCCGGCCCGGTCCGAGCCGAACGCGTAGGTGAACACCCCGATCAGCGCCGGCGCCAGGAACGACACCGCGCGCCCGGTCGTCGCGTACAGGCCGAACAGCTGGCCCTCCTGCTGCGCCGGGCTGACCCGCAGCAGGTACGACCGCGACGACGCCTGCGCCGGCCCCACGAACAGCCCCAGCACCAGCCCGAAGATCCAGAACATGGTCGGACCGGACACGAACAGCAGGACCACGCCCACCGCGACGCTGCCGGCCAGCGACCCCACGACGACGGCCTTGGGCCCCAGCCGGTCGTCCAGCCGGCCGCCCACCACGCAGCCCAGCGCCGCGACCACGTTGATCGCCACTCCGAAGATCAGCACCTGTCCCGGCTCCAGGCCGTACACGGTGACGGCGAGGACCCCGCCGAAGGCGAACACCGCGTTGAGGCCGTCCCGGTACAGCGCGCTCGCCCCGAGGAAGTACACGGTGTGCGGGCTCGTCCGGTACAGCTCGCGTAGGTCGGCCACGAGCCTGCGGTACGAGCCGACGACGCCCAGCTTCGGCGCGTCCGGCGTCGCCGGCGGTGTCTCGGGCAGCAGGAGGAGCATCGGCGCGGCGAACACCGCGAACCACACCGCCGCCACCAGCACCGCGATCCGCACGTCGAGGCCGTCGGTGGTGGGGACGCCGAGCAGCCCGCCGTCGCCGGACAGCAGGAACACGTACGCCGCGAGCAGCAGCACGATCCCGCCGATGTAGCCCAGTGACCAGCCGAATCCCGACACCCGCCCGACCGTCGCCGGCGTCGACACCTGCGCCATCAGCGCGTAGTAGGACACGTACGCCAGCTCGACGAAGATCGATGCCAGGGCCAGCAGCAGCAGACCCAGCCACAGGTAGGACCAGTCGTCGCGGACGGCGAACATCCCGGCCATGCAGAGCACGACCAGTGCCGTCCACAGCCCGGTCGCGCGCACCCGCCGGCCCGTCCGGTCAGCGCTCTGCCCGATCACCGGCGCCATCAGCGCGATCAGCACCCCGGCCGCGGCCGTCGACCAGGCCAGCCAGCTGTTCGCGCTGACCGGGCCGGGCAGGTCCGCCCCGACCGCGTCGGTCAGGTACACCGAGAACACGAAGGTCAGCGCGATGTGCTGGAACCCCGACGAACCCCAGTCCCACAGCCCCCAGGCCCACACCCGGGATCGGCGGGGCGGGGCCGGCTCTGCGGTCGGGACGGTCGAGGCGGTCACGGCGCGAGCGTATCGACGCCCGCGGGACCCGGCCTCCGATCATCTACGCAGACGCCCACCCGGTCAGCTCCCGACGACGTCGAGCAGCCGGTCCGGCCGGTCGGACAGCAGCCCGTCCACCCCGAGGGCCAGCAGCCGTCGCATCTCATCGGGCTCGTCCACCGTCCACACGTGCACCTCGTGCCCCGCCCGGTGCGCCGCCTCGACGAACCGGCGGTCCGAGGCCACCGGGATCGGCCCGAACGCCGGCGGCACCTGCGCGAACGCCCCCGCCGGCGACGGCAGCAGCCGGCCGGGGACACCCCACGCGCGGGCCCGCAGCGCGACCACTTCGGCCTGCCCCATCGACGTGCACAGCCGCGCCCCGGCCAGCGTCCGGGCGACGTTCAGCCACCGGGCGGAGAACGAGCCCAGGCACACCCGGTCCCAGGCGTCGGCGGCGTCGAGCACCGCCAGGGTCGGCGCGACGACCTCGGCCGACTTCAGCTCGATCGTCACCCGTACCCCGGGCAGCGCGGCGAGCACCCCGGCCAGCCGCGGCAGCGGCTCGGTGCGCTGTGCCCCGGTGACCCGCACGGTGTCGAGCTCCGCGGCGGGGCGCGCGTCGATCCGGCCGGTGCCGTCGGTGGTGCGGTCCAGCGTCGGGTCGTGGTGCACGAACGGCACGCCGTCGGCACTGGCGTGCACGTCCATCTCGACGTAGCGCAGACCGTGGTCGGCCGCGGCGGTGAACGCGGCGAGGGTGTTCTCGCAACCCGCGAGCTCCCCGACGTGCCAACCGCGGTGGGCGTAGGCGCGTGGGTGCGGACCGTCGAGGTACGGGTGGTGCACGGCGGTCAGCCTGGCACCTGCCCGATCACCCCACCACGGGGGAGCACGAAACCCTGGCCTAGCATTCATGGGCCTGGAGAATCAGCGCACCTTCTTGTCTGCGACGGTCCATGGCGTGACACGAGACGCTGCGTACGTGGCGGCGCGGCTTACGCGCCACCGGTAGGGATCCTCCTGGGGAGTAGTAAAACGCAGAAGGTGCGGAGCGAAACTACCCGTCGACCATCGCCTCGAACACACGGTCCTCGGCCCGGAACAGCCCGACTTCCTCATCGTGCAGCACCCGCGGCACGAACCCCGGCACGCCGTCCACCCAGCCACCGCCTCACCGTGGAATCCTGCATCTAACGCAGGAAACCTATAGCGACCCGCGGCTATGTGATCACCTGGGTCCACTGGCAACCGCCGCCGATCATGGGGGAACCGCATGCCGACAATGGATGAGCTCGACGAGAAATGGGGCCGTAAGTACGCGGCGATGATCCGGCTATGGCGCAACGCGTGGGAAGAGTTCGTGCCGTTCTTGGACTACGACGTCGAGATTCGAAGGGTGATCTGCTCTACGAATGCGATCGAATCGCTTAACGCCCGCTACCGGCGCGCGGTGCGGGCGCGTGGTCATTTCCCCACTGAGCAGGCTGCGATGAAATGCTTGTATCTTGTGACTCGCAGCCTGGACCCGACCGGGACGGGCCGCACGAGGTGGACGATGCGTTGGAAGCCCGTGATCAACGCGTTCGCCATCACGTTCGGTGACCGCTGGCCGGGAGCCGAGACCTACTGAGCAACGACGCCGAAACACCGATCACGAGACAGGCCCCGCAAGCGGTGTGAGGGCGTCGCTGGTTGTAGTACTCGAGCCAGGCGCTGAGTGCCAGTGTGCGGTCGTCGTTGGTGGCGTAGGGACGCCGGTAGGCCCATTCGATGGCCAGGGTCCGGTTGAACCTCTCCACCTTGCCGTTGATCCACGGGCAGTGCGGCCGGATGAACTTCTGGCGTGCTCCGAGACCGGTCACGGCCTCGGCGAATACCCGGCAGCCGCGGTAGTTGCGGGCGTTGTCGGTGATCACACGCTCGATGCGGCCGATGCCGGCTGCGGCGAACGCGGCCGCGGCGCGCTGAACGAAACCGGCGCAGGTGGCGCCCTTCTCATCGGGCAGGACCTCGGCGTAGGCGAAGCGGGAGTGGTCGTCGACCATGGCGTGGACGTAGTCGAACCCGATGCGGCGGGTCGCGCCCGGACGGGGGCCGCGGCCGTGGATCCGCCAGCCCCCGCCGTCGGGGATCCGGCCGAGTTTCTTCACATCAACATGGACCAGCTCACCGGGTGCGGCGTGTTCGTAGCGGTGGGCTGAGGCGCGGGTGGCGCGGATCGGGGCGCCGGTGATGGGATCACAGGCCGCCAGCCGAGCCACGCCGTGGCGGGCCAGGATCCGCGATACCGAGCGCGCCGCGACTCCGGTGGTGGCCGCGATCGCGGCCGGACCGCAGCGCTGCTCACGCCGCGCGGCCAGGACCGCCTGTTCGGTGTCGGCGCTGTGACGGGTCGGGCTGTGGTGTGGGCGGGAGGACCGGTCGCGCAGACCGGGATCTCCTTCCCGGTCGTAGCGGGTGACCCACCGGGACACGCACTGGCGGGAGACCCCGAGCTCGCGGGCGACGTGGGACTGCGGGCGGCCATGGTCGCGGACTCGCGCGACGAGCAGTCGACGCCCATGCAGGGTCAGGCGAGCGTTAGCGTGCACGGTGGAAGGCCCTTCGTGGCGAGATGGACGGCTTCAGACACCTCCCACCTCGCCCGAAGGGCCTTCCCCGTTCAAGCAGCCACGCCGTCGGCCACCGTCACCAACCTCCTGGCCGGGTACACCTAGCGCACCCAGCGGTCGAACCAGGACAGCAGCGCCGCGCGCTGCAGCTCGGTGCCCGGGGTGACGGTGCCGAGCCCGTCCCCGGCGCCGTGCTCGAGGCCGGGGAGCTGCAGGTAGCGGGTGGGGATGCCGAGATCGGCGATCGCGGCGGTGAAGCGCGGCGCCGCCGGGACGAGGTGCTCCGCCGAGCCCTGCACGACCAGCGTCGGCGGCGAGTCGGGCCGGGCATGGGTGATCGAGTCGGTGAACGCGTAGCGCTGCGGGAACTGCTCCGGCGACCCGCCGATGTAGGCCGTCCCGACCTGGCGCCCGATCGCGGAGAACGGCTCGGTGGCGGTCAGGTCGACCGCCGGGTACGTCCCGGCCACCGCCCGCACCCGGGGCAGCGCGGCGCGGTCACCGCAGGTCGGGGCCAGGGCCCCGGCGCGGTCGAGGTAGGCGGCGTTGACCGCGAGGTTGCCGCCCGCCGACTCGCCGAAGATCGCGACCCGCGAGGTGTCCAGCCCGAGCCCTGGGCCGGCGGTGCCGACCCAGGTGAGCGCGCAGCCGACGTCGCCGACCTGGGTGTCCCAGTTGTGCAGCTCCTCGGTCGCGAGCCGGTGGTCGACGTCGACGACGGCGTACCCGTTGTCGGCGAGGAACCGGTTGTACGGCGACGGGCCGCGCGAACCCTGCACGAAGCCGCCGCCGTGCACCCGCACCAGCACCGGCGCGGGACCGTCGCCGGGCCGGGGGCAGGTAGAGGTCCGCGAGCAGCGGGGTCCCGCCCGGAGCACCGAACTCGACGGTGCGGTCCGGCCCGGGTGCGGCGACCGGGACGGGCGAGACCGGCAGGAACGGGTGCAGCCCGCCGCCGTCGCGGGCGACGCTCACCACGAGCGCCGTGTAGGTGCCTGCGGCCACCAGCGTGGCGGCCACGGTGAGGCCGATCAGCACCGAGCCGGCCCGGCGGCGCCGCGACAGCGCCCGTACCCCGGCGGCGGCCGCTACCCCGACCAGGGCGAGGACGACGTTCCACACGCCGAGGCCGTCGCGCAGTGACCCGAGCACGAGCACCAGCCCCTGCGACGTCACGTCCTGCAGCAGCGGCCCCCACCAGCCGACCGGGGCCAGCGCGAGCGCCTGTGCGAGGACGTCCAGACCAGCACGAGGACGGCCAGCAGACCGAGCAGCACGGCGAGCAGCACCGTTCCCGCGCGTCGAGGACCCGACCGTGTGGCCGGCCCTGCCGTCGTCCGCCCCGTGTCCGTGTCCTGTCCCGCTGCGGGCCCCCGTCGTCCGTCGCCCCGCCGGATGTCGTTGTGCAACAGAGTAGGCGCTCCGCTCGGCGGGCTGCTCAGGCGTGGGCGCGGTAGAGGTCCCGCAGCAGCGCGATCTCGGCCCCGTGGTGCAGGACCTCGCGGTGGATGTGCAGCACCAGCGTCGCGAGCGGCGCGTCGGCGTAGGGCCCCTCGGCCGGTCCGCACGGCCGGGCCAGGCCGTCGGAGCCGAGCGCGGCGACCCCGGCGGTCCACCGGGCGTACTCGGTGTCCAGGGCGTCCAGGGCCGCGGCCGCGGTGCCGGGGTAGTCGTAGGAGTCGAAGTCGACTGCCGGGCCGCCGAAGTGGGAGTGCGACCGCAACGCGAACACCCCCACGACCACGTGCGCGATCCGCCAGGCGATCGTCGTGACCGGGGGCGGCTCCGGCGCCGGGAAGGCGAAGTCGATCACCCAGTCGCCCGGTCCGGCCCCCGGCGGGGTCACCGACTCCCCGCGGCGGCGCACGCCCCAGCAGCCGGGTACCGGCTCCCAGTGGTACTCGTCGTCGGTGAGCCCGGCCAGCCGCGGGCGCAGTGCGGTCTCCCAGTGGAACGTCAGCTGAGCGAGCAGCTCGGAGTTCCAGTCGACACCCGTCGTCGTCCCCATCTCCGTCATGACCCCACAGCCTGGCCCCGATCGCGGACACCCGCTGCCCGCGTCCACACCCCCTGTCCGGTAGGCACACCCGTCGTGGCGGGGGTGGACACCGGACAGGGGGTGTGGATCGGGGTCAGCCGGCGAGGCGGACCGGGCGGAAGGTGCGGCTGCGGGCCCGGGTGGCGGCGGCGACCAGGGCGCGGGCCAGGCGCAGGTCCTCGGCGTCGCGCTCGGGATGGGACTGGACACCGACCACCCAGGGCGCGTCCGTGCCGCCGGGGCCGGTCGGGTCGCTCCACTCCAGCGCCTCGACGACGTCCCCGGCGCGGGCGGACACCTGAAGCCCGGGGGCGACCCGGTCCACCCCCTGGTGGTGGTGACAGCGCACCGTCACCGGGCCCGGACCCAGGATCTCCGCGGTCCGGGTCCCCGGTTCGGTCAGCACCGGCACCGGGGCGTACAGCCCCGGCCCGGCCGAGTGCGCTCCGGCGACCTGTGCACCGACCACGTCGGGCAGGTGCTGGTGCAGCGTCCCGCCGAGCGCCACGTTGAGCAGCTGTAGCCCGCGGCACACCCCCAGCACCGGGATCCCGCGGCCGAGCGCCCGGTGCAGCGCCGCCACGTCGGCGGCGTCGCGCCCGGCGCGCGGTGTGTCGGTGTGCGCGCCGGCCACCTGCCCGTAACGGGCCGGGTCGACGTCCTGGCCGCCGGTGAGGAGCAGCCCGTCGAGGGCGTCCACGGCCTCCTCTGCGCCGTTCACCGGGGCGAGCAGCACCGGGACCCCGCCCGCGGCCAGCACCATGTCGACGTAGGTGCGGGGGACCAGCACGACGTCGTCGTCGCGCATGATCCAGTAGTCGGCCCGCTCGCTGTAGCAGCTGATGCCGATCAGCGGGCGCGTCACGAGCCGGCCCCGTGCAGCACGTCGATCACCTGGTCGCCGTAGCGGGCGAGCTTGCCCTCGCCGATCCCGGAGATCGTGCCGAGCGCGGCCCGGTCGGCGGGGGACCGTGTCGCGATCTCGCGCAGCGTCGCGTCGTGGAAGATCACGTAGGCCGGGACGCCCTGCTCCTTCGCCGTTGCCGCCCGCCAGGCCCGCAGCCGCTCGAACACCGGCGCGACCTCGTCCGGCATCTCCACGGCCGGCTTCGACCCGCCCCGCGACCGCGACGCCCGTGCGGTGCGCTCCGGCTCGGTGCGCAGCATGACCTTCTGCTCACCGCGCATCGCGGCCGGGGACTCGTCGGTGAACCGCAGGGTGGAGTAGTTCCCGCCGACGGTCAGCAGCCCCCGCGCGACCAGCTGGCGCAGCACGTTGCGCCAGGCGACGTCGCTCAGCTCGGTCCCGATCCCGAACACCGACAGCTCGTCGTGGCTGTGCTGGTCGACCTTCGGGGTGTGCTTGCCCAGCAGGATGTCGACGACCTGCCCGGCACCGAACTCCTGGTTGCGCTCCTTCTTCAGCCGCCACACCGTCGACAGCACCTTCTGCGCCGCTACCGTGCCGTCCCACGAGGACACCGGTGTCAGGCAGGTGTCGCAGTTCCCGCACCGCTCCGACGCCGGCTTCTGCCCGAAGTAGCGCAGCAGCTGGGCCCGGCGGCACTCGGTCGTCTCGCACAGCGCGAGCATCGCGTCGAGGTGCTGGGCGAGGCGCCGCTTGTGCGCGGCGTCGCCCTCGCCGTCGTCGATCATCTTCCGCTGCTGGACGACGTCGGCGAGCCCGTAGGCCAGCCACGCCGTGGACGGCTCGCCGTCGCGCCCGGCGCGGCCGGTCTCCTGGTAGTAGCCCTCCACGGACTTGGGCAGGTCCAGGTGCGCGACGAACCGCACGTCGGGCTTGTCGATGCCCATCCCGAACGCGATCGTCGCGCACATGACCAGGCCGTCCTCGAGCAGGAACCGGGACTGGTTCTCCCGGCGCACCGACGCGTCGAGCCCCGCGTGGTAGGGCAGCGCCCGGATGCCCTGCGCGGTGAGGAACTCCGCGGTCTCCTCGACCTTGCGCCGCGAGAGGCAGTAGACGATGCCCGCGTCCCCGGCGTGCTCGGTGCGCAGCAGCTCCAGCAGCTGGCGGCGCGGCTCGTTCTTCGCGACGATCCGGTACTGGATGTTGGGCCGGTCGAAGCTCGCCACGAAGCGGCGCGCATCGGTCAGCTCCAGGCGCTGGGCGATCTCGGTGCGGGTCGCGTCGGTCGCGGTCGCGGTCAGCGCGATCCGCGGCACGTCCGGCCAGCGCTTCGGCAGCTCGGAGAGCAGCAGGTAGTCCGGCCGGAAGTCGTGCCCCCACTGCGCGACGCAGTGCGCCTCGTCGATCGCGAACAGCGCGATGCGGCCGCGCTCCAGCAGCCGGACGGTGGACTCGACCCGCAGCCGCTCGGGGGCGAGGTAGAGCAGGTCCAGCTCCCCGGCGAGGAACTCCTGCTCGGTGAGGCGGCGCTCGTCGGCGTCCTGGGTGGAGTTCAGGAACCCGGCCCGCACCCCCAGCGCGCGCAGCGCGTCGACCTGGTCCTGCATCAGCGCGATCAGCGGGGAGACGACCACACCGGTCCCGGGCCGGGCCAGCGCCGGGACCTGGTAGCACAGCGACTTGCCGCCACCGGTCGGCATGAGCACCAGCGCGTCGCCGCCGCCGACGACCTGCTCCACGATCGCCTGCTGCTCGCCGCGGAACGCGTCGTAGCCGAAGACCCGGCGCAGGATCTCGTGCGGGTCGCTGCTGTGCACCCGCTCGGGGACGGGCAGCTCACGGGCCGGTGCGGGTGCGGCGGCCCAGGCATCCTCGGGTGGGGGCTCGTACCCGTAGTCCTCCTCGAGCTCGGGCGGGAGCGGGATCTCGTCCGGGGCGGAGGCGTCGAACACGTCGTCGATCGTACGAGCCCCGCCCGCCGCGCCCCGCCCGGCACTCACGTCGCGGCACCGGGCACCGCGTCCGACGCGTGGTCCCGGTCACCGCCCGTGTGTCGTGGGCGCCGCGGTGCTGCGCCGGACGCTCCCGGGGTGTAGCAAGACCTGCAGGACCAACGGCGCCCCGCAGACCGGACGCCGCGCGATCACGTGAGAAGGACGGACCCGTGGATCTGAAGATCGGGTACAAGGCGTCGGCCGAGCAGTTCGGCCCCCGCGACCTCGTCGAGTACGCGGTGCTCGCCGAGGAGCTGGGGCTCGACAGCGTCTGGGCGTCGGACCACTTCCTGCCCTGGCGGCACGAGGGCGGCCACGCCCCGGCCGCGCTGCCCTGGATGGCGGCGGTGGGGGAGCGCACGAAGCGGGTGCAGATCGGCACCTCGGTGCTCACCCCCACGTTCCGCTACAACCCCGCGGTGCTCGCCCAGGAGTTCGCGACGATGGCGCTGCTCACCGGCAACCGGGTCGCGCTCGGCGTCGGCACCGGTGAGGCGCTCAACGAGATCGCCGTCTCCGGGCGGGAGTGGCCGGAGTTCAAGGAGCGCTTCGCCCGGCTGCGCGAGGCCGTGAAGATGATGCGCGCGCTGTGGACCGAGGAGTCGGTCAGCACCGAGGGCGAGTACTACACCTTCGTCGACGCGATGATCTACGACCGGCCCGAGCAGCCGGTGCCGATCTACGTCGCCGCGGGCGGTCCGATGGTGGCGCGGTTCGCCGGCCGCTTCGGCGACGGGTTCATCTGCACCTCGGGCAAGGGCATGGAACTCTACACCGACAAGCTGATCCCGGCTGTCGAGGAGGGCGCGGAGAAGGCCGACCGTGACGCCTCGGGCATCGACCGCATGATCGAGATCAAGATCAGCTACGACCGCGACCCCGACGCCGCCCGGGAGAACACCCGGTTCTGGGCGCCGCTGTCGCTCACCCCGGAGCAGAAGAACGCCGTCGACTCCTCCCGGGAGATGGAGCGCCTCGCCGACGAGCTGCCGATCGAGCAGGTCGTGAAGCGCTGGATCGTCGCCTCCGACCCGGACGAGGCCGTCGCGCAGATCAAGCCCTACCTCGACGCGGGCCTGAACCACCTCGTCGTCCACGGCCCGGGGCACGACCAGCGCCGGTTCCTGGAGCAGTTCACGACCGACGTCGCGCCGAAGCTGCGGGCGCTCGCGTGAGCGCCGCGACGAGCGCACCGGCCCTCACCCGCGAGGGGCGCGTGCTGCGCTGCCGCATCTCCACCGGCCGCCACGGCACCCTCGACGGCCCCGCGGTGGCCGAGGTCGCCGAGGCGCTGCTGGCGCTCGACCCGGCCGAGACCGGTGCGGTCCTGGTGCACGGCGACGGCGAGAACTTCTGCACCGGGGGTGACGTGCGTGCCTTCGCCGGTGCGGAGGACCGCTACGCCTACGTGCACTCCCTCGCCGACACCTTCCACTCGATGCTGCGCCCGCTGGCGGCGAGCCCAGTGCCGACGGTCGCCGCGGTCGCCGGCTGGGCGGCCGGTGCGGGCATGAGCATCGCGCTGGCGTGCGACCTCGCCGTCGGCGGGACCTCGACCCGGATGCGCCCGGCCTACCCGGGCATCGGGTTCTCCCCGGACGGCGGGATGACCTGGACGCTGCCGCGGTTGATCGGCGCCGCGCGGGCGCGGCGGGTCCTGCTCACCGACGAGGTCCTGGAGGCGGAGACGCTGGTCGAGCTGGGACTGCTCGCCTCGGTCGTCGACGACGACCGTGTCGCCGACGAGGCCGCCGCAGTCGCGCACCGGCTCGCCCAGGGCCCGACGGCAGCGCTGGGCCGCATCCGCGGGCTCCTGGCCGACGGCTGGGACCGGGGGCTCGCCGAACAGCTGGCGGCGGAGGCGGACTCCATCGCGACCTGTGCCGCGGGCCCGGAGGGGGCCGAGGGGCTCGCCGCGTTCGGCGAGAAGCGTCGCCCGCAGTTCCACTGAGCCCGTTCTGCCGGCGACCTCGTCCGGGCACACCTCGTCCGGGCACACCTCGTCCGGGCACACCTCGTCCGGGCACACCTCGTCCACGACGCATCTCGACCAGGACGGACCCGGACACGACGGAGGGGCGCGACCGACCGGTCGCGCCCCTCCATGTCTGTCCTGACGTGTGTCCTGGCGTGTGTCGCGGTGCGGTCGCTCAGCGCGCGCTGGCCGGGCTCCCCGCGACGACCCGGCGCGACCGCTGCGGGCCGCGGGAGATGCCGGGCATGCCCACGGTGAGGCGCTGCGTCGGGCGGTGCAGACCCGGGCCGAGCGGCCAGCCCGGGTCGAGCGGGGCGAGCAGGCGGTCCAGCTCGGAGTCCGGGGTGGCGCCGACGCTGTTGCGCAGCAGCCGCTGGAACTCCTCGTACTCGGCGAGGGCGTCGGCGACGTGCCCGCCGGCGAGCAGCGCCTCGACCAGCGCGCGACGCGACCGCTCGCGGCTCGGGGCGGTGGCGACGGCCCGGCGCGCGACGGCGACGGCGTCGTCGTGCCGGTCGGCGGCGGTGAGCGTGCCGGCCAGCCCCTCGCACGCGGACAGGCGCAGCTGGCGGAACCGCTCGCGCTCCACGGCGATCCACGGCGCGGTCCACGACGGGAGGATGTCGGACTCCAGCAGCGTGGTCTCCGGGGCGCCGATCTCGCGCACCGTGCGCAGCATGCTGGGCGCGGACAGCCCGCGGATCAGCAGCATGGCCTCGGTGAGGTCGACGACCACGTCGTCGGCGAGCTGCAGCCGCCCGAGGTGGTCCGCGTCGAGCAGCCCCGGTACGTCGACGCCGGCGACGGCCTCGTCCAGCAGCCGGGCCGCGGGGACCGGGCCGACCCCGGGCCACAGCGTCGCCGCGAGCGCCGCCGTCGGCTGCGGACGCCGGTGCACGGCGAGGTAGGCGACCAGGCGACGGGAGTCGACCGGCAGCGGGACGGCGCGGTCGTCCGCGCGCAGCCCGAACGAGCCCAGCACTCGCACGTGCGGGGCGGAGGTGGGAGTGATCTGCTCACTGGATCGACAGTGATCGTCGTCGGACATGGCCGTTTCCCCGGATCGGTCGTGGCGTTCGGCCCGCGGTCGGCTCCGCACAGAGCCGGGGCGCGCCGGGCGGGAGGCCTCGGATCGCGGAGCGGGCACGACGGAGCCGCACCGACACGGACGGCGGGCGGCGTCTCCGTGTGGTGTCGTCGCTTGCGAGGATAGCCCAGCAGTGCCCACGGTGTGAGACCCGGGTGGGGGCGGATCGTGAGATCCGCCTCAGGCCCGGGAGAGCAGCCGGACGTGGGTGCCGTCGGGTGCCCGCCACACGTGCAGGCTGTCGCAGAGCTGGCGGGCGATCCAGGTCCCGCGCCCCCGCGCCTGCGACGGGTGCGGCGGCGCGAGCCCGATCAGCGGCAGTGCGATCACCCCGCTGTCCTGGACCTCGCAGACCAGCTCGCCGTCGCGTGCCCAGACCGACAGCTCCGCCTGCGGGGACCCGTGCTCGACGGCGTTGGTGGCGATCTCGTTGACCGCCTGCACCATGTCGTCGCCGCGGGTGGTGTCGAACCGGCAGGCCCGGGCGGCCTCGGTCACGGCGTCGCGCACCCGGGACAGCTCGAAGGTGTTGTAGGACAGCGTGACGTCCGGCGGCCCGAGCAGGTGCGGCGGCGCGATCGGCAGGGCCGCGACCGCCTCGGCGGGCGGGCGGTACCGCAGGTTCGCGGCGAGCCCGGACGCGTGCAGCCGCAGCGGGTGGTTGACCTCGGCGGACTCGCCGACCGCGCCGTGCAGCGGCAGCCGTGGGTAGGCGCACACCTGCAGCACCGGCAGCCCCGCCAGGGAGATGTTGAGCGCGGCCTCCAGCTCGACCCAGAACCCGCCGTCGACCCCGTCGAGGTCCGGGTCGTGCGCGCCCACCACCAGCACCGGGCGGCCCGACGAGGTCAGCGCACGCAGCTCCCGGGCCCGCCAGGCGGCGACGGTCTGTCCGGACTCCCGGGCCGAGCTGGTCAGCGAGGTCAGCCTGCCGAGCTCGACCTCGTCGCCGAGCTCGTCGTGCAGCGCCTGCTCCAGCGGTGCCGGCAGGTCGAGCGCGACCCGGGCACCGGTGTCCCGCGCCGCGGCCCGGGCCGCCGGGACGACGGCGGCGAGCAGCTCCACCGGGTCGTCGGCGTGCACCAGGGCGTGCCGGAAGCCGGGCGGGCGGGGAGCGGCGTTGACCTTCACCGGACCCGTCCTCCTGGATGCACGACCTCGGGGGCCGGCGGACGGTCGTCGAACACGAGCTGGGGGGAGAACGCGGCACCGCAGCGTTCGAGCACCCGCAGCACCCGCGGCCGGACCCGGTGCAGCACCAGGCGGTGGGTGGCCGGGAAGCCCTCGGCGGCGTGCACGAGCGCGACCGCGGTGGCGACGTCGATGAACCGCACCGAGGCCATGTCCAGGCCGATGTCGGGGGAGGCGTCGGCGGAGCGCAGTGCGGAGTCCAGCGCCGAGTGCAGCAGCGAGGTGATCTTCGAGCGGTTGCTGTGGTCGACCTCGCCGGCCAGCCGTGCGTGACCGGTGCCGAGCCGGACGATCCGGAGCAGGCCGTCGTCGTAGGCGGTGGAGCACGGGACGTGGTCGCGGTGCAGGGCACGCATGATGTCGACCTGCTCGGCGGGGAAGTGGTCGTCGTAGGTGCACAGCGCGGTCAGCCCGCCCGCGCTCTCGCGGACCAGCCGGGCCAGCAGGCCGTCGTACTCGGGCAGGGTGCCGGCGGCGCCCGCGTCGAGCACGGAGTGCATCTGCCCGGTCATCCGGGTGCCGTTCCAGCCGAGCTCACGGGAGCGGACGATCTCGTCGGCCATCCCGGCGTACACGTCGGCGAGCGGGGTGCGGAAGGTCTGCCGGGTCCGCTCGGGCGGCAGGATCTCCAGCTGGCCGCGGCGCAGCGGGTCGTCGACCTCGACGCCGTCCTCGGAGAGGCGGCGGAGCAGGACGTCGGCGGCTCGGTCGTCGTCGAAGTAGAGGATGCGCTCGCCCCGGTCGAGACCGTGCCCGACGTAGGCGGCGGCGAGCTCCCCGAGGTGCTCGGTGCTGTCCGGGACCGCGCACACGTGATCCCCGGCCGTCAGCGCGTCCGCCAGCTTGATCACGTCTCACCTGCCGCGCCCGCCCCGCCGCCGCTCCTCGCGGCGCCGGGCACACCCCGTCACGAACTCCTGGACGGATCAACCGTACGGAGGCCCTCGGCGGAGGCCCGAGACCTCGGAGCGTGCGAGGCGCCGAACCGACGGTGACGCGCGACGAGCGGAACGTCACCGGCGGGCGACGGCGGTTCGCAGACCCGGTCCGACCAGGACGTACGGCCGTTCGGCGCTGCCCGGTGTCCGCCGGACGGCGGTGGCTCCCGGCGTCCGGGAGTTCACCGTCCGTGGTGGCGCGGTGGTGGTGGGGTGGCGGGGTCAGGCGGCCGGGTTGACCGCGACCGAGGTGGTCGCGCTGCCCTGGATGGTCTGCAGGACGACGCAGTACCGCTCGGTCAGCTTCACCAGGGTCGCGACCTTGTCCTGCGCCGCGGGCGCGTCGCCGTCGCGGATGTCGACGTCGAACGACAGCCGGATGTCCCGGAACCCGACCGGGGCGTCCTTCGCGACGCCGAGCGTGCCGCGGAAGTCGAGGTCGCCCTCGGCCCGCACGGCGCCGTGCACCTCGAGCTCCAGCGCGGTCGCCACCGCGCGCAGGGTCACCCCGGCACAGGCCACCAGGGCCTCCAGCAGCATGTCGCCCGAGCACAGCTGGGTGCCGTCGCCGCCGGTGGCCGGGTGCAGGCCCGCCTCGGCCATCGCCTGGCCGGTGGAGACCTTGCACGCCACACCGGAGCCGAGCTCGCCGTCGGCCTTCAGGGTGATGACCGCCGACTCCGGGTCGTCGCGGTACTGCTGCTTGAGCGGGGCCTGGATGTCACGGAGGGAGACGTTCGTGTCGGTCATGTCCCCATCCTCACCCCGACGGGGCGCCCCGCACACCCCGACCCGACGACTAGGGTGCCCGGTGTGGGCGGGGAGAGCGACACCGGACGGGCGGCCGCGGTGCGCCGCAGCGCCCGCGAGGCCGCCGACTCGGTCCGCGAGGCCCGCGACACGGTGCGCGACACGGTCCGGGACTCGGTGCACGACACCGTGGGCCCGCCCACCGACGACGACCGGCTCTGGACCGTCCCGAACGCGCTCAGCATGCTGCGCCTGGCCGGGGTGCCGCTGTTCCTGTGGCTGATGCTCGGCCCGGAGGCCGACGGCTGGGCCGTCGCGGTGCTGGCGATCGGCGGGTTCACCGACTGGCTCGACGGCAAGCTCGCCCGTGTCCTGGACCAGTTCAGCCGGTTCGGCGCCATGCTCGACCCGGCCGTGGACCGCCTCTACATCCTGGCCGCGCTGGTCGGGCTGGCCGCGCGCGACATCGTCCCGTGGTGGGCGGTGGTCGCCCTGGTCGCCCGCGACGTCGTCCTCGCCGGCTGCGTGTTCGTGCTGCGCCACCGCGGCTACGGCCCCTTCGAGGTCGTCTACCTGGGCAAGGCCGCCACCTTCGTGCTGCTCTACGCGTTCCCGCTGCTCCTGCTCGGCGACGGCCCCACGCCCGCCGAGGCCGTGGTCGGTGTCGTCGCGAACGCCTTCGCCATCTGGGGCGTGGCCCTCTACCTGTGGTCGGGGCTGCTCTACCTGGCCCAGCTCCGGCTGGCGCTGCGCCGCCCGGCGCCGGGCGTCCCGGCCCCGGCGACCCGGTTCGATCACGACCGCGCCGGGGGATAGGCTCCCGGGCGTGAGCTCGGAGATTCCGTCGGACCTGTCCTACACCGAGGCCCACGAGTGGGTGCGCCGCAGCGGGGACGGGGTGGTCCGGGTCGGGATCACCGACCACGCCCAGTCGCAGCTCGGGGACGTCGTGTTCGTGCAGCTGCCGACCGTCGGTGACACCCTCGCCGCGGGCGACGCCATGGGCGAGGTCGAGTCGACCAAGTCGGTGTCGGACATCTACGCCCCGGTCGGCGGCGAGGTCGTCGCCGTGAACGACGGGCTGGACGCCGCCCCGGAGCTGGTGAACTCCGCCCCCTACGGCGACGGGTGGATCGTCGAGATCCGCCTGGCCGACGGGGCCTCGCCCGACGGCCTGCTCGACGCCGACGCCTACCGCCAGCTGGCCGACGGCGACTGAGCCGGCCGCCCGCCGCACCACGCGGCGCGGCACGCGGACCTCCGTATCGCCCCGGCCGCTCCGACCGGTAGGTTCACATCCCCTGGACGTGTCGTCCGGAAGGGGCCGGGACACCCGGCCCCGAACAGACCTGACCGCCCGGACGCCGTCCGGGTACCGCATCCGCGAGGAGGAGTCCCCGAGGTGACCACGAACGACCCGCGCGACGTGCCACCGGAGCGCGCACCGGAGACCACGTCGGTCTTCCGGGCGGACTTCCTCGCCGACGTCGAGCAGCCGGCCGGCGGGCCCGCCGTCTCGGGTGTCGACGGGCTTCCCGCCGGGTCGGCGCTGCTCGTCGTCCGGCGCGGTCCCAACGCCGGCTCGCGCTTCCTGCTGGACGTGCCGACCACCAGCGCCGGCCGGCACCCCGACAGCGACATCTTCCTCGACGACGTCACCGTCTCCCGGCGGCACGCGGAGTTCCGCCGCGACGCCGGTGAGTTCGTCGTGGTCGACGTCGGCAGCCTCAACGGCACCTACGTCAACCGCGAGCCGGTCGACACGGCCGTGCTCGCCAACGGCGACGAGGTGCAGATCGGCAAGTTCCGCCTGGTGTTCCTGACCGGACCCCGCGAGCCCGGCGCCCAGGGCTGACCCTGGTCCGTGCGGTGGCGCCGTCCGCGCCGTCTCTGCCGCCGTCTCTGCCGCCGTCTCTGACGGCGGTGCCGCGGGCGCCGTTCACGGAACCCTGCGCGTGACCGGCCCGTCGCGGCCGGGGGTGCTCCGGTACCCCCTGGTGCGGCGGGCCTTCGGCGTGGACGGGGACCGGCGGGTGTCGAGCCGACACGCCGTGCGCGACGGGCGTGTGACGATCGTCGAACGGACCCCGTCACTCCCCGTCCGGAGGCGCGCGTCCGGGCGGACCGCCGTGTAGCGTCATCAGGTGTCGGTGGCAGTGCGGTGGCAACGACGACGGTGACGACACCACGGTGACGACACGGAGCCGTCGGGTCCACCGCGCGGGTCAGGGCGAGCAAGGCGATCAGGGCGGCCGGGGTGGCGTGTCCACCCGGGTGGTCCGACAGGCCCGACAGGGCCGGGGAGGCGGGCTGATGAGCGAGATGCGCGTCGTGGGCGTCCGGGTCGAACTTCCGGCGAACCAGCCGATCCTGCTGCTGCGGGAGACGAACGGCGACCGATACCTCCCGATCTGGATCGGATCGGTGGAGGCGACGGCGATCGCCCTGGAGCAGCAGGGGGTCAAGCCCGCGCGGCCGTTGACCCACGATCTGCTCAAGGACGTGATCGGAGCACTCGGGCGGCGGCTCGAGCAGGTGCGGGTGACCGACCTGCAGGAGGGCACCTTCTACGCGGAGCTGATCTTCGACGGTGGTGTCACGGTGTCCGCACGGCCGAGCGACTCGATCGCGCTGGCGCTCCGGATCGGTGTCCCGGTGCATGCCGACGAGAGCGTCCTCGCCGAGGCGGGACTGGTCATCCCCGACGAACAGGAGGACGAGGTCGAGAAGTTCCGCGAGTTCCTCGACTCCGTGTCGCCGGAGGACTTCCGCGGGGCCCAGCCGGGCTGATCCGTGCGGGTCACCACCGCCGTCACCCGGCAGTGGGAACGCACGGACCGCGGTCCGACCGTTCACCGACGTCACTGACCGTTCGGCGGCCGTACACCCTGTGTGCCCGGCGACCCGGCCGGGTGTCCGGTACGCCCAGGTCGGCGAGCCGCGTTGACCACCCCGGCCGCTGGGCCTACGGTCATCTCGACTGATGACATCCGTGGAACTCACCCACTACCCAGAGTCACATGGTAGGGGACGGTCCACGGTCCCGAACGAGGGAGACCGCGCGGTGCAGACGCCACCACCCGAGGGGCCGGGTCAGGGAGAGCTGTTCCCGGACCCGCTCGTCGGTGCGGGGCTCGACGGGGTGACCGACCGCCTGGTCGGCTTCCGCGGCCCGACCGCGTGTCAGGTCGTCGGCATCACCTACCGACAGCTGGACTACTGGGCCCGCACCGGGCTCGTCGTGCCGTCCATCCGCGGCGCCGCCGGGTCGGGCAGCCAGCGGCTGTACTCCTTCAAGGACGTCCTCGTCCTCAAGATCGTGAAGCGGCTGCTCGACGCCGGTGTCTCGCTGCAGAACATCCGGATCGCCGTCGAGCACCTGCGTCGGCGCGGGATCCGTGACCTCGCCGGCATCACCCTGTTCTCCGACGGCACCACCGTCTACGAGTGCACCTCTCCGGAGGAGGTGGTCGACCTGCTGCAGGGCGGGCAGGGCGTGTTCGGCATCGCCGTCTCCGGCGCGATGCGCGAGATCTCCGGCGTGATCAAGGACTTCCCGGCCGAGCGGGCCGACGGCGGCACCGTCGACGAGGCCCCCGAGGACGAGCTGGCACGCCGCCGCGCGCGCCGCGCCATCTCCTGAGGCCATCTCCTGAGGCGGATCCGCTCACGCCACCGAGCGGAACGGGTCGTGCTCGGCGAGCAGCTTCTCCATCCGCGCCTGGTCGACCCGGTTGACCACGGTCAGGGACTCCTGCCGGTCCCGGACACACTTCGCCAGGGTGAACGCCGAGGTGATCGCGTACAGCACGGCGATCGCGAGGAACGCCTTCACCCACCCGTCGACGGGCAGGTAGACGGTCCCGACGACGACGGCGGCGAGGGACACGCCGAAGGACAGCATCGCCTGCATGTGGAACGCGGCGGTGGTGGCCGGGGTGGTGTTCGGAGCGCTGGTGTTCGACATGACACGAGTGTGACGAGACGGCGCTGGCGGCGACGCCGCAGAACTACGCAGGTAGGCTGACCCGGTAGTCGTCGACGCCGCGCGGGAGAGCCCCGGGGAACGAGCCCGGGCGCCGAAGGAGCAACCCCTTCCCGGAATCTCTCAGGCACACGGACCGCGCGGTCGAGACGCCTCTGGAAAGCGACGGGTCACCCACGCACGCGGGGAGCCGTCCGCCGACGGGGAAAGCCGGAAGCCTCCGGTGAATCTCTCAGGCGCCCGGTCTCCGGGTACGGACAGAGGGGGAGGGCGAGTTGCCCTGCCCCGAATCCGCCCGACGACCTCCGGAGGCGCCGTGAGCCCGACGTCCGAGCACCGTCCCACCCTCGCCGAGCTGGAGCGGGGGCTCCCGTTCGCCGAGCGCCACATCGGGCCCCGCCCCGGTGACCTGGCCCGGATGCTGGAGGTGCTGGGCGTCGACTCGCTCGACGCGCTCGCCGCCCGCGCGCTGCCCGACACCATCCGCGACGCCGAGCCGGTCGGGGCCTCGCTGCCCGCGCCGGTCGGCGAGGCCGAGATGCTGGCCGAGCTCCGCGCCATGGCCGGACGCAACACCGTGACCGTCCCGATGATCGGCTACGGCTACCACGGGACCCGCACCCCGTCGGTGATCCGCCGGAACGTGCTGGAGAACCCGGCCTGGTACACCGCGTACACGCCGTACCAGCCCGAGATCAGCCAGGGCAGGCTCGAGGCGCTGCTGGCCTTCCAGACCATGGTGTCCGACCTGACCGGGCTGCCGGTCGCCGGCGCGTCGCTGCTCGACGAGGCCACCGCGGCCGCCGAGGCGATGACGCTGCTGCGCCGGGCCAACCGCTCGACCAGCCCGCGGTTCGTCGTCGACGCCGACACGCTGCCGCAGACCGTGGACGTGCTGCGCACCCGCGCGGAGCCGCTCGGCATCGAGCTGGTCGTCGCCGACCTCGCCGACGGCGTGCTGCCCGAGGGCGAGTTCTTCGGCGTCCTGCTGTCCTACCCTGGCGCCTCGGGGCGGGTCGCCGACCCGTCGGGACTCATCGAGGCCTCGCACGGCCGCGGGGCGCTCGTCGCCGTCGCGGCGGACCTGCTGGCCCTGACCCTGCTCACCCCGCCCGGGGAGCTCGGCGCGGACGCCGCGATCGGCTCCACCCAGCGCTTCGGGGTACCGCTCGGCTTCGGCGGCCCGCACGCAGGCTACCTGTCGGTGGGGCAGCGCCACGCCCGGCAGCTGCCCGGCCGACTCGTCGGCGTCTCCCGCGACGCCGACGGCCACTACGCCCTGCGCCTGGCGCTGCAGACCCGTGAGCAGCACATCCGCCGGGAGAAGGCCACCTCGAACATCTGCACGGCACAGGTCCTGCTCGCGGTCATGGCCGCCTGCTACGGCGTCTACCACGGCCCGGACGGGCTGCGCGACATCGCCACCCGCACCCACCGGATGGCCGCGGTCCTCGCCGCCGGCCTGCGCTCGGGCGGGGTGGAGATCGTCCACGACGCGTTCTTCGACTCGGTGCGCGCCCGGGTCCCCGGCCGCGCCGACGCCGTGGTCGCCGCCGCGCACGAGGCCGGGATCGCGCTGCGCCGGGCCTCGGACGACGAGGTCGGCGTCGCCACCTCGGAGATCACCACCGTGGCGCACCTGCACGCGGTGTGGGCGGCGTTCGGCGTCGCCGGGGCGGACGCCGACGCCCTCGACCGGGAGACCGCCGACGCGCTGCCCGCCGGCCTGCGTCGCACCGGTGAGTACCTCACGCACCCGACGTTCCACGACCACCGGTCCGAGACCGCGCTGATGCGCTGGCTGCGTCGCCTCGCCGACGCCGACCTCGCGCTGGACCGCACGATGATCCCGCTGGGCTCGTGCACCATGAAGCTCAACGCCGCCGCCGAGATGGAGGCCGTGACCTGGCCCCAGTTCGCCGACCTGCACCCGCTCGCGCCCGAGTCCGACACGGTCGGCACCCGGGAGATGATCGAGCAGCTGGAGACCTGGCTGGCCGACCTCACCGGCTACGCCGCGGTGTCGCTGCAGCCCAACGCGGGCAGCCAGGGCGAACTCGCCGGGCTGCTCGCCATCGCCGCCTACCACCGCAGCCGCGGGGCGGCCGACCGCGACGTCTGCCTGATCCCCGCCTCGGCGCACGGCACGAACGCCGCCTCGGCGGTCATGGCCGGGATGCGGGTGGTCGTCGTCGGGACCGCGCCGGGCGGCGACGTCGACCTCGACGACCTGCACGCGAAGATCGCCGAGCACGGTGACCGGCTCGCCGCGCTGATGATCACCTACCCGTCGACGCACGGCGTCTACGAGGCCGGGGTCCGCGACGTCTGCGCCGCGGTGCACGACGCGGGCGGCCAGGTCTACGTCGACGGCGCCAACCTGAACGCCCTGGTCGGGGTGGCCCGCCCGGGTGCCTTCGGCGGCGACGTCAGCCACCTCAACCTGCACAAGACCTTCTGCATCCCGCACGGCGGCGGCGGGCCCGGCGTCGGCCCGGTCGCGGTGGCCGAGCACCTGGTGCCGTTCCTGCCCGGTCGCACGCCCGTGTCCGACGGCGGGGTCGGCGCGGTCTCGGCCGCCCGGTACGGCTCGCCCGGCGTCCTGCCGATCTCCTGGGCCTACCTGCGGATGATGGGCACCGACGGGATGCGCCGCGCCACGCTCACCGCGGTGGCCGCCGCCAACTACGTCGCCACCCGGCTGCGGGAGCACTTCCCGGTGCTCTACTCGGGCGCCGACGGCGCGGTCGCCCACGAGTGCATCCTCGACCTGCGGACGCTGACCAGGGAGACCGGGGTGACCGTCGACGACGTCGCCAAGCGGCTGATCGACCACGGCATCCACGCCCCGACAATGTCCTTCCCGGTGGCCGGGACGCTGATGGTCGAGCCGACCGAGTCCGAGGACCTGGCCGAGATCGAGCGGTTCGTCGCCGCGATGGTGTCGATCCGCGGCGAGATCGACCGGGTCGCCGCGGGGGAGTGGCCCGCCGAGGACAACCCGCTGCGCAACGCCCCGCACACCGCGGCCTGCCTGGCCGACGACAAGTGGGACCACCCGTACCCGCGGGAGCTGGCCGCGTACCCGACCGGGGTCACCCCGGGGGTGCACGACCGGAAGGTGTGGCCGCCGGTGCGCCGGATCGACGGCGCCCACGGCGACCGCAACCTGGTCTGCTCCTGCCCGCCGCCGGAGGCCTTCGCCTGATCTCTGCCCACCCGTCGGGAGGGTGTCCGGACAGGTCGGGGATCATGGAGGGGTGTCACACCGACCGAGTGAGCGCCTCCGGGTCCCCGCCCCCGTCCTGCGGACGCGGGTCCGGTCGAAGCGGGCCGCGACCGACCAGCCCAACGTCACCGGCGACGGCGCGTCGCCGCTGACCGCCCGGTTCTGGGTGCTGCTCGTCGTGACCGGGATCGCCGCCGGGCTGTCCGGGATCGCGCTGATGGCGCTGCTGCACGCGGTGTCGGAGTGGGCGTGGGGATCCGGGGCGGCAGAAGGGCTCGGCGCGGCGGTCGAGCGGGCCGACGCCTGGGGGCGGATCTGGCTGCTGCTGCTGGCCGGGCTCGTCGCCGGTGTCGGTGGGTATCTGCTGCGCCGGTTCGTCCCCGGCCGCACCGACGTCGACGACGCGATCTGGACCGGTGACGCCCGGCTCGGGGTGTGCCGCAGCTCGGGCACCGCGGTGCTGTCGGAGGTCGTCGTCGGGCTGGGCGCCTCGCTCGGCCGGGAGGCCGCGCCCAAGCTGATGGGCGGGGTGTGGGGCGCGGTCCTGGCCGGCTGGGGCGGCCTGTCGGTCGAGCAGCGACGTCTGCTCGTCGCCTGCGGTGCGGGCGCCGGGCTGGCGTGCGTCTACGACGTGCCGCTGGCCGGGGCGCTGTTCACCGCCGAGGTGCTCGTCGGCACCGTGCGTCTGCCGGTGGTGCTGCCCGCACTGGCCTGCACCGCGACCGCCACCGTCGTCGCCTGGCTCTACCTGCCCGTCGGGCCGGTCTATCCCGGCCTGCCGGACCCGGTGACGACGCCGTCGCTGCTGGTGTGGGCGGTGCCCGCGGGCGTGCTGATCGGGGTCCTCGCGACCGGCTGGGTCCGGCTGATCGGGTTCGTGTCGCACCGCGGGCCCCGGCGGACGTGGTGGCGGATCGCCGCCCCGGTCGTCGCGTTCGGGCTGCTCGGCGTGGCCGGGCTGGCGTTCCCGCAGCTCTACGGCAACGGCGCGGACCTGGCCGAGCAGGCCTTCCTGGGTGGCGGGGCGCTGCTGCTGTTCGCGTTGCTGGCCGTGCTGAAGCCGCTGGTGACGGCGATGTGCCTGGGCAGCGGTGCGTCCGGTGGGCTGTTCACCCCGACCCTGTGCACCGGTGCGTTGCTCGGTGCCGCGCTCGGCGGGGCCTGGTCGGCGCTGTGGCCGGGCACCCCGGTCGGCACGTACGCCCTGGTCGGGGCGGCCGCGATGATCGGGGCCGGGATGCAGGCGCCGCTGGCCGGGCTGGTGCTGGTGCTGGAGCTGACCGCCACCGGGTTTGCGATCGCCGTCCCGCTGGTCGTCGCGACGCTGGTGGCCACCGCGGTGGCCCGGTGGCTCGACGGCTACTCGATCTACTCGGCGCGCCTGGCCGCGCAGCCCACGGCCGAGCAGAGCACCTGATCAGGCACGGAACCCGACCCCGCCCCCGACCGTGCCCGGGGCACGGTGCGGGAGCCGGTGGGCGAACCCGGTGAGCAGGCCGAGGCTCAGCACCGCGAGCACCCCGTAGGCGACGAACCCGCCGATGCTGTCCCAGGTGGTGTGCAGGGCCACGGCCAGGACGAACACCAGCAGCGCCCAACCAACCCCAGCGACGCACCTGCGACTCCGTCCGCGACCGACGCCGGGACGGTAGCGGCGCCGCTCAGGCCCGGGCGAGCCGGGAGCGGCGATGGGCCGCCATCCGCACCGGGGCGTCGGCCCAGCCGTGCCCGTCGTGGCCGCCGGTGCGCTGCACCAGGGCCAGGAAGAGGCGGCCCCCGAGCAGCTCGGTGCACACCTGCAGGTAGTCGCCGGCGTCGTCGCGGTCGTGCAGGACGCCGAGCTCCCGGTAGGCCGCGACGGTCGCCGCGGGCAGGTCGAGGCGGGCGGCGAGGTCGTCGTGGTAGTTCGCCGGGACCGGGAGCAGCGGTACCCCGGCCGCCCGCGCGACGGCCGCGGTGGCGAGCACGTCGTCGCAGGCCAGGGCCACGTACTGCGGGTCGGCGACGGCCGGGCTCCACCCGCCGCGGCGCAGCACCGACACGGTCAGGGCGAGCCGGACGCTGCGGTCCGGGTCGGCCAGCGCGCGGCTGCGGACCAGCCCGAACGGGGCCGCGTACTCGCCGTCGCCGACGGTGTCGAGGCCGAGCACGGCGCGGTGGAACAGGACCGCCTCGTCGAACGCGTCGTAGGGCTGGGTGAGCCCGATGTGGTCGACGCCGGTGATCCCGGTGCCGGGGGAGCGGGGCTCGTCGACGGCGACGAAGTCGTGCGGCCAGGCCCGCCCGGCGTCCCCGTCGGTGCGGCACAGGAACACCGCGGTGCCGTCGGGGGCGGTGATCCCCGCGAGCTCGGCCTCGCCGGGCCCGGTGACCCGGGGGACGGGGGCGGCGCACAGCCGGGCCGCGCGGCGGGCGGCGGCAGCCGGGTCCGCGGACTCGACGGCGATCGCGGCGACCGCGCCCGTGCCGTCGCCCGCCGCGTTCACCAGCAGCCGGGCGTCGCCCTGTTCGAAGCGTTCGACCTGCTTGGTGCGGTGCACCCCGGTGCGGCTGAACCCCAGGGCGCGCAGCACCCGCCCCAGCTCCGGGCCCGCGGTGAGCTCGACGAACGCCGTCCCGCGCAGGGCCGGCGCCGCGGTGCCCACGGGATCGGTCCCGGCGCCGGCGCGTGCGGTGGCCTCGGCGAGCGTGATCAGCGAGCGGCGGGCGTCGACGGCGGTGCGGACCGGGTCGGACTGGCGGAAGACGTCGTTGAACACCTCCAGCGACAGCGATCCGCTGTACCCGGCGGTCAGCACGGGGGCGAGGAACGCGGGCAGGTCGAACCCGCCCTGGCCGGGGAACAGCCGGTGGTGACGGCTCCAGGACAACACGTCCATCGACAGCTCACGGGCGTCGGCGAGCTGGAGGAAGAACAGCTTGTCACCGGGGACGTCGGCGATCGGAGCGGGGTCCGAGCCGCGGGCGAGGATGTGGAAGGAGTCCAGGCACAGGCCGAGCGCGGGGTGGTCGGCGGCGCGCACGGCGTCCCAGGAGGCGTCCCAGGTGTCGACGTGCCGGCCCCAGGCGAGCGCCTCGTAGGCGATGCGCAGCCCGCGCTCGTGGGCCCGGTCGGCGAGGGTGTACAGCTGGGCGGCGAGCAGGTCGGCGTCGGTGGCGGGGTCGACGGCGTCGGGGGACACCGAGGAGCACACCAGCACGGTGTCGGCGCCGAGGCCGGCCATGACCTCGAAGGTCGCGTCCGCGCGGCGCAGGTTCGCGGCGAACCGGGCGGGATCGCTCGAGTCGATGTCGCGCAGCGGCTGGTACAGGTCCACCGACAGGCCCAGGTCGCGGCAGCGGGCGCCGATCCCGGCCGGGGACTCGGGGTCGGCGAGCAGGTCCGGAGCGAAGATCTCGACCCCGTCGAACCCGGCGGTCGCGGCGGCGGCGAGCTTGTCCTCCAGCGTGCCGGACAGGCAGACCGTGGCCAGCGACAGACGCGCGGGCCCGTGCGGGGGGCGGGGCTCAGGCGACACGGGCCGCCGCCTGCTCGGCGGTGACGAGCTCGGCCAGGTGGGCGAGCATCCGCGCCGGATCCGGTGTGGCGCCGGTGAACAGCCGGAACGCCTCCGCCGCTTGGTGCACGACCATCGCGCCGCCGTCGACGGTGCGGCAGCCCGCGGCGCGGGCGGCGGCGAGCAGTGCGGTGTCCAGCGGCCGGTAGACGATCTCGGCGACCCACGGACGGGTGGCGAGCAGCGCGGGGTCGAGGGGGAGACCGGGGTGCTCGGCCATCCCCGTCGGGGTGGCGTGCACGAGGCCGTCGGCCCCCGGGAGCAGCGCGGACAGTGCGGGCAGCGGGTGCCCGGTGGCGTGCGCGCCGGGGGACAGGTGCGGGGTCACCGACGCGGCGAGTGCGGCGGCGCGGGCACCGTCGACGTCGACGATCTGCAGGACGCCGACGCCCTCGCGGGCCATGGCGTAGGCGGCCGCGGCACCGGCACCTCCGGCGCCGAGCAGTACGACCCGCCCGGTCGTGGCGCCGGGCAGCCCGGCCCGCCAGCCGTCGCGGAAGCCGGTCCAGTCGGTGTTGTGCCCGGTCAGCGCCCCATCCGCACCGATGACGACGGTGTTCACCGCGCCGATCGCGGCGGCGTCCGGGGCGAGGACGTCGAGGTGGCCGATCACCCGCTGCTTGCAGGGGTGGGTGACGTTGAGCCCGGCGTAGCCCTGCGCGCGGGCCGGGGGGAGCAGGTCGCCGACGGCGTCGGGGCCCAGCCCGAGGACGTCGAGGTCGAAACGCGTGTAGGTCAGGTCCAGGCCGTGCGCGGCGCCCTCGCGCTCGTGCAGGGCGGGGGACAGCGACGGACCGATGCCGGCGCCGATCAACCCCGTCCGCACCCGTGTGCCGGTTGCGGTGGCGTCGGTCTCGCGCCGGGTCTCGTTGCTGCTCCGCACGGATCCCTCCTCGGATGTATGTACCGTAAGGTTAGTTATACGGGACGGTGGGTCCGTCGGCCAGGGGGAACGGCCGACGATCCGTAGAGTCCGGGGCGCCACCGGGATCCCGGTGGCGCGGGCCGGTGGAGGGGGGTCGCAGTGGCGGCGGTACCGGAGGACGGCGTCCGGCAGCGCGACGCCGAGCGCACCCGCACCGAGATCCTGGACGAGGCGACCGCGGAGTTCGCCGACCGGGGTCTCGCCGGGGCGCGGGTCGACGAGATCGCCGCGCGCACCCGGACCACCAAGCGGATGCTCTACTACTACTTCGGTTCGAAACAGGGTCTCTACCTGGCCGTTCTCGAACGCGCGTACACCGGGATCCGGGCGCTGGAGCAGCAGCTGTCGGTGTCGGACCTCAACCCGGCACGGGCGGTGCGGGCGGTCGCTGAGCTCACCTTCGACCACCACGAGGCGCACCCGGACTTCATCCGGCTGGTCGCGATCGAGAACATCCACCACGCCGAGCACCTGCGCTCCTCCCCGTTGCGCGCGGGGCTCGCCGGGCCCGCGCTCGGCGTGCTCGATTCCATCCTCGCCCGCGGCCGGGAGGCCGGGCTGTTCCGCGACGACGTCGACGCCTTCGACGTCCATGTGCTGATCAGCTCGTTCTGCGTGTTCCGGGTGGCCAACCGGCACACCGTCTCGGCCATCTTCGGTCGCGACCTGCTGGACCCGCAGTGGCGTGGGCACTACCGCCGTATGGTCGGTGACCTGGTCGTGGAGTACCTGACCGCCCGTGTGGGGCAGGACTGACGCGGGAGCCGACGGGCAGGGGCCTGCGGCAGGTGCCCGGCAGGACCGACCGCAGGCTCGATGGAGACCCACTGGCGGGGTGACCGCGCCGGCGTCCATCCGGCTCTTGACACGCCCCGCGCCGCAACTCACTATTCAGTACCTAACCGGACGGTACATAGACGAGCGGCTCGCCGCCCGGGCCGTCGACCGCGTCATCAAGTGCCTGCAACGTCGCACACGCCGGGAGCCACCGTGAGCCAGCAACCGTCCGCCGCCGAGCCGAGCGCGCCGGAGGCGCAGCCGAGACGGGCCGCCCTGGCCGCGTGGGTCGGCAGCGCCCTGGAGTACTACGACTTCTTCATCTACGGCACCGCTGCGGCGCTGGTGTTCAACAAGGTGTTCTTCCCCGACTCGAGCCCGGTGGCCGGCACGCTGCTGTCGCTGGCGACCTTCGGTTTCGGCTACGTCGCCCGCCCGCTCGGCGCGGTGCTGTTCGGACACATCGGCGACCGGTTCGGCCGCAAGAAGGTCCTGGTCTCGACGCTGATGATGATGGGCGTCGCGACGTTGGCGATCGGCTTCCTGCCGACCTACGGCCAGGTCGGCGTGCTCGCGCCGGTGCTGCTGGTGACCTGCCGGCTGCTGCAGGGCCTGTCCGCAGGCGGTGAGCAGGCCGGCGCCAACTCGATGACCCTGGAGCACTCGCCCCAGCACCGGCGCGCGTTCTTCACCAGCTTCACGCTGTCCGGCACCCAGGGCGGGCAGATCATCGCGACCGCGGTGTTCCTGCCGATCGCGCTGCTCCCGGAGGAGGCGCTGCTGTCCTGGGGCTGGCGGGTGCCGTTCTGGGCGAGCGTGCTGGTGATGGTCGCCGGCGTGCTGATCCGGCGCACCCTGCACGAGACCCCGGTCTTCGCGACGGAGGTGGCCGACGTCGAGAGGTCCCCGCGGGCCGCGGAGCAGCTCCCGATCGCCGCGCTGTTCCGTGACCACTGGCCGAACCTGCTGCGCGTCAGCCTCGCCGCGACCGTCGCCTCGGTCAGCACCCTGATGACGGTCTTCGCGCTGTCCTTCGCGGTGAACACCGTGGGCCTGGAGCGCTCGACGATGCTGTGGGTCGTCGTCAGCGCGAACGTCGTGGCCCTGGCCGCGATCCCGCTGTTCGCCACGCTGTCCGACCGGGTCGGACGCCGCCCGGTGTTCGTCGCGGGCGCGCTGGGCAGCGCGGTCCTGCTCGCCGTCCACCTGTGGGCGGTGTCCACCGGCGAGTACCTGCTCGTGTTCGGCGCGGGCATCCTGCTCTCCGGGGTGATCTACAGCGCGGCCAACGGTGTCTGGCCCTCGTTCTACGGGGAGATGTTCCCGGCCAAGGTCCGCCTGACCGGCATGGCCGTCGGCACCCAGATCGGCTTCGCGTTCGGCGGTTTCGCCCCGACCATCGCCGCCGCGCTGGCCGAGAACAGCGTCACCGGCTGGCTGCCGGTCGCCGTCTTCGGCGGCGTCATCTGCCTGGTCGCGGCGGCGTCGGCCTGGTCGGCCCGGGAGACCGCGCACCAGACCCTCGACGAGATCGAGGCCGGGTTCGGGACCCGCGACCGGGCCCCGGCCCACGTCTGACCGACCGCACCGCAGCGGGGCCCGTGGCGTCACGCCACGGGCCCCGCCGGCGTCCCGGCCGCGGCCGCGAGCAACCCGACGACGTCGCCGGGGTCGGCGGCCCGGTCGGTGCGCCACACCGCGTCGGTGCCCAGCCGCACCTGCGCCCCGATCACCGGCAGCACGTGCACGGGCTCCCCGACGAACGCCTTGTGCGTCGCCCCCGACTCCAGTCCGACCAGCGTGAACGCCTCCCCGGAGGCGACGACGTGGGTCAGGTCGCCGGGGTTGTGGGTGTCGAGCTCGATCCGTCGGTGCACCCCGTGGCGGGCCAGCAGCTCCCCGGTGGCCCGGTAGACCGACGGGGCGGCGTCGTAGCGGATGGACACGTACGGCAGGTCCGCCAGCTCCTCCAGGGCGACCTCGGTCCGGTCGTCGAAACCCCGCCCGTGCCCGACGGCGACGGCGGCCGGCCGGGTCTCCACCCGTCGTGCGCTCAGCCCGGGGTCGTCGACGGCGCCGTGCACGAACGCCAGGTCCAGCTCGCGCCGGGCGACCGCGCGGGCCAGCTCCGCGGAGGTGCCGGGGCGGATCCGCACCGCCAGCTCCGGGCGCGCGGCCCGCAGACGCTCCAGGAAGCCGTCGCGGACCGCTGCCGTCACGTCCGGCGCCATCCCCACCACGACGACCGGGTGCCCGTCGGCGGCGGCGAGCGCGCCGGGCAGCGCCTCGACCCGGGCGACGATGTCCCGGGCCCGCGGCAGCAGCGCCCGCCCGGCCGCGGTCAGCGCCATCCCGCGCGCGGACCGGGTGAACAGCGGCGCGCCGAGCTCCCGCTCCAGGTCGCGGACCCGTCGCGACAACGGCGACGCGGCCAGGTGCAGCCGGGCCGCCGCCCGCGTCAGGTTCAGCTCGTCGGCGACGGCGAGGAAGTAGCGCAGATGGAACAGCTCCACGGGGCATGACCCTAGAGGTCACGCCCAGGTGCGGTCATCGGTCCTGGTCGTGGTCCTGACCGGCGGCCTACCGTGACCGGCATGGCCTCCCGTCCCGTGCGTATCGCGAACGTGTCCGGCTACCTCGGCGACCGGTACACGGGAGTCGACGAGGCGATGGCCGGGGACCCGGTCGACGTCCTCATGGGCGACTACCTCGCCGAGATCACCCTCGCCGCGCTCGCCGCCGCGGCCGGGCGCGGCGGGCCCGGCTACGTCGCCTACGCCCTCGACCAGCTCACCCCGCACCTGCCCGAGATCGCCCGCCGCGGGATCCGGGTCGTCACCAACGCCGGCGGGTTCGACCCGGCCGGGATGGCGCAGGAGCTGCGTGACCGGATCGCGGCGGCCGGGCTGTCGCTGCGGGTCGCCCACGTCGCCGGGGACGGGGTGTTCGACCGGCTCGCCGACTTCCACGCCGACGGCCACGGGCTCGAGCACCTCGACACCGGGGCCCCGCTCAAGGACTGGGGGTTCGCCCCGATCACCGCGAACGCCTACCTCGGCGGGTTCGGGATCGCCGCCGCGCTGGCCGCCGGCGCCGACGTCGTCGTGACCGGGCGGGTCACCGACGCCTCGCTGACCGCGGGGCCGGCGGCCTGGTGGCACGGCTGGGGCCCCGACGACGTCGACGCGCTGGCCGGGGCGGTGACCGCCGGGCACGTCATCGAGTGCGGCGCGCACGCCACCGGCGGCAACTTCTCCGGCTTCCGCTCGGTGCCCGGCATGCTGCGCCCCGGGTTCCCGATCGCCGAGGTCGCCGCCGACGGCTCCTCGGTGATCACCAAGCACGCCCGCGACGGCGGCACGGTCACCGTCGACACCGTCACCGCGCAGCTGCTCTACGAGATCCAGGGCCCGCGCTACCTGAACCCCGACGTCACCGTGCACCTGGACACCGTGCGGGTGAGCCAGGAGGGACCGGACCGGGTCGCGATCGGTCCGGTCACCGGGTCCCCGCCGCCGCCCACGGCGAAGGTCGCGGTGTTCGCCCCCATCGGCTACGAGATCTCCACGATGCTGTTCTGCACCGCTCCCGACGTCGAGGGCAAGGTGGAACTGCTGCGCAACCAGCTGCGCGCGGCGCTGGAGGGCCATGTCGACACCCTGGAGGTCACCCCGCTCGGCGTCGCGGCGGTCGACCCGCCGACCCAGTGGGCGGCGACCGTCCCGATCCGGGTGATCGCAACCGCCCGCGAGAAGGAGCCGCTGCTCCGGTTCGCGTCGGCGGTCGGGTCGCTGTACCTGCAGGGCTTCCCCGGGTTCCACCACGACGGACACGCGCCGCGGGCGTCGCAGCCGTGGCCGCGGATCGAGTACTGGCCCGCGCTGCTGGAGTCCGCGCTGCTCGAGCACCATGCCGTCCTCGACGACGGCAGCCGGGTCGAGGTCCCGCGCGCCTCGCGGACCGCGACCCCCGACGAGACCGCACAGCCGGTGCACCCGGAGCCGGACCTGCCCGCGCCGACCGGCCCGCCCGTCGAGCTGGGCGAGTACACCTGGGCGCGGGCCGGGGACAAGGGCGGCAACGCCAACGTGGGCGTCTGGTGCCGCGACCCCGCGCACTGGGACTGGCTGCGTGCCACGCTGACCACCGAGCGGGCGGCCGCGCTGCTCCCCGAGGCCGGGGGTCGCATCGTCCGCCACGAGTTCCCGCACCTGCGCGCGGTGCACCTGGTGCTCGTCGGGCTGCTCGGCTCGGGCGGCTCGGCCAACCTGCGCGTGGACCAGATCGGCAAGTCCGTGGGCGAGTACCTGCGGGCCAAGCACGTGGGAGGACCCACCGCATGACCACCCCCGCCGCTGCCACCACCGGTGAGGCCACTGCCGGTGACGCCACGGCCGAGCGCATCCTCGCGGCCCCCGCCACCGACGACGCCTTCGACTCCGGCGCCGCGCTCGACGGGCTGCTGGGCTGCGTCGGGATGAGCGGCGCCGACGCCGGGGGGTGTCTCTATGTGGTTGTCAAGCCGCGGCGAGGGCCGGATCGGGTTCGGTAACCGTCGGTGGGGTGTAGGGCGTGTGGTCGCGGAGCATCGCGAACAGGACGTCCGTGCGGCGGCGGGCCAGGCAGATCAGGGCGGCGTTGTGGCGCTTGCCCTGGGCTCGTTTGCGGTCGTAGTAGGCGCGGCTGGTCGGGTCGGCGAGACTGGCGAACGCCGAGAGGAACAGCGCGGACTTGAGGGCATGGTTGCCGCGTTGGGAGCGGGTCTCGCCCTTGATCGAGGTCCCGGATCGACGCGTGACGGGTGCGAGCCCTGCGTAGGCGGCCAGGTGCCCGGCGGTGGGGAACGCGGATCCGTCGCCGACGATGGTGAGAATCTTGATGGCGGTCCTGACTCCGAGTCCGGGCATCGAGGTCAGGACCGGCCCAAGAGGGTGGGCCTCCAGGCGGGCCTCGAGCTCAGCCGCCAGATTGCCTCGTTCGACGTGGACGTCACGTAGCTGCGCGGCGACTCCGCTGATGACGCGGGCGAAGGCGGCCGTGCCGGCGACCACGAGTGTCTGGGCGTCGAGGGCGGCCAGGATCTGGGTGGGCAGGGTCCGCGCCAGGCGCGGCGAGCGCGGTCGCATGAGCTCGGCGATGCCGCTCTCGCCGAGCTGGCGCAGAGCCGCGGGGGTGGGTGCGGCGGCGAGCAGGTCCTGGACCCCGCCGCGATCCAGACGGGGTCCGAGCAGCCGTTCCAGAGCCGGATGAATGTGCAGCAGGGCGTCACGCAGCCGGTTGGTCAGCCGCGTGGATTGCCCGGCGAGGTCGTCGTCGTAGCCGGCCAGCACCGACAGCTCGGCGAGGGTCTCGTCGTCGCTGCCGACCCGGCGCAGCGTGTGCGGCATGCTGCGTGCGGCCTCGGCGATGACGTGAGCATCGCGGGCGTCGGTCTTGCCCTGTCCGGGGTGCAGGTCGGCGATCCGGCGCATCGCCAGCCCAGGCAGGTAGGCCATGTCGATACCCAGGCTGCGGGCGACCGCGACGGCCAGCGCGCCGATCGAGGCCGGTTGATCGACTACCACCAGCACCCGACCGTGCTCCGCGAGCGCGGTGAATACGGTGCGCAGCGCGGTCTCGTCGTTGGGCAGGGCCTTGTCGTGCACCCGCTTGCCCGCAGTGTCGAGCGCGCAGGCGTGGTGTTCGGGCTTGCCCACGTCCAGCCCGCAGAACACTGCGAACGGCACCGCTTCGATCTCCTCGGACAACCGGCGCCCTTCCGTCGTCGTGGCAGACCAGCCTGGACACCCGCGCCGGCAGCCACGTTACGAGCAGACCACGCAAGCGGGTCAGGTCTCTATCAGCGGTCGTTGGCGCCCTCCGACCACGGTGACAACACCCCCCAGATCATCAACGACAGGGGCAACGAGTCATGCCGTGGCCGGTGGCCTGCAAGCCCTCACCGGGCTTGATCAAGAAGGTAACGGGGGCGGGTCGCGTTCGTCGGTGCCGACCCGGTCGTGCCCAGCGCGCTGCGCCTCGGGGGTGGTGCGGCCGTCGCGCTCGCCGCGAAGTCGGTCGGGATGGCCGCGGTGCATCGCGACCGCGGCGGCGACGGCCAGGACGTCACCGTCGACGTGCGGCGCGCCCCGCACCGGCTCTGCCCGTTCTACGACCGCCGCTGGGAGCTGGTGAACGGGTACCCGGCCGCCAGCCCGGCGATCACCTCGCAGGCGCTGGGTTTCTCGTTCCACCGCACCCGCGACGACCGCTGGGTGATGCCGCTCAACCCCTACCCCGCACTGCGGGCCCGGGCCGAGACCTTCCTCGGGGCCCCGGAGAGCGGCGTCGCCGACGCGGTCGCCCGGTGGGACGCCGCCGAGCTGGAGGAGGCCGCGAGCGATGTCGGCATCGTCATGCCGATGGCCCGTACCCCCGGCGAATGGCTCGCGACCGAGCAGCACGCGGCGCTGGCCGGCACTGCGCCGATCACCCTGCGCCGCATCGGCGACGCGCCGCCCGAGCCGTTCCCGCAGCGCCGCCGCGCCGACCTCCCGCTGGACGGGCTGCGCGCGCTCGGGATGGGCCACGTCATCGCGGGCGCCGGGACCGGGCGGGCGCTGGCCCTGCACGGCGCGGACGTGCTGAACATCTGGCGCCCCACGGAGTTCGAGCACGACAGCACCTACGTCACCGCGAACGTCGGCGTCCGGTCCGCCACGGTGGACCCGCACACCGCCGACGGCGCCGCGCTGCTGCGCGGGCTGCTCGCCGACGCCGACGTGTTCTACGCCAACCGCCGCCCCGGCTACCTGGCCCGGCTCGGGCTGTCCGCCGAGGAGGCCGCCGCGGTGCGACCGGGCATCGTGCACGCGACGAACACCCTGCACGGGCCGATCGGGCCGTGGGCGCACCGCGTCGGGTTCGACCAGTCCGCGGGCACCCTGGTCGGGATGATGACCCTGGAGGGCGGCTCGGCCACCGACCCGACGGTGACGCCCCGGCTCTCGCCGATCCTGGTCGTCAACGACTACATCGTGTCCTGGCTGACCGCCGCCGGGATCGCCGCGGCCCTGCGCCGCCGCGCGGTGGGGGGTGGGTCCTGGGCGGTGGAGGTGTCGCTGGCCCGGGCCGCGCTCTGGATGCTGGAGCTCGGGGTGCTCGACCTCGGCTACGCCCGCGAGGTCGCGGGCACCGGGGAGCGGCACGCCTACCCCGCCCCGGAGACGTTCACCGCGCAGACCCCGCTCGGGCACTACCAGGGGGTGACCGACCAGGTCACGATGAGCGCGACGCCGGGGGAGTACCGCACGGTCCTCGTCCCGCGCGGCTCCGGGCGTCCGGAGTGGCTGCCCCGCTGAGGCCGGGGCCCGCTGACCCGTCGACCCGCCGCTCGACGGCCATGATCGTCAGGACGAGCGCGGCACCCGCCGCGGCCTGCTCACGAGCCCGACCACGGCGCCGAGCCCGAACACCGCGATGTAGGCCAGGTCCAGGTCGCGCACCGCACGTAGGGTCGGCTCGTAGAGCCCGAACACCGACAGCAGGGAACGAGCCGGAGAACCCCGGCAGCACCAGCGCGCACACCGCGACCGCCGCGGCCAGCCCGACCAGGAGCATCGGCGGGCGGCCGTCGCCGACGACAGGGGGAGCCCACCGACGGCGAACGTCGCCGCGAATGCGACGACGACCAGCGCCCACTCCGGCAGCCCGCGCAGCCGCCCGGTGATCCGCATGGGGAGCACCACCGACGCGGCGACCATCCCCAGGAACACCGCCCGAGCGCCGACGGGGTGGTCCTCGATCAGCCCCGGGAGGACCTGCGAGGCCGCCAGCACCGTGCCCAGCCCCACGGGCACCAGCAGGCCCCGGTCCAGCCGTCGCAGCTCCTCGCGGGGCGTCACGTCACCGCCCGCCGCGCCCGGCAGCAACGCCCGGGCCGCGCCGACGAGGTGCGCACCCTGGGCGATCAGGCGCTCGTAGATCCCGACGATCAGGGCCATGGTCCCGCCGCTGACCCCCGGGATGGTCTCGCCCACGCCGATCGCGGCCCCACGGGCCAGATGAACAACGGACATACGCGACAACACAGGCCAGGACGGTGCCGATCGGGCGACGAACGGCGACAGACGGGTGAACTCTCGTTCGCATCACCAAGGATCGGGGCAACCGGTTGCGTGCCGATACGTCCGAGGAGACGTACGCACCATGACGATCGGGGGACTGACATGGACGGGTACGTCCTGCACCGCACCGCCCGCTGGGCCGTGACCATCGCCGCCTGCGGAGCGGTGCTGGCCGGCTGCGGGGGCGGCGGCGACTGGCCGACCGCCGCCGGCTCCGGCGGCACCTCCACGCCGCCGAGCACCGCCGCACCGACGACGAGCACCCCGGTGTCCGACGCCGGGAACCCCGGGGCCGGTGCCGGTGCCGGCGGCGCGCACACCGGCACCGGGGGGACCGAGGCGGGCGGCGACGAGCGCTGCCACACCTCCGAGCTGGCCGGCTCGGTCGCGGCCGACCCGGGCGGCGGGGCCGCGGGCTCGTCGTACGTGACGCTGACGCTGCGCAACCAGAGCGGCCGCACCTGCTACCTGCGCGGCTTCCCCGGCGTGTCCTACGTCGGCGGCGACGACGGCCACCAGATCGGCCCGGCCGCCGCGATGCAGGGTGGGCACGGCGACCCGGTCCGGCTCGCCCCGGGCGGGAGCGCCGGTGCGACACTGCGGGTGGTGAACGTGCGCAACTTCGACGAGGCCGCCTGCCGCCCGACGGCGGTTCGCGGACTGCGCGTCTACCCGCCCGGCGAGACCGACTCGCTGTTCGTCCCGATGGAGGGCACCGGCTGCGCCGCCAGCCCGCCCGGGGACCAGCTGGTGATCCAGGCGTTCACCGCTCGCTGATCCGCGTCTGGGCCCGGTCCGCCGCGGACCGGGCCCCGCGGGGCCACGGGCGGCCGCCACGACGTGGAGGAGACGACCCCGCATGACCCCGCACGAGCGCTCGGCCACGCCCCGCAGACGCGGCGACGTCGCGGCTCTCGGCCACCGGCTCCACGACCTCGACGGAGCGTCCTACCGCTCCTACCAGGACCTCACCGGAGTCTGGACGGGGGAGCACGGCTACGACCTCGAGATCCGGACGGTGCAGGCCGACCCGTTCGCGCCGCCGTCGCGGCTGCGGGTGACCGTGCCCGCCCGGACCGCCGGGCTGCCGCCCGGCCTGTACGACGGACCCGTGCGGGCGCGTGCCCTCGCCGGGTTCCTGGCCCGCGCCCTGCGCCGCGCCCTGGAGCGCAGCACCGTGCGGATCGACGCGGGTGGCCAGGAGGTGCTCGACCGCAGTGCGGTCCGCATCCGGCCCGACGGGACGGTCGTCGCCGAGCCGTCGGTGCCGCTGCCCGGCCGGGGTCGGCGGATCGACGGCCGGGCGGCGGTCGCGGAGGTCACGGTCGCGCTGCCGCGCGCGGTGCTGGGGGCGCTGCGCTGGGAGACCGCCGACACCGCCGCCGCCGAGGAGTTCGTGGAGACCGTCGTCGACGCCGGTGCCCTGCGCGACGCGCTGGCCGGTCGCGGCCTGGTCGGGTTCGTCGCCGACGGCGCGGTGCTGCCGCGGGCATCCGGCGTCGACGACCGGCCGCTGGTGGGCGGGGTGCCGTTCGTCTCCCCGCCGGAGCTGCGCGTGAGCCTGGAGGTCCCGCACCGCGGCACGGTGACCGGCATGGGCGTCCCCGACGGCGTCACGCTGATCGTCGGCGGTGGCTACCACGGCAAGTCCACGCTGCTGCGTGCGCTGGAGAACGGCGTGTACGACCACGTCCCCGGCGACGGACGCGAGCTCGTCGTCGCCCGCGCCGACGCGGTGTCGGTGCGCGCCGAGGACGAGCGGTCGGTGCAGCGCGTCGACGTGTCGGCCTTCGTCACCGGCCTGCCGTCCGGGAACCCCACCGACGACTTCTCCACGGAGTCGGCGTCCGGCTCGATCTCGCAGGCCGCCGCCACGGTGGAGGCGCTGGAGGCCGGCGCCGGCGTGCTGCTGATCGACGAGGACACCGCAGCCACCAACGCCATGATCCGCGACGACCGGATGCGCGCGCTGATCCCGGCCGAGCCGCTGGTCCCGTTCGCCGAGCGGGTCCGGCCGCTGCACCGCGGGCACGGGGTGTCCACCGTGCTCGTCATGGGCGGCTCGGGGGAGTACCTCGCCCGCGCCGACACCGTGATCCTGCTGCAGGACTACGTCGCCTCCGAGGTCACCGGCCGGGCCCGGGAGATCGCCGGACGGTCCGACGAGGCGACCGACGCCGCGTTCCCGGCGTTCGCCCGCCGCGAGTTCGACCCCCGCACCGTGGACGCCTCGGTACGTGGGCGGCGCAGGATCACCGCCCGCGGCCGCGGGCGGCTCACCTTCGGTGCCGAGGACATCGACCTGTCCGCGGTGGCCCAGCTCGCCGACCCCGGCCAGACCACGGGGGTCGGGTACGCCCTGGCCGCCCTCGACCTGCGTGGGGTCACCCTCGCCGAGGCATTGGAGCGGCTGGAGGAGGCCGTGTGTCACGGCGGGACCGATGCGATCACCCGGGGCGCGCCGGTGGACGTCGCGGTGCCGCGACGGCACGAGGTCGCGGCCGCGCTGAACCGGTTGCGACGCGCACGTGTGACGCACCTCCACGGAAACGGTCAGGTCTGACTGTTAGAGTGCCTCCGAGCACGTGCACCGACGCACCGTCACCGGAGGACCCCATGACCGAGACCGCCCAGCGGGACCTGAACGGCCGCACCATCGTCATGTCCGGCGGCAGCCGCGGCATCGGCCTCGCGATCCTGCTCGCCGCCGCCCGCCGCGGCGCGAACGCCGTCATCCTGGCCAAGACCGACCAGCCCGACCCGCGTCTGCCCGGCACCGTGCACACCGCGGTCGCCGAGATCGAGCAGGCCGGGGGCAAGGCCGTCGCCGTCGTCGGGGACGTGCGGGTCGAGGCGGACGTGGAACGCGCCGTCGCCACCGCCGCCGAGACCTTCGGCGGCGTCGACATCGTCGTCAACAACGCCAGCGCGCTGAACATCAGCGGCACCGCCGATGTGACGCCCAAGCGCTACGACCTCATGCAGTCGATCAACTCGCGCGGCACCTACCTGCTGACCCGGACCGCGCTGGACCACCTCAAGGCTTCCTACGACGCGCAGGTCCTCACCCTGTCCCCGCCGATCAACCTCGACCCGAAGTGGCTCGGCGCGTTCCCGCCCTACATGCTCTCCAAGTACGGCATGTCGCTGCTGACCCTGGGCTGGGCGCACGAGTTCGCCGGTGACGGCATCCGGGCCAACTGCCTGTGGCCGCGCACCACCATCGCGACGGCGGCCGTGACGAACCTGCTGGGCGGTGACCAGGTCGCCGGGCGCGCCCGTACCCCCGAGATCATGGCCGACGCGGCCCTGGCGATCCTGACCGATCCGGCGCGCCCCACCGGGCACACCTTCATCGACGACGAGGTGCTCGCCGCGCACGGCGTCACCGACCTCACCCCCTACGGCGACTCCGAGCACAACGACATCGACTTCTTCCTCGAGGGCACCGACCCGGCCGACCTGCCGGTGTGAGCGCCGCGCGGCTCCCAACGGTGACCGGTTGACCCCATCGGGTGACATCCGGAACCGCCGGGAGTCCGCGGGCGACCTCTCCCGACGGCGCGGGCACACCGCCCGCCACACCCGGACCGACGACGAGGAGCACCCGAGTGCGACACATCGCCACCTTCTGCGGCAGCTGCAACTGCGGATGCCCCGAGCTGTTCGTCGACGACGCCGCCGTCCCGGAGAAGCGGATCGTCATCACCGACGACTTCGGCCAGCGCGTGCAGATGAGCGTCGACCAGTTCGCCGACCTCGTCGCCTCGGTGCGCAACGGCGTGCTGGACGAGCTCGTCGCGGGCTGAGCCGCTACGCGGTCGCGGGGCCGCCGGGAACAGTCCCGGCGGCCCCGTCGTCTGTGTGCGGGCCGCCGAGGGGGCCCTCGGCGGGGTGGCCGGCCGGGTGGTCGGGTGTCCCGGCGAGCCGGCCCGCGAGGTCGGCCAGCGCGTCGCGCAGCGGCGCGGCGCGCTCGCTGAACCCGGCCTGGGCGCGGGCGTACTCGGCGCGTCCGGCGGGTGTCTCGATCCGCACCGGGTCGAACCCGTGGCCGGACAGGTCGTAGGGGGAGGCGCGCATGTCCAGCTCACGGACGTCCGCGGCGAGGGCGAAGCAGTCGGCGACCAGCTCCGACGGTACCGCCGGGGCGAGCTTGTAGGCCCACTTGTAGAGGTCCATCGTCGCGTGCAGGCAGCCCGGCTGCTCCATCTCGACCTGCCGCTCGCGGGTGGGCACGAGCTCGTTGCGCGGGGCCGCGGCGTCGGTGAAGAACCGGTAGGCGTCGTAGTGGGTGCAGCTGATCCGCGCCGACTCGACGACGGCGTCGGTGCCCGCCCGCCCGAGACGCAGCGGCACCGTGTCCCGGTGCCGGGCGTCGTCGGTGCGGTAGACCATCGCCCACTCGTGCAGGCCGAAGCAGCCCAGCCGGGGCGGCCGGGACCGGGTCGCGACCAGCAGCCGGTGCACGAACGCCGCGGTCGTCCGGAGCCGCTGCGGGGCCGCCGCGGGGTCGAACAGGACCGTGCCGTCGGGCCGGGTGACGTGGCCGGGGCGGTGGGCGAGTTCCGCGGCGTCGGCGAGCGCGACGCCGGGGCCCGGGTCCCAGCGCTCCAGCTGGGCGGGGCGGTGGGAGTAGTAGGTGAACAGGAAGTCCCACACCGGGTGCGGCTCGCCGCGCCGTCGCCGCTCGCGGTGCGGCCCGGTCCAGGCCGCGACCCGCTCACGGTGGGCCGCCGCCCGTGCCCGCCAGGTCGCGCCGTCGAGGACGGGGACGGTGGCGCCCGGGGCCGAGACGCGCGGGGTCGGCCCGGGTGAGGTCGGCACGGACGGGGGCGGCACGGACGGCGGCGGCACGGTGTCCGACCGTACGACGCGCGTGGGTCAGGCCGGGGTGCCGGGGGCGTGGGTGGCGTCGCGGACGCTGCCCACGAACGCCTCGGTGAGGTCCTCCATGGTGACCACGCCGACGGTGGTGTCGTGCTCGTCTACGGCGCGGGCCAGGTGTGCCCGGGCGGCCCGCAGCGTGGCGAGCGCCTCGTCGAGGCGGGCCGAGGCCGGGACCGACGGCAGGCTGCGGACCCGCTGCGGCGGGATCGTCGCGGACTCGGCGTCGGCGAGATCCAGCACGTCCTTGACGTGCAGGTACCCGGTCAGCCTGCCCTGTGCGCCGCGGATCGGGAACCGTGAGTACCCGGTCCGCTCGACGGCCTCGGTGAGCGCGGAGACCGTCGTCGTCCCGCCGGGGCCGGCGTCGAGGCACACCAGGTCCTCCAGCGCGACGACGACGTCGGAGACGGTCGCCTCCGCCGAGGACAGGGTCCGCTCGATCCGCGAGCTCTCCGAGTCGTCGAGCAGGCCCTCACGGCGCGAGTCGCCCAGCATCTCGGCGAGCTCCCCGGTGGTGAACGCGGTCTCCAGCTCGTCGCGCGGGGTCACCCCGACCAGGCGCAGGGTGGCGTTGGCCATCGCGTTGAACAGGTCGATGAACGGGCGGGTGACCCGGGTCCACACCAGGAACGGGGGACCAGCAGGATCGCCGCGCGCTCCGGGCCCGCGATCGAGATGTTCTTCGGCACCATCTCGCCGAGCATCATGTGCGCGACGACGACGATCATCAGCGACACCGCGAACGCGACCGGGTAGGCGAACGACTCCGGCACCCCGACCGCCTCGAGCGGACCGTCGATGAGGTGCGCCACGGCCGGCTCGCCGAGTCGGCCGAGCAGCAGCGACGCGATGGTGATGCCCAGCTGGGAGGCCGCGAGCATCCGGGACAGGTCGTGCGAGGCGTCGAGGACCCGCTGCGCCCCGGCGGAGCCGGCGTCGGCCATGGCCTCCAGGCGGTCCTTGCGGCCGGAGATCAGCGCGAACTCCGCGGCGACGAAGAAGGCGTTCACCCCGAGCAGGGCGACGGCGGCGAGCAGTGCGAGCAGGTCGTTCACGCCGGCACCGTCCCGTGCCCGGCGCCGTGGTCGGAGCTGTGGTCGGCGCTGTGGTCCGTGCTGCGCTGCACACGGATCTCGGCGACCCGGTTGCGGTCGCGGCGCAGGACCTCCAGCGTCCACCCGTCGACCTCGACGGTGTCGCCGACATCGGGGATCCGGCCCAGCCGGGCCACGACCAGCCCGGCGAGGGTCTCGTAGCCCCCGGGCGGCATCCGGAACCCGGTCACCTCGTCCACCTCGTCGTCGCGCATCAGGCCGGACAGCGCCAAGACCCCGTCGCCGAGGCGGCGCACCCGGTTCTGCTCGCCGCGGTCGTGCTCGTCGCGGACGTCGCCGAGGATCTCCTCCACCAGGTCCTCCATGGTCACCAGACCGGCGGTGCCGCCGTACTCGTCGACGACGACGGCGGTCTGCAGCCCCGCCGCCCGCAGCCGGGTCATCAGCTCGTCGCCGTCCAGCGACGACGGCACGGTCTCGACCGGCCGGGCCAGGTCCCGCACGGCGGTGTCGGCGCGGCGGGCCGGCGGCACCGAGAAGGCCTGCTTGACGTGCACCAGGCCCAGCGGGACGTCCGGGTCGCCGTCGACGACCGGGAACCGGGAGAACCCGGAGCGGCGGGCCAGCGCGACCAGGTCGGTGACGGTGTCGGTGGCGTCGATGGTCTCCACCCGCACCCGCGGGGTCATCAGGTCCTCGGCGACGCGGTCGGTGAAGCGCAGCGAGCGCTCCAGCAGCACCGCGGTGCCCGGGTCGATGCTGCCGCTCTCGGCACTGGCCCGCACCAGCGAGCTCAGCTCACCGGGTGAGCGGGCCGAGCGCAGCTCCTCGGCCGGTTCGATGCCGAGCCGGCGCACGATGGCGTTGGCCGCGCTGTTCAGGCCGGTGATGAGCCAGCGGAACGCCGAGGCGAACCCGGCCTGCAGCCACACCACCGAGCGCGCCACCTCCATCGGGTGGGCGATCGCGAGGTTCTTCGGGACCAGCTCGCCGAAGACCATCGACAGCACCGTCGCCAGGACGAGCGACAGCACGGTCGCGGTGCCCGAGGCGATCCCGGCGGGCAGACCGACGGCCTCCAGGACCGGCCGGATCAGCTCGGCGACGGCGGGTTCGGCGATGTAGCCGGTGGCCAGGGTGGTGGCGGTGATCCCGAGCTGGCAGCCGGACAGCTGGAACGACAGCCCGGCGTGCGCCCGCTGCACCGCGCGGGTGCGGCGGTCGTCCCGGCGGGCGACGGCGGCGTCGATGCGGCTGCGTTCGAGCGCGGTGAGGGAGAACTCCGAGGCGACGGACACGGCGGTTCCCAGGGTGAGCGCGGCGACCGCGAGCAGCCCGAGGACGGAGAGCAGGACGGACACGGAGTTGATGGCCTCCATCGGGGAGAAACGGTGCACGACGATACGGCGGCCGCGCCGGGACCGCGCGACGGGAGCTGCGAGTCGGCAGCTGCGAGTGATGTCACGGCGTCCCGACGGTGATCCCGGCCGTGACCGGGGTCTAGGTTGGTCAGCCATGACCACGGCGACGTCGCCCTCCGCACCGTCCCCCGCGCCACCGGGCCCCCCGGACGGCGGTCGGGTGCCGGTGAGCGGGGCCCCGACCGCAGCGCACCGGTGAGCGCACCGCAGCCGACGCCCCCGTCGGAGCGCGCGTCCCCCGCGGCCGCGACGCACCCGCAGTACGGCGGCCGGCGCAGCTCGGGCCTGGCCCGGGGGAGCGCCTCACCGTTCGTCGATCTCGACCGCCGCTCCTGGTCGCAGCTCGCGTCGTCGACCACGGTGCCGCTGTCGGCCCAGGAACTCGACCAACTGCGCAGCTACGGCGACTTCGTCGACCTCGACGAGGTCCGTGAGGTCTACCTGCCGCTGTCGCGGCTGCTGAACCTGCACGTCGAGGAGGGCGGTCGGCTCTACCGGGCCTACCGGCGCTTCCTCGGCTCGGGCGGGGCCCGGACCCCGTTCGTGATCGGGATCGCGGGTTCGGTCGCGGTCGGGAAGTCGACCACCGCGCGGCTGCTGCGCCTGCTGCTCGCCCGCTCCCCGGAGCACCCCGACGTGCAGCTGGTCACCACCGACGGGTTCCTCTACCCCAACGCCGAGCTGCAGGCCCGCGGGCTGATGGAGCGCAAGGGCTTCCCGGAGTCCTACGACCGCCGCAAGCTGCTGCGGTTCGTCTCCGAGATCAAGGGCGGCCGCCCCGAGGTCACCGCCCCGGTCTACTCGCACCTGGTCTACGACATCGTCCCCGACGAGCAGCTCGTGGTCCGCAGCCCCGACATCCTCATCGTCGAGGGGCTCAACGTGCTCCAGCCCGCGGTCGCGGGCGCGCTGACGGTGTCGGACTTCATCGACTTCTCCGTCTACGTCGACGCCGCCACCGCCGATGTGCGCCGCTGGTACGTGGAGCGGTTCCTGCGGTTGCGCCAGACCGCGTTCCGGGACCCGCAGTCGTTCTTCCGCCGCTACGCCGAGCTCGACCACGACGCGGCCGTCGCCCGGGCCGAGCACATCTGGGCGACGATCAACCAGCCCAACCTGGAACAGAACGTGCTGCCCACCCGCTCACGGGCCAGCGCCGTGCTGACCAAGGGCCCGAACCACGACGTCACGCGGGTGCGGCTGCGCAAGCTCTGACCAGCGCCGTGGTCAGGGCCTCGGCCGCCTCGCCGACCCGGGCTGCGGAGCAGGTCTCGTCGGTGACGTGGGCCAGCTCGGGGTCGCCGGGCCCGTACACCAGCACCGCCGGGTCCCCGAGCGCAGGGACCAGCACCGACGCGTCGGTGAAGTAGGACGCGAACGCCGCCGGTCCGTCGTGGCCGAGCGCGGTGGCGACCGCCCTGGCCCGCGGGTCGGCCGGATCGGTGCCGCCGGCGGGCAGGTCCAGGCGCACCTCGACGTGGGGGAGCCCGCGGTGGGGCGTCCCGGCGAGCGCGGCGTGGGCGACCGCGGCCACCTCGTCGCGGGCCGCGGCGGCGTCGAGACCGGGCACCAGACGCAGGTCGACCTCCAGCTCGGCGCGGTCGGGCACCAGGTTGGGCTGCAGTCCGGCGTGCAGCGTCCCGGGGTTGGCGGTGGCGGCGCCGTGCGTCGCGCTGACGGGCCAGGTGTGGTCGTGCAGCGCCGCCGCGACCCGCCCGAGCGCGACGAGTGCGTTGTCGCCCAGCTCCGGGCGCGATCCGTGGGCGCTCACCCCGTGCTGCACCAGCCGCAGCCACAGCACGCCCTTGTGGCCGTGCAGCACCCGGTTCGCGGTCGGCTCGGCCACCACCAGCAGCGGCGACGGCTCCAGGCCGGTGAGCAGCCGGGCGCCGTCGCCGCCGGTCTCCTCGCCGAAGGTGAACACCAGCTGCAGTGGGGTCGCCGGGGTGCTGCGCAGTGCCGCGACGACGAGCGCGGCCACCCCGGCCTTCATGTCGGTGCTGCCGCGCCCGCGCAGCCGCCCGTCGACGACGTCACCGGCATGCGGGTCGAACGACCAGCCGGCCGGGTCGGCGGGGACGGTGTCGAGGTGCCCAGTGAGGGTGACGGGTGGGCGGCCGTCGCCGCGGCGGGCCACCAGGTTCGCCCGCGCCGGGTCGGCCGGGTCGGGCTCGGTTCGCACGGTGAATCCGCCGACGTCGAGCAGGCCGGCGAGGGCGTCGGCGGCCGCGCGCTCACCGCCGCCCCGGGTGTCGAGGGCGATCAGCGAGCCGGCGAGCGCGACGGGGTCGGGGGTCTCCATCCCCGCGACACTGCCACGACCCCGTCGCCGTCGAGGGCCGATGCCATTGCTCATCACTTCTTTGGCAGAATGGGGCGATGAGTGAGGGATCGGGCAGCGAGTCCGGCGGCTCCGGCGGCACCGTGGTGTCGAACCGCTTCGAGACGAGCGACGACGAGGTGGCCTCGCGGCTGCGGCTGGCCGTGGGCCGGCTGAACCGCCGGATCCGCATCGACGGCTCCGAGTCGCTGCCGCCGCTGCAGCTGTCGACCCTGGTCACCGTCGAGCAGCACGGCCCGCTGCGCCTGTCGGAGCTGGCCCGCCGGGAAGGCGTGACCGCACCGACGATGTCCCGGGTGCTGTCCGCGCTCGACGACCAGGGCATGGTCGAACGCGCCGCCGACCCGGGCGACGCCCGCGGCGTGCTCATCTCGATCTCCGCCGACGGGCTGGACCGGCTGCGCGAGGTCCGCAGCCAGCGCACCGCGCTGGTCGCCCGCCGGCTCGACCGGCTCGACGCCGCCCAGCGCGCCGCGCTGGAGGCCGCGCTGCCCGCGATCGAGGCCCTGATCGTCGCCGACGAGGACTGAGCGCCGCGGGGCCCTCAGGCCTCGGCGCCGTCGACGGTGACCACGACCCGGGAGCCGTCGTCCCGGCTGCCGCCCGCGACGGCACGCAGCCCCGCGACCCGCGCCGACTCCGGCAGTGGGTCGGGGTAGTGCCAGAACACCTCGGCCAGCCGGGTCCCGCCGGGCAGGTCGGCGTGCTCGTAGTGCGCCTCGCCCTTGTAGGGGCAGCGGGTCCGCAGCCCGCTCGGCGTGGTCGGTACGGCGACGTCGGCGGCGGGCAGGTACCAGCGGTTCGGCAGTCCGGTCTCCGACAGCACCCACGGGCGCTCCGAGCGGGCGAGGACCGTCCCGACGCCGTCGGTCGCGACGTGGGTGACCACGACCTCGCGGTGGGTCGGGCGCACGTCGACCCGGGTGTAGGGGTCGGTGAGGTGGGCGAAGACCTCCTCGTCCTCGTCGTACCAGGCGTCGGCGGCGCTCCAGTACAGCGCGGCGAGCCCGCGCAGCCAGGGCGCGGCCGCGACGGGCTCCGGGTAGTGCCAGACCGCGTTCTCCGCGGTGCGGTCGCCGACGACCAGCGAGCGGTAGGACGCGTCTCCCTTGAACGGGCAGTGCGTGGTGTGGTCGGTCGCGACCAGCACGTCCTGGTCGAGATCGGCCTCGGGGACGTAGAGCACGGGCAGCAGGTTCGACTCGTGCAGCAGGAAGCCGCCACGGGTGTCGAGCACGGTGCGCCCGGCGAACTCCGCCCGCACCCGCCTCGGGAACGGGTGCATCAGCAGCTTGTGCGGCGGGCCCTCGATCGCGTAGTTCACCGTCGTCGGCGCGGAGGACGACAGCGGGCCGTCGGTGCGGGTCAGTCCCATGTGGCCTCACCTCGTGGGTGGTCGTGCGGGTCGGTACCCACACAACCACCCACGGGGCGAACCTGCCACGGGGCCGGGAGCGACGGTGACAGCGAGAGGTGCACGACTACAGCGAGAGCTGCACGTCGTAGTCGCCGATCCAGGTGTTGAGGTCGATGATCCGCTCCAGCTGCATCCGGCGGCCCATCGAGTTGGCCTCGTGCCCGCCGCCGGCGTCGAGCCGTCGCCGGACGGCCGCGCGCTCCACCAACGGCGCGACGGGCGCGTCGTCGCCCTGGCCGAGGACCCCGGCGACCTGGTCGCGCAGCGACTTCTCGTAGGAGTCGTCCTGGGTGGAGGGGTAGGGGCTCTTGACCCGCTGGACCACCGACTCGGGCAGCAGGTCGGAGGTGGCGTGGCGCAGCAGCGACTTCTCGCGGCCGTCGAAGGTCTTGTGCGCCCACGGGGTGCCGAAGACGTACTCGACCAGGCGGTGGTCGCAGAACGGCACCCGCACCTCGAGCCCGACCGCCATGCTCATCCGGTCCTTGCGGTCGAGCAGCACCGGCAGCCAGCGGTCAGGTACAGGTAGCCGATCTCGCGCATCCGCCGCTCGTGCGGGTCGTCGGCGGCCGGGCCGGTCAGCTCGGGCACCTCGGACAGTGCCGTCCGGTACTGGTCCTCGACGTAGTCGGGCACGTCGAGCTTGGCCCACAGTGCGCCGTCGAACAGGCCGGGGTCGGCGGGGTCGTGGTTCATCATCCGCCCGGCGAGCCACAGGAAGGTGTCCGCGGCGACGGTCTCCGGGTCGTGGAAGTCGCGGTACCCGCCGAAGACCTCGTCGGCGGACTCCCCGGACAGCGCGACCGTCGACTCCTTCCGGATCGCGGAGAAGAGCAGGTAGAGAGAGGAGTCCATGTCGCCGATGCCGGCCGGCAGGTCGCGGGCGTGCACCGTGGCCCGGCGCACCGCCGGGTCCATCATGTCCTCGGTGCGCAGCACGATGTCGCGCTGCCCGGTGCCGACGTACTCGGTGACCTCGTGCACGTAGGGGGTGTCCGGGGTGCCGCGGGCGTCGTCGGCGACGAAGTTGTCGGCGTAGCCCACGGAGTCGACCGCGAACGACCGGACGGTGCCGTCGACGTGCTTCGCGGCCGGCGCGGCGAGCGCCGAGGAGTCCAGCCCGCCCCGACAGCAGGGTGCAGAGCGGCACGTCGGCGTAGAGCCGGCGCTGCGCGGTGTCCTCCAGCAGCTCGCGGACGTGGTGCACGGTCGTGTCGACGTCGTCGGTGTGCCCGGTGTCGGTGAGCTGCCAGTAGCGCTCCTCGCGGATCCCGCCGTCGCGGGAGACCCGGACGACGCAGCCGGGCGGGACCTCGCGCATGCCGCGGAACACCGCGTTGGACATGTCGGAGACGAACGCCAGTGCCCGGCGCAGCCCCTCGGCGTCGACCACCCGCTCGGCCTCGGGGTGGGCCAGGATCGCCTTGGGCTCGGAGCCGAACAGCACCAGCTCGCTCGTGCCGGAGTCCCACAGGGCGTAGGCGAACATGCCGTTGAGCCGCCGGGCGACCTCACGCGGGTCCTTCGCGCCCCACTCGCGGTGCGCCCGCAGCACCACCTCGGTGTCGCTGGGAGGTCCGGAACCGGTGCCCGGCGGCGGCGAGCTGCTCGCGCAGCTCGCGGAAGTTGTAGGTCTCGCCGGAGTGGACCATGTGCAGGGCGGGGGCCCCGCCCTCGTCGAGGGTCATCGGCTGGCGGCCGCCCTCGACGTCGATGACCGCGAGCCTGCGGTGGCACAGCGCCGCGGGACCCTGGGCCCACACACCTTGCTGGTCCGGTCCGCGGCAGGACATCGCGTCGTTCATCGCCGCGAGGGTGCGGGCGTGCTCGTCCGCCCCCAGGTCGTGCCGGTCGTCGATCCAGCCGCAGATTCCGCACACGGTAGAGCGCCTCCTCGATCTCGTGCCCGGACCACGTCGTCCGGCGGATCGATCGCAACGCTAATGATTGCGGTACGCAACAAGGAGGAAGTGCGAGGTGCGGGCCCTGTCCGGTGCTGGGTGGTTCATCCCGCAGTCTCGGCGACGCGCGTCGCCGATCACACCCGTTCGGAGCAGCACCGTTGCGTGAAGGCGCACGAACCTTTCGATCGGCTTACGTGATTGCGATCGTCAATGTTGCGGCCCGCAACCTGTGTAGCATGCGAAACATGACCGAACGTCCGATTGGCCCGATTGACGACGACGCCACCGTGGCGACCGGCGGCGTCGCCACGGCGACTCAGGACCCGCTGCACTCGCTGGAGAAGCAGATCACGCTGCTGGTCCGACGCACCATGGAGTCGGTGTGGTCCCACGGGTACGGCACGAACGACGCCGTGGACCGTTACACCTATCCGGTGCTCATGCTCCTCGACGACGAGGGCCCCCTCTCGCTGACCGCGCTCACCGGCAAGCTGGGGGTCTCCAAGCCCACCGCCAGCCGTCAGGTGTCCCGGCTGTCGCGGGCCGGCCTGGTCGATGTCTCCCCGCACGAGCGCGACCCCCGCTCGGTCAGCGTCACCCTCACCCCGGCCGGGCTGGCTGCCCGCGAGCAGGTCCGCGAGGCCCGCCTGGCCCCGCTGCGCGAGGTCATCGCGCACTGGCCGACCCACGACCGCGACTCCCTCGCCGAGCTGCTCGACCGGTTCAACACCGACCTCGACCTCTTCGTGCGCTGACCCCGCTCCACCCGCCCCGGACGCACCCGGGCACCCGCTGCTCCGCCGGGCCCCGCGCGGGTGATGCGATAGTGGGCAGTCCGGGTGGCTGCACCCGGAGCGAGTTCGGGGGTGAGGACGGGCGTGGACGCGCTGGTGGCGCTCGTCGCCGGAGTGCTGGACGGCATCCGCGGGCTCGGCGTGCCGGACGTGTGTCCGGGGGACTGGGCCTGGTCGGTCACCGCGCTCGGCGTGCTCACCGGGCTGCTGCCCACTGCGGGCGCGGCGCTAGTCGCGCTGCTGCGCCGCGGGATCGGCTCCGGCTCCTCCTCGGGCTACGGCTCGGCCGAGTCCGTGCTGCTGGCCGGGATCGGGGTGCTCGCGGCGGGTCTGCTCCCGCTGGCCGTGTTCGTCGGAGCGGGCGGGGTGTTCAGCCGCGCGACCGCGGGGGTGCCGGCCGTGCCCGGCCTGAGCCAGTCGGCGACGTCGTCGATCCGGGTCGAGACCTGCAGCGTCGTCGGGACGCAGAGCAGCTACCTGGGCCGGGGCACCGTGGCCGGGTCCATCGGCGGTGACGTCGTCACCTCGGTCACCTCCGTCGCCCTGCTCGGTGTCGTGCCGCTGCTCGCGACGGTGCTGGTCGCGGTCCAGGCGCGCACCGCACTGCGTCGCGGGCCCCGCTGGCCCGCCAAGTTCTTCTGGCTCCCGCTGTTCTCGCTGATCGTGCTGACCGGCGGGGTCCCGGCGGGCACCGCCGAGCACCTGTGGGTCGGCGTCCTCGCCGCCAGCCTGGTCGGGGTGCTGGTCGTCCCGCTGTTCCCGGTGCCGTCGCGCGCGAGGATCGAGCGGATCCGCGCCGGGCGCGACGTGCCGGCCCGACGTGCCGAGCCGTCCGCGGCGGGCCGTATCGGAACCGGGTCGTCCCGGGCCGGCCGTGCCGGCGGCGACGGGCTCGCCCCGCAGTCCGGCGCCGCCGCGACGCCCAGCGTCGCCGAGCGCCTCGCCCAGCGCTTCTCCGCCCGCGAGAACCCGGGCGGCCCCGGGACCGGCGGCGCCCGCGGGCCGTCGTCGGTCGAGCAGTCCGCCCCCTACGTCGGGTTCGCCGCCGCCCCCCGTCCGCCGGCCGGCTACGGCGCACCGCCCCCCGTGGCCTACGCGCCCGGCCCGGCCGAGCGCCCGCCCGCCGGACCGCCGCCGTTCACCGGCCCGGCCGCCCACCCGGCGGCGGGACCGCTGCGCGGCCCGGTGTCGGGAGCGGCCCGTGGCCCCGTCTCCGGCGCGGGACGGCCCCCGGCGGGTCCGCCGCGTCGGCCGACACTCGTCGCGCCGGTGCCGGGCGGGCCGCCCCGTGCCCCCCGGTTCCGGCTGCTGCGCCGCCTCGGTGCCGGTGGCTTCGGCGGGGTCTGGCTGGCCCACGACGCGAAGCTCGGCCACACCGTCGCGGTCAAGTCCGCGCACGCCGCGGACCCCGAGACCGAGGAGCGCATCCGCCGCGAGGCCGCCGCGCTCGGGGCGCTGCGCCACCCCTGCTGCGTGCAGATCCACGACCTGCTGCACGCCTCCTCCGACCCGGGCCTGCAGGGCATGGACGGCCTGGTCATCGTCATGCAGTACGTCGACGGCATGTCCCTGGGCCAGCTCGTCGGCGAGCAGGGCCCGGTCGACGACATCTCCGCGGCCCGCATCTGGACCGGCATCGCCGGGGCGCTGCACACCGCGCACCGCGCCGGGGTGCTGCACCGCGACATCAAGCCGGGCAACATCGTCGTCGACCCGCAGGGACACCCGCACCTGATCGACTTCGGGATCGCGCGCAAGCAGGGTGACTCCACGCTGACCCAGACCGGCTACGTCCTGGGCACCCCGGACTACCTGGCGCCGGAGGCCGCGGCCGGCAAGCCCGCCTCGCCCGCCTCCGACGCCTGGCAGCTCGCCGCGGCGGTGTCGTTCGCGCTGAGCGGGCACCCGCCGCGCGGGGAGTCCGCCGACGCCGTCGCCGGGCTGCGGGCGGCCGCCGCCGGGGCCAAGCTCACCCACCTGCCGAGCCGCACGGCGCACCTGGCGCTGCTCAAGCAGGCGATGCGCACCGAGCCGCACCGGCGCCCGGACCTGCCGACGGTGCAGGCCAAGCTCGACGGCTGGCTGCGTCGCCACGGGCACCGCACCGACGGCCCGGTCACCGCGATGCTGGAGTACCGCCGCGGCTGACCGCCGTCCGCTCGGGCCGCGCCGGGCCGCTCAGAGCCAGGCCTGGACGAACAGCCGCACCGCCAGGCCGAGTCCAGCGACCGCGATCGCGATCCGCACGAACCGGGCCGGCAGCCTGCGGGCGACGACCGGGCCGAGCCGCCCGCCGACGAGCAGGCCCAGCGCCAGCGGGGGCACCGCCGCCCACGCGACGTCGCCGAACACCGCGAAACCGACGGCGGCGACCGTGTTCGCGGCCCAGGTCAGCACGTTCTTCAGCGCGTTCGCCCGCAGCAGGGTCGCGCCCGGCAGCGACAGAGTGAGCGCCAGCATCATCACCCCGGCCGCCGCGCCGAAGTACCCGGCGTAGACGGCGACCCCGAACACCGCCAGCGCGACGCCCGGCCCGGGCGGACGGGGCTCGCCGGCCGCGGGCGGGCGCAGGAGGAGCAGGGCCGCGGCCGCGACGAGGAACGGCACGATCCGCTCGAAGCCGCCGGCGGGGGTGAGCAGCAGCAGCCCGGCCCCGGCCGCGCCGCCGAGCACCGCCGGGCCGAGCCAGCGACGCAGCCGTGGCCCGGCGCCCCGCAGCTCCGGGCGGGACCCGGCGACCGCTCCGGCCCCCTGGAACAGCATGCAGACGGTGTTGGTGACGTTCGCCGTCGTCGGAGGCAGCCCGACGGCGAGCAGCGCGGGGTAGGAGAACAGCGAGGCGAGCCCGGCGACCGAGCCGATGAGGCCGGCCGCGACGCCGGCACCGAGGAGCGTGACCAGCTGCCACAGGGTCATGGGGTCACCGGCGGAGCATCTCGTTGTGGATGCACAGGACCCTACCCGCCGCCCCGTGAGGGGCACGACCACGCCACAATGGCGCCGATCGGCGCAGCGACCTGCGTCGGAACAGGGGATGGTCGTGGGTCCGCGCGTGGCCGGGGCGGGTGCCGCCCTGCTGCTCCTGCTCGTGGGCTGCGGCGCCGCCGGCCCCGGCTCGCGCCCGGCCACCTCGTCACCCGCCGCTGCGGCTCCGGCCACCCCGGCCCCGGCAACTCCCGACCCGGCCACCCCGGTCCCGGCGAGCACCCCGGCCGACCCGGCCGACGAAGGCCCGGCCGGGCCGTGCACCGGTGACACCCTCGACGTGTCCGCCACCGCGCCCCGCACCGACGGCCCGGCCGAGGTCTCCTACCTGGTGTTCCGCAACATCGGCGACGGCGCGTGCGTGCTCGACGGCTACCCGGGGGTGGCGTTCGTGGCGGGCAACGAAGGGACCCGGGTCGGGCCACGGGCCGCGATCGACGGGCCCCGGGCGCGGGTACGGCTGGCTCGCGGCGCCGCCGCGACGGCGCCGCTGCGGGTGCGGGCGACCGCCTCGTACCCGGAGGCCGACTGCGTCCCGGAGCAGGCACGCGGGCTGCGGGTCACCCCGCCCGGCGGCAGCGGTGGGAGGTCCGTGCCGCGTCCCGGCCCGGTGTGCTCCGCCGACCCGGCGCCGCCGCAGACCACGGTGGGGTCGGTCGAGGCCCGGTAGGCCGCGGCCCGGTCGGCAGGAGCTCGGCCCCCGGGGCGTGACCCGGCAGCTCGGCGACTCAGGCGGTGTCGGCGACGTGCAGGGCGAACCACAGCTCGGCGCGGACACCGGGGGAGTCGAGATCGCGCCCCAGCAGAGCCGCGGCCCGGGTGATGCGGGCCCGCAGGGTGTGGCGGTGCACCCCGAGCCGGGACGCGGCCGGGTCCCACTGCCCGTGCTGGGCCAGCCACTCCCGCAGTGACGCGACCAGGTCGCCGCGCCGCTCGGAGTCGTGCCGGACCAGCGGGGCCAGCACCGCGTCCGCGAAGGCGCCCGCGTCCTCGGGTCGCACCAGCGCGGCGAGCCCGCTGCCGGCCAGGTCGGCGAAGCGCAGCACCGTCCGGTCGCGGCGTTCGGCGGCGTCGAGCGCCCGGCCCGCCTCGCGCAGCGCACGGCCCAGGTCACCGACCGGTGCCGGGGTGGACACCCCGGCCCGGACCCCGCGCACCCGCCCGGCGACGTCGAGCACCGCGGGCACCGACCCCGCGCCGACGACCGCCGCCACCTGTCCGTCGAGCTCGGCGTGGAAGGCCACCCCGGGATCGCGTTCCAGGGCGTCGAGCAGCACGTCCGGCGGCGCACCGGTGGCCCGCCCGCCCAGCGCGACGGCGACCAGGTCCCCCGCGGGCAGCGGACCCCAGGTCTCGGCGAGCACGTCCTCGGCCCCGCAGCCGGGCAGCGTGGCCAGCGCGCGGAGCACCGCGGTCCGCACTCGGCGCTCGGCCCGCCCCGCCGCGGCGCTCCGCGCGTGGGCCAGGGTCAGCACCGACACCGCCGACCCGATGAGCTGCCGGTCGACCGGGGTGAAACGCCGGTCCCGCCCGACGACGAGCACCGCGGGCCCGATCAGCCGTACCGGCTGGAGCACGACCTGCCCGTCCCCGGCGGCGACGGTCACGCTGGACGGCCCGGGGTGCTCGCGCACCCGGTCGATCTCCGACCGCAGCAGCGCCGCCCGCCGGTCCGCACCGGCGGGCGCGGACCGGCGGACCCGGCCGTCGGCCTCGGAGATCAGCGCCCAGGCGTCGAGGCGTTCGGTGAGCCGGTCCAGCACCCGGGCGGTGCCGGTGTCCGGGTCGTCCTCGCCCAGGGCGGCCGAGGTGAGCGCCCGCTGCGCCTCGTCGGTGCGGACCACCTCGGCGTAGCGGTCGGCGGCGCGCGCCTCGGCGACGGCCTTGGTCAGCGCCAGGAACGGGGTGCGCTCGGGGACCTCCAGCAGTGCCAGCCCGGCCCGCTCGCTGGCCTCGCGCAGCGCGGGGAGCAGGTCGTCGTGCCCCAACCCGCAGCCGAACCCGAGCCCGGCGAGCCCGTGCGCGACGAGCCGGGCCACGTAGCCGGCCGGGTCGGGGTCGACGACGCCGACGCCGCGGTCGCCGCCGCCGAGGCGGTCGGCTACCCGGTGATGCTCAAGGCCGCCGCCGGCGGCGGGGGCCGGGGCATCCGGATCGTCGCCGACGCCGAGGAGCTGCGCACCGCGTTCGGGCAGGCCTCGACCGAGGCGGAGAAGGCGTTCGGCGACGGCACCATGTACCTGGAGCGGTTCGTCGAGCGTGCCCGGCACGTCGAGGTGCAGGTCCTCGGCGACGGCCGGGACGCCGTCCACCTGTTCGAGCGGGAGTGCTCGCTGCAGCGCCGCAGGCAGAAGGTCGTCGAGGAGGCCGGGTCGCCGGGCATCACCGAGGCGACCCGGGGCGCCATGACGGCCGCGGCGGTCGCCCTGTGCCGCGATGTCGGCTACACCTCGGCCGGCACCGTGGAGTTCCTCGTCGACGACCGCACGGGCGAGTTCTTCTTCATCGAGATGAACACCCGCATCCAGGTCGAGCACCCCACCACCGAGCTCGTCACCGGCATCGACCTGGTCGCCGAGCAGCTGCGCATCGCCGCGGGGGAGCCGCTGCGGTTCACCCAGGACGCCGTCGAACGGCGCGGGCACGCGATCGAGTTCCGGGTCTGCGCGGAGGACCCGGAGCGGGACTTCCTGCCCCAGCCCGGCGGTGTCGGGCGGGTCACGCTGCCGTCCGGGCCGTGGGTGCGCTGCGACACCTGGCTGGAGCCCGACGGGACCGTCCCGCCCTACTACGACTCGCTGCTCGCGAAGGTCGTGGTGTGGGGTGCCGACCGGACCGAGGCGCTGGCCCGGTCCCGGCGCGCGCTCGACGAGTTCTCCGTCGCCGGGATCCCGACCACCGCCGGGCTGCTCCGCACCCTGGCGGGTGAGCCGTGGGTGGCCGACGCCGACTTCCACACCGGGACCCTCGAGCAGTGGCTGGCCGAAGGGAAGGGGACCTCATGAGCGCCCGCTACAGCTGGGGCGGTGACGAGTTCGTGTTCGTCGAGCTGGCCGAGGACATGAGCCTGCAGGCCAACTTCAAGGCCGTCGCGATCACGAACCTGCTCCGCGAGGAGCGACCGGACGGGATCCTGGAGATCTGTCCGGCCAACGCCTCCTACCAGGTGCGCTACGACCCCGACGTGCTCGATCCGCACGTGCTGCTGGGGCAGCTGAGGGGGCTGGAGGCCCGGGTCGGCGACGCGCTCGGGGTGACCCTGGACTGCCGGGTCGTGGAGATCCCGGTGCTCTACCAGGATCCGTGGACGACCGAGACGCTGCTGCGGTTCCGGGACCGGCACCAGGACCCGGAGGCCACCGACATCGAGTACGCGGCCCGGATCAACGGCTACTCGGGTGTGGAGGAGTTCATCGCCGCGCACTCGGGCTCGCCGTGGTTCACCTCGATGGTCGGGTTCGTGGCGGGGTTGCCGTTCACGTACCAGATGGTGCCCCGGGAGCGGCAGATCATCGTGCCGAAGTACCTGCGTCCGCGGACCGACACCCCGAAGCAGACGGTCGGTTACGGCGGCTGTTTCTCCTGCATCTACTCGGTGCGGGGTGCCGGTGGGTATCAGATGTTCGGGATCACTCCGGCCCCGATCTACGACCCGACCCAGACCAAGCCGGACTTCGCCGAGCACATGGTCTTCATGCGGCCCGGGGACATGGTCAAGTTCCGCGGGATCGACCGCGACGAGTACGACGAGCTGGAGGCGCAGGCCCAGGCGGGGGAGTACCGGATCACCGCCCGCCCGGTCGCGTTCGACCTGCAGCCCTTCCTCGACGACCCCGACGGCTACAACACCCGCCTGCTGGAGGTGCTCGCGTGACACGCATCGAGGTCCGCAAGCCCGGTCTGTCGACCACCGTGCAGGACGGTGGCCGCTCCGGCTACTACCACCTGGGCATCCCGCCGTCGGGCGCGCTCGACCAGTACTCGCTGACCTGCGCCAACGCCCTCGTCGGGAACCCGGACGGCGCCGCCGCCCTGGAGATCGTCTACATGGGCCCGGAGCTGGCGTTCACCGGGCCGGCGACGGTCGCGGTGGCCGGCGCGACGATCGCCCCGAAGGTCAACGGCGAGGCCCGTCCGGTGTGGGAGTCCTTCGACGTCGCCGAGGGGGACGTGCTGGCCTTCGACTACCTCAAGGCCGGCGCACGCGCCTACCTGGCGGTGTCCGGCGGGATCGACGTGCCCGAGAAGTTGGCCAGCCGCGCCACCTACGCCCTCGGCGCCCTGGGTGGGCTCGACGGCCGGCCGCTGGCCGAGGGCGACGTCCTGCCCGTCGGGACCGGTACCGGCCGCGCGGGGCTCGTGGTGCCCGAGGACCTGCGGCCGTCGCTCGCGAAGGACGTCGAGGTCCGGGTCGTGATGGGGCTCTACGACCACCGGCTGACCGACCGCGGCCGCGCCACCTTCCTCGACACCACGTGGACGCTGACCCCGGTCGCGGACCGGATCGGGTTCCGCTACACCGGCGGCGAGCTGGAGACCGTCGACCGGGAGGCGCCGTTCGGTGCGGGACAGGACCCGTCGAACATCGTCGACTCGCCCTACCCGATCGGCTCCATCCAGGTCCCGGGCGGCGTCGAGCCGATCGTGCTGCACCGCGACGCGGTGTCCGGCGGCGGCTACATGATGGTGGCGACGGTGATCTCCGGGGACCTCGACGTCGTCGCCCAGTCGGCGCCGCGCACCCGCACCCGGTTCGTCGCGGTCGATCTGGAGACGGCGCTGTCGCTGCGGGCCGAGCGGAAGGACCGGCTCGGGCGGATGCACAGCGCACTGGAGCGGTGACACGTCGACTGTTCACCCGTTCGGGCTGGCCCTGCGGCTCCGTCTGGTCCGAGACTCGACGCGTCGGTGACGCGGGGCGGTACCGGACGTGGGAGAGGACCGAGCGATGAGCGGCAGGCACCGGAGGACGGCGGGCGCCGGGCTGGTCAGGCGGGTCCTGGCCGTGACGGTCTCCGCGGTCGGTGCGGTCGCTCTCGCCGCGGCGGTCGTCGTCACCGTGACGCCGACCGAGCAGCCGGTCGCGGGGCAGGCGGAGCAGACCGATCCCGGCCCGGCCGCGCCGCTCGCCGCCGGTCCCGCGATGGCCGATGGGGGCGCACCGGCACGGATGGCCGACCCGGCTCCGCTCGCGCAGGCACCGGCACGGGCGGCCGCCGACGCCGCGGCCGCCGCACCCTCCGCCGCCGTGCCCGGGGCGACCCCGCAGCCGGGGTGGTCCCGGGAGCAGGGACGGTCCGGGGGGCCCGGATCGTCGACCACGTCCGCCGGTGGGGCCGGTCCGACCCGGTCCGGCGGGGCACAGCGCGCCGTCGAGCCGCGCTCCACGACCGGTGGCACAGCCGGTCCCGGCCCGGCGGCCCCAGGCGGCGCGACCGGTGGCGCGACCGGTGGCGCGGCCGGTGACCGCACCGCGCCCGGTCCGCTCGCCGTCGAGCCCGGCGCGGGGACCACGCCGAACCCCGGCCGGGACGTCCCTCCGGCCGGCACGACGCCCTCCGACGTCACCTCCCCGTCCGACGACACCACACGTCGCGGCGACACCAGACCGGACGACCCGGCTCCGGTCGACGACACCGCTCCGGTCGACGACACAGCACCCGGCGACCTCTCCGGACGGGACCGCGACACCGGGTTCTCCGCCCCGACCGTGCCGACACCCCCGCAGCCGCGGACCGTCACGCCCACCCCGCGCGGCGACGATCCGGGCGGCGACGACCTGAACGGCGACGACCCGGCAGGCGGCGGTTCCTCCGGCGCCTCCCCGGGCGCGGTCACGCCGGCCGACCCGGGCACCGGCGCCGCGGACGGGGCACTGCTCCGGCTGCGCCTGCGGATCGCCGAGACCCCGCCCGTCGACGTCCGGGTGCCCGGCCCCGCGCTGTCGCTGCTCGGCGGCTGAGTCCGACCGGTCCGTCCGGGTGGCGCGAAGACCACCCCACCGGGCCGCCACAGGCCCGCGACGCACCCGTTCGGTGCATGGCCGTTCCTCCGTCCGCCGATCACCATCACCCCATGCGCACGGCGAGCGGCTCCACCCCGTGACCGGCCGGCACCGGTACCCCGGCTCGGCCGACCTGACGAGCCCGCGCCCGGCCGCGGTCGGGCCCGCGGCGTGGCCGCACGTCGCGGCCCGCTCCCGGGGCGCGACGACACCCACCCACTCGCGCCAGGCGCCACGACCGGTCGAGGACCGGGACCGGCCGGCGCGGGGCCGCCGTCGGCTCCGCGTCACCCTGGCGGGGGTCGTCCCGGCGGTGCTGGTCGCCGCGGTCACCGTCGCCGGACTCCTCGGTACCGGGGTGCTCGGCGGGGTGGCCCCCGCGGACCAGCGGGTCGACGACCACGTCCCGGTGCCGACCTTCGCCGCCGGGCCGACCGCCGACGATGCCTCGTCGCTCCCCGTGCCGTCGCGCTGGTACGGCTCCGGCACCGGGGTCACGTCCACCACGGTGCCCACCGCGGCGCCCACCGGGACGCCCACCGGGACGCCCACCGGGACGCCCACGGTGCCGGTCGCGGCCCGCGAGACGCGCGCGGCCGCCGTCGCCGACGGGGCGGTACGGGCGGCGACGGCCCGCATCGCGGAGGAGCGGCGGCTCGCCGACGAGCGCCGGGCCGCGGAGATCGCCGCGCAGGAGCGCCACGCTGCCGAGGTCGCCGCGCAGGAGCGCCGGGCCGCCGAGCGGCGCGCGGAGGAGCAGCGCGCCCGGGAGCAGGCCGACGCACGCCGCCGCGCTGCCGTGCCGCCGACCGAGGCCCCCACGACCCCGCCCGCCCCGGCCCCGCCGAGCAGCACCGGGCCCGACGAGCTCGGGAACGCGGCCCCGCACCGACCGGTACCTCGGCCCCGGCACCGACCGGGGGAGCCCCGCGTACCGAGGCGTCGTGAGCCGTGTCGTCCGGTTCGTGACCGTGCTCCGCCGACACCCGGCACCGCTGGCACCCGACGGGGCGAGGGAGGTTTGAGCCCCTCCTGCTCCGGCTACCGACAAGGCAGGAGGCGATCACGATGAGCGGACGGCATCGACGTCCACGCACCACGCCCGGCCGCCTGGCCCTGTTCGGCACGGTCCCACTGGTCGGCGGCGCCGGCCTGGCCGCCGCCCTCGCCGGCGCCGACGGCACGGTCCCGGCCCGGAACGTCACCCCCACTCCCACAGCCGCCACCGCCGCCGTCACGAACGGCGCGAGCGGCGGAGCCGCCGATGCGGCCGAGCCGGTCGCGGTCCCCGGACGCGGTGAGATCGTGCTGGACGCCGTCGGCGGTGCCCGCGACGCCGCCACCCGCGCAGCCGATGCACAGACCTCGGCCCGGGTCAGCACCGTGGCCGCCGAGCTCCGTGACCAGGCACGGGCCCGGGCCGAGGCGGCCCGCGCCGCCGGGGACGCCGAGTGTCAAGTCCCGGGTTCGATAGAGGCTCGGTTCTCACGCTCCGGCGGGTTGCCGGGCGGGTTCTGTGACGGCGTGCAGGGCCTCGTGCTCAACGGGCGGGATCAGGCCGAGCTCGCCGTGTAGGCGGCGGTGGTTGTACCAGTCGATGTACTCGGCGACGGCCAGCTCGAGGTCGTCGGTGCCTCGCCACGGGCCCCGGTTGCGGACGAGTTCAGCCTTGAACAGCGAGTTGAACGCCTCCGCCATCGCATTATCGTAGGAATCGCCGACCGACCCGACTGAAGCCACAGCGTCGACTTCGGCGAGTCGCTCGCCGTACCGCACGGCGACATATTGGACTCCGCGATCCGAATGGTGTATCAACTCGGAGAGGTCCGCGCCCGCCCGTTGCCGGGTCCAGATCCCCATGTTGAGCGCGTCCAGCGCGAGATCGGTGTACAGGTTACGAGAGAGCTGCCAGCCCACGATCCGTCGGGAGAACACGTCCATCACGAAAGCCGCGTACACCCATCCAGAGAACGTGCGGATGTAGGTGATGTCAGCGACCCACAGGCGGTCCTGGGCGGGTGCGGTGAAGTCCCGTTCGACCAGGTCCGGGCGCCTGTCCGCGCCCTTGGCTCGGACCGTGGTGCGCGGCACACGCAGCCGGGACACTCCACGGAGCCCGTTGCGGCGCATCAGTCGTTCCACGGTGCAGCGAGCGACCCGGCGGCCGCCTACTCCGCCTTCCCGACATAACGCCGCCCACACCTTCCGGCTGCCGTAGACGCTGAAGTTGTCGCGATGCACCCGTTCGATCTCTTTCAAAGTCTCGGCGTCGGTGAGTGCCCGCGCCGAGGGCGGTCGCTTCTTCGACGCATGGAAAGTGGACGGGGCGATCGGAACACCGGCGTCCTTCAACACCGCGCAGATCGGCTCGACCCCGAACTGTGTCTTGTTCTCCTCGATATAGTCGAGGACTACCTGCTGGGGCGGTCGAGCTCCGCCGCGAAGAAAGCCGACTTGAGAATGGCGTTCGCCCGGCGCAACTCCCGAACCTCACGTTCGAGCTCTGCGAGCCGGGTCGCGTCGTCGGTGGTCGTGCCCGGCCTGGTGCCGTTGTCGATCTCGACCTGCTTGACCCAGCCCCGCAGCGTCTCCGGGTTGATCCCCAGCTGCTCGCCGATGCGCTTGAAGATGTTCCCGCCCGCGGACGCCGGGTCGGCCTTGGCGTCCAACACGAGCCGGATCGCTCGCTCCCGCAGCTCGTCGGGGTACTTCCTCGGGGCGGCCATCGGTCGATCATCCTCCAGGCTTGATGGTCTCCATCAAACCCGGGACGAGACAGAGCTCGCCGCTTACCACCGTGACGAGGCGGCCCGCCAGGACCGGCTCGCGGACTCGTCGCGTCCCGTGCTCCTCGACGACTACACCGCCGACGGCGTCGGCAGCTCACCGCTCTGCCGTGCGGCGGACGACGTCCGGCTGGGCCCGCTCACCGCCGCCGGGCCGGAGTGCGACGACGACCCGTGGATCGCCGGGCAGATCGACGACGCGATGCGCCGCGGCGGCGTCGATCGTTCCGTCGGCTGACCCGGATCTACGGCTCGAGCACCGTCAGCCCCAGCGCCGCGCAGATCGCGCTCGCCTGGGTGGGGGAGACGATCGCCCCGCGCAGCTCACGGGGGGTGTCCGGGGTGACCTCGCCGAGGTCGCAGCCCCGTAGGTCGGCACCGTCGAGGCGGGTCGAACGCAGCACCGTGCCGCGCAGCCGGCACCGCTCGAACCGGACGTCGCGCAGGTCGGCGCCCGACAGGTCGGCCTCGGAGAGGTCGCAGTCGGCGACCCGCAGCCCGCGCATCGCGACATCGCGCACGTCCGCCAGCTGCAGCGAGCAGTCGTCCAGCACGAACGAGGTCGTCAGCCCCCGCAGACCGCGCAGGACCGTGCCGATCATCCGGCAGCCGGTGAACCGGGTGTCGCCGAGGGTCGCCCCGGCCAGCCGGGCCCCGGACAGGTCCACCCCGCTCAGCACGGCGTCGGTCAGGTCGGCCTCGCGCAGGTCGGCGCCCGCCAAGGAGGTGCCGGAGATCCGTGCCCGGTCCAGCCGCACACCGCGGAGGTCGGCGCCCGCGAGCGAGCCGCCCCGCAGGACCAGCCCGGCGAGGTCGGTCTCGCGCAGGTCGGCCTCGTCCAGGCGCGGCGCGTCCACCTCGCCACCGGCACGAGCCGCCGCGACGAGCTCGGCCTCCGTCGTCACCGCCACCACGGCGACAGCCTGGCAGGTCAGCGTGCGGCAGGGGCGTCCGGGCCCACCGGAAGGCACTGCACCGGGCGCGGGTGCTCCGGATCCAGTGCGTTGAACACGTGCTGGAGAGCGACCGGGTCGAACGCGACGGCGACGTGCTCGGCGAGGTCGGTCGGGCACCCGTCCTGCAGGACGATGTTGTGCGCCCCGTCCATCAGGCCCGAGGTGTAAGGGACGACCAGCTCGTCGTAGCGGGTGAGGATCATGGTGTAGTCGACGCCGTCGGCGCGCGGCCCGCCGTCGGAGTTCATCCGCTCCAGGAAGTCCGAGCCGCGCAGGAACTGCCGGCAGGACACACACAGCGGGTCCAGGACGAGGTCGACGGCCGGGCCGAGGCCCAGCTGCTGACCGGTGCGGTTGAGGAAGTCCAGGCCTGCGACGGTCGTGCCGTCCCACAGCGGGGTCATGCCGACGTAGCGCTCGACCTTGTCGGCACCGCCGAGGAACCGGACGTAGTAGTTCGGCATCAGCGAGCCCTCGGAGTGCCCGACGATGTCGACCTTCGCCGCTCCGGTGGCGCTGCGGACCCGGTCGACGAACACGGCGAGCTCGGCGGCGCTGTCCTCCATCGGCGCCAGGCCTCCGACCTGGGTCAGCGGCGGCGGTGCGAGGGGATTGCGGCCATAGGTCAGCGAGAACACGCAGTAGCCGCGCTCCGCCAACCGGGGGGCCATGTAGCTCCAGTTGTTGGCCTGGTTGGCCAGTAGGCCGTGCGCGAGCACGACCGGGTTCGGGTGCGCTGCCGACGGCCGGCAGCTCCAGTCGTTCGACCCGGGCGGGGGCGGGTCGAGCAGGTCGGTCAGCGAGGCGACCGGTGCAGGCTGTGGCGTCGCCTGGGCCGGGGGCACCAGCGCGAGGCCGACCGTGCAGACCGCCACCGCGATCGAGACGACCGCCGCCCACCTGCGTCGATCGATGCCCTGTCGAGTCACGAGCCGCCTCCTCGGGTGCCGTCGTCACCGGATCAACGACCACGCCGAGGGGAGGTTGCTGACCGTCACCCGACAGGGCCGTCCGGGGGAGGAGCGGCTACTCCGTCCGATCCGGTTCGGCACGCCCGTTCGGCTCTGTGGCCGTGTCCTGCCGGGGCACCTGGTCCTGGCGCGGTCGTCCGCCGCGGCGCATGTTGCCGTTGGTGGTCCGCCGGGTCGGATCCACCAGGCGCTTCCACTTCGCCTGGGCCGCCTGGCGGCTCGACAGCTGGGCCTGCACGGCGTCGGCGACCTCCTTCCACGTCATGCCCCCGGCCCGCAGGGTGCGGATCAGGTCGCGCTCGTAGTAGTCGGCCAGCCGGCGCATCTCCTGCACCAGGGCGTACCAGGCGGCGGCCCCGTCGTGGGTGAGGACGCCGTCGGCGGCGCGCTCCTTCATCCCGTCCATCTGCTGGGTGATGGACTCCCGCTTCTTCGCGATCGACGGATCGGCCCGTTCCAGCCAGCGCTGCGCTTCCTCGTACCTCACGGGGTCAATGTTTCATTGACGGAACCCTGAGGTCAACCGTTGGGCGACCCCGGCGTGTCGCCGGGGAACCGACGGCCACGGCGACACGGCCGCCCCATCGGATCGGGGCCGGCCGGCGTGACAGTGGAGGGAACCGCGGCCACGCCCGGCCGCACGGTCGGCGGGTTACCGGGACACGGTCCGGGCCGGACGACAGGGGAAGGAGCGGGCAGGACCGGCGCCGTCACGGCGAGGCCACACCCGGGGTCACCAGACCCGGGTCCCCGGCGGGCGCCGCCGGGGACGTTCTGTATCGCCCTGAGGTGCCCCGTACGACTCCGTGCACGGCGTCGGGCGGGGGAGTGCGCCCCGCGGAAGGACACGGGCGGAGGTCCCGAGCCCGCCGGGGTGGGTCGCGGCCCTACCGCGTGGACGGGACGGTCACGGGACGAGCACGAGCTTGCCGCCGGTACGGCGGGACAGGCTGAGCGAGGCCGCGTCCTGGACGCGGTCGAAGGTGTAGGTGCCGGCGACCGGAACGGCCAGGACGCCCTCGCCCGCGAGCCGGGCGATCCCGTCCATCAGGTCGTAGCGCATCGCGGTGCTGGTCCGGACGCCCAGCTCGGATGCGGCGGCGAAGTCCGACACGGTGAGGACACGGTCAGCGACTCCGGTCAGCTCGATCAGGGCCGGCAGCGAGCCGCCTGCCGGGCTGGGGCGGTCGGCGCGGTCTATCCGCCCCCCGGTCGGCGTGGCGTCCAGCGCGCGGTCCACCGGCCCCCGGGCCAGCTGGCGGACGCGCGCGACCATTCCCTCCCCGTAGGGCGTGACCCGGGCGCCGACCTGTTCCAGGGCGGCAGTCCGGGTCGGCCCGGCCGTGGCGACCACTCGCAGACCCCGGTGCCGTGCGAGGCGCACGGCCGTCTCGCCCACGGTGGTGCCCGCGCCGTGGACGAGCAGCAGCTCGCCCGGCCGGACACCGAGGTCGTCGAGCGCACGCCACGCGGTCTCGGCAGCCACCGGCAGCGCGGCGGCCTGCTCGGCGGTGACCCCCTCGGGAACGGGTGCCCAGGCCGGCATGAGCGTGTACTCGGCGGCGCCGGCCGTCGGACCGTCGAAGCAGGCCGGGCCGAACACACGGTCTCCGATGCGGACGTCGTGGACTCCCGGGCCGAGCGCGTCGACGGTCCCCGCCACCTCCAGGCCGAGGCCACGGGGCAGAACCGGGAGGACGTCGGCGAGCAGGCCGTCCGCGAGATGCCAGTCGGCCGGTGTCAGCCCGCAGGCCTGCACGGAGATCCGGATCCGGCCGGGGCCCGGCTCGGGCCGGGCGACCTCGGCGAGCACGATCACGTCCGGGGAGCCGAACCTGTGGAACTGCAGAGCTCTCATGACGGCCCCTCAGTGATAACAGCACCTGTTGTCACCAACGATAGCAGGCGACGACAGTGCCTGTCGTCGTATCCTGACGGGTATGCCGCGCTGGGAATCCGACGCACAGGGCCGGCTCGAACGCGCGGCCCTGGACCTGTTCGAGACCCACGGGTTCGACCGCACCTCGGTCGCGCAGATCGCGGACGCCGCAGGCCTCAAGGAGCGCTCGTTCTACCGCTACTTCCCCGACAAGCGGGAGGTCCTCTTCGCCGGCGGGGAGATCGAGGCGCACCTCGTCGAGCAGATGGAGGCGGCCGACCCCGGTCTGGCGCCGATCGACGTGCTCCTGTCCGCGCTGGGGAGCGCCGAGGGGCTCCTCCGCCCGCGCGGGTACCTCCGGCGCCGCGGGAGGGTGATCGCGGCCAACCCGGCGCTGGCCGAGCGCGATCTGATCAAGCTCGCCGACATCGCCGAGGCACTGGCCCCGGCTCTCGAACGCCGGGGTGTCGACCCCGGCACGGCGCGCTTCCTCGTCGATGTGGTCCTGGCGATCCACCGGCGAGCCGTCTCCCGCTGGCTGGCCGAGGAGGACGCCACACTCGCCGAGCTCATGGCCGAGGCCACCGCCGAGCTGCGTGCGGCGATGGCAGCACCGCCTCGGACGTCCCCCGGGCCGCCCGAGGACGGCGGCGGATCGTCGTAGCACCTCCGCCGCGGAGGAGCCGGCGCGATCCTCGACCACCGCCGGAGCCGATCCACCGCCCGCTCGGCGGCGGGATCTCGGGTCCCGCCGGCCCCCGGGGTCCTTCCTGTGGTGTGTCCGGACGGTGCCCGAGCAGTCTCGGCCTCTTCATGTCAATGGAGCGTTGACACGTTCTGATCGTCATCCGAACAACGACCACAGACCTGCCAGGACGACGCCCAGGACAGGGAGGCGGTACTCAGGCCAGGAGAGACCGAGCCCGTGATGGGGCCGGGTGGACCCGAGCCGGGCTGCGGGGGAGCGGGGGCCTGCCCGCCGGCACCGGAGGCCCGTAGCGGTGCGCTCGGCGCGCCCGGTGGCTCGTCGAGTACCTCCGTGTGGTGCCGGACGGTCCAGGAGCCGTTCAGGACGCCCTGAACGGCGCTGTACGGGCCCCGGGGCCGCCGCCGGGTCATAGGAGCACTGTCGTTGCCGCAGCCCCCGCGGCGCTCTCTCATCCCTCGCTGCCGGCGGGATGCGCCGTGGGACAGACCGGTACGCCACAACGTCCGCCGGGTGCGAGGGGAGCCGGCCCATCCAGACGTCGGTTGTCCTCCAGTGACAGGACCGGGTCCCGGCTGTCGGCCCCGGCTCGCTCCACCGGGCCAGCGCTCCTCCTCTGGAGCAATGAATCATTGACACGTTCTCGTGGTCAGCGAAACGACGACACATAACCCGCCTCGACCACCGAGCCGGCCGCTCGCCGGGGGAGCAGCGATCAGATCAGGGAGAGGCTGAACCCGTCGTGGGTCCGGGTGAACCCGAGCCGCTCGTAGAACCGGTGGGCGTCGGTCCGGGACCGGTCGGAGGTGAGCTGGACGAGCACCGCGCCACGACGGCGGGCCTCGTCGACGGCGTACCGGACCATGGTCGCCCCGAGACCGTCGCCGCGCCGGGACGCGGCCACCCGGACGGCCTCGATCCGGGCCCGCAGCGCACCCCGGCGGGCCAGCCCCGGGAGCAGCGTGAGCTGCAGGGTCCCGACCACCGTGCCCTCGTCGTCGGCGACCAGGAGCAGGTGCCGGGGGTCGCCGTCGACCTCGGCGAACGCGGCGAGGTAGGGAGGCAGGTCGTCCGGGGTCTCCCGGGTGGCGCCGAGCGGGTCGTCGGCCAGCAGCGCGACGACGGCGGGGACGTCACGGGCCGTGGCCCGGCGCAGGACGGGTGTGGGCACGGTGGGACCTCTCGACACGGAACGACACGGAACGGAACGACGGGGGAGCGGCTGCGGGGATCGGGCTGCCCGGAGAGTGTCCCGGAGTGATGTCGTGCGGCCGGACTGGGCGTCCGCCGGGGGAGCGGTCACCATGGCCGGCATGTCCACCGACACCCACGACCGGGCCGACGGCACCACCCCCGCCGCCGCGTCCGCTCCCGCACCGGCCGGCGGCGACCCCGTCACGGTCTCGTTCACCCGTCGCGCCGACCCCGGTCACGCCGCGGAGATGACGGCCTGGATCCGCGCCGGCCTGCTCATGGCCGAAGGGTTCCCCGGCTTCCTCGGCGGCGGCTGGGTCCGCAGCCGCGACGGCTCCGACGAGTGGCACATGCTGGCCCGCTTCGACTCCCCGGAGTCGCTCGGGCGCTGGGAGGCCAGCCCGGAGCGTCGCTGGTGGCTCGGCTCCGCCCAGGGCCTGGCCGAGATGACCAGGGCCGAGCGCCGCACCGGCATCGAGGGCTGGTTCGACCAGCCCGCCGCGGTCGAGACCGCGGGCCCGCCCCAGATCACCCCGCCGCGCTGGAAGCAGGCGACGACGATCTGGCTCGTCTTCTTCCCGATGAACCTGCTCGCCACGGTGACCCTCGGCGCGCTAATCGCCGACTGGCCCGTCGTGCCGCGGCTGGCGGTGACGACGATCGTCCTGACCCCGGTCATGGTGTACGTGATGCTGCCCTGGATCACCCGGGTGCTGGAGTGGTGGCTGCAAGGCCGTCGGTTCCGCGACCGGCACCACGTCCCGGTGGGCTGATCACCCCTGGGGGCTCCCCGGATCACGCGGAGCGAGGCCGCTACCGTCGTTCGGTGCTCACCTCCGAAGCGACGGTCGCCGCGCCGGCTCCGGTCGACACGCTCCGCGACCGTCGACGCCTGCGCTGGGCGGGTCGGCTCGGCCTCCTGGCGTTCGTGCTCGCCGTCGCGGTGCCCTTCCTGCCCGTGGTGCAGCACACGACCACGATCGTCTGGCCGTCGGCCGCCACCGGCACCGCCGACGTCAACTCGCCGCTGGTCGCGCTGCGCCCGGAGACGATGTCGGTGGTCGTCCCCGCCGACACGATCCGCAGCCTCGACGACCGCACCGACGGCGCCGCCACGGTGCTGTCCACCGTCCCGCCGGAGTCGCCGGAGGGCGCCCGCTCCGGGATGGTCCTGACCGTCGCCGACGGCCAGCTCGCGCTGGTCGACCGCGGCCAGCAGCTCGCCACGGCGCCGCTGCGGGCCGGCCCGTCGGAGGTCCGGATCACCTCCGAGGGCACGTCGACGACGATCGACCTGGGTGCCGGGGCGCAGACCTTCGAGGGGGACCTGCGGCCGCAGGTCGTGGGGATCTACTCCGACTTGGACACCGAGCTCGACCCGACCGCGGGCACCGCGGTCCGGATCACCCCGGACACCCGCTTCGACACCAGCCCCTCGGTGTGGAAGACCGCCGCCACCGCGGTCGCCGCGGTGGCGTTGCTGGGCTCGCTGCTCGCGCTGGCCGGGGTCGACCGGCACCTGGGGCGCAGCCCGCACCGGGCGGGCCGCGACGCCATCGGCGGTCTCGCCGGCCGGTGGCCGCCGCGGCTGCGTCGCTGGTGGTCCCGCGCCCGGCCGCGACCGATCGACCTGATCGTCACCGTCGTGCTGGTCGGATGGGCCGCGATCGGGGGCCAGACCTCCGACGACGGGTTCACCCTCGGCATCGTGCGCGACGTCCCGACCTCGGGCTACGTCGGCAACTACTACCGCTGGTACGACGCCGCGGAGGCGCCGTTCGGCTGGTTCTACGACCTCTACGCGCTGTGGGTGCGGGTCTCGGACTCGCTGCTCTGGCTGCGGCTGCCCTCGGTGCTGATGGGGATCATGGCCTGGTGGCTGGTCTCCCGCGGCCTGCTGCCGCGCCTGGGCCGTCAGGCCCGCCGCTCCCGTGCCGCCACCTGGGCCGCGGGGATGGTGTTCCTGGCGTTCTGGATGGCCTACAACTCCGGGCTGCGTCCCGAACCGGTCGTCGTCGTGTGCTCGCTGCTGGCGCTGGTCTGCGTGGAGCGGGCGCTGGCCCTGCAGCGGCTGCTCCCGATCGCGCTCGGCCTGTTCGCGGCCTCCATGGCGGTCGGGGCGAACCCGGCAGGCCTGATCGCGACCGCGCCGTTCATCGCCGGTGTGCGCCCGCTGTGGCACCTGCTCGCGGCCCGGATCCGGACCGTCGGCGCGGTACCGGTGCTGGCGCCGCTGCTGGCCTCGGGCACCGCCATCCTGATGATCGCCTGGGCCGACCAGAGCTGGGCAGCGGTGATCGACTCCACCCGACTGCGGTCCGACATCGGGCCGGACTGGCCCTGGTACACCGAGATTGCCCAGCGCTACGCGCCGTTGTTCGAGGGGCTCGCGGACGGCTCCATCGCCCGCCGGTTCCCGATACTGCTGGTCATCCTCTGTCTGCTGGCCTGCGTGGTCGTGCTGATCCGGCGCAACCGCATCCCGGGCGCCGCCCTCGGGCCCGCCCAGCGCCTCATCGGCAGCACCGTGATCGCGCTGCTGATCTTCGCGTTGACCCCGACGAAGTGGACCCACCACTTCGGCGATCTCGTCGGCCTGGGTTCCGGCATGGTGGCGCTGGCCGCGATCGCCACCGGCTCGGACGTCCTGCGCTCGCTCCGCAACCGGCTCGCGTTCCTGTCCGCGGTGTTCCTGGTGGCGGCGCTGTCCGCGGCCGGGCCGAACCTGTGGTGGTACACCAACAACTGGGGCGTGCCGTGGGCCGGTGAGCAGGTCACGGTCGCCGGCTACGAGCTCTCCACGATCCTGCTGCTCGTCGCGTTGCTGCTGGCGGCGGGCGCCGGGGTCGAGCACCTGCGCGGCATCCGCGAGCAGCGCCACCCCGACCAGCTCGCCGGCGTCGAACGGACGCTGGGCCGGATCCCGCTGGTGGGCCGCTGGGTCCGGGCCCGGGACTGGCGCCGCGACGCGTCCTCGGCGCTGCGGGCGACCCGGCGGCTGCGGCTCACCTCCGCGCCGCTGGCGGTGCTGTGCGGGCTGCTCGTCACGTTCAACGTGTGGTCGATGGTCTCGGCGATCCAGGTCCGCTCCGGCACCTGGACGATGGGCGCCGACGCGCTGTCGCACCCGTTCGGCGGGTCCTGCGGGCTCGCCAGCCAGGTGTTCGCCGAGCGCCGGCCCGTCGACGGTGTGCTGCCGCCCGCCCCGGAACCGACCGGGATGGCCGCACCGGCCCGCTCCGGGCTGCTGCCGACCGTCGCCCCGCCGCCCCCGCCGGGGGAGCCGACCGCGACCCCGGCGCCGCTGCCGCCGGGTGTCGTCCCGGCGAACAGCCCCGACGCCCAGCTGCTCGACCCGAACAGCGGGGGCAGCGGCCTCGTCCGCAACGGCATCCCGCCGACCGGCGGCGGGACCGGGGCGTCCGGGTTCGAGTACGTGCTGTCCGGCGGCCTGGGCAGCGACGCGGCGCCCGCGTTCGGCAGCTACCTGCCCCACGGCGACCGCAACACCGGCACCCTGCGCACCCCCTGGATGCTGCTCACCGCCGAACAGCGCGCCGGCAGCACGCCGTTGGTCGTGACCGCGGCCGGGCGCCTGGGCAACGGGAACCGGCTGACCGTCCAGTACGCGACGCGGCTGTCCGACGGGCGGGTCCGCGTGGTCGAGCAGACCACCCTCGACGACGGGCGGGTGGAGGAGATGCCGTGGCGCGAGCTGCGGTTCGACCTGCCCGAGACCGCCCGCGCGGCGACCGAGGTCCGGATGGTCGTGCAGGACAACTCGCTCGGGGCGGACGGGTGGCTGGCGGTCGCACCGCTGCGCGCACCACAGCTGGCACCGCTGCCGCAGGTCGTGGGCAACCAGCCGATGTTCCTGGAGTACCCGGTGTCGCTGGCCAGCCCCTGCCTGCGCCCGTTCCGGACCTCCGGCGGGATCGCCGAGGTCCCGGCCTACCGGTTGCAGGCCGACGGCAGCCAGATGCGCGGCGACGGCGAGGGCTGGTCGTCCCCGCAGGCCGGCGGCCCGCTGGGCTGGATCACCGTGATCGGCAAGCAGACGGAGCTGCCCACCTACCTGGAGGGTGACCCCGGCCGGGACTGGGGGAAGGTGCAGGCGATCCAGCCGTACCGGCCGAACGCGGTCGCGCCGACCCTGGAACGTCGCGACGTCGACCGCTCCGGGCTCTACAGCTCCGGTCCGCTGCCGGCGCCGCCGCCGGGCATCCCGTCGCCGAGCCGGTGACGGGCCCCCGGCCCGCCGGGGGCCCGGGCGAGCGGGATCAGCCGCTGAACTCGACCGCGGGTGCCGCGGAGGGCTTCCTGCGCTTCGCGGGCGCCTCGGCCCGGGTCTCGGCCTCGGGGGTCGCCTCCGGGACGGCCTCGGCAGCGGGCGCCGGCGTGGCGGTGCTCGCCGCGCCGCCGTCCTGGGCCCGCCGGTGGGCCTCGACGACCTCGGACGGGATGCGGCCCCGCTCGGACAGCGTCCAGCCGTTCTCCCGGGCCCAGGCGCGCACCGCGCGGTTGTGCTCGCGGGTCGCGGTGTCCGAGCCGCTCGCACCGCTGCGTCGGGCAGACTGCGCGGGCACTCCCGCATTGCGTCCGGTGCGCGGGGACCCGGCGGCGCGAGCGACCCCCAGGAACGGCGCGAGCGCCTCCCGCAGCGCCGCGGCGTTGTCCGCGGTCAGGTCGATCTCGAACCGGCGACCGTCGAGCCCGAAACCGACGGTCTCGGCGGCGTCGCCGCCGGTGATGTCGTCGACCAGCCGGATCGTCTCGACCTTCGCCACTGCAGTTCCTCCCGGTTCGCCGTCCCGGATTCACCCGGGGTCGCCGGAAGCATAACGACGAGGCTTCAGGAACCGTGGGCGCCCGGTCGGGCGGAACGCCGGACCTCGCGTGACCGGACCACGCTCGGCCTGGTCGGGCGCACGTCGCGGAGCGTCCCGATCAGGACGGCGAGGGCGATCAGGACAATGACCAGCACTACTGCGACGACTGCGCTCACGATGTTCTCCTCGCCGGTCGGTACGCGGCCACCCGCCGCCGGTGAAAGTGCGATGCACCGACGATAGGAGCGTGCCGATTGGGTCGGCGCGGTATTTGAGCAATTCTTGAGCAGAGCCGGCCGGGGAAGGACGGGGACGGTCACATGGAGATCGACACCGACGACCTGTCCGGGGCGGAGGTCCAGGGGTTCCTCGCCGCGCACGTCGCCGACATGCACGCCCAGGGCCGTCGGAGAGCATGCACGCCCTGGACCTCGACGCGCTCCGCGGGCCGGGTGTGACCCTGTGCGTCGCCCGCGACGACGACGGCACCCTGCTCGGCTGCGGCACGCTGAGCACGTTGGCAGCCGGGGCGGTGCCCGAGCACCCGGCCGCGGAGATCAAGTCCATGCGGACGGCCGAGCACGCCCGCGGTCGCGGTGTGGGCGCCGCGGTGCTGACCCGGCTGCTCGACGCCGCGCGTGAACGCGGACACCGGGCGGTGTACCTGGAGACGGGCTCGGGGGAGTACTGGGCCCCGGCCCGGCGGCTCCACGAGCGTTCCGGCTTCGTCCGCTGCCCGCCGTTCGCCGACTACCCGGTCGATCCGTTGAGCGCGCACTACCGGCGCGAGGTGTGATCGGGCCGTCATGTGATCCCGCTCTCGCCCGGCTGCGAGATGTGATCTAGAATGCTCTACGAGCCGTAGAACACGGTGCCGACGCCGGACCGTTCGAGGGTCCTCCCACCCGGGCGTCGGGCCCCACCGCGCCGCCTCAGCGCCGGAGGTCCGTCCCGGGGCGCGGGGACGGGAATGAGGGCCACGGGAATGACGGTCGAAGCGCGTCTGGTCAACGCCGACCTGCGCCGCAAGCGTTCGGTGGATCTGGCACAGCTGATCCACGAACAACACGGGGGACCGGTCACCGCGCTGCGCACGGGACTGCTGGCCTACCCCTACCCGCAGCCGGTGCTCGACCGGCACCGCGTGCGGACCGTCGTCCCGGCGATGCGGGGGGCCGGCGAGCTGACGCTGGTGGCCTCGACCGCGCCGGACACGAGCTCCCCGGCGGCCGGTGTGGGGATCTGGGAGCTCGCCGTCACCGGGTCGGAGCCGCTGGCGCGCGGCGAGGCCGAGGGCTGGGCACGGGCCGTGTTCGGGTACCGCTGCGCTCCGCTGGTGTACCGGCGCCGGACGGGCGGGTTGTTCCACCGCCCGACCGGCGCCGAGTTCGTCGTCTTCCACGGGGTGCACGGTCCGATGCACCCCTCCGACGTCGAGGAGTACGGCGCGAACGCCTGTGCGTGAGTCTCAGAGCCGGAAGGAGCGCAGCCAGACGGTCTGCGCGGCCCGGCGGAGCGCCGACAGCACGTCCTCGGGCAGGACCTGGTCGGTGTCGGTCAGCACGTAGCCGAGGTCACCGCCGGTGGACAGCGCCTGCCCGACGACGTTGACGCCGGCGTCGGCCAGCAGCCTGTTGATGTCGGCGAGCACGCCCGGGGTGCTCGTGTGCAGGTAAGCGGTCCGGAACACCCCGGGCGGGTTCGGGGCGCTGACATTGGGCAGGTTGACCGACAGGGGAGTGGCGCCCAGCTGCACGAAGTCGAGCAGCTTGCGCGAGACGAACGCCCCGATGCCCTCCTGCGCCTCCTGGGTGGATCCGCCGATGTGCGGGGTCAGGATCACGTTGTCCAGGCCGCGCAGCGGCGAGTCGAACTGGTCACCCTGGGCCTTGGGCTCGACCGGGAACACGTCGACGGCGGCACCCGCGATGTGCCCGGACAGGATGTTCTCCCGCAGCGCCAGCTCGTCGATGACCATGCCGCGCGAGGCGTTGATGAACATCGAGCGGGGCTTCATCCGGGCGAACTGCTCGGCGCCGAACAGGCCGGCGTTGCCGGGGCGGCCGTCGACGTGGATGGAGACGACGTCGGACTCGGCCAGCAGGGCGTCCAGGCTCGGCATCCGCCGGGCGTTGCCGTGGGCGAGCCGGTCGGCGGTGTCGTAGAACACGACCTGCAGCCCGATGGCCTCGGCCATGTTGGACAGCTGGGTGCCGATGTTGCCGTACCCGACGATGCCCAGGGTGCGGCCGCGGATCTCGTGGGCGCCCTTGGCCGACTTGTCCCAGACGCCCTCGTGCATCCGCTGGGTCTTCTCGGTCAGCCGCCGCGCCAGGACGACGATCTCGCCGATGACCAGCTCGACGACGCTGCGCGTGTTGGAGTACGGCGCGTTGAACACCGCGATGCCGCGCTCGGCGGCCGCGGCGAGGTCGACCTGGTTGGTGCCGATGCAGAAGCAGCCGACGGCGAGCAGATCCTTCGCTGCGTCGAGCATCTCGGCGGTGATCGTGGTGTTGGAGCGGATGCCGAGCAGCTGCACACCGTCGAGCGCCTCGCGCAGTTCGTCGCCGCTGAGCGACCCGGGTCGGGTCTCGACCTCGAAGCCGTCGCGTCGGAACGCCTCGGCCGCGCCGGGGTGGATGTTTTCCAGCAGCAGGACCTTCACGTGTCCAACCTAGGACGCCGGATGGGCGGCGGGGGTATCGGGGCCGGGGAGCGGGGTACCGGAGTCATGCCATCCCTGCGATTGGTCATCGCGTCAGTCCTTCGTCTGATCGTGCGTTCGAAGGGTGCCTCGCTGGCCATCCCCCTGGCCGTGGATCTGTGGACAGCCGGTGATCTCGGGGCATCGACGTCGTCAGCATCGCCCGCGCCCGGTGAGACGGATGAGCAGGCGGCGGAGCTCGGAGAGCTCGTCGGCGGTGAGGTCAGCGGCCAGCTCGGGCTCGAGGGCCTGCATGCGGGCGACGTTTCGCCGGCGCAGGCCCTCGCCCGCTGCGGTGACCCTGATCAGACGGTCCCGCCCCGAGTCCGGGTCGGCTACCGAGTTCCAGCACGCCCGCGGCGACGAGCTCGCGCGGGACCGCGTGGACGTGCTGGCGGCTGACCCCCATCGACCGCGCGACGTCCTTGGGCCGGCCACCGGCCGGCGGCAGATGGGACAGCACCACGGCTGCACTGGCGCTGATGCGCGCGTCCCCCTCGGCGTGGGCACGCTGGTCGAGCTGTTCGTTGAACCAGCGAAACCCCTCACGTAAGAGTCCCACCAGCGGAGTCGGCGCCTCGGTGTTCTCGTGCAGCCGGTGCGTCATCGACGCATCTGTTCGCGATGGTCTCGGCATCCGCCTACTCTAACTGTCATTCAAATTGACGATCCACGGTCGGGGCGGGGAAGTTCGACCACTGCGCGACGCATCCGCTTCCGACACCGATCGACGTCGGGGCGATGGCCGGGGCCTGGGACCGTGCCCATCGTGCCGGTGACATCGCCGCCATGCAGTCCTAGCAGATCGGGCGACGCGAGGCGGGGCGGATCCACGGGACCTTCCTCGCAGCACTTGAACTGTCATAACGTGCATTATCGGCTCAGAACCGACGGGAGTTGCATCAGATGCGAGAGCTCCCGCGCTGGGGCGTTTCGGCGCAACCGCAGGTCGTACGGTCGGCCTCGACCGCCGGCTGTCGACGACGGGCTCAGACTGACCCCCTAGCGTCGGCTTGGGATTGACCCCCTCTGCACGACGCTGAGGGGGTGTTGTCGGTGGAGGACTGGGCCGAGATCCGTCGTCTGCATCGGGCCGAGGGTGTCCCGATCAAGGAGATCGCCCGCCGGCTGGGGTTGGCCCGCAACACGGTGCGCTCCGCGTTGCGGGCGCCGGGCCCGCCGAAGCGGGAACGGGGCCCGCGGGGATCGCTGGCGGATGCGGTCGAGCCGCAGGTGCGGGCATTGCTGGCGCAGTTCCCACGCATGCCGGCCACGGTGATCGCAGAGCGGATCGGGTGGGAGCACTCGCTGACCGTGCTCAAGGACCGGATCCGCCAGATCCGCCCCGAGTATGTCGGGATCGACCCGGTCGACCGGGTCGCCTACGCACCGGGCGAGATCACCCAGTGCGACCTGTGGTTCCCCGAGACCACGATCCCCGTCGGCCCAGGCCAGGAACGGGTCCTACCGGTGCTGGTGATGACGCTGGGCTACTCGCGGTTCTTGTCCGCGACGATGATCCCCTCGCGCCAGGCCGGGGACATCCTGTCCGGGATGTGGCAGCTGATCAGCGACGTCGGGCGGGTGACCCGCACGCTGGTCTGGGACCGGGAGTCTGCGATCGGCGGGACCGGGCGGGTCTCGGCACCGGCCGCTGCGTTCGCCGGCACTCTGGCCACCCGGATCCGGCTTGCCCCACCGCGGGATCCGGAGTTCAAGGGGCTGGTCGAACGCAACAACGGCTACTTCGAGACCTCGTTCCTGCCCGGACGTCGCTTCGCCTCCCCAGCCGACTTCAACCACCAGATCGACGACTGGCTGGCCCGGGCCAACACCCGCACCGTCCGAGCGATCGGCGGCCGCCCGGTGGACGTGCTCGCCCACGACTACGCGGCGATGACTCCGCTGCCGCCGCTGGACCCGCCGATCGGGCTGGCCCAGCGGATCCGGCTGGCACGGGACTACTACGTCCGCGTCGATGCCAACGACTACTCCGTGGATCCGCAGATGATCGGCCGGTTCGTCGATGTCGCCGCCTCACCGCGCGAGGTCGTCGTCTACTGCGCCGGCCAGGTCGTCGCCCGTCACGACCGCAGCTGGGCCCGCCACGCGGTGATCACCGACCCGGCGCACCAGCACACCGCCGCGGCGATGCGCCGCGCCCTGGCCCACGACCGCAACACCCGACAGGCCGCAGCACGCCGTCACCTCGACGGCCACCCGGTGACCCTGCGCGCACTGCCCGACTACGACGCCCTGTTCGGTGTCGACTTCGTCTCCACTGCCGAGGAAGCGAGCAGCTCATGACAACCACACCACCGAAGATCACCACCGACCCCGCTGGGAGCTCGGGGCCGGCCGGTCCGGTGCTGGCCGCGGTCCCCGACGGACTGCCGGCGATGATCGCCTACCTGACCCGGGTCCTGAAGACCCCGACCATCGCGGCCAGCTGGGAACAGCTTGCCGCCCAGGCCCGTGAGGAGAACTGGTCGCACGAGGAGTATCTGGGCGCGCTGCTGCAGCGCCAGGTCGCCGACCGCGAGTCCAAGGGCACGGTCATGCGGATCCGCACCGCGCACTTCCCCCAGGTCAAGACCTTGGAGGACTTCAACCTCGACCATCTGCCCTCGCTGCGCCGCGACATCCTGGCCCACCTGGCCACGAGCACGTTCGTCGCCAAGTGCGAGAACGTGATCCTGCTCGGCCCGCCCGGGATCGGGAAGACCCACCTCGCGATCGGGCTCGGCGTCAAAGCCGCCCACGCCGGCTACTCGGTCCTGTTCGACACCGCCAGCAACTGGATCACCAGACTCGCCGCCGCGCACCAGAGCGGCCGGCTCGAGGCCGAGCTGAAGAAGATCCGCCGCTACAAACTGATCATCATCGACGAGGTCGGCTACATCCCGTTCGACCAGGACGCAGCGAACCTGTTCTTCCAGCTCATCGCTTCCCGCTATGAACAAGGCAGCGTCATGGTCACCAGCAATCTGCCCTTCGGCCGCTGGGGCGAGACCTTCTCCGACGACGTCGTCGCCGCAGCCATGATCGACCGCCTCGTCCACCACGCCGAAGTCCTGACCCTGTCCGGGGACTCCTACCGCACCCGCGCCCGACGCGAGCTCCTGGCCAAACACAACCGCGCCAGCAACGACTGACCATCACCACACCACGCCGGGGGTCAGTTCCAATCCGTCGCTACGGGGTCACTCCCAACCCGCCGTTGACAGAGGCCCTTGTGACCCACGCTAACCCGGACTCTTCACGGGCTGTGCCGGTGATCTCCGACCCCAACTGAAGAAAGTGCCTCGTGACCAGGTAAGACAGCGGGTGTCGAAGCCCTGTCCGCCATGGTCGAGGAGGCACTTTCCGAGTGCAGACTACAAGCACGCGCCCACCGGTCATCGTGACCGCCGACGGCGCTGGGGTGGTGTCGCCCGTCGGGTCGCGTCTGCTGGCCGATGTCGCCGACCGGACCACGTTGACCAGTGAACTCTCGACCGCGCTCGCACCGCTGCGACGAGCTCGGGCGCGTCATGATCCGGGGCGGGTGCTGGTCGATCTGGCCGTCGCGGTCGCCGACGGGGCCACGAGGATCTGCGAGATCGCGGTCCTGGCCGATCAGGGCGCGGTGTTCGGGTCGGTGGCATCGGACTCGACCTGCTGGCGACTGCTCGACAAGCTCGACGAGCGCCGGTTGTCCTCGATCGCGGCGGGGCGGGCGCGGGCCCGGGAGGTGGTCTGGGCCCAGCACGCCGACGTCGATGGTCGCGCGTTTCCCGCGGCTCGGGTCGCCGGCCGCGACCTGCGCCGGCACGGCCGGGACGTGCTGGTGATCGATCTCGACGCCACGATCGTCATCGCCCACAGCGAGAAGGAACAGGCCACGCCCACGTTCAAGAAGACGTTCGGGTATCACCCGATGCTGGCGTTCTGCGACAACACCGGCGAGTTCCTCGCCGCCCGCTTGCGCCGCGGGAACGCCGGTGCGAACACCGCCGCGGATCACATCAACGTGCTCGACGACGCGCTCGCCCAGATCCCTGACGCGTTCCGTCACGGGCACCCGATCCTGGTCCGCACCGACACCGCGGGCGCCACGAAAGCCTTCCTCGCCCACATCCGAGCGCAACAAGACACAGCGGTGAGCTGTGAGTTCTCCGTCGGCTGGGCCGTCACCGACCGCGAACGCACCGTGATCAGCCTGGTCCCGAAGACGGTGTGGGCCGAGGCGGTCGACGCTGACGGCGGGCACCGTGACGGCGCCGGGCTGGCCGAGATCACCGGCTTGCTCCCCGCCTCCGCGTTGGTCGACTACCCGGCCGGGACCCGCGTTGTCGTCCGTCGCGAACGGCCGCATCCCGGCGCGCAGCTCGATGCGTTCGAGGAGCGTGACGGCTGGCGCTACACCGCGTTCGCCACCGACACCCGCGTCGGGCAGCTCGCCTTCCTCGACGCCCGCCACCGCGCCCACGCCCGGGTCGAGGACCGGATCCGCTGCGGCAAGGACACCGGCCTCAACCACTTCCCGTCCCGGTCCTTCGCCGTCAACGCGGCGTGGTTGACCGTGGTCATGCTCGCGGTCGACCTGATCACCTGGACCCAGCGCCTGCTTCTCGACGGCGACCTGGCGAAGGTCGAGCCGAAGGCGTTGCGCTACCGGTTGTTGCACACCGCCGCGCGGATCACCCGCGGGCAACGCCGAGTCTGGGTCCGTATCCAACGGTCCTGGCCCTGGGCGGTCGATCTCGCCCGCGCGTTCGCGCGGCTGTGCGCGTTGCCTGTTCCTGCTGGTTGATCTCCGAAGCCCGACACGACGAGCGGCGGGAGCTCCCGGCAGAACGCGCAGGCCGGCCCCTTCGCCATGCCCACCCATCGAACGAACCGGACCGGATCCGCCGCCAGCCGATCACGCGGTCAATCCGCAGCTCCGTGAATCACCAGGGCTAACGCTGCGCTGACTCCGCGTGCCCGGCTACGGCTGGCCCGTCTGATCGTCGACCAGGACTGGACCTGCTCCACCGCGGCCAGAATGTTCATGGTCGCCCCTCGCACCGCCCGAAAGTGGGCTGACCGCTACCGCGCCGAGGGCCCGCCCGGGATGGTCGACCGCAGCTCCCGACCACGGTCGATGCCGGCCAAGACCCCGCCGAGGCTGGTGAAGCAGATCGTGCGACTGCGGTGGCACCACCGACTCGGACCAGTACAGATCGGCGGCCGACTCGCTCTCGCCGCCTCGACCGTGCACGCGGTCCTGCGCCGCTGCCGGATCAACCGGCTCTCCCACATCGACCGGGTCACCGGCGAGCCCCTACGCCGCTACGAACACCCACACCCCGGCTCGTTGATCCACGTCGACGTCACCAAGTTCGGCAACATCCCCGACGGAGGCGGACACCGCTTCGTCGGACGCCGACAAGGCGCCCTGAACAAGCGGTCCACTCCCGGACTGCCCAGGGGAACCGACTACAAGCCGCGCACCGGCAGAGCGTTCGTCCACACCGTCATCGACGACCACTCCCGCGTCGCCTACGCCGAGATCCACAGCGACGAGAAAGCCGACACCGCCACCGGTGTGCTACGCCGGGCCGTGGACTGGTTGAACGCCCGCGGCGTGACCGTCGAACGGGTCCTGTCCGACAACGGCAGCTGCTACCGCTCACACGCCTGGCGTGACACCTGCAGCGAACTGGGCATCACCCACAAGCGAACCCGGCCCTACCGGCCTCAGACCAACGGCAAGATCGAACGTTTCCACCGCACCCTCGCCGACGGGTGGGCATACGCCCGCTTCCACCCCTGCGAAACGGCTCGGCGAGACGCGCTCCCCGGCTGGCTGCACTTCTACAATCACCACCGGCCCCACAGCGCAACCAACGGCCTACCGCCGATCAGTCGCCTGACCAACCTGCCTGGACATCACACCTAGGTCATGACTCTCGTGGTGGTCCGGTCGGGCCACCACCAGGTGCCGGTCGGGCACCCGGGTCCAGTCGGGGAACGCATGGGTCGGTTCGGAGGCGACGGTCACGCAGCCCGGTCCGATCCGGACGGCGAGTGCGTGCCGCCAGGCCGTCGCCCAGATCGTCGTGCCGTCGGTCAGCAGCAGGTTCAGCCGCGAGCCGGGCGCGGTCCGCTCGGTGTCGGCACAGACCCTGGCCAGCAGGTCGGCCGGGTCGGCGCCGTCGGCGAGACCCCGCCGGACCACCGCCCACAGCAGTGCCGCGTCGGTGGGGGCGTCGAGGGTCATCAGGTAGGTGACGGGCAGTGCCGCCGCGGCTTCCGCGAGGGACTCCGGCCAGCCGCGGACGACGCCGTTGTGGCTGAACAGCCACCGCCCGTCGGTGAAGGGGGCGGCGGCCGTCGCGGTGACCGGCATCCCGACCGTCGCCGAGCGGACGGCGGCGAGCACGGCACCCGACGTCGTCGCGCCGGCCAGCGCGGCGTAGGACGTGTCGGACCACAGCGGCGACGCCGAGCGGACCCGCACCGGCGTCGTGCTCCCGGGCGGGTACCAGCCGGTGCCGTGGCCGTCGGCGTTGATCGTGCCGCCACCGCGCATGTCGGCCGGGGCGTAGGACTGCGCGAGCAGCCCGTGCTCCGGTTCCAGGACAAGCGACGCCAGTGTGGCCGGTTCCCCCAGGTACGCGAGGTGCCTACACACCGGCGTCGCGGACCAGCCGGAACCCGGCGAAGATCTGTCGGCGGATCGGGTGGTCCCAGTTGCGGAACGTCGCCCGGATCGCCGCCGGATCGGTGCCGAACGACCCGCCACGCAGGACGGCGTAGTCCCCGCCGAAGAAGACCTCCGAGTACTCGGGGTACGGGAACACGGTGAACCCCGGGTAGGGGTGCCAGCCGGAGTCGCACCACTCCCAGACGTCGCCGACCATCTGCTGCACCCCGAGCGCGGACGCACCGGCCGGGTAGGCGCCGACCGGGGCCGGCTGCAGGTGCCGCTGCCCCAGGTTGGCGTGCTCGGCGCGGGGCTCGTCGTCGCCCCAGGGGAAGCGCCGCGAGCGGCCGGTCGCCGGGTCGAAGCGGGCGGCCTTCTCCCACTCCGCCTCGGTGGGCAGCCGCTTTCCGACCCAGCGGGCGTAGGCCTGCGCCTCGTGGAAGGACACGTGCACGACGGGCTCGTCGTCGGGCACCCGCTCGACGATCCCGAACCGTCGCCGCCACCAGGTGCCGTCGGCGTCGCGGGACCAGAACCGCGGCGCGGCCAGCCCTTCCTCCGTGCGGTGCGCCCAGCCGGCGTCGGTCCACAGCCGCGGGTCGTCGTAGCCGCCCGCGTCGACGAACGCCGCGAACGCGCCGTTGGTGACCGGGTGCACGTCGATCCGGAACGCGGGCAGGTCGACGACGTGCGCGGGCCGCTCGTTGTCCAGCGACCACGGCTCGGCCGAGGTGCCCATCTCGAACGGGCCCGCCGGGACGAGGACCTCCGCCGCCGGGTCCACCACCCCGGCCGGGCGGGGCGGCGAGGCGGCGTCGAGCACCGGCGCCCCGGAGCGCAGCTGGTGGGTGGCGAGCATGGTCTCGTCGTGCTGCTGCTCGTGCTGCACGATCATCCCGAACGCGAAGCCCTCGGCTTCCAGCGGACGACCGCGCAGCGGGCTGCGGTGCAGCGCGTCGAGTGCCTTGTCCCGGACCTCGGCGACGTAGCCGCGGGCCTCGGCCGGGGTGAGCAGCGGCAGCGTGACCCGCGACGAGCGGGAGTGCTGGAACGCGTCGTAGAGGCCGTCGATCTCCGGGCGCAGCGGCTCGCGACCGCCCACGTCACGGACGAGCCACAGCTCCTCCATCGACCCGATGTGCGCGAGGTCCCAGACCAGCGGTGACATCAGCGGCGAGTGCTGGGCCTGCAGCTCGCCGTCGTCGAGATCGGTCAGCGCGGTGCTGCGGCCCCGCGAGCGCTCCAGCAGCGCCGCGACCCGGGTGCGCATGGTCTCCGGGCGCTCCCCGGGCGCCGCGGGCCCGGTCAGGGGTCCGGTGGGAACGGTGGGGTCGGCGGTCATGCCACGTCCTCCTCGACGGCTCGGGTGGTCGGGGTGGCGGTGTCACCGGGTCTGGCGGGGCCTCGACCGGCCTGGGGCAGGTACAGCCCCGGCGGGAACGGGTCGGCGACCGGTCCCGCGCCGTGCTCGGCCGGGTCGGCCTCGTCGGCGGGGCAGCGCCCGCGCAGCACGCGCTGCTCGGTGACCTCCCGCAGCCGGTCCAGCAGCGGTGCGGGGGCGGTGGTCAGCGGGTGCGTGCCGGCGGCCAGCACGTCGCAGGCCAGCGGGAACAGCGCGGCCGCCGCGGCGGCGAGCCCGGGGTGGTCCAGTCCGTCGCGGGCGGCGGCGACCCACTCGTCGCGGACCGGCTCGCACAGCTCCCGCACCCGGTCGACGACGGTGTCGGTGGTCAGCGCGAGCAGGACCGCGGAGGGCAGCGCCCAGTCCTCGCCGGCCTGGCCGTCGACGTAGCGCACCTCGAGGTAGCCCTGCGGACGGACCGGCGGGAACAGGGTCGACACGTGGTAGTCGAGGTCGGCCAGCGTCGGCGGCCGGTCGAGGACCCCGCCACGGACGCGCCCGGACACCCAGTCGGCGAAGGTGACCCCGGGCGGCACCGACCAGGTCCCGGTGCCGCGCACGCACAGCAGCGGGGTGGTGACCACCCGGCGAGCCCACGCCGCGGCCGGGTCGGTACCGGACGCCGCGATGGACGGCGGCGCGGTCCGCGAGGGGTCCAGGCTCAGCCAGCACGCCTGCCGGGAGGACTTCCAGCCGGTGCGGCGGCCGTGCTGCACGGGCGAGTTCGCGAACGCCGCGAGCAGCACCGGGCCGAACTCGTGCAGGACCGCCCAGCGGTCGGCGATCCCGGCGGCCGGGCCGGCGTCCAGGCTGACCTGCACCGCGGCCGTGGAGCACATGCCGCTGCGGCCGTGCGGGCCGACGCCGTCGAACACGCACTCCATGGCCGCGTAGCGCGGCAGGTCCAGCAGCCGCCGGGCGGGTCGGACCGGGTCGGCGGCGCGGTCGTGCGGGCGCAGGCCGTACTCGGCGAGCAGTCCGTGGAGGTGGGCGGAGTCGGCGGTGAGGGCGCCGAGGAGGGCCTTGAGCGAGCCGGCGGGAGCGCTGGAGATCTCGATCTGGCCGCCCGGCTCGACGGTCACGGTGCCGCCCGCGGGGAGCGGGGCCGCGTGCGAGGCGGGGGCCAGGGAGGCCGGGCAGTGCGGGCCGAGCGCGGCACGCACGGCACCGAGGTCGACCGGGTCGGCCGGATGACCGGGTCGGTGGAGCATCCATTCGATCTCGACACCGGCCAGGGTCGGGGGGCCGTGTTTGAAGCAGACCGACGCCACGTAGGCCTCGGCCTCCCCCACGCTGCGGAGCACACCGTCGGTGCTCTGGTGGTCCAGGGTCACCAGGTCGACGCTACCCCCGACGTGTGACACCCGCACGCGATGAAATCGTGTTCCGCGGGACCGCGGGTGACCGGCGGCACGACCGTCCCCCCATGCAGGACAAGCGTACGGAATACTGGGGGCATGCCCCGTGTCAGCACCGACCAGCTCGCCGCGCGCCGGCAGCAGATCCTCTCCGGTGCCCGGACCTGCTTCGCCGACCACGGCTACGAGGGCGCCACCGTACGGCGGCTCGAGGAGTACACCGGGCTGTCCCGTGGCGCGATCTTCCACTACTTCCGGGACAAGGAGGCGCTGTTCCTCGCCCTGGCCGAGCAGGACGCCACCCGGATGGCCGACGTCGTCGCCGAGCAGGGCCTGGTGCAGGTCATGCGCGACCTGCTGCGCGACGGATCGGACCGCAGCTGGCTGGGCACCCGCCTGGAGGTCTCGCGACGGCTGCGCACCGAGCCGGAGTTCCGGGCCCGCTGGCAGCAGCACTCCGGCGCGCTGACCGCCGCCACCCGGGCGCGGCTGGAACGCCAGGCCGCGGCCGGCGCCCTGCGCGACGACGTGCCGGTCCCGGTGCTCGCCCAGTACCTGGAGCTGGTGCTGGAGGGGCTCGTGTCGCACCTGGCGATGGGCCTGCCCGCCGACGACCTCGGCCCGGTGCTCGACCTCGTGGAGAACGCCGTCCGCGCGCCGTTGATGCGCTGACCGCCCGCGGCCAGCATGATCGGCGCCATGCCGTTCCCCTTCCACCCCGCGGGCGACGACCCCGTGCCGGCCGCCGTCCGCGGGTTCGCCCGGGCCCACGCCGACCTCGTCGTCCTGCACGAGGACCCGATCCACCTGGTCGCCCGCGATCGGGCTCCCGGCAGGCGGGTCGGGCTGGTCTCCGGTGGGGGGGCCGGCCACGAGCCGCTGCACGCCGGGTTCCTCGGCCGCGGGATGCTCGACGCCGTCGCCCCCGGCCCGGTGTTCACCTCCCCGCACAACAAGGCCGTGCTGCACGCCTCCCGGGCCGCCGCCGGCCCGGACGGGGTCCTGCACGTCGTCAAGAACTACACCGGCGACCGGATCAACTTCGGCATCGCCGCGGAGCGGCTGCGGATGGAGGGCGTCGACGTCGCCCGGGTCCTCGTCGACGACGACCTGGCCACCGACGGGCTCGACACCGCCACCGGGCGGCGCGGGACCGGGGCGACCGTCGTCGTCGAGAAGATCCTCGGGGCCGCCGCGGACACCGGCGCCGGGCTCACCGAGCTCGCGACGCTGGGCGCGGACGTCGCCGCCGCCTCGCGCAGCCTCGCCGTCGCCTCCCGCGCGCAGAGCTCGGCCCGCACCGGGGAGCCCGCGTTCGCCCTCGACGGGCAGCTCGACTACGGCGTCGGCATCCACGGCGAGCGGGCACGGCGTTCGGTCGACCGGCCGCCCACCGAGGAGCTCGTCGACCGGATGCTCGACGAGATCGTCGCCGGCCTGCCCGCGGGCCCCGACCAGGTCGTCCTGGTCGTCAACGGCATGGGGGGCACGGCGCTGCTGGAGCTGTACGTGCTCGCCGAGCTGGCCGCCATCGCGCTGGAGGCACGGGGGCTGGAGCGGGCGGGCCTGCTTGTCGGCACCTTCGTGCCCGCCCTGGACATGGCCGGGTTCTCCCTCACCCTGACCCGGATGCGCCCGGAGTGGACGGACCTGTGGTCCGCCCCCGCGCGGACGGCCGCCTTCCCCCGGACGGAGACCTCATGACCGGCCAGCGGATCGACCAGGACGCCGTGCTGGCCCGGTTCGCCCGGGCCGTCGAGGACGGTCACGGCGCGCTCACCGACCTCGACCAGCACTCCGGCGACGGCGACTACGGGGACAACCTGCGTGCCGGGGTCCGGCTGGCCGTCACGCTCGCGGAGCGCGGCCCGCAGCGCGGTTTCGGCGCGCTCGGCGAGGTCTTCCTCGACGAGGTCGGCGGCACCAGCGGCCCGCTGCTGGGCCTGCTGTTCTCCGAGATCGCCCGCGCGCTGTCCTACGGCTCGGCCGACGCGGCCGCGTTCGCCGCGGGCGCCCGGGCCGGGCTGACCGCGATCCAGCGGGTCGGCGAGGCCGAGGTGGGCGACCGGACGATGGTCGACGCGCTCGCCCCCGCCGTGACCGCGCTGGACCGTGCGGGGTTCGCCGCGGCGGCGGCCGCGGCCCTCGACGGCGCCGAACGGACCGCGGAGCTCGCGGCCCGGCACGGCCGCGCGTCCTACGTCGGGGAGCGTGCGAAGGGCGCACCGGACCCCGGCGCGGTCGGCGTCGCGCTGCTGTTCGCCGCGGTCGCCGCGGTCGCCGAGCCCGACGCCGAGGTGGCGGACCCGCTGGCCGGCCGGACCTGAGTCCCGTCCGCGGGCCGTTCAGCTCGCGGTCGCGGCCGGGAGGAACTGGGTGCGGTGAAGGGTGGCGTAGCGGCCGTCGGCGGCCAGCAGCTCGTCGTGGGTGCCGGACTCGACGACCCGACCGCCCTCCAGCACCGCGATCCGGTCGGCCGCCCGCACGGTGGACAGCCGGTGCGCGATGACGATCGCGGTCCGCCCGACCAGCGCCTCGGCCAGTGCCTCCTGCACCGCGGCCTCGGACTCGGAGTCGAGGTGGGCGGTGGCCTCGTCGAGGATCACCACCCGCGGGCGGGCCAGCAGCAGCCGGGCGATGGTCAGGCGCTGGCGCTCGCCGCCGGAGAGCCGGTAGCCGCGCTCCCCCACCACCGTGTCGAGGCCGTCGGGCAGCGTGTCGAGCAGGTCGCCGAGCCGGGCGCGGCGCAACGCGTCGACCATCTCGTCGTCGGTGGCGGCGGGTGCGGCGTAGCGCAGGTTCCCGGCGATGGTGTCGTGGAACAGGTGCCCGTCCTGGGTGACCATGCCGACGGCACCACGCAGTGTGGCGAACGACAGGTCCCGCACGTCCACCCCGGACAGCTCCACCGAGCCGGAGTCGACATCGTAGAGCCGGGGGGCCAGCGAGGCCAGCGTCGACTTCCCGGCCCCGGACGACCCGACCAGGGCCAGCAGCCCTCCGCCGTGGACGTGCAGGTCGACGCCGTGCAGCACCTCGGCGTTGACCCGCTGGTCGAGCACCGCGACCTCCTCCAGCGAGGCCAGGGAGACGTCGGTGGCCCTGGGGTAGGTGAACCGGACCCCGCGCAGGGCCACGTCGACGGGACCGTCGGGCAGCGGGGCCGGATCGGGCCGCTCGGTCAGCATCGGACGCAGGTCCAGCACCTCGAAGACCCGCTCGAAGGCGACCAACGCGGTCATGACGTCGACGCGGGCGTTGGCCAGCGCCGTCATCGGGGTGTAGAGCCTGCTCAGCAGCAGCCCGAGCGCGACGACGGTGCCCGCCGGAATCGATCCGGTCACCGCGAGGTAGCCGCCGAGACCGTAGATCATGGCCTGGGCCAGCGCCGACACCAGCTGCAGCGCGGTGACGAACAGCCGCGACACCATCGCCGACCGGACACCGATGTCGCGCACCCGCGACACCTGGCCGCGGAAGACGACGGCCTCGGAGTCGGGGTCGCCGAACAGCTTCACCAGCGTGGCGCCGGGTGCGGAGAACCGCTCGGTCATCTGGTTGCCCATGGTGGCGTTGAGCTCGGCGGCCTCGCGGCGCAGCTCGGCGAGCCAGGTCCCCATCCGCCGGGCCGGGAGCACGAACACCGGCAGCAGCAGCATCGCCAGCACGGTGACCTGCCAGGCCAGCCCGATCATCACCGCGACGGCCAGCACGAGCTGGATGCTGTTGGACAGCACGGTGGACAGGGTGCCGGTGATGGCGGTCTGGGCGCCGATCACGTCGTTGTTGAGCCTGCTGACCAGCGCCCCGGTCCGGGTGCGGGAGAAGAACGCCAACGGCATCGACTGGACGTGGCGGAACACCGCCACCCGCAGGTCCTCGATCAGACCCTCACCGAGCCGCGCGGAGAACCAGCGCCCGGTGAGCCCGACCACCGCCTCGAGGACGGCCATCCCGGCGATCGCCCCGGCGATCACCATCACGACCCGGGCGGCGTCGGGCAGGTCGTTCGCCGCGACGATCGTGTTGACCACGCGGCCGGCCAGCACCGGCGTGGCGACCCCGATCACCGCGGTGACGGTGGTCAGGGCCAGGTAGGACAGCAGCCAGCGGCGGTAGGGCCGGACGAAGCCCCAGATCCGGGGCCAGGTGCCCCGCGCGACGGAGCCACGGCGGATGGACGTCGAGTCCGCCCCCCGGATGACCCCGCGCATCAGGGTGAGCGGGCGATCCAACGGTGTTCCCCTTCGCCGGTGGTGGACGGCGAGGATTCACGTTACGGCGCGCGCGGCGGGCGGGCGCGGCGATCACGCGCCCGGCGGCCCGGGGCCAGGGCACACGACCGACCGGGACACACGACGACGCCGCCCCGGGCCCGTTTCTCGACCCGGTCGGCGGCGCCGACGAGAGAGCTACTTCTTCTTGGTGCGGGTGGCGCCGCCGCGCCCGCGCAGCGTCACACCCGTCTCGGACAGGACCCGGTGGACGAATCCGTACGACCGCCCGGTCTGCTCGGCCAGCGAACGGATGCTGGCGCCCTTCTCGTACTTCTTCTTCAGGTCGGCGGCGAGTTTGCCCCGCTGCGTCCCGGTGATCCGGGCGCCCTTCTTCAGCTCGGCCATCGGCCCTCCTCATCCCCTCAGCTCGGCCATCGGCCCTCCTCATCCCCTCCGCGGATGCCCCCGCGGATCGCCGCATCAGCCGCGACGATCAGGTCATGATGATCCAGTTGACGATTGATGACCAGATCGCGGAAAACGCGATCGGCGAACGGTTACCCCGAACGGTCCAGCACCGCGAGCACCGTTCGACGGCGCCGTCCGTCGGGTGGCGCAACGAACCACCCGTCGGGACCGGCCGAGGAGGTCGCCGCGGCCGCCCGCGACACGTGCCGGACACGTCCGATGATCGTGGTGGTCCGGTCGGGTGATCACCGCGGCGTGCGGTGACCGGTCAGGCGAGCTGAACCAGTTCCAGGTAGTCGGCCGACCAGTGGTCCTCGGTGCCGTCGGGCAGCACGATCACCCGGTCCGGCTCCAGCGCCTCGACCGCGCCCGGGTCGTGGGTCACGAGCACGACGGCCCCCTCGAAGCGGCGCAGCGCGTCGAGCACCTGCTCGCGGCTGGCCGGATCCAGGTTGTTGGTCGGCTCGTCGAGCAGCAACACGTTCGCCGCCGAGGACACCAGCCCGGCCAGGGCGAGCCGGGTCCGCTCACCGCCGGACAGCGTCCCGGCGGGCTGCTCGAGCTGCTCCCCGGAGAACATGAACGACCCGAGCAGGGTCCGCAGCTGCTGCTCGGGGGCGTCCGGGCTGGCGTGGCGGATGTTGTCCCAGACCGAGGCGTCCATGTCGAGCGTGTCGTGCTCCTGGGCGAAGTAGCCCCGGCGCAGCCCGTGACCAGGGACGACACCGCCCGAGTCGGACTCCTCGGTGCCGGCCAGGATCCGCAGCAGCGTCGTCTTCCCGGCACCGTTGAAGCCCAGCACCACGACCTTCGACCCGCGGTCCACCGCGAGATCCACCCCGGTGAAGACCTCCAGCGACCCGTAGGCCTTGGACAGGTTCTCCGCGGTGAGCGGGGTCCGCCCGCAGGGCGCCGGGGTCGGGAACCGGATGTGCGCGACGCGGTCGGCCTGACGCTCGTCGTCCAGGCCGGCGAGCAGTGCGTCGGCGCGGCGGGCCATGTTCTTCGCCGCGACGGCCTTGGTGGCCTTCGCGCCCATCTTCGCGGCCTGCACGTGCAGCGCGGACGCCTTCTTCTCGGCGTTGGCCCGCTCGCGGCGACGACGCTTCTCGTCGGTGGCGCGCGCCTCCAGGTACCGCTTCCAGTCCATGTTGTACTGGTCGGCCTCGCCGCGGGTCGCGTCGAGGAACCAGACCTTGTTCACCACCGCGGCCAGCAGCTCGGTGTCGTGGCTGATCACGACGAGCCCGCCCTCGTGCGACTGCAGGAACCCGCGCAGCCAGGTGATCGAGTCGGCGTCGAGGTGGTTGGTGGGCTCGTCGAGCAGCAGCGTGGTCGCCGACTGCGACCCGCCGTCGGAGGCCGCGAACAGGATCCGGGCCAGCTCCACACGCCGACGCTGACCGCCCGACAGCGTCCGCATCGGCTGGGCGAGCACCCGCTCGGGCAGCCCCAGATGGGTGCAGATCCGCGCGGCCTCGGACTCCGCGGCGTAGCCGCCGAGGGCGGAGAACCGCTCCTCGAGCCGGCCGTACTCGCGGATCGCCTTGTCGTTCGCGGCCGGGTCGGCCAGCTCGGCCATCGCCGTCTGCGCCTTCTCCATCTTCGCGAGCAGCACGTCCAGGCCGCGGGCCGAGAGCACCCGGTCCTTCGCCGTCACCGACAGGTCGCCCTCGCGCGGGTCCTGCGGCAGGTAGCCGACCGGGGAGTTCGCGGTCCGCTGCCCGGAGTACGGCTCTCCCTCGCCGGCCAGCACCCGCATCGAGGCGGTCTTGCCCGCGCCGTTGCGCCCGACCAGACCGATCCGGTCGCCGGGCTGCACCCGCAGGGTCGCACCGGAGAGCAGGATGCGGGACCCGGCACGCAGTTCGAGGTCGGTCGTGGTGATCACGTGAAAGAGCTCCAGACGGAGGACGAGGAGTGACGCTGAGAGGACCGGACGCGGGCACACCTGTGCCCGGGAGCCGGTCTACTCGATCAGGATCACGCGGCCAGACTACCGGCCGGGTCCACGGTGTTTCCCACGTAGGGTCGTTCCCCATGACCGATCTCACCTCCCTGGCCGGTCGGGCGGCACTGGTCACCGGCGCCTCACGGGGCATCGGCCACGGCGTCGCGGCCGCGCTGCTGGCGCGCGGCGCGTCGGTGACGATCACCGGGCGGCACGCCCCCGAGCTCGACGCGGCGGCCGCCGGTCTCGCGGCCGCCGCGGGTGTCGACGGTGGCCGGGTGCTGACCGTCGCCGGCAACGCCGGGGACGCGGCGCACCGGGCCGCCGCGGCGGAGGCGACGGTGGCGGCATTCGGCTCGCTGGACGTGCTGGTCAACAACGCCGGGATCAACCCCCAGCACGGGCCGATGGTCGAGGCCGACCTCGACGCCGTCCGCAAGATCCTCGACGTCAACGTCGTCGCCGCGCTCGGGTTCGTCCAGCAGGCGCACCGGGTCTGGATGGGCGCGCACGGCGGCGCGGTCGTCAACGTCGCCTCGGTCGCGGCGCTGCGCGCCACCGGCGTCATCGGTGCCTACGGGGCGTCGAAGGCGGCGCTGCTCACCCTGACCGAGGAGCTGGCGGGCCAGCTCGGCCCCGACATCCGGGTCAACGCCGTCGCCCCCGCCGTGGTGCGGACGCGGTTCGCCGAGGCGCTCTACGCCCGGGACGAGGCGTCGGTCGTGGCGGGCTACCCGCTGGGGCGCATCGGGGAGCCGGCGGACGTCGCCGAGGCGGTCGCGTTCCTCGTCTCCGACGCCACGTCCTGGGTCACCGGGGCCACCCTGCGGATCGACGGCGGCAGCCTGTCCGCCGGGCGGCACCGGGAGGACCCGCGGTGACCGGGACGGCCGGTGGGGCCGCGGCGCCGCAGCCCTCGGGTGCCCCCGGGCCGACGGTCGCCGACGTGCTGGTGCTCGGCGGCGGGCCGGCCGGGCGTGCACTCGCCGCGGCGTGCGCGGAGGCCGGGCTGCGCACCTTACTCGCCGACCCCGCCCCGGAGCGGGCGTGGACCGCGACCTACTGCGCGTGGCCCGAGGAGCTGCCGCCGCACCTGCCGGCCACGACGGTCGCGGCCCGGCCGGAGGCGGTGGCCGTGCTGCCCGGCGGCGGCACCCGCGCGCTGGGCCCGTACGCGGTGCTGGACACCGCCGGGCTGCGCGCCCACCTCGACGCCCGGCTCGCCGGGGTCACGGTGCTGCCCGGCCGCGCCGCCGGCGACGACGTCCGGCCCGACGGCCACCGGTACCGGGTGCGGCTGCGCGTCCCGGGCGACCGGGGCGGTGACGGCGGGAGCAGCGGTGGCAGCAGCGACACGGCCCCGCGGAACGACGCGACGCAGGTCGTCGACGCGGCACTGGTCGTCGACGCGACGGGGGCGCCGTCGCGCCTACGGCCCGGCCTGGCGGGCGGGACCGAGCAGACCGCCTGGGGGGTCGTCGTCGACGAGCGGGCGGCCGCACCCGTGGTGCGGCCCGGCGAGGCCGTCTTCATGGACTGGCGCTCCCCCGGCCCGCACCGGCCCGGGTGGACGGACTGGCCGACGTTCCTCTACGCCGTCCCCTACGGCGACGGCACCGTGCTCCTGGAGGAGACCTCCCTCGCGCGACGGCCGGGGCTGCCGCTGCCCGAGCTGCGCGACCGGCTCACGGCCCGGCTCGCCGGGGCGGGCGTCACCGTGCCCGACGGCGCCCCCGTCGAGCGGGTGCGCTTCCCGGTCGACACCCCGCGCGGTCCGCGGCACCCCGTCGGGTTCGGGGCGGCGACCCCGCTGGTGCACCCGGCCACCGGGTTCAGCGTCGCCCCCGCGCTCGGGCTGGCCCCCCGGCTGGCCGCGGAGCTGGCCCGCTACCTGCCGCACGATCCCGCCGCCGCGACGACGGCGGCCCGGCGGCTGCTCTGGCCCCGGTCGGCCCGCGCGGTGCACCGGCTGCGCCGGCACGGGCTGCGCACCGTACTGGAGATGCCGCCGCACCTCGTGCCGGACTTCTTCGACGCGTTCTTCGCCGGGCGCAGCGGACGCGCGTTCCTCACCGGCCGCGACGACCTGACCGGCACCCTCGCCGGAATGGCCGGGGTGTTCCGGGCCGCTCCGCCGGCCGTGCGTACGCGCATGCTGCGATCAGCTGCCGCATTCCACCCGAACGGGCGATGACGGGAGGGAGTCGGGACAAGTTGATCGGATACAACGTAGTAACGTCGTCGCACGCGGTGACGCCGGCCGCATGCCCGGCGACGCGCGACCGTTCCCCCGGGAGGCACCTGTGTCCGCATACCAGACCATCGTCGTCGGCACCGACGGCTCGGCGACGTCGTTCCTGGCCGTCGAGCGCGCCGCCGGGGTGGCCGCCGACAGCGGCGCGAAGCTGGTCATCGTCTCCGCCTACACCCCGGCCAGCCGCGAGGACACCTCGGCAGCGGAGGACGCGCTGAAGGACGAGGCCTTCCTCGTCACCGGCTGGACCCCCGCCGAGGAGGCGCTGCGCGAGGCCGCCGACCGGGCCGCCGCCGTCGGCGCGAAGGACGTCTCGACCTTCGCCGAGGACGGCGCCCCGGTGGACGTGCTCCGCAAGGCCGTCAAGGAGCACCGCGCCGACCTCCTCGTGGTCGGCAACCGCGGTCTGAACACCTTCTCCGGGCGGCTGCTCGGCTCGGTGCCCGCCGACGCGACCCGCCGTGCCGGCGTGGACGTGCTCGTCGTGCACACCACGTGATCGCGTGAGGTCCGAGCCCGGGTCGTCCCGCCCCCTGCCCGATCCCGCCTCGATCGACTGGAGCGAGGTCGACGACGGGGCGCTGGACGAGCTCATCCTGGGCGTGCCCCGCGAGTTCACCCGCGACGAGCTGGTGGAGGCCGCGGGGCTCGACCCGGAGGAGTCGGGGCGGCTCTGGCGGGCGCTGGGGTTCACCGACTCCGAGCCGGGTGACCGCGTCTACACCCGGGCCGACCTCGAGGCCGCCCGGATGGTCACCCGGCTGAGCCAGGAGTGGCTGCCCGAGACGGTCGCCCGCGAGGCCGTCGCCCGGGCGATCGCACAGTCGCTGTCCCGGCTCGCCGAGTGGCAGATCGGGATGCTCGCCCAGGTCGCCGCCGCGCACATCGGGGAGCTGACCCCGCGCGACGCGGCGCGGCTCGCCGCCGAGGTGATCCCCGACCTGGAGGCGCTGCAGTCCTACGTGTGGCGGCGCCACCTCGCGGCGACGGCGTCGCGCTGGGTCGCCGGGGTGCAACGCCGCGACGTCGCCGACATCGTCGCCGACACCTGGCCGCTGTCGGTCGGGTTCGCCGACATGGTCGGGTTCACCCGAACCACCCGCCGTCGCAGCATGGACGAGCTCGGCGAGATGATCGAGCGTTTCGGGGCCGTGACCAACGAGGTCATCGCGAACGGCCGGGGCCGGGTGATCAAGACCGTCGGCGACGAGGTGCTCTTCGTGACCGAGCACCCCGCCGACGCGGCGGCCATCGCGCTCGGCCTGCGGGACCGGGTCCGGACCGAGCCGTCGCTGCCCCTGCTGCGGATCGGTCTCGCGCACGGCATGGTGCTCGCCCGTTACGGCGACGTCTACGGCGAGGTCGTCAACGTCGCGGCCCGGCTCACCTCCGAGGCGCGCCCGGACACGGTGCTCGTCGACAAGGAGATGTACGACGCGCTGCGCGACGACCCGCGCTTCGATCTGCGGCGGATCGCGACCTTGCACACGCGCGGCTACTCCCACCTGCGGGCCTGGGCGCTGCGCGGGGCCCGCGAACGCTGACCGTGTCGGCCCGTTCGACCTGGTTGACCTGAACCCGGGTCGAGGTGACAGCCTCGATCACCATGACGAGCACGACGGGCAGCACGACGAGCACGGTGACCACCTCGGTCGCCGCCTACCTCGACCTCGTCGGGGTCGACCGGGCGACACCGGACCGGGCGCTGCTCGACCGGCTCGTGACCGCGCACGTCGCGACCATCCCGTTCGAGAACCTCGACCCGTTCACCGGGGTCGAACCGCCGACCACAGCCGACGGTGTCGCGGCCAAGCTGGTGCACGGGCGGCGCGGAGGCTGGTGCTTCGAGCACAACCGGCTGCTGCACGACGCCCTCGCCGGCCTCGGCCTCCGGGTGACCCCGCTGGTCGGGCGGGTCCGGCTGGGCCTGGCCGCCGAGGACCCGCCGACCGAGCGCACCCACCGGCTGACCCTCGTCGACACCGTGGAGGGCCGCTTCACCGTCGACGCCGGGTTCGGCTCGACGGTGCCGACCACCGCGCTGCGGCTCGTCGCCGGGCTGGAGCAGCCGACCCCACAGGCGACCTACCGCTACGCCCGCGGCGACCACGGCAGCTGGGTCCTGCAGCGGCGCGGCGGCGACGGTGGCTGGGCCGACCAGTACGCCTTCGACCTGGCCCCCGCACCGGACATCGACTTCGCGATGGACTCCTGGTACCTGACCCACCACCCGCGGTCGCACTTCCGGACCGGGCTCGTCGCCGCACGCACCACCCCGGAACGCCGGACCACCCTGGACGGGACCCGGCTCACCGTGCGCACCGCCGACCGCGCCGCGCAGCGGCACGACCTCACCTCCCCCGACCGGGTCCGGGACGCACTGGAGATGCACTTCGGCATCGACACCGGCGGCGTCGCCGGGCTCGAGGACCGGCTGCGGGAGGTCTACTTCCCGTGAGACGACGACGGGCCGGACCCCCGGATGTCGGGGATCCGGCCCGTCGGGTCGGTACGGGTCCTCAGACCCGGAAGCCGAGGGCGCGCAGCTGCTCGCGGCCGTCCTCGGTGATCTTCTCCGGGCCCCACGGCGGCATCCAGACCCAGTTGATCCGGACGTCGTCGACAAGGCCGCCGTCGGGACCGGCGGTGAGCGCGGAGCGGGTCTGCTCCTCGATCACGTCGGTCAGCGGGCAGGCCGCCGAGGTCAGCGTCATGTCGATGACCGCGGTACCGCCGTCCCGGTCGATGCCGTAGACGAGGCCGAGGTCGACGACGTTGATGCCCAGCTCGGGGTCGACGACGTCCTTCATCGCCTCCTCCAGGGCCTCCAGGGTCGCGCCGTCACCGGCGTCGGCCCGGGCGGGCGGCTCGGGCATGCCCGCCGCCCCGCGCACCACGTCCTCGGAGGTGCTCTGTTCGGTGGTCTCGCTCATGCCGGACTCCCCTCGGAGTTCTCGATGCTGGCGTCGGTGCGGCTCACCGCGTCCTTGAATGCCATCCAGCCCAGGAGAGCACACTTGACCCGCGCCGGGTACTTGGCGACGCCGGCGAAGGCCACGCCGTCGCCGATGACGTCCTCGTCGGGCTCGACCTTGCCGCGTCCCTGGGCCATCTCCTGGAACGAGGCCATGATCTTCCACGCCTCGCCGACCGACTTCCCGGCGACCAGGTCGTGCAGCACGGACACCGAGGCCTGGCTGATCGAGCAGCCCAGCGTCTCGTAGGAGACGTCGGTGACCACGGCACCCTCGGGACCGTCGTCGACCTTGACCCGCAGCGTGACCTCGTCCCCGCAGGTGGGGTTCACGTGGTGGGTCTCGGCGTCGTAGGGCTCGCGCAGCCCGGACCCGTGCGGGTCGCGGTAGTGGTCCAGGATGATCTCCTGGTACATCTGCTGCAGCTGCACGTCACACCGTCCCGAAGAACGTCTGGGCGGCGCGCACCCCGTCGGCCAGCGCGGTGACCTCGTCGAGCGTATTGTACACCGCGAACGACGCGCGGGCGCTGGCCACGATGCCGAAACGCCGGTGCAGCGGCCACGCGCAGTGGTGGCCCACGCGGATGGCGACGCCGGCGTCGTCGAGCACCTGGGACAGGTCGTGGGCGTGGATACCGTCCACGACGAACGACACCGCTCCCCCGCGCTCTCCGGGCGTGGCCGGACCGACGATGCGCAGCCCGTCGATCGCCGACAGCTGCTCGAGGGCGGCCGCGGTCAGCGACGCCTCGTGCGCGGCGACGGCGTCCATCCCGATCGCCTCGAGGTAGTCGACCGCGGCGCCGAGACCGACGGCCTGCGACGTCATCGGCACCCCGGCCTCGAACCGCTGCGGGGGCGGGGCGTAGGTCGCGCCCTCCATCCGGACGGTCTCGATCATCGAGCCACCCGTGAGGAACGGCGGGAGCGCCTCCAGGAGCTCCCGGCGGCCGTAGAGGACGCCGACCCCGGACGGCCCGAGCATCTTGTGCCCGGAGAAGACCGCGAAGTCCACCCCGAGCCGGTGCAGGTCGACCGGCATGTGCGGCACCGACTGGCAGGCGTCGAGCACGGTGAGTGCCCCGACCGCGGCGGCCCGGGCCACCAGCTGTGCGACCGGCGCGACGGCACCGGTCACGTTCGACTGGTGGGTGAAGGCCACGACCCGCGTCCGGTCGGTGAGCTCGAGCGAATCGAGGTCGATCCGGCCGTCGTCGGTGACGGAGTACCAGCGCAGGGTCGCGCCGGTCCGCCGACACAGCTCCTGCCACGGGATGAGGTTCGCGTGGTGCTCCAGCTCGGTGACCACGATCTCGTCACCGGGGCCGAGCGCGAACCGCTCGGAGGCGGCGTCGAGCCCGGTCCGGACCGAGGCGTTGCCGAGGCCGTAGGCGACCAGGTTGACGCCCTCGGTCGCGTTCTTGACGAACACGACCTCGTCGTCGTTCGCACCGACGAACGCCGCGATGCGTGCCCGGGCGGACTCGTAGGCGTCGGTGGCCTCCTCGGCGAGCTGGTGCGCGCCCCGGTGGACGGCAGCGTTGTGCCGCTCCAGGAACGTGCGCTCGGCGTCGAGCACCTGGCGCGGCCGCTGGGAGGTCGCACCGGAGTCGAGGTAGACCAGCGGCTTCTCCTCGCGCACGGTGCGCGCGAGGATCGGGAAGTCCGCCCGGATCCGGGCCACGGCGTCGGCCTCCAGGCCGGCCGTGGTCCCGGTTCCGTGGGTGAGGGTCATGTCAGGCCAGTGCCTTCTGATCGGCTGCCTTGTCGGCCTGGGTGAACCGGACGTAGCCGTTCTTCTCGAGCTCGTCGGCCAGCTCCGGGCCGCCGGACTCGACGACGCGGCCGCCGGCGAACACGTGCACGCGGTCCGGCTTGATGTGGTTCAGGATCCGGGTGTAGTGCGTGATCAGCAGGACGCCGGTCTCGCCGCCGGAGCGGTACCGGTTCACGCCCTCGGACACGACGCGCAGGGCGTCGACGTCGAGGCCGGAGTCGGTCTCGTCGAGCACGGCGAACTTCGGCTTCAGCAGCTCGAGCTGGAGCACCTCGTGGCGCTTCTTCTCACCGCCGGAGAAGCCCTCGTTGACCGAGCGGTCGGCGAACTCCGGGGAGATGTCGAGGCCGGCCATGGCCTCCTTGACCTCCTTGACCCAGGTCCGCAGCTTCGGCGCCTCGCCGCGGGTGGCGGTGGCCGCCGAGCGCAGGAAGTTCGCCATCGACACGCCCGGGACCTCGACCGGGTACTGCATGGCCAGGAACAGCCCGGCGCGCGCCCGCTCGTCGACCGACATCTCCAGGACGTTCTCGCCGTCGAGGAGCACCTCGCCGCCGGTGACGGTGTACTTCGGGTGCCCGGCGATGGCGTAGGCCAGTGTGGACTTGCCGGAGCCGTTCGGCCCCATGATCGCGTGCGTCTCGCCCGCGCGGACAGTGAGATTCACGCCGCGCAGGATCTCCTTGGGACCGTCCTCGGCCGTCTCGACCGAGGCGTGCAGGTCCTTGATCTCCAGAGTGGACATCTGTGGTGGTCGCTCCGTATTCGGGAAGGGTGTGGGATCAGACGCCGGTCAGGGCGAGCTCGGCCTCGACGGCCGCTTCCAGTCGCTCCTTGAGCTCCGGCAGCGTGATCTTGTTGAGGACCTCGCCGAAGAACCCGCGGACGACGAGGCGGCGGGCCTGGTCCTCGGGAATGCCGCGGCTGCGCAGGTAGAACAGCTGCTCGTCGTCGAACCGGCCGGTCGCGCTGGCGTGGCCGGCGCTCACGATCTCGCCGGTCTCGATCTCCAGGTTGGGCACGGAGTCGGCGCGGCAGTGCTCGGTGAGCACCAGGTTCCGGTTGAACTCGAAGGTCTCGGTGTTCTCGGCGGCGGCCCGGATCAGCACGTCGCCGATCCACACCACGTGCGAGGAGTCCTTCGTGAGGCTCTGCAGCGCGTTCTTGTAGAGCACGTTGCTCTTGCAGTTCGGCACTGCGTGGTCCACCAGCAGGCGCTGTTCGAGATGCTGACCGGCGTCGGTGAACCCGAGGCCGAGGAGCTCCGCGTCGCCGCCGGGGCCGGCGTAGCGCACGGTCGAGGAGACCCGGACCAGGTCGCCGCCGAGCTGCACGGTCGTCCCGCGCAGCGTGGCGTCGCGGCCGACCGAGTAGTGCTCGGCGCCCACGTGCACGGCGTCGTCGGCCCACTCCTCGGTGACGACCAGGGTCAGGTGCGAGCCGTCGGCGAGCACGACCTCGGTGTTGTCGGCCAGCACGCCCGAGCCCCGGTGCACGACGACAACCGTCGCCTGTGTGTGCGAGGTGGTGCGGATGTGCAGGTGGCCGGCCGCGGAGACGCCCTCGCCGGGGCCCTCCACGGTGATAGTGACCGGCTCCACCTTCTCGCCGTCCAGGGTCACCACGGTGGCCTCGGCGAAGCCGGACCACGCGGCTGCGGCGACCCGGTCGAAGGGCGTCCCGCCCTCACCGAGACGGGCGTCGTCGCGGCCGACGGTCTCCACCGTGACCCCCGCGGCCTCGGTGACCGTGACCACGGGCGATCCCTGCAGGTCGGCCGACCCGTCGTGCAGGCCCTTGAGGCGCCGCAGCGGGGTGAACCGCCAGTTCTCCTCGCGGCCCCCGGGGACCTCGAACGCCTCCACGTCGAAGGACTGGAAGCGCTCGCCGGCCGAGGCGATCGGGACCTCGCCCTGCCCCTCCTTGGCGCCCTCCAGCTCGGGCGCGAGGCCGGCAACGTCACTCGTCGTCATCCGACGGAACCCTCCATCTGCAGCTCGATCAGCCGGTTCAGCTCCAGCGCGTACTCCATCGGCAGCTCGCGCGCGATGGGCTCGACGAACCCGCGCACGACCATGGCCATGGCCTCGTCCTCGGTCAGACCGCGGCTCATCAGGTAGAAGAGCTGGTCGTCGGAGACCTTGGAGACGGTGGCCTCGTGCCCCATCGACACGTCGTCGTTGCGGATGTCGACGTAGGGGTAGGTGTCCGAGCGGGAGATCGTGTCGACCAGCAGCGCGTCGCACTTCACCGTGGACCGGGAGTTGCGTGCGCGCGGGTTGACCTGGATCAGGCCGCGGTAGGACGTACGGCCGCCGCCACGCGCCACCGACTTCGACACGATCGTCGAGGAGGTGTTGGGCGCGAGGTGGACCATCTTGGCGCCGGCGTCCTGGTGCTGGCCCTCGCCCGCGAACGCGATCGAGAGGACCTCGCCCTTGGCATGCTCGCCCATCAGCCACACGGCCGGGTACTTCATGGTCACCTTGGAGCCGAGGTTGCCGTCGACCCACTCCATGGTCGCGCCCTCCTCGGCCTTGGCGCGCTTGGTGACCAGGTTGTAGACGTTGTTCGACCAGTTCTGGATCGTGGTGTAGCGGCAGCGGCCGCCCTTCTTGACCACGATCTCGACGACGGCCGAGTGCAGCGAGTCGGTCTTGTAGATCGGCGCGGTACAGCCCTCGACGTAGTGCACGTAGGCACCCTCGTCGACGATGATCAGCGTCCGCTCGAACTGGCCCATGTTCTCGGTGTTGATCCGGAAGTAGGCCTGCAGCGGGATGTCGACGTGCACACCCGGCGGGACGTAGATGAACGAGCCGCCGGACCAGACCGCGGAGTTCAGGGCGGAGAACTTATTGTCACCGGACGGGATGACCGAGCCGAAGTACTCCCGGAACAGCTCCGGGTGCTCCTTCAGCGCGGTGTCGGTGTCCAGGAAGATGACGCCCTGCTGCTCGAGGTCCTCGCGGATCGAGTGGTAGACGACCTCGGACTCGTACTGCGCGGCGACACCGGAGACCAGGCGGGCCTTCTCGGCCTCCGGGATCCCCAGCTTGTCGTAGGTGTTCTTGATGTCCTCGGGCAGGTCCTCCCAGGTGGCGGCCTGCTTCTCCGAGGAGCGCACGAAGTACTTGATGTTGTCGAAGTCGATCCCGGACAGGTCGGAGCCCCAGCGCGGCATCGGCTTCTTGCCGAAGATGTCGAGCGCCTTCTGCCGGAACTCCAGCATCCACTCGGGCTCGTTCTTCAGGCGGGAGATGTCGGCGACGACGTCGGAGGACAGGCCACGCTTCGCGATGGAGCCCGCCTCGTCGGAGTCGGCCCAGCCGAAGTCGTACCGGCCGAGCGCCGCGATCGTCTCCTCCTGCGTGAGCTCGGTGCGCACATCAGGAGTGGTCGTCATAAGGACTGCCTCCCTTTCGGGGACCGTGGTGGTGGGAGCTGCGCGGTACCCGCGGCTCCCCTGTTCCGTGCCCGCGCGAGGAGTTCGGGATCCTCGAGCGGCACGTGTGTGGTGCACGCGGCGTCACCGCGGGCGATCGTGGCCAACCGCTGCACGTGCGTGCCCAGCAGATCGGCGAAGGCACGCGTCTCGGCCTCGCAGAGCTCCGGGAACTCGGTGGCCACGTGGGCGACCGGGCAGTGGTGCTGGCACAGCTGCACCCCGAACCCGCCGCGCCGGGTCTGTGCGGCGTAGCCGCGGGCGCTGAGCACCCGGGCGAGCACCTCGACCCGCTCCGCGGGTTCCGCCGGAGCGGTCACCGCGTCGAGGTCGGACCCGAGCAGCTCGCGCACCCGGTGCCGGGCGAAGGCGTCGACCGCCTCCCCCCCCGCCGTGTCGGCGAGGAAGCGCAGAGCCTGGGTGGCCAGGTCGTCGTACCCGTGCCCGAACCGGACCCGGCCCGTGTCGGTGAGCAGGTACTCCCGGGCCGGACGACCCCGGCCCCGCGGCCGGGCGGACCGGGCCGGGGCCCGGGCCTCCGCCTCGCCGTCGACGATCAGCGCGTCGAGGTGCCGGCGCACGGCGGCCTCGGTGAGCTCCAGCTCGGCCGCCACGACGGCGGCCGTGACCGGACCCTGCTCCATGAGTACCCGCGCCACGAGGGCGCGGGTACCCGTCCCGGATCCGGCGGGTACCACGGCCTCGCCTGCGACGCCGTGCCCGCAGGCAGGGTCGTCGAGGCGCCGCGGCGCTGTCCGGTCCGTTTTCACAACACCAGTGTTGCGTATATCGGTCGGCACGGCAAAACAGGCCCCCCACCGCGGTGACCGGGCTCACTCCACCCGCAGGTGAGGGCCGGTACCGGACCCTCCGCGGCGGCACCACTAGCCTCTTCTCCCATGGTGACGCCCGAGGTCGCCCCGCCCGGGCGCGACGACACCCCGACGCGTGCGGCGCCGTCCGATCCCCCCGCCGCACCGCCGTCGACCGGCCACCGGGCCCGGCGCGGCCTGCGCGAGCAGGCCCGGATCGCGCGGATCCTCGGCCTGACCGGCGCGCTCCTGATGGGGATCAGCGCACTGGGTTCCGGGGCGTTCCCGGTGCCGAACCCGCTGAACGGGCTGCGCGTGATCGGGCTGCCCGCGCGCAACGTCACCCTGGCCATCGCCGTCACCTACGCGGGCCTGCTGATGGTGGTCACGGCCTGGCTGTGGATCGCCCGGATGCTCACGACCCGCGGGGCGCGGCATCCCGCGCCCGAGCGTCGCGAGCTCGGCCGCACCGCGATCCTGTGGGGGGTGCCGCTGGCCCTGGCGCCGCCGATGTTCTCCAAGGACATCTACAGCTACCTCGCCCAGAGCGCGACACTCGCCCGCGGGATCGACCCGTACTCGATCGGCCCGGCGCAGGCGCTCGGCATCGACGACCCGCTGGTCCGCGGCATCCCCACGGTCTGGCGCGACACACCGGCGCCCTACGGCCCGCTGTTCCTCGGCCTGGGCCGCGGGATCACCGCGCTGTCCGGGGAGAACGTCGTCCTCGGGATCCTGGAGCACCGGCTGCTGGCACTCGCCGGGGTCGCCCTGCTGGTGTGGGTGCTGCCGCGGCTCGCGTCGCGCTTCGACCTCGACGCCGGGCTGGTCCTGTGGCTCGGCGCGGCGAACCCGCTGGTGCTGTTCCACATGGTCAGCGGCATCCACAACGAGTCGATCATGCTGCCGCTGATGCTGCTCGGGCTCTGGGTGATGCTCGGCCGCGACGACACCGTGCAGCCCTGGTGGCGGATCACCGCCGGCGCCGCGCTGATCGTCGCCGCCGCCTCGGTGAAGCTCCCCGCCCTGCTCGCGCTCGGGTTCGTCGGCGTGTACCTGGTCCGCAGGCGCGGCGGCAGGCTCGTCGACTGGGCCGTGACGACCGCGTGGCTGTCCGCGATCGCCGCCGCGGTGCTGACCGTCGTCAGCCTCGCCACCGGGCTGGGCTTCAACTGGGTGCGCGGGCTGTCGGCGCCCAGCGCGCTCATCTCCCCCATGTCGATCAGCACCAACCTCGGCCTGCTCGCCGGGCAGGTCGGCAGGCTCGCCGGGCTCGGCGACCACCTCGACACCACGATGGGCCTGATGCGCAGCCTGTTCGTGCTGCCGATCGTGGTCATCGTGGTCGCCCTGCTGCTGGGCTGCCTGCGCGGCACGGTCGACCCGGTCACCGGCACCGGCCTCGGGCTCGGCGCGGTCGTGCTGCTCGGCCCGGTCGTGCACCCCTGGTACCTGTTCTGGGCCCTGCTGCCGCTGGTCGTCACCCGGGCCATGCCGTTCTACCGCCGCGGCCTGCTGCTGCTGTCGGTGGTGCTGGCCCTGGTCGTGCCGCCCACCGGCGCCGACTTCTTCTTCCGCGGCTTCCAGCTGCCGCTGGCGATCACCGCGGGCGCGGTCATGTACGCCCTCGCGCTGTACGTGGTCGCGCGGCTGATCCGCGCCCCCGGCGACGCGGCCGCCGACGGCCCTGACCACCCCGACGGCGCCGACCGCGCAGCCACCCCGGGCGACGCCCCCGCCGGGACCCGCGCGGCCTCGGACACGGAGCCCGCCCGGTGAACGCCGCCCTGGAGATCCGCGGCCTCGTCGTGCGCTACGGCACCACGACCGCCGTCGACGGCATCGACCTCGACCTGGCCCGCGGCGAGGTCCTCGCCCTGCTCGGCCCGAACGGCGCCGGCAAGTCCTCGACCGTCGAGGTGTGCACCGGCTTCCGGGCGCCCTCGGCCGGGCGGGTGCGGATACTCGGCCACGACCCCGCCGACGAGGCTGTCCGCCCCCGCGTGGGCGTCATGCCGCAGGGCGGCGGCGCCTACCCCGCCGTGCGGACCGGGGAGATGCTGCATCTGGTCGCCGACTGCGCCGCGCACCCGCTCGACGTGGACATGCTCCTCGACGTGCTCGGGCTGCGACCGCGGGCGGGCACGCCGTACAAGCGGCTCTCCGGTGGGGAGCAGCAACGCCTGGCGCTGGCCTGCGCCGTCGTCGGGCGCCCGGAGCTGGTGTTCCTCGACGAACCGACCGCCGGTCTCGACCCGCAGGCCCGCCACCTGGTGTGGGACCTGGTGCGGGCGCTGCGCCGCGACGGCGTCGGGGTGCTGCTCACCACCCATCTGATGGACGAGGCCGAACAGCTCGCCGACGACGTCGTGATCATCGACCACGGCCGGGTCGTCGCGCACGGCTCGCCGGCGCAGCTGACCGCGGGCGACCAGACCGAGCTGCGCTTCCGGGCCCGGCCGGGGATGGACGTCGACGGTCTCGACGCCCGGCTGCCCGCCGGCTACGCCAGCTGCGAGACCTCCCCCGGCCGCTACCGGGTCCGCGGCCGGATCGACCCGGCCGCGCTCGCCGCCATCACCTCGTGGTGTGCCGACCAGGGCGTACTCGCCGACGACGTCCAGGTCGTGCGCCGCAGCCTGGAGGACGTCTTCCTCGACCTCACCGGACGGGAGCTGCGCTCGTGAGGACCCCGCCGACGGCCCCGCCGTTCCCCGACGGCATGTTCACCCCCGCGCCCGGCCGCGGACGTGCGCTGACGATGCTGCGGGCCCAGGGCGGCCTGGAGACCCGGCTCGCATTGCGCAACGCCGAACAGGTGCTGCTGACCCTGCTCATCCCGGCGGCCCTGCTGGCCGGGCTCACGCTCGTCCCGGCGGTGCCCGCCCCGGAGCCGCGGGTGGCGTGGCTGTTCGCCGCCATGCTGGCGCTGGCCGTGATGAGCTCGGCGTTCACCAGCCAGGCCATCGCGCTCGGCTTCGACCGCCGCTACGGCGCGCTGCGCAGGCTCGCCGCGACGGCGCTGCCCCGCTGGCTGCTGGTGTGCGGGCGGCTGACCGCGGTCGCCGCCGTCGTCGTGATCCAGGTGGTGCTGCTCGGCGTGCTCGCCGCACTGCTGGGCTGGTCCCCGGCCGGGGCCCGGCTCGACGGCGCCGCGCTGGCCGTGCTGCTCGGCGCGGCCGCGTTCGGGGCGCTGGGCATCCTGCTGGGCGGGACGCTGCGGGCGGAGATCGTGCTCGCCGTCGCCAACCTGGTGTGGTTCGCGCTGCTGCTGGCGGGCGGGATCGTGGTGCCGGTCGCGGACCTGCCGGGACCGCTGGCGGCGATCGCCCCGTGGCTCCCGTCCGGGGCGCTGGCCGAGGCGCTGCGGTCGGCGCTCGGCGCGGGCGAGTTCCCGTCGGCCGGGCCGCTGCTGGTGCTCACCGGGTGGGCCGTCGTCGCCGGGGTGGCGGCCTCGCGGCTGGTGCGCTGGACCTGAGCCGCATCTTCTACGATGCGTAGTGTGCTGTCGTCGCGCGTGCCCTCCACCCCGCCGGTGCTGATGCGCCGGCTCACGATCGCGAACCTCGTCGCCCAGATCGGGATCGGGGTGACCGGATCGGTCGTGCGGGTCACCGGCTCGGGGCTCGGCTGCTCGACCTGGCCGCAGTGCGAGCCGGGCAGCATGATCCCGGTCGACCACGCCGAGATCGCGCCGCTGCACATGTGGATCGAGTTCTCCAACCGGCTGCTCGGCATCCTGGTCGTGCTGTTCGCCGGAGCCGCTCTGCTCGGGGCCCTGTTCACCCGGCCCCGCAGGCGCCGCCTCACCGCGCTCGCACTGGCCATGCCGCTCGGCGTCGTCGCGCAGGCTGTCATCGGCGGCATCACGGTGCTCCTCGGGCTGGCCTGGTGGACGGTGATGCTGCACTTCCTCGCCTCGATGGTGCTGGTCTGGTTCTCGGTGCTGTTCGTCGGCGCGGCCACCGAGGCCGACGGCCCGGCGACCCGCACCGTGCCCGCCGCCGGGCGCGGCCTGGTGCTGTTCTCCACCGCGGTGCTCGCGGTGCTGCTCGTCGCCGGGACGCTGGTCACCGCGGCGGGTCCGCACGGCGGCGACCCGGAGACCCCGCGCCTGGACGTGCCGATCCCCGCGCTCGCGCAGCTGCACGTCGACACCCTGTTCCTCTACCTCGGGACCCTGGTCGGGCTCGGGTTCCTGCTGCGCGCGGTGTCCGCCCCGCAGGCGCTGCTGCGCCGCTTCCGGGTGCTCGTCGTGGTCGTCCTCGCCCAGGGCGCGCTCGGCGGGATCCAGTACGCCCTCGGGGTCCCGGAGCTGCTGGTGTCACTGCACGTGCTCGGCGCCGGGCTGACCGCCGCCGCGGCCGCCTGGGTGTGGGCCGGGACCGCGACCCGGCCGGCCGCCGTCGACCCCCGCGCCACCCCGACCGGTGACCCGGCGGACACCGCCCCGGAACCCGCCGCCGCGTCGGCCTGAGCCGGCACGGGTCGGCCTGAACGGCCACTGCACGGTCAGGTGAGGTTCGGGCACTGCGGGAGCCACGACCTCGATCGCCGACCGGGTCGGAGCCGCAGCACGCACACCAGCACCCCTGGTCGAGCAGGTCGTGGCTCCGAACCCGAGATCAGGCCGCGCCGTGGAAGGCGTTGCGGATCAGCTGATCGACGAACTCGTCGTCGAGCGGGTCACCGAGGACGGGCAACCGGTGGTAACGGGCCCCATAGTTGGTCCACCAGGACGCCGAGCGGGAGGTCCTCACGGATCTGCCCGCGTTCCTGGGCTCGCCGGAAGAGGACGAACGCCTCGTCCCGGCGAGGTCGGGCATGCTGGGCGATGAACGCCTCGCGCAGGGCGGAGTCCGTCTGGGCGGCTCCGATGAGCTGGCGCGCCGCGCGTCCGGCTGGCTGGGTGGTCATCAGTCGGACGAATGCACGCAGCTGGGTGCGAACGTCAGCCTGGACGTCACCGGTGTCGGGAAAGTCGAGTGCTTCCGCGACGGCAGCGAAGTAGGCCTCCGCCGCCAGCGCGCCCGGGGTGGGCCACCACGTGTGCAGCGTGGTGCGGCTCGCCCCGGCCGTCGTGGCAACGCGCTCGAAGGTGACCGCGGGCAGACCGTCGACGAACAGCAGGTCACGGGTGGCGGCCAGCACCTCGGCCCGCACTTCGGCGGCCGGACGGCGGACTCGACGGGGACGAGCGCGGTGGATCGACGCCCAGGTGCTGTTCGTCGACGGAGGCGCCGCATGAGCCGGGCCCAGGCGGCGGCGATCGAGCAGCTGCTGCGTTCCGGACCGCTGGACCTCGGCGGTGACCTACGCGAGCAGCGTCCGTCGGCCTTCGACGACGCCTCCGAGGCCTACCGAGGACTGCTCGCCACGGGGATCGATCCGATGGATGTCGTCGTCGCCGGCGAATCGGCGGGCGGCGGGCTGGCGCTCGCCCTCCTGATGGGGCTGAGCGGACGGGGACTGCCGCGGCCCGCCGCCGCCGTGCTGTTCCCGCCGTGGGCCGACCTCACCGTCTCCGGCCGGTCGGCGACCACGCACGCGACGGTGGACCCCGCCCTCACGCCGTCGGGCCTGCGTACCCGCGCAGCGGACTACGCGGGCGGCACCGATCCCGCGCACGCGGTGTTGAGCCCGCTCTTCGGTCGCTTCACCGGGCTGCCGCCGCTGCTCGTGCGCCGGCACGCACGAGCTCGTCCTGGACGATGCCGTACGTGTCGCGGCCGCCGCCGCGGCCGCGCACGTCGAGGTCACCCTGGAGATCACCCCGCGAGTTCCTCACGGCTTCGCCTCCGAGCTCGACGAAGGCGATCGGGCTCTGCGTTCGGCTGCCGCGTTCATGGCCCGGCACACCCGGACCACGACGGCGACGGAGTACATGAAGTAGACGGGGTGGCGGAACCGACGATGTCGATCGTCCACATCGCCGGCACCGGCACGACCCCCTCCCTGGCCGCCGGCGGTCGGCATCGACGGCGTGCACCGCTCGGCATTCGGGGACCGGATCCGCAGCGGGGGCACCATCGGCGCACTGGCGGACCTGCACTCCGCCGCCCGCTGGGCCCAGCGGGCGGCGGCTGCGGCGACCGCCGTCGTCGCGGTCGTGCTCGTCTCCCGGATGCTGCGCCGCGACGCGTGCGGGCATGATCGGGCCCGGCAGCAGCGGCGAGCGACGAGGAGGACACATGCGTGCGGTACAGGTGCGGGAGCCCGGCGGGTCCGAGGTGCTGGAGGTCGTCGACACCGACGCCCCGGTCCCGGGTCCGGGCGAGGTGCTGGTGGAGGTCGCCGCGGCCGGCGTGAACTTCATCGACACCTACCAGCGCGAGGGCATCTACCCGATGCCGACGCCCTACGTCGCGGGGCTGGAGGGCGCGGGCCGGGTCACCGCGCTGGGCCCGGACGTCGACGGCGTCGCGGTCGGGGACCGGATCGCCTGGGCCAACACCCTGGGCAGCTACGCCGAGCAGGTCGCCGTGCCGTGGGCGAAGGCCGTCCCGGTGCCCGACGGCGTCGCCGACGACGTCGCGGTCGGCGCGGCGCTGCAGGGCATGACCGCGCACTTCCTGGTCACCGACTGCTTCACGCTGCGCGGCGGGGAGACGATCCTGCTGCACGCCGCGGCCGGGGGCGTCGGGCTGCTGCTCACCCAGCTGGCCGTCGCGAAGGGCGCCCGGGTGATCGCCACGACGTCGACGCCGGAGAAGGCCGAGCTGGCCCGCGGGGCCGGCGCCGACGAGGTGATCGACTACACCGCCGTCGACGACCTGGCCGCCGCCGTCCGCGACCTCACCGGCGGCGAGGGCGTGCACGCGGCGTTCGACTCGGTCGGGCGCAGCACGTTCGACGCGAGCCTGGCCTCGGTGCGCCGTCGCGGCACGCTGGTGATCTACGGCGCCGCGTCCGGCCCGGTCGAGCCGTTCGACCCGCAGCGGCTCAACGCGGCGGGGTCGCTGTACCTGACCCGCCCGAAGCTGTTCGACTACATCGCCACCACCGACGAGCTGCGCGCCCGCGCGGCGGCCGTCTACGGCGAGGTCGCCGCGGGCCGCCTCGACGTGCGGATCGGGCACCGCTACGGCCTGGCGGACGCCCGCACCGCCCACGACGACCTGCAGGGCCGCCGCACCACAGGCAAGGTGCTGCTCGTCCCCTGACGTGGTGCCACGGGGGTCGGTCCGCCGCGCGGCGTGCGGTAGAACCGACGGCGTGACCGACACCCCGTTCCACGACCTCGACGCTTACGTCGCGCTCCCCCGCCTCGGCGGGCTCACCCTGTCCCCCGACGGGGAGCGCCTGGTCACCAGCGTCGCCGAGCTCGACGCCGACGGCACCCGCTACCGGGCCGCCCTGTGGGAGATCGACCCCGCGGGGGACGCCCCGGCGCGGCGGCTGACCCGGGGCGCGGCCGGCGAGTCCGGGCCGGTCTTCACCCCCGACGGCGACCTGCTGTTCCGGTCCGCCCGCCCCGACCCCGACGCCACCGGGGAGGCCGAGCCGCCGACCTCGCTGTGGCGCCTCCCGGAGGCCGGGGGCGAGGCCGAGCCCGCCGGGACGCGGCCCGGCGGGATCT